>NZ_JBFAHR010000016.1:0-141169 GCF_040654275.1 Nocardia sp. NPDC050717
CCCGGGCGGCAACGCCCCCTGACGCATCTGCTCGAGCTGCGCGCGCGCCGCCATCTGCTGGGCGAACAGCGCGGTCTGGATGCCGTGGAACAGGCACCGTTTCTCGCTCCTTCGTCGCTTGCGAAACGGCGCCTGATCGACGGGACGGGCCGCGACCCCCGCTGCGCGGCGGACCCTCCTCGAGGTCGGGTCGTGGTGGTCCGGTGTGTGGGTGGCGTGGTCGGCGCGGCGTTCGACCGTGTCGGTGGGTGTCCCTACACTCATCCGGGTGAGTTCACCGACGACTGCGCAGGCATCGACCACGACCACCACCTCGGGAGGTGAGCGGCCGACGCTGCTGCTCCTGGACGGGCACTCACTGGCCTACCGCGCGTTCTTCGCGCTACCGGCGGAGAACTTCAAGACCGTCACCGGCCAGACCACCAACGCGGTGTACGGCTTCACCTCGATGCTGATCAACCTGCTGCGCGACGAGCAGCCGAGCCACGTGGCCGCGGCGTTCGACGTGTCCCGCAAGACCTTCCGCACCGAGGCCTACCCGGAGTACAAGGCCAACCGCAGCGCGACGCCCGACGAATTCCGCGGCCAGGTCGAACTCACCAAAGACGTCCTCGGCGCGCTCGGCATCCCGGTGATGGCGATCGACGGCTACGAGGCCGACGACGTGATCGCCACGCTCACCACCCAGGCCGCCGCGCAGGGGTTCCGGGTGCTCATCGTCACCGGCGACCGCGACGCCATCCAGCTGGTCAACGACGACGTCACCGTTCTGTACCCGCGCAAGGGCGTCTCCGACCTCACCCGCTTCACCCCGGCCGAGGTGGAGACCAAGTACGGGCTCACCCCGGCGCAGTACCCCGACTACGCGGCCCTGCGCGGCGACCCGAGCGACAACCTGCCCGGCATCCCCGGCGTGGGGGAGAAGACCGCCGCCAAGTGGATCCGCGAATACGGCGACCTGGCCACCCTGGTCGACCGGGTCGACCAGGTGAAGGGCAAGGTCGGCGACGCGCTGCGCGCCAACCTGTCCAGCGTGGTGCTCAATCGCCAGCTCACCGAGATGGTGCGCGAGGTGCCGCTGCCCTACACCCCCGACCAGCTGGCGCAGGCGCCGTGGGACCGGGAGAAGATCCACCAGCTCTTCGACGACCTCGAGTTCCGCGTGCTGCGCGACCGGCTCTTCGAGACGCTCGGCTCCGCCGAACCGGAGGCCGAGTCGGGCTTCGAGATCAGCGGCGCCGCGCTCGGGCCGGGCGCGGTCGCGGACTGGCTCGCCGAGCACGCGAAAGCCGGTGCCCGCCACGGCCTCTCGATCGTCGGCACCGGAACGCCGGTGCACGGTGACGCGAAGGCGCTGGCCTTCGCCGCCGCCGACGGCGAGGGCGCCTACGTCGACCTGACCGTGCTCACCCCCGAGGACGAGGCCGCGCTGGCCGCGTGGCTGGCCGACCCGGCCGTGCCCAAGGCGCTGCACGAGGCCAAGGCGGCCGGGCACGCCCTGCGCGGGCGCGGATTCACCCTCGCCGGGCTCACCAGCGACACGGCGCTGTCGGCCTACCTCGTGCGCCCCGGTCAGCGCAGCTTCAACCTCGACGACCTGTCCCTGCGCTACCTCAAGCGCGAGCTGCGCGCCGAGACCGGCGACTCCGGCCAGCTGTCGCTGCTCGACGACGAGGACACCGTCGCCGCCGAGGTCGCCCGCGAGCAGATGCTGCGGGCCCGCGCCGTGGCCGACCTCGCCGACGCGCTCGACGAGGAGCTGGCCCAGATCGAGTCGACCGCCCTGCTCGAGGAGATGGAGCTGCCGCTGCTCGGCGTGCTCGGGGTGCTCGAGGAGGCGGGCATCGCGGTCGACGTCCCCCAGCTCGAGTCACTGCAGCGGCAGTTCGCCGACCGGGTCACCGAGGCCGCGAACTCGGCGTACGAGGTGATCGGCAAGCAGATCAACCTCGGTTCGCCCAAGCAGCTGCAGGTGGTGCTGTTCGACGAGCTCGACATGCCCAAGACCAAGCGCACCAAGACCGGGTACACCACCGACGCCGACGCCCTGGAATCGCTGTTCGAGAAGACGGGCCACGCCTTTCTGGAGCATCTGCTCGCCCACCGCGACGCCACCCGGCTCAAGGTCACCGTCGACGGGCTGCTCAAGTCGGTCGCCGACGACGGTCGCGTGCACACCACGTTCAACCAGACCATCGCCGCCACCGGCAGGCTCTCCTCGACCGAGCCGAACCTGCAGAACATCCCGATCCGCACCGACACCGGCCGCCAGATCCGCGACACCTTCGTCGTCGGCCCCGGCTACGCCGAGCTGATGACCGCCGACTACAGCCAGATCGAGATGCGCATCATGGCGCACCTGTCCGGCGACGCGGGGCTGATCGAGGCGTTCAACTCGGGGGAGGACCTGCACACCTTCGTCGCGTCCAAGGCGTTCGACATCCCGCTGTCGGAGGTGTCGCCGGAGATGCGCCGCCGGATCAAGGCGATGTCGTACGGCCTGGCCTACGGCCTGAGCTCCTACGGCCTGTCGGCCCAGCTCAAGATCAGCACCGCCGAGGCCAAGGAACAGATGGAGGTCTACTTCGACCGCTTCGGCGGCATCCGTGACTACCTGTCCGACGTGGTCGACCAGGCCCGCAAGGTCGGCTACACGCAGACGCTGTTCGGCCGCCGCCGCTACCTGCCCGACCTGGACTCCAGCAACCGGCAGCGTCGTGAGGCCGCCGAGCGGATGGCGCTCAACGCCCCCATCCAGGGCACCGCCGCCGACATCATCAAGGTCGCGATGATCAACGTGCAGAACGCGATTCGCGACGCGGGCCTGCGCTCACGGATGCTGCTGCAGATCCACGACGAACTCGTCTTCGAGGTCGCCGAGGGCGAACGCGAGGCGCTCGAGGCACTCGCCAGGGAGCAGATGTCCTCGGCCATCGACCTCTCGGTCCCGCTGACCGTCTCGGTCGGCACCGGCCGCAGCTGGGACGCCGCCGCCCACTGAGTCCACACTGACGCGTTTGTCCAAGACGGCGGCGCCGCGGCGGTCGTAGGGTTGATGGTGGTCGACGGAAGGAGTTGAGCATCATGACCGGATTCGTGGCGACCGCGGAGACCGACATCAACGCCGCTCCGCAGCGGGTGTGGGCGGTGCTGACAGATCCGGCCGAGATCCGCCGGTTCATGTTCGGCGCCGAGGTGCGCACCGATTGGCAACCGGGCAGCCCGATCGTCTGGCAGGGCGAGTACGAGGGCAGGTCCTTTGAGGACCGCGGGGAGATCCTCGCGGTCGAGCCGGAGCACCTGCTGCGGATGACGCACTACAGCCCGCTGAGCGGACAGCCGGACGTGCCGGAGAACTACCACACGCTCACCTACGAGCTGGCAGGCGACGGCGGCTCGACCCACCTGACGCTGCGTCAGGACAACAACGCCAGCCCGGCCGAGGCCGAGCACGCGCGCGGCATGTGGAGCACCCACGTCGAGGGCATCAAGGCGGCGGCCGAGCGCGCCTGAGCCCGCGCGACGCGCGCCCGCCACGGCGCGAGGGCGGGGACGGAGTGTGGCAGCATCGGGGCATGCCCGCCGATGTCATCGCGACCCCGCTGCCCGACTGCCCGGATATCGAGCAGGCCTTCGCGGTGTCGTGGCCGGTGCGCCTGGGTGACACCGACGGCGACGACCGGTTGCGCCTGGACGCGGTGGCCCGGTACCTGCAGGACATCGGGTTCGACCATCTCGACGCCGTCGCCGACGGCGACCTCCATCAGGCCTGGATCGTGCGGCGCACCGTCATCGACGTCTACGAGCCGATCATGTTCGGCGACCGCGTCCAGCTGCGCCGGTGGGCCGACGCGCTGTCGAACCGCTGGTGCGATATGCGGATCCAGCTGAAGGGCGAGCGCGGCGGCCACATCGAGGCCGCGGCGTTCCTCATCCACATCGATCCGGTGGCGGGACGCCCGGCCAGGATGAGCGACGCGTTCATGGCGCCCATGCTGGCCAGCACCACCGAACACCGGCTGCGCTGGCGGGCCGCGCTCACCGAACTCGACGATCCGGACGTGGAGGCGACCTCGTTCCCGCTGCGGGTCACCGATGTGGACCGGCTCGGCCACGTCAACAACGCCGTCTACTGGGAAGCCGTGGAGGAGGCCCTGGCCGCCCACCCCGACCGGCACCAGCTGCCGTATCGCGCGATCGTCGAGCACGTCGGCCCGGTCATGGCGGGCGACAAGGTGGTGCTGCGCACGAGCCTGCGTCCGGGCGGCCTGCGGGTGCAGATGGATGTCGACGGCGTCGCCAGGGCGCTCGGCTCGGTGGACCGCCTGCCCGTGCTCTGAAATATGCTGGGGTGCAGCCGGATTGGCGTCAGTGAGGTTTGGCGACGAGCGAGGCCGAGCCCCGGGTGAGGTCGACCCGATCGCGCGGCGGCGCGCCCTCGGACGGGGTCTCGCGGTGCATGAGCGTGCTCTGCCGCTGCTCGAACTCGTGGTGCTTGGACCCCTGGAACATGGCCGTGAGGTGTTCGAATCCTGTCGCGGCGACTGCCGGTCCGGTGCGCTTGCGCGTCCACGGCAGGAACCTGGTCCCGGTCAGCCGGTTGACGACCACTTCGGCCAGCGCCAGCAGAATCAGCAGGATCGCCAGGCCGGGAATCGTCATGGCGAAGACAGTGCCCATGCGTCCACGGTACCGGCGCGCGGGGTGTGCCCGCTGAGCTGCGGTGATGGTACTCACGGGTAGACACGGCGGAACCGGATAAAGGTTGCGATTCCGCGACGATCACCCTATTGTCGTTGTCGTGCCGAATCCCGCCGACCGCTTTGCCGCGTTGCTAGTCGCCGACCGCGACAGCGCGGCCGCTGCTGTGCAGACCGCGCGGGCAGCCACCCGGCAGATTCTTCTCGTAGTAACCCGCCGTAGCGGGGTCTGATTCGGACCGGCCCCCTCGCTGCGGGCTGATTTTTCATTGTTCTGCTGGTCCCCACCTGCCAACGAAGACAATCTTCGGGAAGACCTCACCTGCAATGACATTGCTGACACTGGACCGTGCCCTGTTCGACGCCGCCCCCAGGGGCTTGCGCGCCGACACCGACAACCTGACTCCCGCCGAATTCCTCGACCGGTACACCCGGATCGAGGGACCGATCACGCTCGGCGAATTCACTTGCTCCGGAACGGATTTCACCGCCACCCTGGAGTTCGCCGACCACCTGCGCACCGTCATCTCGGCCGGTAACCCGGTCGCCGCGATGACCTCGGCGCTCTATGACGAGGGCTACCCCCTCGAGATCCTGCAGTTCCACCAGCGCCGTACCACCGAGGGCACCGCGACCTTCGTGCAGTGCGAGGTCAACGGCCGGCGCGGCTGGGCCGCCGCCATGGCCGCCGACGGCGCCGGGTCGACCGTGCGCGCGATGATCGCCTGCGTCAACCTGCTCGCGCGCTAGCCGACCACTGCGCGAAGGGCCCGTTCACCTCGAAAGGTGAACGGGCCCTTCGACGTTCGGTGCGCCGTCGGTGTTTCTACTCGGCGGCGGAGGCCTGCTCGGCGATCTGCTTGCGGACCTCGTCCATGTCCAGACCCTTCACCTGGGTCACCAGGTCCTCGAGCGCGGCCGGCGGCAGCGCGCCCGGCTGGGCGAACACGAGCACGCCCTCGCGGAAGGCCATGATGGTCGGGATGGACTGGATGTTCGCCGCGGCGGCGAGTCCCTGCTCGGCCTCGGTGTCGACCTTGCCGTACACCACGTCGGAGTGCTTCTCCGACGACGCCTCGTAGGTGGGCGCGAAGCTGCGGCACGGACCGCACCAGGAAGCCCAGAAATCGACGAGGACCACGTCGTTTCCGGTGATGACTTCGTCGAAGTTCTGCTGGGTCAGCGTCTGGGTGGCCATGACGTCCTCTCCTTGTCGGTTCCTCGGCTGTAACGCCGTGGCGTCCTTCTATCTTCCACCGAGGACCACCCGCTCCTGGCGGGCGTCCCCGTCCCAGCGGCGAACGCCCACCACAACGGCCGGAAAATCGTGATCGGCGGCGACCGCGTCCACCGCGGCCCCGAGCCGCTCCGGCGGCACCCGGCGGGCCAGCGTGACGTGCGGCGTCCAGGCGCCGGGACGCATGGTCGCCGGGACGCCGGGACAGGGTTCCACCAGGTCGTGGACCTGCCGGTGCAGCGCGAGCAGCTCCTCGGTGACCACGACCGCGCGCACCAGGATCGGCCTGCGCGCGCCGAAGACCAGCAGGCCACCGAGCCGGATCGGCAGCGGCCGGAACGCCAGCCCCGCCAGCGCGCGGTCGACGCGCGGCCAGATCTCGCGCGCCACGGCGACCGTCACGTGCGGGCGATGGGTCTCGCCACGCGGGCTGGTGACCCCCGCGCGCGCCAGCGCCGCCCACTGCTCGCGGACCACGGCCTCGCTCCGCTCGTCCAGCAGCAACTCCACCGACTGCACCATGCTCTGCAGAAAATAGTCGCTTCGGCGTGTCCCCGTGGCCGCTCCGGTGGCCGCAGGCGCGAGGATGGACACCGTGAACGCGACGAGGTCGAGCGTGCGGCTCGGAGTGATCGACGGTGACGGCATCGGCCCCGAGGTGGTCGCGGCCACGCGCGCGGTCGTCGACGAGGCGATCGGCGCGGCCGGGCTGGGGCCGGTGGACTGGGTGCCGCTGCTGATGGGCCACGAGGCCATCGCCGCGCACGCCGACCCGCTGCCCGAGCAGACCCTGGCCGCGCTCGACGAGCTCGACGCGTGGATCCTCGGTCCGCACGACAACGCCTCCTACCCGGCCGAGATGCGGGTCGCGCCCGGCGGCGCCATCCGCAAGCGTCTCGGCCTCTACGCCAACATCCGGCCGGCCGCCGCCTTCGCCGGAGTCAGGGCTAGCGCGCCCGACATCGACCTGGTGATCGTGCGGGAGAACAGCGAGGGCTTCTACGCCGACCGCAACATGTTCGCCGGCTCCGGCGAGTTCCGGCCCACGCCCGACGTCGCGATGGCGGTCGCCGTGATCACCCGGCAGGCGTGCGAGCGGATCGCGCACCAGGCGCTGCGGCTGGCCCAGGGGCGGCGCAAGCGGGTCACCGTGGTGCACAAGGCGAATGTGCTGCCGATGACCACCGGCCTGTTCCGCGACGTCTGCTACGAGGTGGCCGCGCACTACCCCGACGTGCGGGTCGACGACGAGCACGTCGACGCGATGGCCGCGCACCTGGTCCGCACGCCGGGAGACTACGACGTGATCGTCACCGAGAACCTCTTCGGCGACATCCTGTCCGACCTGGCGGGCGAGCTGGCCGGGTCGCTCGGCCTGGCCGCCTCGCTGAACTGCTCCGACACCAAGGCCATGGCCCAGGCCGTGCACGGCGCCGCACCGGGGCTGGCCGGGCGCAATCGCGCCAATCCCGCCGCCCTGCAACTGTCGGCGGCGATGTTGTTGCGCTGGTTGGCGGTTCGCGAGGGCGACCGCGCCCTGCACGACGCGGGGGAGCGGATCACCCGGGCCGTCGCGGCCACCCTGGCGGCGGGCACGGCCACCGCGGATCTGGGCGGTCTGGCTTCCACCAGCGAATTCACCGAGCAGGTCCGCGCGCGCGTGCACCGCAGGTGAAGGGACCCCTTTCACATTCGCTGATTAATCTTCGGTTACTGTCGCACCACGCTGTGTCCGGTTCGCATACATTGCCAAACAGGCGCTGACACGTGGCCGGCGTCGACGTGAAATGTGGAGGCTCCTTTGTCTGTTCGTTTTGTTCTCGGCCGCGGTGCCGTGCGGCTGCTCTGTACGGTCGCCGGAGGCGCCCTGGTGTTGAGTGGCTGTGCCAGCAACACCGAGGGGGACACCGCCGCGGTGACGAAGGTGTCGGTGGAAAAGGTCGACGAGCTCGCCGCGGCCGTCCCCGACAAGGTCAAGCAGGCAGGCAAGATCGTCGTCGGCGTCAACGTGCCGTACCAGCCCAACGAATGGAAAGACCCCGAGGGCAAGATCATCGGCTTCGATGTCGACCTGCTCGACGCGGTCGCCACGACGCTCGGACTGAAGGTCGACTACGTCGAATCCGCCTTCGAGAAGATCATTCCCGCGATTCAGGCGGGCACCTACGACGTGGGTATGTCCTCGATCACGGATTCGCGTGAACGCGAACAGCAGGTCGATTTCACGACCTATTTCAACGCGGGTATCCAGTGGGCCCAGCAAACCGGGAAAACCGTCGATCCGAACAATGCGTGCGGGCTGCGTGTCGCCGTACAGGCCACTACGGTCGAACACACCGAGGAAATCCCCGCCAAGAGCGCCAAGTGCGTCGCCGAGGGCAAGCCCGCCATCGACATGAAGCCCTTCGACGAGCAGAGCGCGGCGGCCAACGCGCTGATGCTCGGCCAGGTCGACGCCATGTCGGCCGATTCGCCGGTCACCGCGTACGCCATCAAGCAGAGCGGGGGCAAGATCGAGGCGGCCGGTCCGCTGTTCGACTCGGCGCCCTACGGCTGGGCCGTGCAGAAGGGCTCGCCGCTGGCGGCGTCGCTGCAGAAGGCGCTGCAGCACCTGATCGACAACGGCAAGTACGGCGAGATCACCACGAACTGGGGTGTGCAGGACGGTCAGATCAAGACCTCGGTGATCAACGGCGCAGTGAGCTGACGTGACCGAGCGCAACGACACGGTGGAGGTGCCCGGACCGGGCACCGAACCCGAACCGATCAAGGCGGTCCCGCTGCGCAGGCCGGGCCGCTGGATCGCGGCGGCAATCATCCTCATCCTGGTGGGATTGTTCGTCTACGGTGCCGCGACGAATCCCGCCTACCGGTGGGACACCTACGGCAAGTACCTGTTCGACAGCCGGATCACCGCGGGCGCGATCGTCACCCTGGAACTCACCGTGCTCGCCATGGCGATCGCGGTGGGCCTCGGCACGGTGCTCGCGGTGATGCGCCTGTCGCCGAACCCGGTGCTGCGCACCACGGCGTGGGTGTACCTGTGGATCTTCCGCGGCACCCCGGTGTTCGTGCAGTTGGTGTTCTGGGGCCTGGTGCCCTCGCTGTACAAGCAGATCCATCTCGGCGTCCCGTTCGGGCCGCAGTTCTTCGAGTTCGACGTGCAGAACCTGCAGGCGGCGTTCCTGTTCGCGGTGCTCGGCCTCGGCCTCAACGAGGCCGCGTACATGGCCGAGATCGTGCGGGCGGGCATCAACTCCGTCGGCGAGGGCCAGCGGGAGGCATCGGTCGCGCTGGGCATGTCGTGGACGCAGACCATGCGCCGCACCGTGCTGCCCCAGGCCATGCGGGTGATCATCCCGCCCACCGGCAACGAGCTGATCGGCATGCTCAAGACCACCTCGCTGGTCACGGCGATCCCGCTCAGCACCGACCTGTTCGGTCGCGCGCGCGACATCTACGGCGTGAACTTCCAGCCGATCCCGCTGCTGCTCGTGTGTGCCACCTGGTACCTGGCGATCACCAGCGTGCTGATGGTCGGGCAGTACTACTTGGAGCGCTACTACTCGCGCGGTGCCACCCGGCAGCTGACGGCCAAGCAGCTCGAGGAACTGGCCACGGCGCAGGCGGCGGTGAAGGCGAAATGACCGAACTGGACAAGGCCGCACCGCCGATGGTGCTGGCCGATCGGGTGTGCAAGAACTTCGGCGCGTTGCAGGTGCTCAAGGGCATCTCGCTCGAGGTGCCGCGCGGCAAGGTGCTGACCCTGGTCGGGCCGTCGGGTTCGGGCAAGTCGACGTTCCTGCGCTGCATCAACCACCTCGAGCAGGTGAACGCGGGTCGCCTCTACGTCGACGGTGATCTCGTCGGCTACCGGGAGAAGAACGGCAAGCTCTACGAGATGCACCCGCGCGAGGCGGCGATCCAGCGGCGCGACATCGGGATGGTGTTCCAGCACTTCAATCTGTTCCCGCATCGCACCGCGCTGGAGAACATCATCGAGGCGCCGACCCAGGTGCGCGGGCTGCGCAAGGCCGAGGCGATCACCAGGGCCGAGGAACTGCTGGAACGGGTCGGGCTGGCCGCCAAGCGCAACGCCTACCCGGCGCAGCTGTCGGGCGGGCAGCAGCAGCGGGTCGCCATCGCGCGGGCGCTGGCCATGGACCCCAAGCTGATGCTGTTCGACGAGCCCACCTCGGCGCTGGACCCCGAGCTGGTCGGCGAGGTGCTCACCGTCATGCGCGAGCTCGCCGACTCCGGCATGACCATGATCGTGGTGACCCACGAGATGGGCTTCGCCCGCGAGGTCGCCGACGAGTTGGTGTTCATGGACGGCGGGGTCGTCGTCGAATCGGGCCCGCCGCGGGAGCTGCTGGCCGACCCGCAGCACGAGCGCACCAAGACGTTCCTGTCGCGCCTGCTGTGACACCGGCGAGAGAAAACGGCCCCGCGGATTCCGCGGGGCCGTTTCTCATTCCGGGCGGCTGTTCAGCAGTTCCAGGGAGACCTGCGCCTGGGCGATGCGCCGGATGGCGGCGATGGCGGTGTCGCCGAGGACCGTCAGCACGACGACCGCGTCGATGATGTCGTCGCGCCCGCCCGCGGCCAGCGCGGTCGCCACATCGATGTCGGCGATCACCCGCACGCCGTCGAAGTAGCGCGGCAGGACCGTGGTGCCCCAGTCCTCGTAGCCGAGCTGGGCCAGTCGTACCAGCACCGAGGTGAGGGTGTCGATCGCGGCCGGGCTCGGCTTGGTGTCCCAGCCGCGCCGGTCCATCTCCGCGCGCACGGTGGCCGCGGCGCGTTCCCATTCGTCGTCGGCCGCGGGCGGCGGCGGTGCGGTGATGCTGTCCTGCACCACGCCGAGCAGGCTGAACATCGGCAGGTCGGGGGAGTCGACGGCGGTGAGCACCTCGCCCACGGTGGCCACCGGCAGCCCGCCGACCTCGATCAGCGCGCGCACCAGCCGCAGCCTGCGCAGATGCTGTTCGCCGTAGCTGGCCTGGTTGGGTCCGGTGCGTTCACCGGGCGGGAGCAGGCCCTCGCGCAGGTAGTACTTGATCGTCGCCAGCGCGATTCCGCTGCGCTCGCTCAACTCCGAGATCCGCACAGTTCACCTCTGCTTTCCGCCTTCCCCCTTGCTTGCCTCGAGTACAGCGGATAGTCTAACTATCCATAACAGATAGTAAAGCTATCTATCGCTGGGGAGTTCGCCATGTCAGTCCTTCCGTCCCTCGATTCGCTGCCACGCAGGCAGTCCCCGCTCCATCGCCCCCTGCTCTGGTTCGCCGCGGTCAACGCGGTGCTTGTCGTCGTCGGAGTCGTCGGGATGCTGGTCGACGACCGGGTGATCGCCGGATCGACCGCCTGGTTCAAGCCGACCAAGTTCGCGATCTCGTTCGTGCTCTACAGCGTCGCGCTGGCCTGGTTGATCTCGTTGCGGCCCAAGCCGTCCCGGCTCACCTCGGCGATGGCCACGGTCATCGTCGTCGCCGGCGCGGTCGAGCAGCTGATCATCTTCGGCCAGGTGATCCGCGGCACCCGCAGCCACTACAACGTGACCACCACGTTCGACGCGGTCCTGTGGGTCACCATGGGCAGCACCATCCTCGTGCTCTTCCTCGCCACCATGGTCGTCGCCGCGCAGCTCGCGTTCGCCAGGTTCGGCGACCTCGCGACCACCTGGTCGATCCGGCTCGGCCTGGCCATCACGCTGGTCGGGCTCGGCCTGGGCAATCTGATGCCCAACCGCGAATCGGGCGTCACCGACATCGCGGGCGCGCACACGGTCGGCGCGCCCGACGGCACGCCGGGCATGCCGCTGACCGGCTGGAGCACCACCCACGGTGACCTGCGCATCCCGCACTTCTTCGGCATGCACGCCCTGCAGGTGCTGCCGCTGTTCGCCGCGCTGCTGCTGATCCTGGCGCCGCGTATCCCGGTGCTGGCGCCGGTGCGGGCGCGTCTCGGGCTCGTCTGGACGACGGCCCTCGGCTACGCCGCGACGCTGGCACTGGTCACCTGGCAGGCCCTGCGCGGGCAGCCGCTGATCCACCCCGACCGGGCCACGCTCACCGCGGCCGCGGCGATCCTCACCCTTGTTGTCACCGGAGCGCTCGTCTCGATCGCGAGCGCGACCCTCACCCGAAAGGCGGTCACCGCGTGAGCACGCTGTTCGACCTCTCGTTCTACGTCACCGTGCCGTTCTGGGCGCTGATGATCCTGGCCCCGACCTGGCGGTACACCCGCGCGATCATCGGGTCACCGTGGATCGTGTTGCTGCCGTTGACGATCTGGGCGATCGTCGCCGTCCCGGTGCTCGGCCCGCTGTGGTCGCTGGTCACCTCGCCGTCGCTGGCCGCGATCACCGACGCCGTCGCCGATCCGGCGCTGCTCACCGCCCTGTGGGCCCAGATCCTCGCCTGGGACCTGTTCCTCGGCCGCTGGATCTACCTCGACAGCCGCGAGCGCGGAATCCATCCGCTGCTGATGGGCCCGCTGCTGGTCGGCACGATCCTGTTGTCGCCCATCGCCTTCCCGATCTACCTGGTGCTTCGCGAGGTGGCCGGGCGGTCCGCCGACAGGAAGACCGCCGTGGCCGTGACGTAGGCACCGCCCGCTGGGCCGCGCCACCGGTGAATCCGGCGACGCGGTCCACGCCGGTGCGATGGACCCGATCACATTCCCGCGGCGATGAATCCGCCGATCGCACCACCGATCACGCAGCCGACCACGGCACCCACCAGGAAGAACCAGATCCCGATGAGGATGCCGATGGCGCACCCGATCGCGACGCCCGCGACGATGGAACCCGTGGTCGCCGCCTGATGCAGGCCGAGCACCGCCGGTGCGGTGGCCGCCGCGGCGGGCGAGGGCGCCGGTGCACTGACCGGGGTGAGGGTCAGCACACGCGCGCTGCTGTCGAGAGCGGGCGCCACGGTGACGCTCTGCCCGGTCTCCATGCGCAGGGTCGTCGGAATCGCGCCGACCACCGCGCCGTTGTCGGCGAAGACGGTGACCTTGCCGTCGCCGAGCTCGAACCGTCCGGCGACGAGGTCGATCGTCGCCGTCGAATGATCCGCGGCCAGCGTCGTCGTATAGGCCAGCGGCCCGTCGATCGCGCTGAAGGTGAGATCCCGGCCCAGTTGGACCTGCCCGTTCGCCATGGCAGTGCTGACACCGGTGGCCGCGATGGCGAAGATCGCCGTTGCCACCAGTTTGTTGACGATCATTGTTTCGTCCTTTGTCCGATACTTTCGTTGTCGCCCCCCGACAGCGGCACCGGATACCTGGATTATCCGCCGTGTCCGAGGCCGAAGTCCAGAGCGAAAGGCCTGTTCAAAGCGGGTTTCTGTCTTTTTCAGTGGCGGCTGAGCGCAATGCGCAATTGGCCGAGGAGCACTTTCGCCGCCGGGCCGCCGGGGCGGTCGGTGCGCCACGCCAGCGCGAGCCTGCCACGAATTCGTGGTTCGACGATGGCGAGGGCGCGCACACCGAACGCGGCGGCCTCCTCCTCGGTGAGCGCGGGCACGACGGCGGTGCCGAGACCGTGGGCTGCCAGCCGCAGCAGCAGCGGGGGAGCGGCGGCCTCGAAGGCCACATCGGGGGTGAAACCCGCGGCAGCGCAGCTCCTTTCGAAGATCCCGCGCAGTCCGGTGCCGCGCGGGAGGCAGATCAGGCGGTGATCGGTCAGCGCGGACAGGCTGATCGTGCCCGCCGATTCGCCGGGGCCGGTGGGGGCGTCCCTGGCGACGGCGGCCACCACCGGCGTCTCCAGGATGACGTCGAGCCCGATGCCCGGACCGGGCGGCGCCCCGGTGAGGCCGATCAGCGCGATGTCGAGGTCACCGCGTTCGAGGGCCGCGAGCATCCGTTCGGCGGTGTCCTCGGTGAGGCTGATGCCGACCTGCGGGTGGTCGTGATGGAAATCCGCGAGAACGGGGGCGATGTCGAATTCGTCGGTCGCGGCGCCGGAGATCACCCCGAGCCGGACGTGGCCGCGCAACAGTCCGGTGAACTCCTGCACCGTCTCGCCGATCCGGTCGGCGGCCGCCAGCGCGTCCCGCGCGTGCGCGAGCACCGCCGACCCGACCTCGGTGGGCGCGACGGTGCGGGCGCCGCGATCGAGGAGCCGCTGCCCGAGTTCGCGTTCGAGCTGTGCGATCTGGGCGCTGAGGCCCGGCTGGGTGAGGTGCAGGCGCTCGGCGGCCCGGGTGAAGCCGCCCTCCTCGACGACGGTCACGAAGTACCGGAGCTGCCGCAGTTCCATGGCACCGACCATAACAAGTAGTTATCCGGTACAGAAGAACCATCTGTTGTACTTATGACATCCGGCGGAGCACTGTCGATGACATGACGAACAACGCCACCACGGCACCCGATTCGACTCAGTTCACCGGACCTGTCTTCACCCCGGAGGATCCCGGCTACGCCGCCGAGATCGCGGGCTTCCAGACCGCCTATGCCCATCGGCCCGCCCTCGTCGTCGGCGCCGTCCATGTCGAGGACGTGCGCGCCGCGGTGGAGTACGCCGCCCGTCACGCGCTTCCGGTCGCCGTGCAGGCGACCGGGCACGGCCTCTCGGTGGCCACCGACGGCGGGGTGCTGATCACCACGGGCCGGATGGACGCGATCACCGTCGATCCGCACACCCGCACCGCTCGGGTCGGCGCGGGCGTCCGGGCGGGCGCCCTGGTCGAAGCGGCGGCGCGGCACGGGCTGGCGCCGCTCAACGGCTCCTCGCCGTCGGTGGGCGTCGTCGGCTACGTGCTCGGCGGCGGTCTCGGGCTGCTCGCGCGCGAATTCGGGTACGCCGCCGACCATGTGCGCTCGATCGACCTCGTCACCGCCGACGGGCGCGTGCGCACCCTCACCCCCGGCGACGACCTGTTCGGCCCGGTCCTCGGTTCCGGCGGCAACTTCGGGGTGGTGACCGGTCTCGAACTCGACCTCGTCCCGGTCACCGAGGTGTTCGGCGGGCAGCTGGTCTTCGACACCCCGCTGGTCGACACGGTCCTGCGGACCTGGCGGCAGTGGACCGAGACGGTGCCCGACACCCTCACCTCCACGGTCGCGGTGCTCACCTACCCGGACATCCCGCCGGTCCCGGAACCGTTGCGCGGCAGGCACATCGCCTCGATCCGCATCGCGTTCACCGGCTCCGCGGCCGAGGGGGAACGCCTCGTCGCCCCGCTGCGTGCCGTGGGTGAGCGGCTGCGCGACGACCTGCGGACGATGCCCTACACCGAGTCGCACACCATCCACAGCGATCCCGACTTCCCGCACGCCTACGCCGCCACCAACGCCCTGCTGTCGGAGCTGAGCCCGGAGGGCCTCGCGGCACTGCGCGCGCTGACCGCGCCCGGCGGCCCGGTCGACGCGGTCGTCGACATCCGGCACCTCGGGGGCGCGCTGGCCGGGGACGGCGCGGCCACGATCGACCACCGCGGCGCCGCCTACCTCGTGCGCGTCATCACCGGTGCCGAGGGTGCCGCCGCCCCCGCCGGGCTGGCCGCGGTCCGGGAGGCGCTGGCGCCCTGGACGATCGGCCACAGTCTCAACTTCCTCTACGGTGCCGGGGCCGCCGCGGGACCGGAGCAGACCGCCGCGGGTTACGCACCCGAGACCTATGCGCGCCTGGCGGCCGCGAAGGCGGTCCACGATCCGCGCAACATGTTCCGCCTCAACCGCAATATCGCTCCGGCCTAGGCGGTTTCGTCGGTCCGCCTTGTCGAATCGCCCGATTTCTACTATCTTGGTGATATCACTCAGATATCGGGAGGATGTCATGGAGCTGCGGTCCGCTGCCCGCGTCAATGGATTCGTCGTCTTGCTGGGGTGGCTGGTGTTCACCCTGTTGTTCGGCGGCGCCGCCGTGCTGGCGTTCGTCTCGGCCGCCAAGCACGACGGCGGCGCGCTCGCCTGGGCGGGCGCGGTGGCCGCGGTGGTCGCCGTCGTCGTGGTGGCGTTGCTCGCCACGGGGCTGATCATCGTCAACCCCAACGAGGCCAAGGTGATCACCTTCTTCGGGCGCTACATCGGCTCGGTCTCCGAGCCCGGGTTCTTCTCGGTGGTCCCGCTCACCGACCGCAAGTCGATCTCGTTGCGGGTGCGCAACTTCGAGACCCAGAAGCTGAAGGTCAACGACGCCGACGGCAACCCGGTCGAGATCGCCGCGGTCGTCGTCTACAAGGTGGTCGACAGCTTCAAGGCGGCCTTCGCGGTCGACGACTACGAGGAGTACGTCGAGACCCAGTCCGAGGCGGCGGTGCGCCACCTCGCCACCACCCACCCCTACGACGCGCACGACGACGACCGCACCAGCCTGCGCGACGGCGCCGAGGTGGCCGAGGAACTCACCGTCGAGCTGCGCGAGCGCACCCTCACCGCGGGTATCGAGGTCATCGAGGCCAGGATCACC
The DNA here is from genome assembly GCF_040654275.1 of Nocardia sp. NPDC050717. NCBI lineage: Bacteria > Bacillati > Actinomycetota > Actinomycetes > Mycobacteriales > Nocardiaceae > Nocardia > Nocardia sp. NPDC050717. The sequence continues at coordinate 16,358 of NZ_JBFAHR010000016.1, forward strand.
CACCTCGCCTACGCCCCCGAGATCGCGCAGGCGATGCTGGTGCGCCAGCAGGCCGCCCAGGTGGTCGCGGCCAGGGTCAAGATCGTCGAGGGTGCCGTCGGCATGGTCGGGCTGGCCCTGGATCGCCTCGCCGAGGCGGGCACCGTGGAGCTGGACGAGGAGCGCAAGGCCGCCATGGTCTCGAACCTGCTCGTGGTGCTCTGCGGCGATCGCGCCACCCAGCCGGTGGTGAACACCGGATCGCTCTACGCCTGAGGTCCGATGACCGCGCCGAAGAAGGAACCCAAGAAGATCCTGCTGCGGCTCGACCCGGCCGTCCACGAGGCCATCGCCAAGTGGGCGGCCGACGACCTGCGCAGCGTCAACTCCCAGATCGAATACGCCCTGCGCCTGGCCTTGGACCAGGCGGGCCGAAAACCCAAGCGCGACTGAGGCGGCCGGCGGCGCAGGTTCGTCGTGACTCGTCATCAATCGCGGGCGGCCGACCTGGCCGGACAGCGCGGTCCGGCTCGAGCGACGCGCCCTACGGCGCACGGGGACAACTGAACTCGGTCGCGCCGGTAGGTTGTTGCGGTGCCCATCTCATTCGACATCCGTGGAATGCAGCAGTTGGACAGCACGACCTGGGGGGATCCAGCCACTCGTGATGTCGTCGCGATGACCTATGTCCACGGCACGCCCGACCTGCCCGCCCGGCTGCACGACCTGTCGCGGCTGCGCAGGCGGCTCGCCGAGCACCACGCCAGGACCGGCTGCCTGATCGAGGCGTTCGTGGTGTGGGTCGACAGCCTGCCCGCGCTGCTGCGGGTGGAGAAGACCCGGATGCCGGGCTCACCGGTCGGGCTCGTGTTCGCCGCGTCGATCGTGGTGCCGCGCGACCGGTGCAGCGCCGTCTTCCAGATCATCTGCCCCGAGACGGGCGCGCCGGGGGTGCGCGAGGCCGTCGTGGGCAGCCGGGTGCGGCCTGCCGAGATGTACCCGCCGCATCCGTACGCGCCCGGCCTGCGCGGACGCCTGCCGTACACGCTCTCCGACGACATCCGCTACGACGAGACGTTCCCCGACCATCCGCTCACCCGGGCCCGCCGCTGGATCGCCGACACGGTGCCTCAGGTGCGGGTCGACCCGAGCTTCGCCGCGTTGCCGGAGTTCTAGCGCGGCTTCTCGGTGACGAAGATGGCGGTGCCGGGGAAGATCTGCCCGCGCAGGGGTGACCACTGCCCCCACTCGCGGTCGAGCCACTCGGGCCAGTCGGGTTCGACGATGTCGAGCAGCGTCAGCCCGGCGCCGACGATCTCGCGGACGCGATCGCCGATGGTGCGATGGTGCTCGACATAGGTGGGTTCGCCGTGGCCGTCGACCTCCACGTAGGGCGTGCGGTCGAAATACGGGATCGTCGCGGTGAGCCCGCCCGGGCCCGGATCGTCGGGGAAGATCCAGCGCATCGGGTGGTTCACCGAGAACACCCAGCGCCCGCCCGGCTTCAGCACCCGCGCGACCTCGCGCATCACCAGCGCGGAGTCGGCGACGAAGGGCACGCCGCCGAAGGCCGAACAGGCCAGGTCGAACGAGGCGTCGGCGAAGGGCAGCGCCTCGGCGCCCGCCTGCACCAGCGGCACCCGCGGCCCGCCGCGCTCCATCGCCGCCACGCCGCGCACCAGCATCCCCATCGAGATGTCGAGGCCGACCGGTCGGGCGCCCTGGCCGGCCAGCCAGCGCGAACACGGCGCCGAACCGCAGCCGATCTCGAGCACGGTCCGCCCGCTCAGCTCCCCGAGGAACGCCATGTCGCCCTCGTGCAGGCCCTCGGGACACCACACGAACTCGCCGCCGGGGGAGTCGACGCCGAGGAAGTCGGCATGGGTCTGGTGATACTGGTCGGCATCGGCGTCCCACCAGCGTCTGCTCGCCCGCTCGCTGGCCGCGGAACCGATCTTGGTCCGGGCGGTCGCGGTGGTTCCCAGCAGCGCGTTGGCCTGCGCGTGGCGTTCGTCATCGGACACGGCGGCCAGCGTATCGGCGCGGTGCGGGGGGTGGTTTGCCCGGCTCGGCCGACGTGCCGTACGCTGAGGCACGCGAGTGTCTTTCGAGGACCACTGTGCGCCGGGGTTGAATGCGTACGGTATCCGATGACGGAGTCGCCCGTGCTGAGTTCGATCACCAGCAAGTGTGGCGGTCCGTGCGATACTTACCCGGTATCCTTCGTCGCCTCGTCGCGGTGATCTCGCAGCGTACCGAAAGTTCCAATGTCCGCAACCGACCACAATCCGTCCGGAGCAAATCCACATATGCCCACCACCGTCACCTCGCCGCAGGTAGCCGTCAACGACATCGGCTCCGCCGAGGACTTCCTCGCCGCCATCGACGCCACGATCAAGTACTTCAACGATGGCGACATCGTCGAGGGAACCATTGTCAAGGTCGATCGTGACGAGGTCCTGCTCGACATCGGTTACAAGACCGAAGGCGTCATCCCCTCCCGCGAACTCTCCATCAAGCACGATGTCGACCCCAACGAGGTCGTTTCCGTGGGCGATGAGGTCGAGGCCCTGGTTCTCACCAAGGAGGACAAGGAAGGCCGCCTGATCCTGTCGAAGAAGCGGGCGCAGTACGAGCGCGCGTGGGGCACGATCGAGGAGCTCAAGGAGAAGGACGAGGCCGTCAAGGGCACCGTCATCGAGGTCGTCAAGGGCGGCCTGATCCTCGACATCGGTCTCCGCGGCTTCCTGCCCGCCTCGCTCGTCGAGATGCGTCGTGTCCGCGACCTCCAGCCGTACGTCGGCAAGGAGATCGAGGCCAAGATCATCGAGCTCGACAAGAACCGCAACAACGTGGTCCTGTCGCGTCGCGCCTGGCTCGAGCAGACCCAGTCCGAGGTCCGTTCCGAGTTCCTGCACCAGCTGCAGAAGGGCCAGGTCCGCAAGGGTGTGGTCTCCTCGATCGTCAACTTCGGTGCCTTCGTGGACCTGGGTGGCGTCGACGGTCTGGTGCACGTCTCCGAGCTGTCCTGGAAGCACATCGACCACCCGTCCGAGGTCGTCGAGGTCGGCAACGAGGTCACCGTCGAGGTTCTCGACGTCGACCTGGACCGCGAGCGCGTCTCCCTCTCGCTCAAGGCCACCCAGGAAGACCCGTGGCGTCAGTTCGCCCGCACCCACGCGATCGGCCAGATCGTGCCGGGCAAGGTCACCAAGCTGGTTCCGTTCGGTGCGTTCGTGCGCGTCGAAGAGGGCATCGAGGGCCTGGTGCACATCTCCGAGCTGGCCGAGCGCCACGTCGAGGTCCCGGACCAGGTTGTCGCCGTCGGCGACGACGCGATGGTCAAGGTCATCGACATCGACCTGGAGCGTCGCCGGATCTCGCTGTCGCTGAAGCAGGCCAACGAGGACTACCACGCCGAGTTCGACCCGTCGAAGTACGGCATGGCCGACAGCTACGACGACGCGGGCAACTACATCTTCCCCGAGGGCTTCGATCCCGAGACCAACGAATGGCTCGAGGGCTTCGACAAGCAGCGGGAAGAGTGGGAAGGCCGCTACGCCGAGGCCGAGCGTCGCCACAAGATGCACACCGCGCAGATGGAGAAGATGGCCGCCGACGCCGCCGCCGAGGCCGCCAACGGCGGTGCCACCTCGGGCAACTACTCCTCCGAGAGCGGCTCGCAGGCCTCCTCCGGCCCGGCCGAGTCCGCCGGCGGTTCGCTCGCCAGCGACGCGCAGCTCGCGGCTCTGCGGGAGAAGCTCTCCGGCAACGCCTGATTCGGGTAGAGCAGTACCGAAGGCCCCGGTCCACACGGACCGGGGCCTTCGGGCATTTTCCGGGGGCTGATCACCGTGGGCACGACCCGGCGCACGACAAGGAGCGGGCCCGGCGAGAAGTCGCCGGGCCCGCTCGAGTCTGCGCGCGATCAGCTCGCGGCGGCGGGCACCCAGTAGTTCGAACTCATGCTGGGGCGTTTGCGCATCGCGGCGAAGCTGTGTCTGGCGGGGGAGATCAGGGCGGTGAACCACGATCGGCGGTATTCGGCGAGAGTCGCCGCGACAGCGGGGAATTCGACGCAATGCACACCGCCGGGCATGCCCAGGCGGTGGCGAGCCGTCCGGTGGTCTGTGGTGCCCATGATCATCCTTCGGTAGCTGGAGCTGGCCTTCTCGCCTGCGCGAAGGTTAGTCGACGCGACGCGCCGAACCCCGGATTTTGCGTTTTGGCCCCCTGGCGTGTCGGATTGATGCCGTTTCTTGCGCGATCCCCGGTTCTGCGAGACTGTGACCCATGTTGCGGATCGGCCTCACCGGAGGCATGGGAGCGGGTAAATCCACAGTGGCGCGGACCCTGGTCGAGCTCGGGGCGGTCCTGATCGACTCCGACGTGATCGCGCGCGAGGTCGTCGCACCGGGGACGCCGGGACTGGCCGCGCTGGTCGAGGCCTTCGGCGCGGAGATCCTCGCCGACGACGGCAGCCTGAACCGGCCCGCCCTGGCCGCGGTGGCCTTCGCCGACGACGAGTCGCGGGGCAAGCTCAACGCCATCACCCACCCGCTCGTCGGCGCCCGCACCACCGAGCTGATCGGCGCGGCCCCCGCGGACGCCATTGTGGTGCAAGACATCCCGCTGCTGGTGGAGAACGGGCTCGCGCCGCTCATGCAACTGGTACTCGTGGTCGGCGCCGAGGTGGAGACCCGGCTGCGCAGGCTGGTGGAGCACCGTGGCATCGACGAGGCCGACGCGCGGACGCGGATCGCCGCGCAGGCCACCGACGATCAGCGCCACGCGGTCGCCGATGTCTGGCTGGACAACAACGGCGCCCCCGAGATCGTCGAGGCCCAGGTGCGCGCGCTGTGGGAGCGGCGGCTGGTGCCGTTCGAACGCAATCAGCGCGAGGGAGTGCGGGCCGGGACCGACTACCGGCTGGTGCCCGCGGATCCGGAATGGGCCGCGCAGGCGCGCCGGATCATCGCCCGGCTGCACCTGGTGTGCGGCGCGTCGGCGGTGCGCATCGACCATGTCGGGTCGACGGCGGTGCCGGGGCTGCCCGCCAAGGACGTCATCGACGTCCAGGTGACGGTGGCGGACCTGACCACGGCCGAGTCGCTGGCCGGAGCGCTGGCGGCCGCGGGCTTCCCGCTCGCGCCGCAGGTGACCCACGACAATCCGAAGCCGACGCCCGGTGACCCGGCGGGCGCCGATGTCGGCCGGTGGGGCAAGCGCCTGCACGGCAATGCCGACCCCGCGCGTCCGGCGAACATCCATCTGCGCGTTCAGGATTCGCCGGGCCAGCGCTTCGCGCTCGACCTGCGTGACTGGTTGCGGGCCGAGGAGTCCGCGCGCCGGGACTACCTGGCCGTCAAGCGCGAGGCCGAACAGGCGGCCGCGGACAAAGCGGGCGAGGCGGCGGCGGAGGCGTACTACGCGGTGAAGGAGCCCTGGTTCGACGCGGTGTATCCAGCTGTCACCGCGTGGGCTCGCGCCCGCGCGTAACCAGCCCCGCAACTGTTAAACATCAATGTTTCGGAAACCCGTCGATCGAGGTCACGCGCTGTGTACATTGTGGCGGGTCACCAAGGGGTGACTCGATTCACAGGGAAGTTGTAGCGCGTATGACATCACATCACCGTCAGCTCGGCCGTGCGGGCTTCGGACTCACTGCCTTCGGTGCCGTCGCCGCCAGCGTCGTGCTGGCCGCCCCGCAGGCCTCGGCCTGGGTCGGCAACCTCGGTGTGGCCGGCACCGACCACAAGGTGGGCTGCAGTTACAAGCTGACCGCCAGCGTCGAGGTCGACCGGCTCACCTCGGTGAAGTTCACCGACAACGGGGTCGACATCCCGGGCAGCCCGGTCTCGCCGTCGCTGCTGTCGGGCACCGTGAGCATCACCTGGAAGCCGACCACCGCGGGCCAGCACAAGCTCGAGGCCCGTCAGCTGCTGATCAGCGACTCGATCACGGTGACAGTGGGCGAGTCCTCCGCGACCGGCAGCCTGGGCTGCGGCGGCGGGCTGGCGGATCTGTTCCCGAGCCTGTCGGCGGGCTGACCCGGCCGCCCGGCGGAACGACGACCGCCCGGACCCGATCGCGGGTCCGGGCGGTCTGTTCGTCTCAGCGCCAGGTGATGGTCATGCCACGGCCGGCCAGCCAGGCCTCGAGTGAGTGTCCGTGGGCGGCCATGCCGTCGATCGCGGCGGTCGCGTGCTGGACGGCGGCCTGGCAGGCCGCCGTGTCGAGCAGCCCGTCGGCGTGCGCGGCCAGGAGTTCGTCCACATCGACGAGTTCGACCTCGCGGCCCGTGCGCACCAGCAGGTCCAGATAGTGGTCGACGGACTTGTACAGCGTGGCCGACTCCCTGGTGAACGCGCCGACGTCGACGTAGACGTCCTGCCACTGGTCCACGCCCGGGTTGTACTGGAATTTCGTCGCCCGCAGCGACAGCTCGGGCAGCACCCACGACTCGAGGTAGTGGAAGTTCGCGTGATCGGAGTGGCGGGCCATGTACAGACCCCACGGCTCCTCGCGATAGACCTCCACCGGGCGGACGAATCCCTTGGGGTCGGTGTTCGTCCGCGCCGCGATATCGAAGTACTCGATCTTGGGCGGATGCACGTGCACGGTGGATGCCTGCGTCATGACCGGGAAATCTACCGGCGACGAGGCGTGCGCGCCCGGTCGCGTCACATCCAGGTGAGTGCGATGTTCCCGGCGCGCAGCCACCGTTCGACGTCGTGATCGTGCGCGGCCAGCCCGTCGAGCACCGTGGCGGCCCGTTCGAACGCCCGGTCGGCCGAGGCGGTGTCGACCTGGCCCGCGGCGTGGGCGGCCAGCAGTTCGCCGGTGCCGAGCAGCGTCGCCGAGCGGCCGCGCCGCACCGCGACGTCGAGGAAGTAGTCGGTGGCCCGCCAGCGTTTGGGCCCGATCCGCTCGACCTCGACGATGTCGAGCACATAGTCGTGGCTGCGGTGATGACCTGGGCTGTCGTGCGCGACGGTCGCGCGGACACCTGGTTCGGGCAGCAGCCAGCACTCCTCGTAGCGGGCCCGCGGGCCGACCGTGCGGGCGAGGTAGAGCCCCCACGGCTGGACCTCGTACCGGTCGACGGGCCGGATGAAGCCCCTGGTGTCGGTGCTGGTGAGTTCGGCCACGTCGAAGAACTCCACCCTGGGCCTGCCCGGCGGCGCGGCGGTGGGCGCCGCGACGGCCCGCGGCTGCGGGCCGCGGATCTCGCGCGCGAAGTATCCCGCGAATCCGGTGACCGCCGGAGCCGCGACGAGCAGGGGAAGCAGTGCGCTCATGGCCTTGTCCTTCACCACGTGCCGATGATCAGACCAAGGGTACGCCGGATCGGTGCGCCCGCACGGGGTCCGCGCTGCCCCCTTGGTATGAATGGTCTTGCGACATGGGATCTTTCGGACACAGCCGCGCGACGCCGGAAGGTTGCCCGAACGCGGCGCGTTCCGGTCGCGAGGTGCCCGGACCTGGCGATCGGCGCGGCGGGACCGGATCGCCACGATGCTGCGAGCCGTCGGACCGCGCTCGCCGCGCTCCGCGACCCATCCGGCGCGATGAGCGGAAATTCATCGGGACGACACCGGAGCGCGCGCGGACCGGCGGCGTGGCGGGCTGGCGTGTCGCCGCGGCGGCGCTGCTCGTCGCGACTTGTCGGTGGTCGCGCCTAACCTGGTAGTCATGGCATTCGCAACCGAGATCCCGGCGGAAGGGTATGAGGACCGGGGGCATCCCCTCGCCCATTCCGAGCATCGCCCCGTCGGCACCATCGAGCGTGCGGGCGGGAAGTTCGAGGTGGTCAGCGAGCACAAGCCCGCAGGCGACCAGCCCGCCGCCATCGCCGAGCTCGAGCGGCGGATCACCGCGGGGGAGAAGGACGTCGTCCTGCTCGGCGCCACCGGTACCGGTAAGTCGGCGACCACGGCGTGGCTGATCGAGAAGCTGCAGCGGCCGACGCTGGTGATGGCGCCGAACAAGACCCTGGCCGCCCAGCTGGCCAACGAGTTGCGGGAGATGTTGCCGCACAACGCGGTCGAGTACTTCGTCTCGTACTACGACTACTATCAGCCCGAGGCCTACATCGCCCAGACCGACACCTACATCGAGAAGGACAGCTCGATCAACGACGACGTCGAGCGGCTCCGGCACTCGGCGACCTCGAGCCTGCTCTCGCGCCGCGACGTGGTCGTGGTGGCGTCGGTGTCGTGCATCTACGGCCTCGGCACCCCGCAGTCCTACCTGGACCGTTCGGTCCAGCTCGAGGTCGGCACCGAGATCGACCGCGACGCGCTGCTGCGCCTGCTCGTCGACGTGCAGTACACCCGCAACGACATGGCGTTCACCCGCGGCTCGTTCCGGGTCAGGGGCGACACCGTGGAGATCATCCCGTCCTACGAGGAGCTCGCGGTCCGCATCGAGTTCTTCGGTGACGAGATCGAGGCGCTCTACTACCTGCACCCGCTCACCGGTGACGTCGTGCGCCAGGTCGACTCGCTGCGCATCTTCCCGGCCACCCATTACGTGGCGGGTCCGGAGCGGATGGAGCGCGCGGTCGCCGACATCGAGGCCGAGCTGGCCACGCGGCTCGCGGAGCTGGAGAAGCAGGGCAAGCTGCTCGAGGCCCAGCGGCTGCGCATGCGCACCGAATACGACCTGGAGATGATCCGGCAGGTCGGGTTCTGCTCCGGCATCGAGAACTATTCGCGCCACATCGACGGCCGCCCCGCGGGATCGGCGCCGGCGACGCTGCTGGACTACTTCCCCGACGACTTCCTGCTCGTCGTCGACGAATCGCACGTCACCGTGCCGCAGATCGGCGGCATGTTCGAAGGGGACATGTCCCGCAAACGCAACCTGGTCGAGTTCGGGTTCCGGTTGCCGTCCGCGGTCGACAACCGCCCGCTGACCTGGGAGGAGTTCGCCGATCGGATCGGCCAGGCGGTGTATCTGTCCGCGACGCCCGGCCCGTACGAGCTCGGTCAGGTCGGCGGCGAGGTCGTCGAGCAGGTGATCCGCCCGACCGGCCTGGTCGATCCACAGGTCGTGGTGAAGCCGACCAAGGGCCAGATCGACGACCTGGTGCACGAGATCCGCGGGCGCACCGAGCGCGACGAGCGCGTCCTGGTCACCACCCTGACCAAGAAGATGGCCGAGGACCTCACCGACTATCTGCTGGGGCTCGGCGTGCGGGTGCGGTACCTGCACTCCGAGATCGACACCCTGCGCCGCGTCGAGCTGCTGCGGCAGCTGCGGCTGGGCGAATACGACGTGCTGGTCGGCATCAACCTGCTGCGCGAGGGTCTCGACCTGCCCGAGGTGTCGCTGGTGGCGATTCTCGACGCCGACAAGGAGGGGTTCCTGCGCTCGAGCACCAGCCTCATCCAGACCATCGGCCGTGCGGCGCGCAACGTCTCCGGCGAAGTGCACATGTACGCCGACAAGATCACCGACTCGATGCGGCACGCGATCGACGAGACCGACCGGCGCCGGGCCAAGCAGATCGCCTACAACGAGGCCAATGGCATCGACCCGCAGCCGCTGCGCAAGAAGATCGCCGACATCCTCGACCAGGTGTATCAGGAGGCCGACGACGAGGTGGCCGTCGGCGGTTCCGGCCGCAACGTCAGCCGCGGCAGGCGCGCCCAGGGCGAGCCGGGCCGCGCGGTGAGCGCGGGCATCTACGCCGAACGCGATGTGAAGTCGATGCCGCGCGCCGAGCTGGCCGACCTGGTCGCCTCGCTCACCGAGCAGATGATGAACGCGGCGCGCGAGCTCCAGTTCGAGCTCGCGGGCCGTCTGCGCGACGAGATCGCCGACCTGAAGAAGGAACTACGCGGCATGGACGCCGCGGGTCTGAGCTAGGGATGCGGGTACCGGGGACCGTGGGACGGCCGTCGGCTCGGCGCCGACGGCCGCGAACCCGGCGGCTAGCCCTGCTCGGCCATCCAGGCGGCGATCCTGCGGTCGGCTTCCTCGCGCGAGATCTCCTCGAGCCGGGTGAGCACCGCCCAGCGGTGGCCGAACGGGTCGATGACCACGCCGAAGCGCTCGCCGTTGACGAAGGTCTGCGGCTCCTCGGCGCTGCGGGCGCCCTGCGCGATCGCCCGGGCGACGACGGCGTCGACATCGGGGCAGTAGTGCACGATCGAGGTGTGCACCCAGTCCCCGGGCGCGAGCACGTTGTTCTCGGGGATGGGCATTCCGAGCTGGATGGTCGAATCGCCGATCAGCAGTTCGGCGTGCGCGGGCTGGCCGTCGGGCCGATCGGCCCGGCTGAGCAGCTTCGCGCCGAAGACCTCGGTATAGAAGTCGATGGCGGCGTTGCCGTCCGGCACGGCGAGGAAGCAGCTGATGGAGTGGTAGCCCTCCGGGATGGGCGCGACGGGGTTGGTCATGGATTCGATCTTCGTCGGCGCCGCGGTCGGGGTCTTGTAAGAACGCGACAGATCGGATGACCGCGGTGACCGTGCCGGAACCCGGTGACATGAAGGGCATCCTGCACCCGGGTGAGCAGGCCAGGCACCGATCGCTGGACCGGCTCGCGGTGGGCCCCGGGCTGTCGGAGTTCGCCGACCGGTACTGGGTCGTGCGCTGGGATCTGCGCGGTAGGCCCGCCTACCGCGCCGAGGTGCTGTCGTTCCCGTGCGTCAACGTGACCTTCGAGCGCACGCACACCCGCACCGGTGGGTTCGTCAACGGCGTGTGCACGACGAAGTACGTGCGTGAGCTCGCGGGGGAGGGCGAGACCTTCGGTCTCCGGTTCCGGCCCGGCGGCTTCGGCGCGTTCACCGGCACGGATGTCGGTGTGCTGCGCGATGATTCGGCCCCGCTCACCGATGTCCTGCCCGAGGCGGACGGGCTGGCCGAACGAGTCCTCGCGGAGCCGAGCGACCTGCGCAGGCGCGCGATCGTCGAGGAGTTCTTCACCGGTCGCGGGCGTGGCGAGGATCCACGGTTCGCGCAGGTGTCGCGGATCGTGGCGGCGATGGCCGCGGACCCCGAGCTCACCCGCGTCGACCAGGTGACCGAGCGGTTCGCCGTTCCGGTGCGCAGCCTGCAACGATTGTTCCGCCGCTATGTCGGCGCCGGACCGAAGTGGGTGCTGTGCCGGTTTCGTCTGCAGGACGCGGCCGATCTGCTCGCGCGGGGCGAGCGCGTCGATCTCGCGGAACTCGCCGCCCGGCTCGGCTATTTCGATCAGGCGCATTTCAGCCGGGAGTTCACCGCCGAGATCGGGATGACGCCGACCGAATACGCGCGCTCCGCCGCACGGTAGGACGATGCGTCGGTGTGATGGAAGTCCTACTCGCGCAGCGCCGTTGATTGTGTTGTGATAGACCACAGTTTTTGTGATCCGCCGTTCGATTCGCGCAGGTGGATTCGCCGATGGTCGCGAACAGCACCCGCACCAGCGAATACCAGGGCGAACACTCACTGTGTGATCTGTCGCGATTTCTGATAAATCGGCCTGTTTTGGCGTTAGGGTCGACGCAATTGCCGCGCTGACGCTCGATTCCCGGGTCGTTCATCGTCGGCACCGACCAAGTTGGAGGAGAGATGACCGCCTACCGGACCATTGTCGTCGGTACTGATGGCTCGGATTCGTCGTACGTCGCGGTGGAGAAGGCCGCGGCGCTCGCTGCCGACGCGGACGCGACTCTCGTGCTGGCCTGCGCCTACTTCCCGACCGATGATCGCGATGTCGCCGCCGCGGCCGACGTCCTCAAGGACGAGGCGTACCAGGTGCGTGGTTCCGCGCCGACCAACGAGATCCTGCACATCGCACGGGAGAAGGCCGTCGCCGCCGGTGCGAAGAACATCACCGAGCGCGCGATCGTCGGCGAGCCGGTGGATTCGCTGCTCGATCTCGTCAACGACACGAAGGCCGACCTGCTGGTCGTCGGTAACCGGGGCCTGAACACCCTCACCGGCCGCCTGCTCGGTTCGGTCCCCTCGGACGTCGCCCGCAAGTCGCGCTCGGACGTCCTGATCGTGCACACCGTGCGCTAGCACGTCGAACACCCGAGGGCGCCGCGTGATCGCGGCGCCCTCGCGTCGTTTCCGGCGGATCGGGCCGGCCACGGCGACGCACGACACGGAATTCGATGCCGGGAGCACGGATGCCGCCGCGCTTACGCGAGGCGGGACAGCACCTCGGGTAGCTCCTCGGTGTGCACGACCGACAGTCGCTGGGTCGCGCGGGTGAGCGCGACGTAGAGGTCGTTGAGTCCACGCGGGGACTCGGTGAGCATCTGCTGCGGTTCCACCAGGTACACGCGGTCGAACTCGAGGCCCTTGGCGTCGTGCACGGTGAGGACCTGCACGGATTCACCCGCCAGCGAGGACAATTCGCCGATCAGCGCGGCGGGGGCGAGGACCGCGCTGGTGCCGGGCCCGTGCTCGGCGTCGAGCAGCCGCGCGAGTTCGCCGGTCACCTCGTCCGGCCGCACCCGGTACGCGCGCGGCGGATGACCGGAGTCGCGGACCGAGCGCGGCACCTGGACGCCGGGATCGATCGCGGCCAGCACATCGGCGGCGACGGCCATGATCTCGGCGGGCGTGCGGTAGTTCACGGTGAGCTCGGTGAGCTTCCAGCGTTGCGCCACATAGGGTTCCAGCACACGCTGCCACGACGACGCGCCCGCCGGGTCACCGGTCTGGGCCACGTCGCCGACCACGGTGATCCACCGGTTCGGGATGCGCCGCATCACCATGCGCCAGGCCATCGCCGACAGTTCCTGCGCCTCGTCGACGATCACGTGCCCGTAGGTCCAGGTGCGATCGCCCGCGGCGCGTTCGGCGGTGGTCTGGCGGTTGCCGAATTCCTGGCGCTGGGCCAGCTGGGAGGCATCGATGAGGTCGTAGGCCATGAGGATCTCGGGGTCGAGTTCGTCTTCGATGTCCTGCGGCGCCGAGCCGGTGAGGATGTCGAGCGCGTCCTGGGCCTCGGCCAGCTGGGCTCGCCAGCGGCGGCGGGCGCGTTCGCGTTCCTCGGTGTCGTCGACGCCGAGCAGCTCGGCCAGCTCGTCGAGCAGGGGCGCGTCGGCCGCGCCGAAGGTGCCGTCGTCGGAGCGCACGAGCTCGGCGCGGTCCTCGGGGCTCAGTGCCTTCGCCGCGCGGTCGAGCCGGGCCGGGTCGGCGAGCAGGTCGGCCAGCACCTCCTGCGGCGACAGGATCGGCCACAGTGCGCTGATCGCGGCCTGCACCTGCGGGTCGGCGCGCATCTCGTCGCCGATCTCGCTCAGATCGGCGGAGCTGAGCAGGCTCGTGCCGCCGGACAGGTCGGCGCCCATGGTGGCCGCGAGCTGATCGGTGAGCGCGTCGATGACCGAGGACGCGAAGATCGGCCGGGCCAGGTTGTGCGGGCGGCGCGAGGAGCGGGCGCGGCCGCGCGCCTTGGTCGCGATCTTGCGGTCCAGCGTCACCGGATAGCCGTCGAAGGTGAGCCGGACCGGCTGTGCCGGGACTTCCTGGCGGTCGCGGACGGCCTGCTTGAGCACCTCGAGCATGTCGAGCGAACCCTTGATCTCGCCCGCGCGCAGCGAATCCTCGCGCACCGCCTTCACGCCGGGGTAGAGATCGCCGATGGTGGACAGCAGCACACCGGTCTCACCGAGCGAGGGCAGCACCTGGCCGATGTAGTCGAGGAAGGTGGCGTTCGGGCCGATGATCAGCACGCCGCTCTTGGCCAGCTGCTGCCGGTAGGTGTAGAGCAGGTAGGCGGCGCGGTGCAGCGCGACCGCGGTCTTTCCGGTGCCGGGGCCGCCCTGCACCACCAGCACGCTCTTGTGCTCGGACCGGATGATCGCGTCCTGCTCGGACTGGATCGTCTCCACGATGTCGTTCATGTGCCCGGTGCGGGCGGCGTTGAGCGCCGAGAGCAGCGCGCTCTCACCGCCGACGCCGTCGTCGGTGCCGACCACCCCGTCGGCCTCGGCGGCGGCCAGATCCAGGTACTCGTCGTTGATCGCGGTGACCGATCGGTTGCGCGAGCGGATGTGGCGGCGCCGGACCACGTCCTCGGGATTGGCGGTGGTGGCCAGGTAGAAGGGGCGCGCCAGGGGCGCGCGCCAGTCCAGCAGCAGCGGTTCGTAGTCGTTGTCCTCGTCGAGGATGCCGAGCCTGCCGATGTAGCGCGCCTCGGGCTCGCCGCCGTTCAGATCGATGCGGCCGAAGCACAGACCGTGCTCGGCGGCGTCGTATTTGGCCAGGTCCTCGCTGTAGAGCGCGGTGAACGACTCGCGTTCGCTGCGGGCCTGCGGTGTGCCGCCGGTCTCCAGCAACACGGTCTTGAGCCGGTTCTGCGCGTAGTCGCGCATGCCGTCGAGCCGGGCGTAGAGCACCGAGAGGTACTGCTGTTCCGCGGCGCGATCATCGGCGAGGCGGTCGGGCAAAACAGGACTCCTTTGTCACCGGCGAGAACAGAGTTGTCGAGTCTACTCGGACACGACATCGTCGCCGACGATCGGCGCGAAGTGGTCGACCTGGGGAATCGGGTCGTAGAAGTGGTGCAACAGCGCGCGCCAGCGCTGGTATTCCGGCGAACCGCGGAACCCCTCGGTGTGGTCGGTCAGCGTTTCCCAGCGCACCAGCAGCAGATAGTCGTCCGGGCGCTCGATGCCCTTGGCCAGCGACAAGCCACCGAAACCGGGCATCGACGCGATGATCGGGTAGGCCTCGGCGAAGGCGGCCTCGAAGGCGTCGGCGAGTCCGGGGCGAACGGGCAGCATCGCGTGTTCGACGATCACGCCGACCAGTCTGTCAGGAGGCGTGGGTGTTGTTCGAGCGTCGATTCTGACCGAGACCGAGGTCACGATGGCCCGCGGGCTTGTCGCGGTACATCGCCAGGTCGGCATCGTGCAGGACGGCCTCGGGGGTGCGGTGTTCGTGCGGGCCCAGCTCGGTGATGCCGAGCGAGGCGCTCACCTCCAGGCGGTGGCCGCGGGCGATGATGGGCTCGCCGATCGTGGCGCGCAGCCGATCGATCAGCGCGGGCAGGTCGGCTCGCTGGGGATGGCCTGCGAGCAGGATCAGGAACTCGTCGCCGCCGAGGCGCCCGACCAGGTCCTCGGCGCGCAGGGCGCGCTGCAGCCGCTGCGCCACGATCTGCAGCACGGTGTCACCGATGGCGTGGCCGAGGGTGTCGTTGATCGCCTTGAAGCCGTCGAGGTCGAGGAACAGCACTGTGGTGACCGTGTCGCCGCCGTCGTCGTCGAGCGCGGTCGCGAGCTGCGACAGGATCAGCGAACGGTTGGCCAGGCCGGTCAGCGCGTCGTGGGTGGCCTGGTATTCGAGCTGGCGGCGGCTCTCGCGGAAGTCGGTGATGTCGGCGAAGGACGAGACCCCGGAGGAATCGGGGCTGTCGGGGTTGAGCAGCCGGCAATTGCACGACAACCACACCTGCCGTCCGTCGGTGCGTTCCACGCCGAAGACGAAGTGGGTGACCGCCTCGCCAGTGGCCAGGGTGTGCGCCATCGGATGCCGGGTCGCGGGCAGCGGCTGCCCGTTGCGGTCGATCATCGTGGCCGGCAGCTCGTCGATGGTGCGCCCGACCACCTGCGCCCCGTCGTCGAGTCCGAGAATCCGCTTCCCCGCCGGGTTGATCGACTCGAGCCTGCCCTTGCGGTCGACGACGAGCACACCCTCCTCCAGCTGCGACACCACGGTGGTGAAGTGCGCCTCGGCCCGCCGCGCCGACGCCTCGGCGGCGCGCTGCGCGGTCAGGTCGTGCACCACCACCTGGTAGGCGAGCTCGTCCTGCCACGCGGTGAGTACCGAGACCGTCTGCACCGGCACGGTGCGGCCGTCGACGCGCACCAGATCCATCTCGGTCGGCGGGGAGGCGGCGCCCTCGGCGGTCAGCTGGGCGATGCGGTCGAGCATGGCGGGCACCGAATCGCGGTGCACGAAGGTCGTGATGGACAGCCCGAGCAGGTCGGCGGGCGAATGCGCGCCGAGCAGCCGCACCATCGCCGGGTTGACGTAGACGATGGTGCCCGCCTCGTGCACGCAGATCGCGTCGGGCATGTGCTCGACCAGCGAGCGGTAACGCTGCGCGAGTTGCTCGGCGTTTGCCGTCTCGGCGTGCGCTTCTGCCATGCGTTACCCCCGATCTCGACGTTGCCCGGCTGTGAACGGGACTAAGGTGGAGACGTGCTTCCCAGCGGCATGAACCACCCCCTCGATTCTATGTCGATCGCCGGGCTCGGTGTCGTCTCCGGCTACGGGTGGGGACGCGAACGGCTCTGGCGGGGGATAACCGGCGGGAAACCAGCCGCCGGTTTGTACCCCGGATACGGCCCAGGACGCGATGAGCACGCCTGGGTGGGCCGGATCCCCGCCAGCCCGGAGCCCACCGACAATGCCGGACTGTTCGGGCGCGCCGTGCGCGCGGCGGCCGTCGAGGCGATCACCGACGCCGAGACCCGCGGCTGGCGCCGGGCGGGCCGCACGGTGGGCCTGGTCCACGCGATCACCCTCGGCGACGTCGCCGACTGGCGCGACTTCTATCTCGTCGACGGCGGGCATCGGCGCTCCCGCGACTACCTGCCCCTGCTGCCCTCGACGCCGATCTCGGTCGTGATGCAGGAGTTCGGCTTCCACGGCCCGGCGATGAACGTCTCGGCGGCGTGCAGTTCGGGCGCGGCCGCCCTGCTCACGGCGCAGCTGTGGCGGGCCGCCGGACTGGTCGACGACGTCCTGTGCCTCACCACCGACATCTCGGCGACGCCGGAGATGCTCGAACACTTCGTCGGCATGGGCGCCGCCGTCGCACATCTCGACCCGTTCACCGCGTGCAGGCCCTTCCAGGCGGACACGCACGGCTTCGTCATGGCCGAGGCGTCGGTGGCGTTCCTGCTCAGCGACGCCGTCGACGCGCCGTACGCCCGGGTGCTCGGCGGTGCGATGACCAACGACGCGTACCACGTGGTCTCGGTCGACCCGGAGCACACCCAGATCATCGCCTGCGCGCGGCGCGCGCTCACCGCCGCCGGGATCGACGCGGGCGAGGTGGCCTACGTCAACGCGCACGGCACCGGCACCCGTCAGTGCGACGCCGCCGAACGCGACGTGCTCACGACCGTCTTCGCTGACCGCCCCGCCGTCACCGCGCTCAAGCCGCTCACCGGCCACTGCCAGGGTGCCGCCGCGGCGGTGGAGGTCGCCGCGATCGCGCTGTCCTACGAGCGCGAGCTGGCGGTGTCGGCGCCGATCGTGGCACCCGCGCATCCGCGCCTGCTCGACGGCACCGCGCCGATGACGGGCGGGCTCACGGTGAAACTGTCGATGGGGATGGGTGGCAACAACGCCGCGGTCGTGCTCGGTCCGGCCTGAGCGCGGTCAGTCCTCGCCGGCCTCGGGACCACCGGCGAGCTCGTAGCCGTCGGTAGCCGGCGCGTCCTGGGGGAGCGGGACCGCCCAGCGCAGCCGGGTGCCCGGCATATCCGGGTGATTGCCGTCGGCGTCGGGCCGCTTCGCCGGTCCGATCTCGAAGCGCCCGCCCGCTTCCTGCGCGCGCTGCTCGAGATTGCGCAGCCCGCTGCGGATCACGTGATTGGGGATGCCCCAGCCGTTGTCGGTGACCGCGATGGACAGGTCGTCGGCGACCTCGATGACGATCGCGACCGTATCGGCCCCGGAGTGGCGCACCGCGTTGCTCACCGCCTCGCGCACCACCGCCTCGGCGTGGTCGGCCAGCTGCGGGTCGAGCACCGACAGCGGCCCCGACACCTGGATCGTGGCGCGCAGCGCGATGTCGGCGGTCTGGCGCCGGATCGCCAGCTCGAGCCGCTGCTGCAGCCCCGCGCTGTGTTCGGGACCGCTGGCGTGCAGGTCGAAGATGGAGGTCCGGATCTCCTGCACCACCTCCTGCAGGTCCATGATCACGGTCGAGAGTCGTTGGCGCACTTCGGGAACCACGGCCTTGGGCAGGGTGGCCTGAACGGTGAGGCCGATCGCGAACAGGCGCTGGATCACGTGGTCGTGCAGGTCGCGGGCGATGCGGTCGCGGTCGGCGACGATGTCGAGTTCGCGCATCCGGCGTTGCGCATCGGCCAGCCGCACGGCCAGCGCGGCCTGATCGCAGAAGGCCGCGGTGAGCTCGAGCATCTCGTCGGAGTACGGCGCGAAGCCGGGCGGGCGGATGGTCACCAGCACGCCGAGGGTGGCGTCGGGAGTGCACAGCGGCAACACGAGAGCCGGTCCGGCGCCCGGTGATTCGGCGCCGGCGAACTCGACACCGAGCGTCGCGGACGACAGGTCGTCGAAGCGCAGGGGAGTGCGCCTGCTGAACGCGTCGCCGAGCGCGGTGCCCGCGATCGGCACGGTCTGCCAGTCCTGCCCGGCGTCGGGACCGGTCCACTGCGTGATCACCAGTTCCGAGATCTCCGCGGGTGATTCGTCCGGTACCGGTACCGAGGCCAGGAAGGCCTGGTGCGAGCCGGTGAGCCCGCGCGCGTGGTCGACCACGTGGGCCAGCACCCGGTCCGACTCGGTGCCTGCGAGGAATTCGGTGGCGATGTCGCGGGTCGCCTCGATCCACGCCTGCCTGGTGCGCGCCTGCTCGTAGAGGCGCGCGTTGTCGACCGCGATCCCGGCCGCGGCGGCGAGGGCGAGCACGAGGACCTCGTCCTCCTCGGTGAAGGGCTGCCCGTCGGACTTCTCGGTGAGATACAGACTGCCGAAGACCTTGTCCCGGATCCGCACCGGCACACCGAGAAACGTGTGCATCGGCGGGTGGCCCGCCGGGAATCCGACCGAGGTCGCGTGTTCGGTGAGATCGTCGAGACGCAGCGGCGCCTTCTGCGCGAACACCGCGCCGAGCACGCCGTGGCCCGCGGGTAATCGCTCGATCCGATCGCGGATGTGTTCGGGCATGCCCTCGTCGATGAACTGCGAGACCTGCTGACCGTGTCCGCGCACCGCCAGCGCGCCGTAGCGGGCGTCGACCAGATTCATCGCGGTCCGCACGATCGTGCGCAGGGTGTCGTCGAGATCCAGGCCCGCGGTGACCGTGAGCATGGCCTCCACGAGGCCGTCCATCCGGTCGCGCGAGCCGATCATCCCCTCGACGCGGTCGGCCACTTCGCCCAGCAGGGCGCGCAATCGCTGTTGCGAGGCGGTCCGGCCCACCGAATAGCGGCCACCCCGACCGTCATTCGTCATCGCCGTCATCCCCTCGCCGCGCCGCCCCGCCGTCCTCGCAGAGTCTAGTCCGCGCCCCGGTCCGCTGTTCGGTGACTTTCGGCCCTTCACGCACGGGAAGGGGAGTGGTGGCATAGGGCACCGGGAAAAGGGATCGAGAAGTGGGGCAAGAGATGAATTCGTTGTCGACTACCCAGCACTGGACGACCGCCGCGGACCCGGAGCTCGCGGTGACCACCCGCGGCGAGGTACCACCCCAGGACGTCACCAGGGCGGTCCGCGCCATCACCCGCGTGATGCGCAGGCACCATCTCGACAGCCCGGCCCGGGTGCGCGTCACCGCGCCGCAGGGCTCCGACGAACCGACGCTGGTGCAGGCCAACATCCGGACCAACGACACCCTGACCCGCGTGCAGGTCACCGGGCCCGGCGGCTTCGCCGTCACCTTCGCCGCAGAGCGGCTCGACCGGCAGCTGGCCCGGCGCGCGGGCAAGGAGACGCGCGGCGCCTGGCCCGATCCGGCCCGGCGCCCCCTGGCCGAGGTCACCGAGACCCGCCCGATCATCCGCCGCAAGGACTGCGCCCTGATGACGGGCACGCCGCTCGAGGCGAGCACCGTCCTCGACGCCATGGACTACGACGCGTACCTGTTCACCGACGCCCAGACCGGTGAGGACGCGATCGTCACCTGGGCCGATCCGCACGGCGTCAGTCTGGCCAGGCAGCGCCACACCGCCGCCGCGGGCGGCACGGCCGAGCTGCCGCTGACCGTCAGCGCGATGCCGGTGCGCGTGGTCCAGGACGCCGCCCCCGTCTACGCCGAGGACGAGGCCTCCGACGTGCTGTGCACCGCGGGCCTGCCCTATCTGTTCTTCACCGACGTCCACACCGGGCGCGGCAATCTGCTCTACCGCCGCTACGACGGTGATCTGACCATCGTGGTCCCCGCCTGAGTCCTACGGTTCGCGCAGCTTGGTCGCCAGCACGGCGGCCTGGGTGCGCCGCTCCACGCCGAGCTTGGCCAGCAGCCGGGAGACGTAGTTCTTCACCGTCTTCTCGGCCAGGAACATCCTGGCCGCGATCTGCCGGTTGGTGAGTCCCTCGCCGAGTAACTCCAGCAGTCTGCGTTCCTGTTCGGTGAGCCCGGCCAGCGCGCCCGAGGGCTCGGTGCTGCGGCGCAGCCGGGCCCGCAGGGCGTCGGCGGCGCGGGTGTCGAGCAGGGAGTGCCCGGCGCCGACCTGCTTGATCGCGTCGGCGAGCTTCATGCCGTCGATGTTCTTCACCACATAGCCGCTGGCGCCGGCGAGGATCGCGTCGAGCATGGCGTGCTCGTCGGAGAACGAGGTGAGGATCAGGCAGTGCAGGTCCTCGAATTCGGCCAGCAGATTGCGGCACAGCTCGATGCCGTTGCCGTCGGGCAGGCGCACGTCGAGGACCGCGACATCGGGTCTGGCCTCGCGGATGCGCACCATCGCCTCGGCGACGCCGCCCGCCTGACCGATCACCCTGAGTTCTGGATCACCTTCGAGCAGGTCGATCAGGCCGCGCCGGACGATCTCGTGGTCGTCGACCAGGAACACCTCGAGCACTTCGGCTCCTTCATCATGTCGATCGTTCCCGCCCCACGGTCAAACATAATCCGCGGACCGAAAGAGCGTGCGTAGACCGGGAACCCGGCCACGACGACCCGACCGCGAGGAGGGTCCCGTGGCGCGGCGGCCGTCCCTCCGATCAGGCGCCGTTGCACAAGTGACGGAGGAGCGGGAAACGGTGCCTGATCGACGGGACACCAGGGGCCGCGGACTCGAGCGCGCGAGCGCTCCAATATTTCTGTCGGTGGGTCGGCCTAGCATGGCTGGCGGGGGTTCATGTCCGGTCGGCGGATGACGATGGAGAAGGGATTCACCAGGTGGCGGAACGCCTCACTGTGCGCGGAGCTCGGGAACACAACCTCAAAGGTGTCGATCTCGATCTGCCGCGTGACAGCCTGATCGTGTTCACCGGGCTGTCCGGTTCGGGTAAGTCGAGTCTGGCGTTCGACACGATCTTCGCCGAGGGACAGCGCCGCTATGTCGAGTCGCTGTCGGCCTACGCGCGGCAGTTCCTCGGACAGATGGACAAGCCGGATGTCGACTTCATCGAGGGCCTCTCGCCCGCGGTGTCGATCGACCAGAAGTCGACCAACCGCAACCCGCGGTCCACGGTCGGCACCATCACCGAGGTCTACGACTACCTGCGCCTGCTCTATGCCCGCGCGGGCACGCCGCACTGCCCGGTGTGTGGCGAGCTGATCGCCAAGCAGACCCCGCAGCAGATCGTCGACCAGGTGCTGGCGATGGACGAGGGCCTGAAGTTCCAGGTGCTCGCGCCGGTGGTGCGCACCCGCAAGGGCGAGTTCGTCGACCTGTTCGACCAGCTGAAGACCCAGGGTTACTCGCGTGTGCGGGTCGACGGCGTGGTGTATCCGCTCACCGACCCACCGAAGCTGAAGAAGCAGGAGAAGCACGACGTCGAGGTCGTGGTCGACCGGCTGGCGGTCAAGCCCGCCTCCAAACAGCGGCTCACCGACTCGATCGAGACGGCGCTGCGGCTGGCCGACGGCATCGTGGTGCTCGACTTCGTCGACCGCGACGAGCACGCGCACGACCGCGAGCGCCGCTTCTCCGAGCGGCTGGCCTGCCCGAACGGCCACCCGCTCGACATCGAGGATCTCGAGCCCCGCTCGTTCTCGTTCAACTCGCCCTACGGCGCCTGCCCCGACTGCACCGGCCTCGGCATCCGCAAGGAGGTCGACCCGGAGCTGGTGGTGCCCGATCCGGAGCTGAGCCTGGCCGACGGCGCGATCGCGCCGTGGTCGCGCGGGCAGACGGCCGAGTACTTCAACCGGCTGCTGTCGGGCCTGGCCGACGCGATCGGCTTCTCGATGGACACCCCCTGGCAGGACCTGCCCGCCAAGGCCCGCAAGGCGGTACTCGAGGGCAGCTCCGATCAGGTGCACGTGTCCTACGTCAACCGCTACGGCCGCAAGCGGTCCTACTACGCCGACTTCGAAGGCGTGATGCCGTTCCTGCACCGGCGGATGGACAACACCGAGTCCGAGCAGATGAAGGAGCACTACGACGGCTACATGCGCGACGTGCCGTGCCCGGTCTGCCACGGCGCTCGCCTGCGCCCGGAGATCCTGGCCGTCACCCTCGCCGCGGACGGGACCGACAAGTCGATCGCCGATGTCAGCGATCTGTCCATCGGTGAGTGCGCGCACTTTTTGAACTCGCTCACGCTGGGGGAGCGCGAGGCCGCGATCGCAGGCCAGGTGCTCAAGGAGATCCAGGCGCGGCTGGGCTTCCTGCTCGATGTCGGCCTGGAGTATCTGACGCTCTCGCGCGCGGCGGCGACGCTGTCCGGCGGTGAGGCCCAGCGCATCCGGCTGGCCACCCAGATCGGGTCCGGCCTGGTCGGTGTCCTGTACGTGCTCGACGAGCCGTCGATCGGCCTGCACCAGCGCGACAACCGCAGGCTCATCGAGACGCTGCTGCGGCTCAAGAAGCTGGGCAACACCCTGATCGTGGTGGAGCACGACGAGGACACCATCCGCGCCTCGGACTGGGTGGTCGACATCGGCCCGCTGGCGGGTGAGCACGGCGGCCGGGTGGTGCACAGCGGTCCCTACGCCGAGTTGCTCACCGAGCCCGAATCGCTCACCGGCGCTTACCTTTCCGGCCGCGAGCAGATCGAGGTGCCGATGGTGCGCCGCCCGGTGGACAAGAAGCGCAAGCTCACCGTCGTCGGCGCCACCGAGCACAATCTGCGCGGCATCGACGTGGCGTTCCCGCTCGGCGTGCTCACCGCGGTCACCGGGGTGTCCGGGTCGGGCAAGTCGACGCTGGTCAACGACATCCTGGCGACGGTGCTCGCGAACAAGCTCAACGGCGCCCGCCAGGTGCCGGGCAGGCACACCAGGATCAACGGTCTCGATCACCTGGACAAGCTGGTGCAGGTGGACCAGTCGCCGATCGGCCGCACCCCGCGCTCGAACCCGGCCACCTACACCGGCGTCTTCGACAAGATCCGCACCCTGTTCGCCTCGACCACCGAGGCGAAGGTGCGCGGCTACCAGCCGGGCCGGTTCTCGTTCAACGTCAAGGGCGGCCGCTGCGAGGCCTGCTCGGGTGACGGCACGCTCAAGATCGAGATGAACTTCCTGCCGGACGTGTACGTGCCGTGCGAGGTGTGCCACGGCGCCCGCTACAACCGGGAAACCCTCGAGGTGCACTACAAGGGCAAGACCATCGCCGAGGTGCTGGACATGCCGATCGACGAGGCCGCGGAGTTCTTCGAGCCGGTGACCTCGATCCACCGGTACCTCAAGACGCTCGTCGAGGTCGGCCTCGGCTATGTGCGCCTCGGGCAGAGCGCGCCGACGCTGTCCGGCGGCGAGGCGCAGCGCGTGAAACTGGCCGCCGAGCTGCAGAAGCGCTCGACTGGTCGCACGGTCTACATCCTCGACGAGCCGACCACCGGTCTGCACTTCGAGGACATCCGCAAGCTGCTGAAGGTGATCAACGGGCTGGTCGACAAGGGCAACACGGTGATCGTCATCGAGCACAACCTCGATGTCATCAAGACCTCGGACTGGGTCGTCGACATGGGTCCCGAGGGCGGTTCCGGCGGTGGCACCGTGGTCGCCTCGGGCACCCCCGAGGACGTCGCGCAGGTGTCGGGCAGCTACACCGGGCAGTTCCTCAAGGAGGTCCTGGCCGCGCCCGCGCCCGTGCGCACGGCGAAGAAGGCCGCCAAGAAGGCGCCCGCGGCGAAGAAGGCACCGGCCGAGACCCCGGCCGCCAAGAAGCTCGCGCGAAAGGCGGCCGCGCTGCGCTGACGACCGCTAACCTCGCGAGCCGGGGACTTTCCGAAAACACGACAAAGTGAAACACGTCTGGGTAACATTCGCCTCGGCGCGATCGCGATGTCGTGCAGTACGAAAGGAACGTCCCCATGGATGAAGCCACCACGGCGCTCATCGGCCAGATTCTGTCTTTCCTCAGTGGTGGGTCCTCGTTGGCCTACGAGCCCACCAAGCCGACCGCCTGACCGGCGGAATCGAAAGGAACCACTGAGAAATGGACACCGGTAGCGCGGCGCTGTTCGCCGCCATCGCCAATATGATCACCTCCGGCTCCGCGGTCTCGGTCACCCCCGGGCAGCCGCCGACCACCACCCCGCCGCCCGCGGTCTGAGAACACAGCCGCCACCGCGGCCCGTGAACGCGAAAGATCCGCCGACACTCCCGTCGGCGGATCTTTTCGTGTCTGTGGTCCGGAGCGGCTCAGTACACCGGGCCGGTGTACTTCTCGCCGGGGCCCGCGCCCGGCGCGTCCGGCACCGAGGAGGCCTCGCGGAACGCGCGCTGCAGGGCCTGCAGGCCGTCGCGAATCGGACCGGCGTGCGGTCCGAGATACTCGACCGACGCGGTGACCAGCCCGGCCAGTGCCGTGATCACCCGGCGGGCCTCGTCGAGATCGATGTGCTCCCCGGCGTGCGGGTCGTCGGCGGCGAGGCCGAGCTTCTCCGCGGCCGAACTCATCAGCATCACCGCGGCCCGGCTGATCACTTCGACCGCGGGGATGTCGGCCAGGTCGCGCACGGGGGGATCGAGCTCGTCAGTCATGGCGACAAGGCTATAGCCAGGCGGGCCGGGCCCGTCGGCACCGGGCCGATTCGGCGATAGCGGAATGCGATGCTAGACTTTCCGCTGACGACCGCCCCTGGTTGTGTCATGCACGGCTGGGGGCAGATAAGTGGAGCCCGACTCCCACCGTTACCGACGAGCAATCGTACTGGTCAACGGTCCCGGTCACCCGCCCGATGTGGCGGGTTCCCTGTGTGCCTCGCACGCGGGGGTCGACACCGAGCTCGCGAGGGCATCGGGTGTGGGCGATCGGTCGACTCGGGCCCCGTCGCGGAGAAATACCGCAACGGGGCTTTCGTGTTGAAGCAGGGGTTGCAGTTATTGCGTGCGGTCGTTATGACGACACCGCTTGACCTAGGAGGCCCCATCAGCACTGAGACCCGCATCAACGATCGCATCCGTGTTCCCGAGGTTCGACTCATCGGACCCGGCGGCGAACAGGTTGGGATCGTGCGTGTTGAAGATGCACTTCGCGTCGCGCTCGAAGCCGACCTCGACCTCGTCGAGGTGGCACCCGATGCCCGTCCGCCGGTCTGCAAGATCATGGACTACGGCAAGTTCAAGTACGAGACGGCGCAGAAGGCGCGCGAGTCCCGGAAGAACCAGGTCCAGACCGTGATCAAGGAGCAGAAGCTCCGCCCGAAGATCGACGACCACGACTACGAGACCAAGAAGCGCAACGTCGTTCGCTTCCTCGAGGCCGGGTCGAAGGTCAAGGTCACGATCATGTTCCGCGGTCGCGAGCAGTCGCGACCCGAACTCGGTTTCCGGCTGCTGCAGCGTCTGGCCTCCGACGTCGCCGAACTCGGTTTCGTCGAGACCTCGGCCAAGCAGGACGGCCGCAACATGACCATGGTCCTCGCTCCCCACAAGGGCGCGAAGACGCGGGTGAAGGCCCAGCAGGAATCGGCGCCGGCGGCACGGCCGCTGCCGACCGGTCCCGCGAGCGCCGAACCGGCTGCGACGGCCGAGCCGAGCGCGCCTGCCGAGCAGGCGGCGTCGGCCGACCCGCAGTAACACCGATTTCAACGACTAGATAGAGGAATCCATGCCGAAGAACAAGACCCACAGCGGCGCCAAGAAGCGATTCAAGGTGTCGGGCCGGGGCAAGCTGCTTCGTGAGCAGGCGAACCGTCGCCACCTCCTGGAGCACAAGTCCTCCCGCCGGACGCGTCGTCTGGAAGGCACGGAGTCCGTCGCCGAGGTTGACGCCCCCCGCGTGAAGCGGCTGCTCGGCCTCGCCTGAGGCTGTCGCAACCCGACGAATCCGCGGCCGGGATGACCGGACGCCGACAACTACCGAACTCGGGCGCCGCCGCGCCCCCAGATGATCAAGGACTGACACAGTGGCACGCGTCAAAAGGGCCGTCAACGCTCAGAAGAAGCGCCGTTCCATCCTCGAGGCCTCCAAGGGCTACCGGGGCCAGCGCTCGCGCCTGTACCGCAAGGCCAAGGAACAGCAGCTCCACTCGCTGACCTACGCCTACCGCGACCGCAAGGCGCGCAAGGGTGACTTCCGCAAGCTGTGGATCGCTCGTATCAACGCCGCCGCGCGTCTGAACGACATCACCTACAACCGCTTCATCCAGGGCCTCAAGGCCGCCGGCGTCGAGGTGGACCGCAAGATCCTCGCCGAGCTCGCCGTCTCCGACGCGGAGGCCTTCGCCGGCCTGGTCGCCGTCGCCAAGGCCGCGCTGCCCGCCGACGTCAACGCCCCGGCCTCGGCCGCCTGAGCTTGACGCCGCACAGCGATCTGTCGGAACGACCCGTGGACGCGCTCTCCGAGCGCAATCCGCGGGTCGTTTCCGCTGTCAAGCTCCAGCGCGCCACGCAGCGCCGCAAGTCCGGCCGGTTCCTCGCCGAGGGCGCCAACGCCGTGACCGCCGCGCTCGAGACCGGCCGCGTGCGTGAGCTGTTCTACTCGCTGGCCGCCGCCGAGCGTGAGACCGCGCTGATCGCCGGCGCCGCCGCCGACGGCGTGCGGACCACCCTGGTCAGCGATCGTGCCGCCGAGCATCTCGGAGAGACCGTCACCGCCCCCGGCCTCGTCGCGGTGTGCGACCTGGTCGACGTCGGCCTCGCCGACATCCTCGACCGCGGCCCACGCATGCTGGCCGTGCCGGTCGAGATCGCCGAACCGGGCAACGCGGGCACCCTCATCCGAGTCGCCGACGCGGTCGGCGCCGACGGCGTGGTGCTCGCCGGCGAGACCGTCGACCCGCACAACGGCAAATGCGTGCGCGCCAGCGCGGGCAGCCTCTTCCACGTGCCGATCGCCCGCGGCCGCGACATCGCCGCGACCCTCGACGCCGTCGCCGCGGCGGGCGTGACGATCCTGGCCACCGCCGCCGACGGCGAGGTCGACCTGGACGCGGCCGACGACATCCTCACCGGCCCGGTGGCCTGGCTCTTCGGCAACGAGGCGCACGGCCTCGACCCGGCCGTCGCCGCGCGGGCCGACCACCGCGTGCGGATCCCCATCCACGGCCGCGCCGAAAGCCTGAATCTGGCCGCCGCCGCGGCGATCTGCCTCTACGCGAGCGCGCGCGTCCAGCACGCGCGCTAGGACGCGTCAGCAGCGCGGGTCGACGTCGTCGCGCAGGTCCTCGAGGATCTCGGTGGCCCAGGGGAGCGGGATCGCCTCGGCGCCGGCGACCTGCATGGCCGTCATGATCGTGAGCAGCATGCCGGTGGCGACGAAGTGGCGTGCCTGCGCCGCGTCGGCGCCGGTGAGCTCGCGGATGAGCAGGTACATCCGCCCGAACCGTTCCCGCATGTGTTCGCCGATCGCAGGATCGGCGCTGGCGGCGGCGCCGTGCAGCATGTTGAGCGGGAGCTCGCGCTCGTCGAGAAAGATCTCGTAGGCCTTGCCGAGTGCGACCAGCGCCTCGTCCGGGTCGGAGTCCGGCGCGATCTCGGCGCTGCGGAACACCTCCTCGATGCGGCCGCACACCCGATGCAGCACCTCGATGAACAGCTGCTGCTTGCTGCCGAACAGGCGGATGACATAGGGCTGCGAGACCCCGGCCAGGCGGGCGATGTCGTCGGTTTTCGTCGCGGCGTACCCGGATTCGGCGAAGGCTCGCACCGCGGCGTCGAGTACCTGGGCGCTGCGTTGCGCCGCTGTCATCCGGGTCCTCGTCGTGCCGGCCATCTGGTGGCCACCTCCTCGTCGGGGATTCTTCCTCTTGACATGTTATCAGCCGATGCATAACTATTGATTCGTAGTTATCAGTGAATAACAACTCAGGGGCCTCAGCATGACGCAAACACTCGATCCCGGTGGTACGGCCACCGCCGCGACGCCGCCGGACGCGGGCGGGAAGAGCAAGCCGGTCGGGGCGGTCGTCGCCGCGGTGGCGGTGCCGATGTTCATGGTCACGCTCGACAATCTGGTGATCACCAACGCCTTGCCGGTCATCAAGACCGAGCTGGGCGCGTCGCTGTCGGACCTGCAGTGGTTCGTCAACGCCTACACGCTGTCGTTCGCGTCGCTGCTGCTGACGGCCTCAGCGCTCGGCGACCGGATCGGCCGCCGTCGCGTGTTCCTCGCCGGCATCGCGCTGTTCGTCGTCGCGTCCGGTGCCTGTGCGCTGGCCACCGACCCGTGGATGCTCATCGTGGCGCGCGCCATCCAGGGCGCCGGCGGCGCCGCGGTGATGCCGCTGTCGTTGACGCTGCTCGCGGCTGCGGTGCCCGAGCGGATGCGTAGCGCAGCGATCGGCATCTGGGGCGGTATCGCCGGTCTCGGCGTCGCGGTCGGCCCGGTGGTCGGCGGGGCAGTCGTCGAGGGACTGAACTGGCAGTGGATCTTCTGGCTCAACGTGCCGGTCGGGCTGCTGGCGCTGCCCTTCGCCGCGCGCATGCTGTCCGAATCGTTCGGCGCCGCCCGGCGGCTCGACCTCGTCGGGCTGGTGCTCTCGGCCGGTGGGGTGCTGGCGCTGGTCTGGGGTGTCATCCACGGCGCCGACGACGGCTGGACCTCCGTCCCGGTGCTCACCGCGCTGATCGGCGGCGGCGCGCTGCTCGCCGCGTTCGTCGGCTGGGAGGCGCGCGTCACCGATCCGATGCTGCCATTGCGGATGTTCGCCTCGCGGGGGCTGAGCCTGAGTTACGTGGTGTCGTTCGGGTTCTCGGCGGGTGTGTTCGGCGCGATCTTCCTGCTCGCGCAGTTCTTCCAGGTGGTGCAGGGGTATTCACCGCTGGAGAGCGGTGTGCGGACCCTGCCCTGGACGCTGGTGCCGATGGTCGTCGCGCCACTGGCCGGTCTGGTCGTCGACCGGGTCGGTGCCCGGGTGCTGATCGCCGCCGGGCAGGTCTGCCTCGCGGTCGCGCTCGGCTGGATGGCGCTGATCATCACTGTCGACGTGCCCTATCTCGGTTTCGTCGCGCCCTTCGTCCTCGGCGGCATCGGCATGGGCCTCACCTTCGCCCCGTCCTCGACGATCGTGATGGCCAGCGCCGCCCCCGCCGATCAGGGCATGGCCTCTGGCATCAACAGCACCGTTCGCGAGGTCGGCGTCGCGATGGGCATCGCCGTCCTGGCCTCGGTCTTCGCCTCCCACGGCGCCTACACCGACCCGCAGTCCTTCGTCGACGGCCTCGTTCCCGCGGTCTGGGTCGGCGCCGCCCTGGTCGTCGTCGCGGCCGTCGTCGCGGCCTTCCTCCCCGGCCGCCTCCGCCAGGCGGTCTGACCCGCTCCCGACGGCCCGCGCGCTCCGGCACGCGGGCCGTCGCCGTGTCGTGGCGGCCCCGAGTCGTTCAGTCGGTGCCCTCCGGGCTGGTGGTCGTGCCCGCTTCGGGGAGTTCGTCGCCCGGTGCGACGGGCGGGTTCGGGCACAGTCCCGCCGCGCGGGGGTACGGGCGGGGGCGGCGGGGGTGGATGCCGAGGCCGCAGAGGGCGAGGCCGCTGCCCGCGGCGGTGCGGCGGGTACGTCGGCCCTGGGGCGAGGGGGAATCGCAAGTCTGTTCCGGCATCGAGTCGTCCTGTTCTCGAGTCGAACACGCTGGTGTGTTTGAACGGTTGGACGGCCGGAGAATCCATTCGGTTCCCTCGAATTCCCCGGACCGGCTCCGGTACCTCGAAATCGGCCATGACCTGGACTTGTGAGTCCTTGTCAGGACTGGCTGCCCGGCCCCTCGGCGACCCACCGGTAATCCGGATGAACCGCGCCGACCCCATCCCATAGGATTTGTGCAGCACCGATACGGGTAGGCAATGACGCACCCGTGAACCGATCCCCAGGGGAGAGTCGAACGATCGTGGCCGACGACAACAGTGGAGTCGAGCAGAACGCCTCGCTGACCGAGGAGGCACTCGCGGCGGCGGCAGCGGAGGCCGAGAAGGCGTTCGCCGCGGCCGCTGATCTGGATGCGCTCGCGGTCGCCAAGACCGAATACATCGGCGGCAAGTCGCCGATCGCGCTCGCGCAGCGTGGCCTCGGCGCGCTGCCCAAGGAGGAGAAGGCCGAGGCGGGCAAGCGGGTCAACGTCGCCCGCAAGCGCGTCTCCGACGCCTTCGAGTCCCGCCGCGCCGCGCTGCTCGAGGAGCGCGATCAGGCGGTGCTGGTGGCGGAGAAGATCGATGTCACCCTGCCCGCGCGGCGTCAGGCGGTCGGCGCGCGCCACCCCATCACCGTCATCTCCGAGGAGATCGCCGACGTGTTCGTCGGCATGGGCTGGGAGGTGGCCGAGGGTCCCGAGGTCGAGACCGAGCACTTCAACTTCGACGCGCTGAACTTCCTGCCCGACCACCCGGCGCGCACCATGCAGGACACCTTCCACATCGCCCCGGAGGGTTCGCGCCAGGTGCTGCGCACGCACACCTCCCCGGTGCAGGTGCGCTCCATGCTGGAGCGGGAACTGCCGATCTACGTCGTGTGCCCGGGCCGCACGTTCCGGACCGACGAACTCGACGCCACCCACACCCCGGTGTTCTCCCAGGTGGAGGGTCTGGCGATCGACAAGGGCCTGACCATGGCCCACCTGCGCGGCACCCTGGACGCGTTCGCGCGCGCCCTGTTCGGCCCCGACACCCGAACCCGCATGCGCCCCAACTACTTCCCGTTCACCGAACCCTCGGCCGAGGTCGACGTGTGGTTCCCGGACAAGAAGGGCGGCGCGGGCTGGGTCGAGTGGGGCGGCTGCGGCATGGTCAACCCGAAGGTCCTGATCGCCAGCGGCATCGATCCCGAGGAGTACTCCGGGTTCGCGTTCGGCATGGGCATGGAGCGCACGCTGCAGTTCCGCAACGGCATCCCCGACATGCGCGACATCGTCGAGGGTGACGTGCGGTTCACCCTGCCCTTCGGTATCCGGTCCTGAGAGAGAGCGAAAAGTCACGTGCGAGTAGCGCAGTCCTGGCTGACCGAGATCCTGCAGCGCACCACCCCGGAATGGTCGGTGTCCGCCGAAGAGCTCGATGCCGGTTTCGTCCGCGTCGGCCTGGAGGTCGAGGAGGTCGACAAGCTCGAGCCGATCGGCGGTGACATCGACAAGCCGCTGGTCGTCGGCCGCGTCGCCGAGATCACCGAGCTCACCGAGTTCAAGAAGCCGATCCGCTTCTGCAAGGTCGACGTGGGCAACCCCGAGCTGCAGGAGATCGTCTGCGGCGCCCGCAATTTCGCGGTCGGCGACCTCGTGGTGGTCGTGCTCCCCGGCGGCGTGCTGCCCGGCGGATTCAAGATCTCGTCGCGCAAGACCTACGGGCACACCTCCAACGGCATGATCTGTTCGGTCGCCGAACTCGGCATCGGCAAGGATCACGACGGCATCCTGGTGCTCGAGCCCGGTTCGGCGGAGCCCGGTGACGACGCGAACGTGCTGCTCGGCACCGACGACACCATCATCGAGCTCAACATCACCCCCGACCGCGGCTACTGCTTCTCGGTGCGCGGCCTGGCCCGCGAACTGGCCTGCGGCTTCGACCTCGAATACGCCGACCCCGCCGTGCGCACCCTGCCCGACGGTGACTCCGAGGCGTGGCCGGTGCGGCTGGAGGCCGACTCGGAGTGCACCCGCTTCGGCGCGCGCCGCGTCACCGGGATCGACCCGAACGCGGTGAGCCCGCTGTGGCTGCAGCGCAGGCTGATGCTGTCTGGCATGCGCCCGATCTCCCCGGCCGTCGACGTCACCAACTACGTGATGCTCGAACTGGGCCAGCCGCTGCACGCCTTCGACGCCGCGAAGCTCAACGGCGGCTTGGTCGTTCGCTCGGCACACAAGGGCGAGACCCTGCGCACCCTCGACGACACCGAGCGCACGCTCGACGCCGAGGACGTGGTGATCGCCGACGATTCCGGTGTCGTCTCCCTCGCCGGCGTGATGGGCGGGGCCAGCACCGAGGTGGGCGCCGACACCACCGACGTGGTGCTCGAGGCCGCGACCTGGAATCCGTTGCGGGTGTACCGGACCGCGCGCAGGCACAAGCTGGTCTCGGAGGCGGGCAAGCGCTACGAGCGCGTCGTCGATCCGGAGATCAACATCGTCGCGCTCGACCGCGCGGCCACCCTGCTGGCCGAGATCACCGGCGGCACCATCGAATCCACGCTCACCGACGTGCGCGTTCCGCTGGAGCCGGTGGCGCCGATCGCGATGGACATCGACCTGCCCGACCGCGTCGCCGGCGTCACCTACCCGGCGGGCACCGCCGTGCGCAGGCTCGCCCAGATCGGCGCCGCGGTGGAGATCGAGGTCAACGACGCGGGCCGGACCCAGCTGCTGGTGACTCCGCCGAGCTGGCGGCCCGACCTGGCCCAGCCCGCCGACCTGGTCGAAGAGGTGCTGCGCCTCGAGGGACTCGAGCAGATCCCGTCGGTGCTGCCGTCCGCGCCCGCCGGTCGTGGACTGACCGCGTCGCAGCGGCGGCGCCGCGCCGTGAGCCGCGCGCTGGCCTTCGCCGGTGGCGTCGAGGTGCCCGCGCCGGTGTTCCTGCCCGCCGGGGTGTTCGACGTGTGGGGCCTGGACGCCGACGATCCGCGCCGCACCACCACCCGCGTGCTCAACCCGCTCGACGCCGAACGCCCCGAGCTGGCCACCACGCTGCTGCCCGGTCTGCTGGAAGTGGCCGCCCGCAACATCTCTCGCGGCGCCCGCGACCTCACGATCTACGGCATCGCGCAGGTCGTCCAGCCCGATGCGCGGACCCACGCCGTCGAGGCGCTGCCGGTGGACCGGCGGCCCACCGACGAGCAGATCGCCGAGTTGAACGCCTCGCTGCCCGCGCAGCCGGTGCACGTGGCCGCGGTGCTCAGCGGCAAGCGGGACCCGCGTGGTCCGTGGGGTCCTGGCCGCCAGGCCGAGGCCGCCGACGCGTTCGCGCTGGTGGACGAGGTCGCCGCGGCGGCCGGTGTCACCATCGAGCGCCGGGCGGCCGCCTACCTGCCGTGGCATCCGGGACGTTGCGCGGAGCTGGTCGTCGACGGTGTCGTGGTCGGCCACGCGGGCGAGCTGCATCCGGCCGTGCTGGAGCGGGCGGGCCTGCCGCCGCGCACCTGCGCGCTCGAGCTCGATCTCGACGCGTTGCCGCTCGTCGCGGCCCGTCCCGCGCCCATCGTGTCGGCGTTCCCCGCCGTGCTGCAGGACGTGTCGATCAGTGTCGAGAAGGCGGTGCCCGCCGCGAGCGTCGAGTCCGCGCTGCGCAGCGGCGGTGGCGAGCTGCTCGAGGACATCGCCCTGTTCGATGTCTACGAGGGCGCCCAGGCCGGTGAGGGACGCAAGTCGCTCACGTACGCGCTGCGTTTCCGGGCACCCGACCGGACCCTCACCGAGGACGAGGCCAGTGCCGCGCGTGACGCGGCGGTGGCTTCGGCCTCCGCGGCCGTCGGCGCGGAACTGCGCGGATAGCCCGGTCCGACACCGGTTTTCGAGGCCCGCCCGATCTTCGGGCGGGCCTCGTCGCGTCGGATCAGCTCGCCCGGCGGGCGGGCAGGGGGATCCGGTCGAGGTCGTGGGCGAGCACCGCGCCGGGGAATCCGGCCTGTTCGAGGAACAGCGGGTCGTCGGATTCGCCGTAGCGCTCGGAGAAGTGTGTCAGGACCAGGGTTTTCACCCCGCAGGCGCGCGCCACGTCGCCGGCCTGCCTGGCCGTCAGGTGGCCGCGTTCCATCGCCTGGTCGAGTTCGGAGTCGAGGTAGGTGGATTCGATGATGAGCATGTCGACGCCGTCGGCGAGGGCGAAGACGTTGTCGCACAGGCGGGTGTCCATCACGAACGCCACCTTCTGGCCAGGGCGCGGCACCGTGCATTCCTCGAGCAGCGTCCCCGACAGTTCGCGGACGGCCGCGCCGGAGATGCCGTGCGCGCGCAGGCGCTCGGGCAGGAAGGTGCGGCCGTCGGGTTCGGCGACGCGGTAGCCGTAGGTGGGGATGCTGTGCTCCAGCGGCAGTGCCGTGACGGTGAAGCCGTCGCCCGGCAGGGTCGCGCCGGACCCGGCGACCGGGTGTTCGACGATGGTGGCCGAGCCGTAGTAGCTGGTCGCGTACCGCAGCCGCGTCCAGTACTCGGCGCCCTCGGCGGGGAACACGGCGTGCACGTCGTGCGGGACACCGTCGCGACCGAGCCGTTGCACGATGCCGGGCACGCCGAGCGAATGGTCGCCGTGGAAGTGCGTGACGCACAGCCAGTGCAGTTCGGTCGCCGACGCCCCGGCGTGCGCCATCTGGCGCTGGGTGCCCTCGCCCGGGTCGAACAGGATCGCCTGGCCGCCCCAGCGCAGCAGGTAGCCGTTGTGGTTGCGGCGGCGGGTCGGTACCGCCCCCGCCGTACCGAGCACGATGAGTTCCCGCGTCGACATGACCCCATCCTCGTCGGTCGTGGCGACGCTGTCAGGTCCATGCGGCGGTCTGCGTGGCGACGGGTTGGGCGTGGCGCCGGGGTCGCGGCTAGGTTGGCTGGTGTGTCGATGATGAAAGGCGCCAATCTCGCGGTGCCCGCCGCCGCGGTTCGCGTCGAAGTGGGCTGGCAGTCCGGCGCCGGCGTGCCCGATGCCGATGCCTCGGCCCTGCTCCTCGCGGGTGCGAAGGTGCGGTCCGATGACGACTTCGTCTTCTACAACCAGGCGGTGCATCCCTCCGGCACGGTGCGGCACGAGGGAAAACACCAGGGCCCCACCGTCATCGACGTGCTGTCGGTACACCTGGCGCAGGTGGAACCGCAGATCGAGACCATCGTGCTCGCCGCCTCCGCCGACGGCGGCACCTTCGGGCAGTTCCGTGGCCTCTACATCCGGTTGCTCGACGCGGCCACCGGCGCGGAGATCGCGCGCTTCGACAGCACCGGCGCCACCACCGAGACCGCGTTCGTGCTCGGTGAGCTG
This sequence comes from Nocardia sp. NPDC050717, assembly GCF_040654275.1. Classification (NCBI taxonomy): domain Bacteria; kingdom Bacillati; phylum Actinomycetota; class Actinomycetes; order Mycobacteriales; family Nocardiaceae; genus Nocardia; species Nocardia sp. NPDC050717. The sequence goes on from NZ_JBFAHR010000016.1 coordinate 51,499, forward strand.
TACCGGCGCCAGGGCGCGTGGAAGTTCCGCGCGGTCGGCCAGGGATACGACACCGGATTGGCCGGATTGGCAACAGATTTCGGCATCTCCGTCGACGACGCGCCCGCGGCTCCGCCCGCGCCGTTCACACCGCCGACGCCCCCGCCGTACGTTCCCCCGCCGCAGCCGCACCAGGCCACCACGCCACCGCCTGCGCCGCCGCAGCCCTACGCACCGCCACCGCAGTTCGTGCCGCCGACCCCGCCACCGTTCGTATCGCCACCACCACCACCACCACCGCAGCAGCAGTTCGCGCCGCCACCACCGCCGCAGCAGTTCGCCTCGCCGACCCCGCCGCCGACGCCCCCGGTGAACCTGGCCAAGGTCTCGCTCACCAAGGAGTCGCCCTCGGTCTCGCTCACCAAGCACGGTGCGACGGGCGGTGTCATGCGGGTGAATCTCAACTGGACCTCCATGGCCGCGACCGGCCGCCTGTTCGGCAAGCTGCGCGGCAAGAACATCGACCTCGACCTGTGCTGCTTCTTCGAATTGGTCAACGGCGCGATCGGGTCGGTCCGCGCCCTGGACCGGCGCTTCGGCGCGCTGTACGAGCCGCCGTTCATCCACCTCGACCAGGACGACCGCACCGGCGCCAGCGTCACCGGCGAGAACCTGTCGATCAACCTCGACTACACCCGGTTCTTCCGCCGCATCCTGGTGTTCGCCTCGATCTACGACGGCGCGAGCGACTTCCGCGGCGTGCACGCCACCGTCACCCTGCATCCGGTGAACTCGGCGCCGATCGAGATGATCCTCGACGGCTGCACCGACAACTCCCGCGACGCCGTTCTCGCGGTGCTCGAGAACGTCGACGGTGAGCTGGTGGTCCGGCGCGAGGGCGCCTTCGTGCGCCCGCCCGCCGGGCAGCCGGGCGGCGGTGTCATGGAGATCGCGCGGCTGTACGGGTGGGACTTCGGGTTCCAGGCGGGACGGGGTAAATGATGCGGCACCCCGCCACAAGGGTGCTCAACGCGCTGGTCTATCACCCGGACAAGCACGTCGCGCAGACGCCCGCGGCGTTCGGTCTCGACCACCGCGAGCTCACCATGCGCACCGCCGACGATGTCGACGTGCACGGCTGGTTCGTGCGCGCCGAGCGGCCGCGCGGGCACATTCTCTACGCGCACGGCAACGCGGGCACCATCGGCGACCGCGTCCCGATCATCGCCCTGCTCGTGGCGGCGGGGTTCGACGTGCTCGCCTTCGACTACCGGGGCTTCGGGCACAGCACCGGTATGCCCGAGGAGCGGGGCACCTACCTCGACGCCAGGGCCGCTCGCGCCGCGCTGCTCGATCAGCCCGGGGTCGATCCGGCCAGGGTGATCTATCTCGGCAAGTCGCTCGGCGGTGGCGTCCTGCTCGAGCTCGCCACCGAGCACCCGCCCGCGGGCATGCTGCTGATGTCGACGTTCAGCAGCATGCGGGCGGCCGCCCGCTCGGTCTACCCGTTCCTGCCGCCGCCGCTGATCCCGAACGCCTATCCGAGCCTGCGCCGGATCGCCGCCCTGCGGGTGCCGGTGCTGATGTTCCACGGCGACCGGGACGAACTGCTCCCGCTGCGCCACGCCGAGCGGCTGTTCGCGGCGGCGCGCGAGCCGAAGGAACTGGTCGTGGTTCCGGGCGCGGGCCACAACGACGTGATCGACGCGCTCGGTCCCGACTGGCCGCGGCGCATCGTCGCGTGGAGCGACGGGTTCCTGCGCTGACGCCGCGTGCGTAGCCTGGCGGTATGAGTGATGTGAGCGGGATCCTCGGTCAGCTGGCCGCCCTGCCGGACGCCGAACTGGTGTCGGTGCTGCGTGCCGCCGTCGCGGGCAGGCCGGGACTCGGCGCGGTCGCGGCCGCGCTCGCCCAGGTCGAGGCGGGTCATGCCGAGACCGGGCCGCCTGTGACTCTCGACACGGACGTCATCGACGCCGATGTGGTGCCCGTCGCATCGGAGCAGGTCGGAGGCACGTTCCCGGTACCGCCGGTACCGCATGGCGCGCCGGGGACCGCCGCACCCACCGCGACCGGCGGCTATTCGGCGTCCGGAGTGCCGACATTCGACGCGGTTCGCGATAAGGTCGAGCAGCGTTTCGGCACCGCGCAGGGCATGGGTGAGCTCGACCGGCAGACCCCGGCGGGGCGCAGTGCCGACGAACAGTGGGAGGCGCGGGAGAAGGCCGCGCGCGAGCGTCTGGCACAGATCCGGAAATCGATGCAGGGCAACGATTCCGGCGCCGACGAGACGTAGCCGTCCGGCCTCCCGTCCGAGCAACGACCGTGATGGGTGGACCCAGATGACACAGGCGCGCCAGATCGCCGACCGACTGCTCGACGCGCAGGTGGACTTCCTGCTCGCCGAGGTGACCGGCGACCGGTTCGCCGAGGTGATCGCCCGCGACGTGGCTGCCGTGCTGAGCGTGGGCGAGACCATCGTCTTCGGTGACGTCGTCAGCCTGGAACAGGGCGAGCAGACCGTGGCGACGGTGTTCGACCGCATCGGCGGCAGCCCCGTCATCGCCGACACCGTCGGTGTCTTCGCCGACGCCATCTACGACCACATCGCCGCCAACACCGAGTACACCCTCGGTGACGTCGTCGACCGCGAGCCTGTGGAAGCGCTGCTGGAGAAGATCTTCGGCATGCACCAGGCCCAGGAGCGGATCCTGGACCGGCTCACCGAGAGCCCGCTCGTGGCCACCGTCGCCGCCCGCTTCGTCGACAAGCTGATCGGCGACTTCATGCAGGCCAATCGTGAACGCGCCGAGAAGATCCCGGGGGTGTCGTCGCTGATGTCGCTGGGCCAGTCCGCCGCCAACCGCGCCAAGAAGGTCGCCGACAGCACCTTCGTCGGTGACCTGGCGGGCAAGGGCGCGCTGTTCGCGCTCAAGCGCACCAACAACGCCATCCGCGACATGCTGCGCGACGCGCCGGTGCACTCGGCCGCCATGGAGTTCTGGGACCTGCACGCCGACGAGCCCGTGGCCGGGTTGCGCGAGTACCTCACCCAGAAGGACCTCAACGAGCTGGTCCAGATCTGCTACGAGATCGCGGTGACGACCAGGGAGAAGGAATACTTCGGCATGCTCGTGCGCGAATGCGTCGAGGTGTTCTACGAGCGCTACCGCGGCCACACGCTCACCGCCATGCTGCCCGAACTGGGGCTGAGCGCCGAGGACATCAGCACCGAGATCCTGCGCTACGGTCCCGCGGTCATCGAGTCGGCCAAGCGCAACGGCGTGCTCGCCGGGCTGATCCGCGAGCGCCTCGAACCGTTCTTCTACTCCGAGCAGGTGCTGGGGATTCTCGGCGGGGAGTGACGCGCGGCCGCTGTGAGGTTTCGGATACAGAAGGCGCCGTTCGTTTCCGGCGTGTTGAGATCAGTGCACGAAACCCGCACCGGGCCCGCCCCGGATTGACCGCCGCGGTGGGCGCGGGCAAGTTGACACCTGACTGTCGCCGAGCCGCTGGATGACCACCCGCGGTGTCTTCCGAGGAGCAGGTGGGTGCGTTCTCTTTCCCGACGGTGGGCCGCGGGCGGGCTGATCCGGCCGCGCACCATCGCCGGCCAGCTGGGCCGGATCCTGGCGGTGTCGCTGGTGCTGGTGCTCGTGCTGCTCGGGCTCACGATGGCCACCCAGGTGACGGCGTATCGGCGCAGCGGCGAGACCGTCGACGCGGTGGCCTTGGCGCTGCTGGCCCAGGATCTGGTGCACCAGGCGCAGCGGGAACGCGGCCTGAGCAACGGCCTGCTCGGCGGCGACGATCGGCTCGCGCAGCCGGTGCTCGATCAGCGCGCCGGCACCGATGCGGCGCTGCGGATTCTGGCCGACGCCGTCGCGACGAGACCGCCGGGCGCCACCGCGCTGGGCGCGGCGCTGAGTCAGCTCGCGGGGTTGCCGGGGCTGCGCGCCCGGATCGACACCCGCACGATCACGCGGCAGGCGGCGTTCCAGTTCTATTCCGACGGCATCGACGCGGTGAACCGGGCGGCGCTCGGCCTCGACCAGGCCCGCGACCCCGCGATCCGGCACGGCCTGCAGGCGCTCTACGCGCTGGGCGACGCCAAGGAGTTCACCGCACGCGAACGCGGGTTCCTCAACGGGGTGTTCGCGGCGGGCGCGTTCGCCGAGGGGGAGTATCTGCAGTTCCTCGACATCCGGGCCGCCCGCGCCGCCGCGTTCGCCCAGTTCGACCGGGACGCCACCGCCGCGCAGCGCGACCGCGTCGACGCGGTGCGCACCGGCGCGAGCGCCGCGCTGGCGGCCAGGGCGGAGAACATCGCGATCGCCTCGATGGCCGGGCCGCTCACCCACCCGGTCGACCCGGCGACCTGGTGGTCGCAGATGACCGAGGTGATCGACGAGCAGCGCACCGTGCAGCAGGCCATCGGCGCCGACATCCGCGCCCGCGCCGACGAACTGCGCCGCACCGCTCTGCTCACGCTCGCCGCCTACGCCCTGGCCGCGCTGCTCGCCGTCGCCGCCGAGGTGGTCCTGGTGATCGCCAGTGTCCGGGCGATCGTGCGCCCGCTGGCCGGGCTGGCAGGCGAAGCCGACGACGTCGCCTCCCGCCGCCTGCCCACGGCGATCGCCGCCTGGCGCGACGCCGACACCGCCCCGCCCGCCCCGGCGCCCGTGCGCACCCCGCCCGGCGCGGGCGTCGAGATCGACGCGGTCGCCCGCGCCCTGGACCGGGTGCAGACCACCGCCTTCGATCTGGCCTCCGAGCAGGCGCTGGTGCGGCGCAACACCACCGAGTCGCTGGCCAACCTGGCCCGCCGCAACCAGAACCTGGTCCGCAGGCAGCTCGGCCTGATCAGCGAGTTCGAGCGCGAGGAGATGGATCCGAAGGCGCTGTCGAATCTGTTCGAGCTCGACCATCTCGCCACCCGCATGCGCCGCAATGCCGAGAGCCTGCTCGTGCTCGTCGGCGAGGCGAGTCCGCGGCGCTGGGCCGAGCCGATCGCGCTCACCGATGTGATCCGGGCCGGGCTCTCGGAGGTCGACGACTACCGGCGGGTGGCGCTGCGCCGTGTCGACGAGATCGCGGTCGCAGGCGCGGTGGTGAGCGAGCTCGCCCACGCGCTGGCCGAACTCATCGAGAACGGGCTCGCGTTCTCCCCGCCCGACCTGGAGGTGGAGATCTACGGCCGCAAGGTCGCGGGCGGGTACCTGCTCGCCGTCGTCGACCACGGGGTCGGCATGGGCGCCGAGCAGCTCGCCGAGGCCAACGCGCGGCTGCGCGGCGAGCAGGACTTCATCGTCGCCTCGACCCGCTACCTCGGGCACTACGTCGTCGGCCGCCTGGCCGGGCGCCTCGGCATCGACGTGGAACTCACCACGTCCCCGGTCAGCGGCATCGTCGCCCGGATGCTGCTGCCACCGAGCCTGATCGCCGACGAGAACGCCTCGCGCCCAGCGCGATCCGGCGACGACCCGGGTGCCCTCGAGGCGGGGGCGACAGCGCCTGCCGGGGTGAGCGAGTCCATCGAGCGACCTGCGCTGCCCGCCGCGGCGCGGGACGATCTTCCCGGAGCCGCCGCTGATGATCGATACGCTCCGGCGATCGCGGCGAGCGTTGTGACCGGAGATGCCAGTGCGGAGAGCGGTGGTGCCGCCGGGAGCGCCGGTGCCGCCGGGGCGACAGCGGTGACGGGGCTTTCCCTCGACATCACCGGCGGTGGTGCGCAAGCAGCGGCAGTGCGCCGCGTTCCAGGGGATCTGGGCGCCGCACCCGCGGGTCGATCCGGCGTTGATCAACGATCCCGCGCACAGGCCCATCCACCGTCGGCTCGGACCTCCGACGGTGGAACCGGGGCGGACACCTCGCGCATGCCCGGCGTCGGCGCGCCGGGCGCGGTGGCTTCGCGGCGGGCGGATTCGGCCCCGCCGTCTCGTACGAACGGGGCAGCGACGCCTTCTGATGCGAACGGTCTCGCCGGCCCCGGGCCGACGGCTACCGGCGCACGGACGCTGCGCTCCGGCCCGGCTTCCGCCGCCGCACAGGACGACTCGCCGTATGCGCAGTTCGTCAATGGCGCGGCGCATTCCCGCCGGGAGCCGAAGGTGCGAGAGTCGGCCGATCCGGGGGACGGCATCGTCCGGCACGTGGGCCCGCGCGCGGCGCCCATCGTCGAGCGCACCCGCAACGGGCTGGTGAAGCGGGGCAAACGCGCCAAGGCGCCGGAAGCCCCGCAGCGGGGTGCCGTGTCCGATCCGCACCGCCCGCCCGCCGTGGAACGCACCCCCGACCAGACCCGCGGCATGTTGACCGCGTTCCGTACCGGCCACGACCGCGCGGGCGAGGCCCGTGGCGAGCACCGGCCCCGAACCGAGGAGCTTCGATGACCACCCACCTTCCGACCGCCGACCCGCACACCTTCAACTGGCTGCTCGGCAACTTCGTCCGCGAGACCGACGGGGCGCGCGACACCGTCGCCGTATCCTCCGACGGGCTGCTCATCGCCATGTCCGACGGGCTCGATCGCGCGGGCGCCGACCGGCTGGCCGCGATGGTGTCGGGACTGGCCAGCCTGGCCCGGAGTGCTTCGCGCAGTTACGAATTCGACGGCCTGAAACTGATCATGATCGAGATGCGCCGCGGTTTCCTGCTGGTCTCGGCCCTGGGCGACGGCAGCTGCCTCGGTGTCATCGCCGACGGCGGCTGTGATGTCGGCCTGGTCGGCTACGAGATGGCGGTCCTGGCCGAGCGGGCAGGCGCGTTGCTCGACCCGATGCTCATCGGCGAACTGCGGGAGTCGTTGCGCAGATGAGAGATCCCGAACGCCCCCGGGTGCCCGATCCGCGCATGATCCCGGTCCGCGCGACCATCGGCTGGCGTGACCAGGCCCCGCCGATCCCGGCGCGTTCCGCCGACCCCGAGACGGACGACCGTTTCGTGCGCCCGTTCGTGGTCACCGCGGGCCGCACCGTCCCCGTGCTGGACGGCCTGCGGCTGGAAACCCTGGTGCAGGCGCCGCCGTCGGCGCTGTCGGCACCGTTGCGCTTCGAGGAGCACACCGTGGTGCGCCTGTGTCAGCGACCGCACTCCATCGCCGAAATCGGTGCCGCCCTGCGGATTCCGGTCGGCATCGCGAAGGTGATCGTCAGTGACCTGGCCGCAGCGGGCCGGGTGATCGTGCGCGACGCGCCGGATCTGTCGACCGCCACCATCGAGAGGATCAGGGATCTTGTTCGGGCACTCTGAATTTCGTCCGCCCACGCCGGCCATGCCGTCGTCGGTGAAGGTCGTCGTCAGCGGCGGCTTCGGCGTCGGGAAGACCACCTTCATCGGCGCGATCTCCGAGATCGAACCCTTGGTCACCGAGGCGTCGATGACCGAGATGTCGCTCGGCGTCGACGACGCGGGCCACCGCGCCGACAAGACGGCGACCACGGTGGCGCTGGACTTCGGGCGCATCACCCTGGACTCCGAGCTGGTGCTCTACCTGTTCGGCACGCCGGGCCAGGACCGCTTCGTGTTCCTGTGGGACGACCTGGTCGACGGCGCGCTCGGCGCCGTCGTCATCGTCGACACCGACCGCGTCGAGGACTGCTATCCGGTCCTGGACTACTTCGAGGACCACGACACCCCGTTCGTGGTGGTGGTCAACCGCTTCGACGGCGCCACCCACTTCGACCTGGCCGAGGTCCGCGAAGCCCTCGGCCTCGACGACTGGATCCCGATCCTGGACTGCGACGCCCGCGCCCGCGACTCCGTCCGCGACACCCTGGTGGCCCTGCTCGAACAGGTCCTCCTGCACCGAGCCAGGCCCCGTCACCGTGAGGTGAGCTGAGCGGTCCTGCGTCAGTCCCGGCGCAGTGTCAGCCCCCAGTGCGCGAGCTGGAAGTCCGCCTCGGTGACGGTGACCGCCGTGTCGGTGAACCGGTTGCCGCCCAGGGCGTTCCGCACGAAGTCGCGGACGGCGGCGGGCTGGGAGTCCAGCTCGGCGAGGGTTTGTGGCGGTACCTCGACGGTGCCGTCGAACGCGCGCGGCTGGGCGGTGATGCCGGGCCGCTGGGGGATCTGACGCAGTCCGTCGACGGTGTGCAGCACGAGATCGAGCCCGCTGCCGTCGGCGAAGTCGATGCGCAGCGGGGTGGGGGACACGGCGAGGTCGAAGGACCGGATCCGGGCCGTCCAGCCGTGGTCCGACGCGCCACGGTAGTCGTACGGCGCGACCGGGCCGAGGGTGTCCGCGGAGCGATCGACCGGCGAATTCTCCAGTGGCGCACCGGTCAGCGGCTGATCGGTGGCGACGAACGACCACGCCGGGTCGGTGAGCATCTTGCGCCAGTAGCCGGTGCGGCCGCCCGCGCGGCCCTCCACGCGCAGTTCCCTGGCGTCCGAGCCGGGCGCGGTCCGGTGGATGGAGAGCCGGTCGGTGATCTCGCCGGGCACCTTGGGCTGCGCGACCCAGTCCGGGGCGGGCAGCTGGATCGCGGCGTAGCGGCTGTCGACCCGTTCGGACAGCATGTCCGGGGCCTCGGGCAGCCCACGCTGATCGGCGTAGGAGTAGCGGAAGAAGACCTTGTCCGCGCCGGAGATGTCGAAATCGTAGAGGCGCGTGTAGAAGTCGCCGTAGCGATTGACGATGAGCGAGGTCGACGCGCTCGTCGACAGGGCGACGGCCCGGAATCGCCCGCCGAACGGAGTGCCCATCTCGTAGCTGTGGTCCACCGGCAGCCACGGATCGACGTACTGGATCCGCTGCCCGCCGTGGGTGAGCGCGAAGACGTGCGAGACCTTCGCCCCGCCGACGGGATGCTCATTGCCCGCGGTGTCGGTCCAGACGTGATCCTCGTTGGGCGAGAGGACCGACCACGACCAGGTCAGTGTGCCGGGCGGGAGGGTGTTGCCGGGGCCGGTCCACAGCGGGGTGCCGTACCGGCTGCTCCAGTTCCAGTCCTTCGGCGCGCTGAGCGCGTGGTCCATCGTGAGGAAACGGCCGTCGCGGTCGATCATCATCACTTCGTCGTCGTCGGCCGAAACTCCCGCGATGGTGCCCGCGAGACAGCTCGGCAGGGCCACCTCGCGCCAGCCACCCACGGCCGCGGCCTCTTTCACGTAGACCCGACCGTCACGGGTGGCGAAGGTCCATCGCCGGTTGAACGACTCGGTGGTGGTGCGCAAGTGCACCTGCTCGGGCAGGTCGACCGTCGCCGGAGCGAACGCCGCGAGCCCGGTGGTGGACTCGTCGACGGTCACTTCGGGTGTGCCGACCGTCCCGACCGGCAGGCATCCCGGATCCGCGACGGCGACACCGGGACCCGACATTCCGGCGAACACCAGCCCGGCGGCCACGATCAGCGCACCACGCCGGACGGCGGACCCGCGCCTCACAGCCACCCCGCCGCGCCGAAAGCGACGAGGGCGACGGCGTCGATGCCGAAGATCGCGCCGACGGCCAGTGCCTTGCCGCGTACGGTCGGCAGGTCGTGCACCAGGAAGCAGGCCGCGAAGAACGGGACGTACCCGATGAGCCAGATCAGGAACGGGAACCCCGGCTGCCACCACGACCAGTCCCAGGTGAGCACGCCCGCCTTGTTCAGCAATACCTCGACGCCCACCGCCGCCGCCGAGTTCACCGCGATCAGCACCGGCCGGTTCGGTACCCCGAAGATCCGGGTCTGCTTGGGCGGCAACATCTTCGCCGCCGCGATGCCCATGATCGCGAACATGAAGCAGATCTCGATGTTCAGCCCGATCAGGATCTGATACGCCGTGGGCCCGGTGGCCGCCCACACCGGCGCCCGCTCGGTGACATGGAAGACCAGCGCGTTCCAGATCTCGTTGAACCAGTCCATGCCCCACAGCGCCAGCCCGGCGAAGAACACATTCCAGTTCCGCCGCTCCACCTCGACCGCGTAGACGTAGATGACGAGCAGGAGCAGCGGAACGACGTACCACTTGAACTGACTCGCGTCGCGAAGTATCTCCAGCGCGGCGCGCGCGTTGTCGGTCACCGGGTGGCCTCCTGCTCATCTCACCGAATCGCGCGAGTATGTAACAGATCACCACTGAACGTCAATGTGTATCGCTGGCTTCGGGGGTCTCACTTCCCGGTGAGCGACTGGGTCAACTTCGTGCCGCCGGTGGCCCAGGCGACGCACTGGACGGTGGTGGATTTGCGGTAGGAGGCCTTGTCGGCCGGGGCGTAGGACATCAGCTCGACGACCGCGTTCGCCGTGCTCGCCTCGATGATCGGGGTCGCGTACGTGACACAGAGGGTCTTGCCCGCGTCGCGGGCGGCGGTCTCGTTCTTCCATTCCGTGAGGTGGCCGACGTAGACGACCTCGCCGTCGTGCGGCTTGTCGCAGGATCGTGTCGGCAGCGAGTACACGGTGCCCGCGGAGGACGGCTTGTCGACGCATCGGCCCGCCCTGAGGTCGTCCATCTCGCTGCGGCCGTGCGGGTCGGTGACGCCGCGGTACACCACGGCGCCGAATGCCGAGGCTCCGAGTAGTCCGGCGCCGATCACCGCCGCGATGATCAGTCCCTTGTTGCGCTTCGGCGGTCGGGGCAGATAGCCCGGCCGGCTCGGTGCCTGGTACTGCGGCGGATACCCCGGAACGGGTCCCTGGTAGTGCGGCTGCCGTGGGGCCGAACCCGGATGTGGCGGTTGCCCGCCCATCGGGTACGGCCTCGGCGCGTGCGGATGTGCTGGTCCCCCTGGATGATTCACCTGATCACCCTATCGGGGCCGTCCGACGGCCCGACAGGGTGCGTCAGCGGCTGCCCAGAGGGACGCCGAACAGGGTGGCGAACTTGGCGGCGAGGGTGTCGCCGAGGAAGGCGAGGGCGCCCGGGGTGGCGGCCATGGTGCCCGCGTCGGAGGTGGTGCAGCCCCGCGGGGCGGGGACGCCGTCGAGGCGGTCGCGCAGCCACAGCAGGGCCGCGGGGCCGCCCACGACCTCGGCGACGATGTGCTCACTGGCGTGGTCGCGGGTGTAGGTGAGCGAGGTGTCCGGATCGCGGCAGTAGGTGTCGACGAGGGTGTCGGTGGCGGCCAGGGGAAGGATCTCGTCCCACGCGGAATGCCAGACGAACAGCGGCATGTCGGGCACGGACTTGCCCATGCGGGTGTCGTCGAGCATGGCCGCGACCGGCGGATCGTCGAGCGGATTGCCGTCGGAGCCGATCATGCCGGTGAGATTGAGGAACGGCAGCAGCGCGGACTGGTACTGCACGCACAGCGGCGACTTGATCGCCGTCAGCCCCTTGCCCAGCGGGTCGAGCCGCTGATCGAGGTAGGCGGCGAAATCGGGGTATTCGCGGGTGAGCCCGAGGACGGCGGCGAAGACCAGGCCGGAGGTGAGCTGATTGTTCGCCATGCTGAGCGCCGCGCCCAGATCGGCACCGACACCGCCCTCGGCGGCGCCGACGATGTTCAGTTCGGGCGCGTAGCTCGCGTGCAGTTCGGCGGCGTGGCCGGTCGCGATCGATCCGCCGGAGTACCCGTAGAGTCCCACCGGGCCGCCCGGCCCGACCTCGAGCGGTGCGAATCCGGTCGCGGCCCGAATGCCGTCCAGGGTGATCCGCCCGGCCAGCGGTCCGGCCGCGTAGGCCGAGTTCGGGCCCTGATGGTCGGGCACGACCACGGCCCAGCCCTGCGCCAAGGCCGCCTGCGCGAACAGGAATTCGGCGGGCACCACGATCTGCCCCGCCACCGGGGCGACCGAAAGATGTTGCAGCGCATAGGACGGTGCGCAGTAACTCGCGGTCGAGTCCTCGGCCAGCTGCACCGAGAGCAGCTTGCGCGGGGAGACCGCCTGGCCGCGCGGCTTGATCAGCGTGGCGACGGCGGGGATCGCCTCGTCGCGGCTGTTGTTGGAGCGGTAGGACACCTGCCAGGCGTCGACGTCGACCGGGAGCAGCCCGAAATCGGCGATCCGCACCTGCCTGGCGGCGATGATCGCGCCGGGTTCGGTCGCCGCGACGACATCGGCGGGCGGCAGGTAGAAGCCGGGGTCGAGCTCGGGCGGCAGCGGAATCACCGGTGCGGGCGCCATCGCGGTCGGTTCGGCCGCGACCGGGCCGGCCGCCACCACGGTGGCCGCCGCGAGCACGGCTGTGGCCAGGGCGAACCAGCGCGGAATCAGGGGAGATCTCATCGTGCACAGTCCTCACATCAATTGAGACGCCTTCGTCTCAATGACGGCTACTATGGCACGGGTGTGGCGTGGATCGCAATCAGCGCGGGGGAGTGACCGATGTCAGCGCGTTGAGCAGGGTGGTGAAGACCTCGATCAGCTCCTCGACGGGTGGCCGCGGGTCGTCGTGGCTCCACTGGTGGACCGCGCCGTTCACCGCGCCGATGAAGGCCGCCATCGCCACGCGCCAGCCGCCCGGTGGGGTGCGGGTGTCCGGGCGCCCGCTCGCGATGGCCGCGACGACCTCGCCCCACTGGTCCCTGACCCTGGCCCGGTGCTCCTCCACGGCCGGGCCCACGCCGACGATCTCCACGAAAGCGACCTTGGCGCATCGGATGTCGTCGGTGATCGCCGTCGTGTACGCCCGCACCGCCGCGTCGATGAGCTCGCTCACCTCGGTGGTGCCGGCCGCCGCCAGCGCGGCGACGACGGCCTGCCTGGCGTTGCCCTGCACCGTGTCGTACACCGCGACCAGCAGTTCCTCGCGCCCGGCGAACTGCTCGTAGAACTGCCGCCGCGACAACCCCGCCGCCGCGCACACATCCGACAGCGAACTGTTGGCGTAGGACTTGTCCGCGAACACTGTCAACCCGGCCTCGATGAACAGCGCCCGCCGCTCGACCTGCCGTTCGGCGACCGAGGTACCGCTGTAGTTGTGTCGAGTCCGCGCCGATTTCACTCCCCCGAGCCTACTGACCACCGCGACGGCGGGGCCGTGCGCCCGGCACCCCGCCTACCCTGGCCGCATGGGCGAACAGAAGCGGCGGATGCTCGCGGGGGAGTTGTACCGGGACAGCGATCCGGAGCTGGTGGCCGAGCGGTCGCGGGCACAGCGGTTGTGTGACGAGTTCAACCGGACCGGGGCGGAGGAGACCGCGCGGCGGACCGAGGTGCTCGGCGAGCTGCTGGGCGCGCTGGGGGAGGGGTCCTGGATCATGCCGCGATTCCAGTGCGACTACGGCTATCTCATCGAGATCGGCGCGAACAGCTTCCTCAACTACGACGCGATCCTGCTCGACTGCGCGCCGATCGTGATCGGTGACGACTGCTCGATCGGGCCGCGCTGCCAGCTGCTCACCGCGTTGCACCCGCTCGACGATCACGAGAAGCGCAGGCAGCGTTGGGAATCCGCGGCGCCGATCCGGATCGGGAACAACGTCTGGTTCGGCGGTGGCGTCATCGTGTGCCCCGGAGTCACCATCGGCGACGACGTGGTGGTTGGCGCGGGCAGCGTGGTCACCCGTGACCTGCCCGACCGGGTGTTCGCCGCGGGCAACCCGGCGCGGGTGATCCGGGAACTGTAGCCACGACCGGGGCGCGTCGCCGGGTCGCGTTCGGCGGCGCGCGGCCATACTGTTCTTCCATGGGCGAATCGCGAACGGTGCAGGAGCAGGAAGCGACCCGGCCGCTGCGGGAGGACATCCGGTTCCTCGGCGGCATCCTGGGAGACACCATCCGCGACCACGAGGGCCCCGAGGTCTTCGACCTGATCGAGCGGGTACGCACCGAGGCGTTCCGGGTGCGCCGCGAGGAGGTCGAGCGCAGCGCCGTCGCCGACATGCTCGACGGCACCCCCACCGAGGTCGCGATCCCGCTGATCCGCGCCTTCAGCTACTTCGTGCTGCTCGCCAACCTGGCCGAGGACATCCAGCGCGACCGCCGCCGTGCCGCGCACGTCGCCGCAGGGGAGCCGCCACAGGACTCCTCGCTGGCCGCCACCTACGCCAAGCTCGACGCCGCCGCGCTCGACGGCGCGACGGTGGCCGAACAGCTCACCGACGCGCTGGTCTCGCCGGTGATCACCGCGCACCCCACCGAGACCCGCCGGCGCACCGTCTTCGACGTGCAGGCCAAGATCACCGAGCTGATGCGGCTGCGGCGCAGGCTCGAACCGGGCGATCCGGGCCTGGCCGACACCGAACTGCGCATCCGCCGCGAGGTGCTCACCCTGTGGCGGACCGCGCTGATCCGGCTGGCGCGCTTGCGCATCCAGGACGAGATCTCGGTGGGCCTCCGCTACTACGACCTGACCCTCTACGACGTCATCCCGGCGATCAACGCCCAGGTGCGCGCGGCGCTGCGGGCGCGCTGGCCCGAGGTGGAACTGCTGCCGCGGCCGATTCTGCGCCCCGGTTCGTGGATCGGCGGCGATCGCGACGGCAACCCCTTCGTCACCGCCGAGGTCGTGCACACCGCCGCCGAGCAGGCCGCCGCCTACGCGTTCGGCCGGTACCTGGACGAGCTGGTGGAGCTGGAGAAGTCGCTGTCGCAGTCGGCGCGGCTGGTGCGGGTGAGTCCCGAGGTCGCCGCGCTGGCGGCGGCGGGCTACGCGGATCCGGCGGTCTTCGCCGACGAACCGTATCGGCGTGCGCTGCACGCGATCCGGGCCCGGCTCAGCGCCACCGCCGCCCGCGCCCTCGACGAGCTGCCCGAACACGGTCTCGCCACCGACGCCGCGCCCTACGCCACCCCGCAGGACGTCCTCGACGACCTGGACGCGATCGACGCCTCGTTGCGCGCGAGCGGCGACGCCCTGCTCGCCGACGACCGCCTGGCCGATCTGCGCCACGCCGTGGAGACCTTCGGTTTCCATCTGCAGGGCCTGGACCTGCGGCAGAACTCCGAGGTGCACGAGCAGGTCGTCGCCGAACTGCTGGCCTGGTCGGGCGCGCACGCCGATTACGCGAGCCTGTCCGAGACCGAGCGGGTCGAGCTGCTGGCGAACGAATTGCGCACCCGCCGACCGCTGCTGGGCCCGAACGCGCGGCTCGGCGAGCTGGCCACCAAGGAACTGGGCGTGCTGCGCGCCGCCAAACAGGTGATCGACACCTTCGGCGCCGCCGCGGTCCCGAACTACATCATCAGCATGTGCACCTCGGTCAGCGACATGCTCGAGGCCGCGCTGCTGCTGAAGGAGGCGGGCATCCTCGACCCCGGTTCGCTCGCCGACGGCCCGCGCAGCCCCGTCGGCATCGTGCCGTTGTTCGAGACGATCGAGGACCTCAGCGCGGGCGCCGACACCCTGGCCGCGGTGCTCGAGGTGCCGGTGTACCGCGAGCTGGTCGCGGCGGCGGGCATGCGCCAGGAGGTGATGCTCGGCTACTCCGACTCCAACAAGGACGGCGGCTACCTCGCCGCGAACTGGGCGCTGTACCGGGCGGAACTCGATCTGGTCGAGGTGGCGCGCAAGTCGGGAATCCGGTTGCGGCTGTTCCACGGGCGCGGCGGCACCGTCGGCCGCGGCGGCGGTCGCAGTTACGACGCCATCCTGGCCCAGCCCGCCGGCGCCGTGCGCGGCTCGCTGCGGCTCACCGAACAGGGCGAGGTGATCGCCGCGAAGTACTCCGAACAGGGTGCGGCGCACCGCAATCTGGAGTCGCTGATCGCGGGCACCCTGGAATCGACCCTGCTGGATGTGGAGGGCCTCGGCGAGGACGCCGAACCGGCCTACGCGCTGCTCGACGAGCTGGCCGCCCGCGCTCGCGCCGCCTATGCGCGCCTGGTGCACGAGACGCCCGGCTTCGTCGAATACTTCCGGCAGTCCACACCGGTCGCCGAGGTCGGCGACCTGAACATCGGCAGCCGTCCCGCCTCGCGCAAACCCACCAACTCGGTCGCGGATCTGCGCGCGATCCCGTGGGTGATGGCCTGGAGCCAGGCGCGGGTCATGCTGCCCGGCTGGTACGGCACCGGGACGGCGCTCGAGGAGTGGGTGGGCGGGGACGCGGGCCGCCTGGCCCGGCTGACCGACCTGTACCGGCGCTGGCCGTTCTTCCGCACGGTGCTGTCGAATCTCGCGCAGGTGATGGCCAAGAGCGACCTCGACATCGCCGCCCGCTACGCGGACCTGGTCACCGACGAGGCGCTGCGCGCCCAGATCTTCGGCATGATCCGCGACGAACACGCCCGCACCGTCCGCATGTACGAGGCGGTCACCGGCCACGCGGAACTGCTCAGCGACAATCCGTCGCTGGCGGAATCGATCCACAACAGGTTCCCGTACCTGGAACCGCTCAATCAGCTCCAGGTGGACCTGCTGCGCAGGCTGCGCGGCGGTGACGATTCCGAACTGGTGAAGCGGGGCATCCTGCTCACCATGAACGGCCTGGCCACCGCGCTGCGCAACTCGGGTTAGCTAGAGGCAGACGCTGATCGTGATCGGGCCCACCGGGATCCCGGTGCAGATGGACACCGAGCCGACGACGGGTGCTGCCGTGGCGGCCGAGGCGGTACCGGCGCCGACGGCGGTGACGGACAGGGCGAGGGCGGCGACGGCGAGCGGCCGGGCGGTCTTGGCGAACATAGGCTGATCCTCGGGTAGAACGGGTCGAACGGCCCCCGGGGTGAGGGCCGCCCCATCACAACACGGGTCGGCGGCCGTTGTCCTCGACATCGCGGAATGGCTCAGTCCGTGACGACCGCGATCGCGTCGATCTCCACCAGCATCTCCTCGCGGGGCAGGCCCGTGAAGACCGTGGTGCGCGACGGCAGGACGCCGTTCGTGGTGTGCGCGGTGACGAATTCACCATACGCCTCGTTCATGATCGCGAAGTCCTCCCTTCGGGTGAGGTAGACCCGCAGCATCACCACGTCGTCGAAGGTGGCGCCGGACGCCTCGACGATCGCGCGCACGTTCTCCAGCGTGCGGGTCGTCTGGGCGGCGACATCGCCGGGATACAGGTACTCGTTGGTCTTCGGGTCGACCGGGCCCTGGCCCGAGACCTGCACGAACGGACCCTTGCGCACGCCCTGGGAGAAGGTGTGGGCGGGCGCGGGGGCGTCGGCGGTGCGCACGGCGATCTTGTCGGACATGGGGTTCAGCCTTTCCTCGGGGTGGGGTCTCGGCGGGGCGTCCAGCCGAGTTCGGTGGAGATGGCGTCGGCGGTCGCCCGCACCTGGGGCAGCAGCGCCAGCACCTGATCGTGGTCGAGCAGCACGTCGGGCACCGAGACCGACACGGCGGCCACCACGGCCCCGATGCCGTCGCGCACGGGCACGCCGACGCAGTTGACGAAGCTCTCGTGTTCCTCGTGGTCCTCGGCGAATCCCTGCGCCGCGACGCGGTCCAGCTCCGCCAGGTACTGCTCCGGCGTGCGCAGGGTCTTGGTCGTGAACGGGTGATAGTCCAGGCGCGCGGCCACCGCGGGCCATTCCGCGCGCGGCAACGCGGCGACGAGGACCTTGCCGACCGCGGTGCAGTGCAACGGCGCGGGGCGGCCGATCCGGGAATACATCCGCACCGACTGCTCGGCATCGACCTTGTCGATGTAGACCGCGTCGCCGGATTCGTAGGCGGCCAGGTGCACCGTCTGCCCGGTGGCGGCGCCGAGCGCGCTCAGATGCGGGCGGGCGACGGTGCGGACATCGCGATTCTCCAGTGCGCGACTGGCCAGTTCGAACATCCGGGTGCCCAGCGAATACCGGTGCGCGGCGTCGCGGACGACGAACCGGTCGGCCTGCATGGTCTGGAGCAGTCGCAGCACCGTCGATTTGTGCACGCCCAATCGCGCCGCCAGTTCGTCGAGGGACTGCGAATCCTCGCCGAGGGCGATGAGAATGGACAGGGCGCGCGACACGCTTTGACTCATGGCCCGATGGTCCCATCCAGTGCGTCGGGGTAGCGCAGCCCGGCCCATTCCCGGTCGGTCAGGGCGGCGAGCCGCCGGATCTCCTGCGCCGGAGGAAGTTTCGCGGCATCGCCGGTGGCGGTGAGCGCGGCGGCGGCGCAGAGGTGGCCGTAGCGCAGCCGGGTGCGCGGGTCGGCGCCGTGCAGCAGGGCGGCGAGATAGCCGCCGGCGAACGCGTCGCCCGCGCCGATCCGCTCGGTGATCTCGAGCCCCAGCGCGGGGACCTCGACGGCGGTGTCACCGTCGAAGGCAAGCACGGTGTGCTTGTCGTTCTTGATGATCAGCTGGGCCGGTTCGGGGAACAGCGCCCGCAGCGCGGCGGGGTCGCCGGTGCCGAAGATCTCGGCCGCCTCGTCGGCGCCGAGCAGGGCCACGTCCGCGCCGCGGACATGGGCGGCGAGTTCGTCGGCGGCCGCGGTGAGGCGCGAACCCCACAGTGCCGGACGGTAATTGAGATCGAAGCTGACGAGGCGACCGCGCCGGGGCAGGGCGATCAGGGTGCGGGTGAGTTCGTTCGCCGAGGCCGACAGTGCCGGGGTGATCCCGGTGAAGTGCACCAGATCGGCGCGATCGAGCAGCCCGGCCGCGATCCGCGGCGCCAGATCGGCGGGGGAGAGCGCGCTGCCCGCCGACCCGGCCCGGTAGTAGTGCATGCGGCTGGTGTGGGCGGGCAGGTCGTGGGGTGCGCCCGAGCCGCTGCCGCGCTCCTTGACGTAGAGCCCGGTCGGGCGCTCCGGATCGACGGTGACGGCGCCGACGTCGACGCCGTCGGCGGCGAGCTGGGCCACCAGGTACCGGCCGAAGCCGTCGTCGCCGACGCGCGAGAGCCACGCGGCCGAGACCCCGAGCTGGGCGAGCACCATGGCCACGTTCGCCTCGGCCCCGCCGGCCCCGCGGTCGAACACCGCGGACTGTTCCAGGGGGCCGGAACGGGCGACCAGCACGGCGAGCCCCTCGCCGACGGTGACCGCCCGCGGCGCCGTCGCTGTTGCCTGTGTCACCTTTTCCGCCCTTTCGTGCTTGCCATCACTGCCCTCGAGATGCACAATAACGAGCAGAAACATTTGATGCAACCAGCGTTGCAAATTACGCAATGCATGCTCGACATGAACCACGGAAGGGAAGCTGTGACTATCGACAACGCCGTCGTGGACGCGCTGGCCGACGAGTCGCTCGGGCCGGGGGACAAGAGCGCGCCGCCCGCGGCTTGGGGCCGCACCGTGCGCGAGTACCTCACCGGCGCACCGGAACTCGCGCAGTGGCAGACCCCGCTGCTCACCCTCGACCGGGAGCGGCTCGACGCCAATCTCGCGCTGATGGCGGAGTGGACGGCCGCGGCGGGCGTCGCGCTGGCTCCGCACGGCAAGACGACGATGGCGCCGCAGCTGTGGCGCGAACAGCTCACCGCGGGCGCGTGGGCGATCACCCTCGCCACCGGCTGGCAGGCACAGCTCGCGCGGTCCTTCGGCGTCGGCCGGATCATGCTGGCCAACGCGCTGGTCGATCCCGCCGGATTGTCCTGGGTCGCCGCGGAATCCGCGCGCGATGCCGGGTTCGAGTTCTTCTGCTGGGCCGACAGCGTGGCCACCGTCGAGCTGATGGACAAGATCCTGCGCGACGCGCCCGCCGCCCCGCCCGTGCGGGTGCTCGTCGAACTCGGCGGCGCGCACGGACGCACCGGCGCGCGCACCCGCGCGCAGGCGCACGAGGTCGCGGCCGCCATCGCGGCGAGCGACCGCCTCGACCTCGCCGGAGTCGCCGGCTACGAAGGCGCGCTGGCCCACGATCGCAGCGTGGCCGGGATCGCGGCCGTGCGCGGCTACCTCGGCGAACTCGCCGCCCTGCACACCGAACTCGCTGCGGCCGGCGCGTACCGGGGCCCCGCGGTGGTCACCGCGGGCGGCAGCGCCTATCCCGAACTCGTGGTCGGCGAACTCGCCCGGCTCGCCGACGACACCACCACGGTCGTGCTGCGCAGCGGCGCCTACTTCATCCACGACGACGGCTTCTACGCGGGCATCTCGCCGCTGGCCGCCCCGGCAGTGCGGCCCGGTCTGCGCGCCGCCATGCACGGCTGGGCCCGCGTGGTCTCGCGCCCCGAACCCGAGCTCGCCCTGCTCGACGGTGGCAAGCGCGACTTCCCGTTCGACGAGGGACTGCCGGTGCCCCAGCTGGTGGTCGGCGGTGCGCTCCCCGCGGGCGCCGAGGTGACCGCGCTCAACGACCAGCACACCTTCCTGCGGCTGCCCGGCGCGGACGCCGCAGCGCTGCCGGTCGGCAGCATCGTCCGGCTCGGCCTGTCGCACCCGTGCACCGCCTTCGACAAGTGGCGCCGCATCCCGGTGATCGACAGCGCCGCGGCCGCCGGCCCCCGCGTGGTCGACCTGATCCGCACCTACTTCTGACGGATGACCATGACGGACAAGCTCTTTCGCGACATCGACATCGTCGACGGCACCGGCGCCCCGCGCCGCCGTGGCGACGTGCTCGTGCGCGACGGCCGGATCGCCGAGATCGCCGCCCCCGGCGCGATCACCGCCGACGCCACTGTCGTGGCGACCAGGCCCGGTTCGGTCCTCGCGCCCGGATTCATCGACATGCACGCGCACTCGGACCTGCACCTGCTCACGCACCCCGAGCACACGCCCAAGATCACCCAGGGCGTGACCACCGAGGTGATCGGCCAGGACGGCCTGTCCTACGCGCCGATCGACGAGGCCGCGCTCGCGGTGGTGCGCAAACAGATCGCGGGCTGGAACGGCAACCCCACCGATCTCGACTTCTCCTGGCGCACCGTCGGTGAGTACCTGGACCGGCTCGACCAGGGCATCACCCCGAATGCCGCCTACCTCGTCCCGCAGGGCACGCTGCGGCTGCTCGTCGTCGGCAGCGAACAGCGGCAGGCCACCACCGCCGAGATCGACCGGATGTGCGCGGTGCTGGCCCAGGGCCTCGACGAGGGTGCGGTCGGCATGTCGAGCGGGCTCACCTACACGCCGGGCATGTACGCCGACACCGGTGAGCTCGCCGCGCTGTGTTCGGTGGTCGCCACCTACGGCGGCTTCTACGCCCCGCACACCCGCTCCTACGGCGCAGGCGCGCTCGAGGCCTACGCGGAGATGATCGGCCTGGCGAAGTCGACCGGCTGTGCCCTGCACCTGACCCACGCCACCATGAACTTCGGCGTGAACCGCGGGCGCGCACCGGAATTCCTCGCCCTGGTCGCCGCGGCGCGGGCCGAGGGCGCCGACATCACGCTCGACACCTACCCGTATCTGCCCGGCTCGACGACCCTGTCGGCCCTGCTGCCGAGCTGGGCGATGTCGGGCGGACCCGACGCGGCGCTGGCCCGGCTCGACGACCCGGCCGAGCGCGCCAGGATCGTCGCGGACGTGAACGTCAACGGGTCCGACGGCTGCCACGGCGTCACCGTCGAATGGGAGACCATCCAGATCAGCGGGGTCGCGCGGGACGAGCTGTCGGGCTACGTCGGGCGCACCGTCGCCGAGATCGCGGCCGCGCAGGACCGCGAACCGGTGGCGGTGTTCTTCGACCTGCTGCGCCGCGACCAGCTCGCGACGACGATCCTGCAGCACGTCGGCCACGAGGAGAACGTGCGCGCCATCATGGTCGACCCCGGCCACATGGGCGGCAGCGACGGGCTGCTGGTCGGTGCGCGGCCGCATCCGCGTGCCTGGGGCACCTTCCCGCGCTACCTGTCGCGCTATGTCCGCGAGCTCGGCGTCCTCGAGCTGGAGGACTGCGTGCACCACCTCACCGGCCGTCCCGCCGCGCGGCTGCGGCTGGCCGACCGCGGCCTGATCCGTCCCGGCTACGCCGCCGACCTCGTCGTGTTCGATCCGGCGACGATCCACGACACGGCGACCTTCGAAGACCCACGCCAACAGGCGCGTGGCATCCAGCACGTGCTGGTCAACGGCGCGTTCGCGCTGGCCGACGGCACCGCGACCGGCGTGCGCGCCGGCCGCGCCCTGCGGATGGACGCCACGCGAGAGGAGACCCGATGAATCCGCTGCTCAGCTCGTCGTCCGAGGCCATCGAGGTGATCAGGGCCGACCGGGCCCTCACCGTGGTCCGCGCGCCCGAGATCCCCGATCCCGCCGGACTCGCCCGCACCCTCGCCGGGGCGGGCATCCGCGCTGTCGAACTCACCTTCACCACGCTCGGCGTGCTCGAGGCGGTGCGCACGGCGTCCACCGTCCGCGAAGCCGTCGTCGGGGTGGGCACGGTGACCACCCGCGCGCAGGCCGAGGCCGCGATCGAGGTGGGCGCCCGCTTCCTGGTGACTCCGGCGCTGCGGCCCGAGGTCGCCGAAGTGGCTGTCGCGCACGGTATCCCGGTCGTCATGGGCGCCTTCACCCCGTCGGAGGTGCTGACGGCGGTGGAGCTGGGCGCCGCGGTGGTGAAGATCTTCCCGGCCCGCGCCTTCGGTCCCGCCTATCTGAAGGATCTGCGCGGCCCCTTCCCACACGTCGACCTGATCCCCTCCGGCGGCGTCAACGCCAAGAACGCCCGCGACTTCCTGCGGGCGGGCGCGATCGCCGTCTCCGCGGGCACCGACGTGGTGGCCCCCGCCGACGTCGCGAGTTCGCGGTGGTCCCGGATCGGCGCCAACGCCGAACGCTTCGTCCATTCGCTTGATTGAGAGGTACTCCCATGGGCGCCACTGTCGACTGGTTGCGCACCACCACCCCCGGGTTGCTGGTGCTGTGCGGTCTCGCGATCGCCGTGCTACTCATCGCCATCATCAAGGTCAAGCTGGAGCCTTTCGTCGCGCTCCTGCTGACCGGTCTGCTGCTGGCTCTCGCCGCCGGGCTCCCGGTGGCCCAGATCGTCGGCACGCCGCTGAAAGCCGGTGAGTCACTGCTGGAAACGGGCTTCGGCGGCATCCTCGGCCACATCGCGGTGATCATCGGTCTCGGTACCGTGCTCGGCGCGATCCTGGAGCGGTCCGGTGGTGCCGACGTGCTCACCGACCGGCTCCTGCGGACCTTCGGTGAGAAGGGCGCGCCGGTCGCGATGGGCTTGCTCGGCCTCATCTTCGGCATCCCGGTCTTCTTCGACATCGGCATCTTCGTGCTCGCGCCGCTGGTCTACGTCGCGGCCAAGCGGGGCGGCCGGTCGCTGGTCCTCTACGCCATGCCGATGCTGGCCGGCCTGTCGATGACGCACGCCTTCCTGCCGCCGCACCCCGGCCCGGTCGCGCTCGGCGGGCTGCTCGGGGTGAGCCTGGGCTGGTTGATCATCATGGGATTCGTCTGCGGCATCCCGGGTTTCGTCGCCGCCGGCATCGTCTGGGGCACCTGGATCGGCAAGCGCGTGCAGGTCGACGTGCCCGCCGAGTTCGTGCCGCTCGAGCCGAACGGCGCGGGCGGGACCGCGGAGAACGGGGAGCCCGACGGTGGCACCGGGGGCGGCGGCACCGCCGTGGTCACCAAGTCACCGCCCTCGGTGGCGCTGATCGGCGCGATCATCGCCATCCCGCTGGTGCTCATCCTCGGCGCCACCTTCGGTTACCAACTGCTGGACAAGGATTCGGCCCTGCTGCAGGTGCTCACCTTCTTCGGCACCCCCGCGGTGGCGCTGCTCATCACGGTGCTGGTGGCGTTCTACCTGCTCGGCATCCGGCGCGGTTCCACCGTGCAGGAGCTGAGCACCATCACCGCCGAATCGCTCAAGCCGGTGGGCATGGTGCTGCTGGTCGTCGGCGCGGGCGCCTTCTTCGGCAAGGTCATCTCCGCCACCGGGATCGGCACGGCGCTGGCCGACACCATGTCCGCGGCCGGGCTGCCGGTGATCGTGCTGGCCTACCTGATCAGCTGCGGCCTGCGGATCGCGCAGGGCTCGGCGACGGTCGCGATCGTCACCACCGGTGGCATCGTCGCCCCGCTGGTGGCGAGTGAGGGCTACTCGCAGATGTCGATCGCGTTGATCGCCATGGCCATCGCGGCGGGCTCGATCATCCTCAGCCACGTCAACGACGGTGGATTCTGGATCATCGCGAAGTACTTCAACATGACCGTGAAGCAGACCCTGCAGACCTGGACCGTGCTCGAGACCGTGCTGTCGGTGGTGAGTTTCGTGGTCGCGGCGGTGCTGTTCGCGATCGTCAGCTGAGGTCGGCGCTCAGCGCGTCGACGAGCCTGCGCAGGGCGGCGCGGGGATCGGTTCCGGTCTCCGCGCCGCTCAGTCTGTGCACGATGACACCGTCGAGGTAGTCGACCAGGATGCCGGTGTCGGTGGCGCCGAAGCCGACCTGGGCGGCCAGTTCGACCGCCTGCGCGCGCAGGCGCCGGTGCGCGCGGTGCAGCGCGTCCAGCAGCGCCGGCATGGTCTGCGCCTCGCCGAACAGGGCCAATCGGGCCAGCGTGCGGTCCCGACCCGGGCCGGTGGCCTGGTCGGCGAACTCGACCATGCCGTCGACGAGGTTGTCCAGGGTCGCAGGCCCGAGTGCTCGCCCTGTGGTCTCCCACTCGCCGCGATCGCGGTCCTCCAGGCGCTCGGCGATCCCGATCAGCAGGGCCTCCCTGGTGCGGAAGTAGTTGGACGTCGATCCGACCGGGACGGCGGCGGTCTCGTCCACGGCCCGGTGGGTCAGTGCGCGCGCACCCCGCGACCCGAGGAGTTCGATCGCGGCGTCGAGAATCTGTTCACGCTTGCTGGCCACCCCGCGATACTACGCCCGTAGTGACTCGCACTACATCAGTAGTGGGGCGCACTACAGCAGTAGTAGCGTGAGGCGCGTACCTGCTCACGAGGGAGAACGCGATGTCCACAGCAATCGTCGTCGGTGGCGGCATCGGGGGTCTGGCGACCGCGCTGGCGCTGACACGACAGGGGTGGTCGGTGGAGCTGCTGGAGCGCGCACCCGAGATCGCGGCGGTCGGGTCGGGAATCTCGCTGTGGTCGAACGCCTTGCGCGCGCTGGACGAATTCGGGGTCGGCGCCGCGGTGCGCGGGCACGGGATCGAGGACGTGTCGGCCGGGATCCGCGACAGCACGGGCCGCTGGCTTTCGCGCACCGACGTGGCGACGATGCGCGCGCGGTTCGGCGCGCCCGTCCTGATCCACCGCGCAGACCTGCTCGACATCCTGCGCGCCGCCGTACCCGAAGGTGTTGTGCGGACCGGTGTTTCCGTCACCGAGGCCGATCGTGACGGCACCGTCCGGCACTCGGCGGGCAGCTCGACCGCGGACCTGGTCGTCGGCGCCGACGGGATTCGCAGTGTCGTGCGGCGCGCGGTGTGCGGCGAGGTGGCGCCCCGCTATGCCGGCTACACCGCCTGGCGGGCGGTGGTCGACCCCGACGCGCCGCTCACCGAGTTCGGTGAGACCTGGGGGCGCGGCGCGCGGTTCGGCATCGCGCCACTCGCAGACGGCCGCGTCTATTGCTTCGCCGTCTACAACGCCGCCGAGCACGCCCCCGGCACCCTCGCCGAGGTACGCGCCCGCTTCGCGGGCTGGCACGCCCCCGTCCCCGCCCTGCTGGCCGCAGCGGACGCGAACACGGTGCTGCACAACGACATCTACGAACTGCCCGCACTGCCGACCTATACGGCGGGGCGCATCGTCCTGCTCGGCGACGCGGCCCACGCCATGACGCCGAACCTCGGGCAGGGCGGCTGCCAGGCGCTCGAGGACGCCGTGGTGCTGGCCCGGCTGGCGGGCGAGCCCGGTGGACTCGCCCGCTACGACCGGGAGCGCCGTCCCCGCACGCAGATGATCCGCACCCGTTCCGCGCGCATCGGGACCATCGCCCAGCTCTCGTCCCCGCCGCTGGTCACCCTGCGCGACAACGCCTTACGGCTCGCCCCTGCCTCGCTGGGCTTGCGGTCGATGGCGAAGATCCTCGACTGGCGCCCCTGATCAGAGCGGCACGGGCTTGTTCGCCGCGACCCAGATCTTTTCGCCGTCGGAACCGGGCAGTGGCGGGAACTGCCCGGCGATCATCCAGAGGTCCCTGGGCGATTCATAGGTGTGGAATTCCCAGTGCAGCCCACGGTCGCGGGTGAAGGGCTCCATCACGGCATTGAGCCTGCGGGTGGATCTTTCGCGCAGCACGGGGTCGTCCAGGTGGCGGGCCAGGTGCTCGACGACGATCCGGACGGTGTCGTCGGACGCCGTCCCGCCGACGTAGAACGAGGACCGGTCGATCTCCTTGAACAACACCACGGCATAGAAGGCGGGTAGGCCGACGCCGGTGTAGATCTCGGTGATCGCCTGGGCGAACTCCGCTTTGTCCTCGTCGGAGTAGGTGTTCGGCGGATGGTAGATGTGCCAGAGCGGCATGGGGTCTCCCGGTGGGTCGGTCAGCGGGTCAAGGGGATGGTCAGTGCCTCGACGGGCCCGGACAGCGCCGCCTTGACGGTGCGGGTGATCTCGTCGACGAGCACCTCGCTCTCGCCCCGCTCCACGCCGTCGCAGACGCTCGCGGCGACCAGCTCCGGCGCGGTCTTGGCGAACGGCAGGTCGCGGACCATGTCGGTGTCCGCGAAGGCCAGGTGCACGCCGGTCACCTGGGTGTGCTGGGCCGCGAGTTCGATCCGGACCGAGTTGGTGAGCGACCAGAACGCGGCCTTCGAGGCGCCGTACGCGGCGGCGCCCGCGCCCCACGACAGCACCGAGTGGATGTCGACCAGGGCGCCGCCGCCGCGCGCGGCCAGGATCGGCGCGAAGGCCTGGATCACGCGCAACGGCCCGAAGACGTTGGTGTCGAAGGTGGTGATCACGTCGGCGATGTCGCCGCTGAGCAGGGGCGCGGGCAGCAGCACGCCCGCGTTGTTGATCAGGATGTCGACATCCGCGGCGGTCGCGGCCAGTGCGGTCACCGACGCCGGATCGGTGACGTCGAGCGGTACCGGAACGATGCGGGTGTCGTTGTCGGGCTGAGGGTTTCGTGCGGTCACGTACACCTTGACGGCGCCGCGCCGCAGGAGTTCGCCGGCGAACGCGCGCCCGAGCCCCCGCTGTCCGCCGGTCACCAGTGCGACCGATCCAGCGATCGTGGTCATGAAATCCCCTTCGTTGGCCTGTGTGAGATTTAGATTATGGACATCATCTATCCGAGTGCGCAAGACTTGTCGGCACAGATCGCATGCCGCACCGGGCGGGTGCGAGCCGTCCGGAAGGAGACCCCATGGCGCGGGCGTCCCGAGCGCAAGCCGAGTCGCACCGGCGGGAAATCGTCGACGCGGCGTCGGCCCGGGTACGCGAGTGCGGGGTCGACGGGCTCACGGTCCCGGAGATGATGGCCGCCGCGGGGCTGACCCACGGCGGCTTCTACCGGCACTTCAGCTCCAAATCCGACCTGGTCGTGCAGGCCTGCGCGGCCGCCTACGCCGAGAAGATCCAGGAGATGGAGGCGATTCGCGCCGACAGCGGCGACGGTCCCGCGGCGCGGGCGACGTTCATCGAGCGCTATCTGTCCACCACACATCGTGATCACCCCGGTCGCGGGTGCGGCATCGCGGCCACCGCCGCGGACGCCGCGCGCGCACCGGCGGGCAGCCCCCTGCGCGGCGCCTACCGCGAGGGGCTCGCGAACATGGTCGCGACACTGGCCGGGTTCGGCGACGACCCCGACGCCGACGACGCGGGGGCACTGCTCGAGGTCGCCCTGATGGTCGGGGCGTTGACGCTGGCCAGGGCGGGCGCCGACGACGAGGCGCGCTCGTCGCGCATTCTCCAGGTGGCCAAGGATTTCCTCCTCGGCGATCAGTCCGGCGCCGGGGCGTCCGCGCGGGTCAGCCCGGCCTCGTAGGCCACGATCGCCGCCTGGACCCTGTTGTCCAGATCCAGGCGCCGCAGGATCGCGCTGACGTGGAACTTCACCGTCGCCTCCGCGAGGAACAGCGCGCGGCCGATCTCGGCGTTGGACAGTCCGCGCCCCAGCAGACCGAGCACCTCCCGCTCGCGATCGGTCAGCACTTCGAGACGCCTGCGCGCCGCGGCGCCCGCGGGTGCGGCGGCGCCGAAGCGGGCGATGACCTTCTGGGCGATACGCGGCGACAGGAACGCCGCGCCGCCCGCCACGGCGCGCACACCGAGGAGCAGTTCGCGCGGGTCGGCGGCCTTGAGCAGGAAACCGTCGATCCCGTGCGCGAGCGCGGCGTCCACGTACTCGTCCTCGTCGAAAGTGGTCAGCAGGGCGACTTTCGTCGCGGGAACGGCGGTGCGGAGTTCGGCGGCAGCGCCGAGTCCGTCCAGCCCGGGCATCCGGATGTCGAGCAGCGCGAGGTCGGGCCGGTGGCGCAGGGCGAGGTCGATCGCCGCGCGTCCGTCGCCTGCCTCGGCGACCACGTCGATCTCCGGATCGGTCGCCAGGATGGCGGCGACGCCGGCACGGATCAACGGCTCGTCATCGGCGAGCAGCACCCGGATGGTCATCGGGCCGCCGGGACGGGGAACCGGGCAGTGACCACGAATCGATCGCTCTCGCGCGCGGCGTGGAAGGTGCCCGCCAGCAGGCCGACGCGCTCCCGCAGACCCGCGAGGCCGACGCCGGGAGTCGGCCGATGCCCGATCGCGCGGGCCGCCGACATCGATCCCGCGTCGTCGCCGAGCGGATTCTCGATGGTCACCACCACGAACTCGTCCGCGCGCGTCACCCGCACGACGACACCCGCGCCCGGTGCGTGCCTGGCCGCGTTCGTCAGCGCCTCGCGCACCAGGTGGGCGAGTGCTCGGTCGATCGGCGGTGGAAGCGGCGTCGTCCCGACACCGTCGGTCGTCACGGTCAATCCGGCGGCCCGCGCGCGCTCCACGACCGCCGTGACGTCCTCGATGGCGGGGTCGCCCGCGCCGTCGGCCCGCAGGACCCCGATGGTGCTCCGGAGCCGGTCGGTGGCCGTCGTCGCGGATGCCCGGAGTTCGGCCGTCGCGCGCCGGTGGGTCTCTGGCAGGTCCCCGGCCAGCTCCAGCGCGCCGGCCCGCAGGGCGATCAGCGCCAGGTCGTGGCCGACGCTGTCGTGGATGTCGGCCGCGATCCGGGTGCGTTCGCGCAGTTCGGCGCGTTCGGCGACGAGCCGTTGCTCGAGTTCCAGCTGCCGGACGCGCTGCGCGGTCGCCGCCAGCAGTTCGGCCTGCTGGCGCCGAAATCGTCCCACCGCCCACGGCAGCGCGCAGGTGAGCAGGTACGACAGCAGCACGCCACTGCCGACGGAGAAGTCGGCCACCACCGCCACCGCGCCCGGCAGCGCGAGCGACCCGAGGATCGTCCACTCGCGCGGACACACCCGATGCCGTCCGTGCAGGTAGGCGAGCACAGCGATCGCGAGGAACAGCGCCTGCCGCCAGAGCGGAACGTGATCGAGGAACAGTCCGTTGATCTGGGCCGCGACGCCGATCAGCACCAGCACCGCCGCGTTCCTCATGTGCCCGACCTTACCGAGCGCAGCCGCCACAGCCGCGCCGACGTGGTGGCCAGGCCTGCGACGGCCGCGGCGCCGAGCGCGATCGTCAGGGGCGCCGCGGCGTAGGTGAGCTGCGCCCAGGTGACGGTGCGACCGTCGGCCAGGATCGAGACCGCGGTCGGATACCCGGCGAAGAGCAGCACCGGCAGCAGCGCGGGCAGCATCCGGAGACCGGTGCGCCAGACCGGGCGTCCGGCGCGCGCCCAGCGCCGCGCCCGGGTCACGCCGAGCACTCCCAGCCCGAGGGCGGCCGCGATGCTCACCCCGAGCGTCAGCTCGATCCACTGCCGGGCGCCGCCGGGGTCTCGCGGTGTCTCCCCGCGGCTCAGCGCCGCGAGGCCGAGCATGATCTCGTAGCTGTCGTCACTGAGTCCGGCGCTGTTGGTGAACACCGCGAAGCCGTAGCCGGTGGCCGGATCGATCGCCTGTGCGGCGTTGTAGGTGAACAGGTTTCCGGAGTGCACGAGCAGCCCGCCCTCCGCCTCGGTGCCCCAGCCCATGCCGTAACCGTGCAGCACCGGTGTCCGCATCGTTTCCAGGCTCCGGGCGGTGACCGGCTGTGGACCGTGGCCGTGCTGGCTGATCAGCCAGCGGCCCATGTCCGCGGCCGTGCTGATCACCGAACCGCCACCGCCGCCTTCGAATCGGGACAGCTCCGGTCGTGGAACCCACTGTCCGAACAGGGAGATGAAGCCGTCGGCGGGTGCGGGGAGCTCGGCGTCGGTGCCGCTGCTCGCCATCCCGAGCGGCGCGAAGATCCGTTCGCGCAGGGACGCGCCGAAGTCGCGACCGCTGACCACCTCCACCAGGCGGGCCGCGATGTCGTAGTTGACATTGCAGTAGGCCCACTCGGTACCCGGTTCGGCGCCGAGCGTGCCGGTGCGCAGGGTGGCGACATAGTCGGCGAGCGAGCCCGCCCGCTGCGTCGCCGCGATGTCGACCGTCCGGTCCGACAGCCCGGAGGTCTGGTTCAGCAGGTGCCGCACCGTGATCCGCGCGGCTCGCGGGTCGGCCATCCGGAATTCCGGGAGTTGCTCCGCGACGGGGGCGTCCAGCGCGAGTCGGCCCTCGTCGACCAGCGACAGGACCGCGGCGGCGGTGAACGACTTGGTGAGCGAGGCGATCCGCATGGGCGTGTGCGCGGTGACCGGGTCGCCGTCGGCGGTCCGCCCCGCGCCGGTGGCGTGCACGATCGCATCGCCGTGCGTGACCACGAGGGAGATCCCGGGCAGGCCCGTCGAATCCATGGCGCGGTCTAGATAGGACTCGATGGCGGCGGGGGAGAGCTCGGCCACGGGCGGCGTGGCGCCGGCGCTCGACGGTGCGAGGAGACCGGCGGCGAGGACGGCCGGGAGGAGGGCGCGGTGCATGGTGTCGACCGTAGGAAGGGCGGTGGGGCCGCGGATCCGCCGAACGAACGGGACCGCCCTCGACGAAAGTCGGGCGGTGGATCACCCGGGTGGGCCCGCGTAGCGTGCGTGCATCGCCGCCGCGGTGGCGGCCATCGTCGCGCGGAGTTCGGGCGGGTCGAGGACCTCGACGAACGCGCCGAGGGGGAGCAGGGCGTGGGCGAGGATCTCGTAGGTCTCACCGGGGACGGTGATCTCGGCCCAGCCCGCGGCGTCGGGTGGGCCGAGCGAGGCGCGGGCCTGGCGCACGGCGGCGGGGTCGTTCAGGAGGCGGAGCAGGCCGAGGTGCGCGGTCGCGATCCGGCAGCGCGCCCGGACCCGCAGGATGGACCGGGCGAACTCGTCGGCCGATCGCGCCCAGTAGTCCGGGAGTGTGAAATCGGCCGGGCGGGTGAATGTTTCGCCGGTGGATGCCGCCGCTTCGATGCGGCTCACCCGGTAGGAACGGATGTCGGCGCGGTCGCGCGCGATCAGGTACCAGGTGCCCGCCTTCATGACCAGGCCCAACGGGTCGATGGTCCGTGCGACCGTCTTCTCGCCGCGGCGATAGTCGATCGCCAGCGTGCGGTCGTGCCAGAGCGCGTCGGCGACCGTGGCGAGCGTCGGTGTGTCGTCGGGGCGGTGGAACCAGCCGGGCATGTCGATGTGCACGCGCTCGGCGATGCGGGTCGCGCGGCCGCGTAGTTCCGGCGGGAGGGCGGCGAGCATCTTGAGTTGCGCGGTGGCCAGGACCGTGCCGAGGCCGAGGTCGGCGGCGGCGCCGGGCAGTCCGGCCAGCAGGACCGCGTCGGCCTCGTCGGAGGTCAGGCCGGTGAGGCGGGTCCGGTAGCCGTCGATCAGCCGCACTCCGCCGCCGCGGCCCGGCTCGCTGTAGACCGGCACGCCCGCCGCCGACAGCGCCTCCACATCGCGGTACACGGTGCGCACCGACACCTCCAGCTCCCGCGCCAGCTCACTCGCGGTCGTCCCGCCGTTGGCCTGCAACAGCAGCAGCAACTGCACCAATCTGCTCGCTCGCACGATTCCGAGACTAGCCGTGAAACCTGACAGCAGATGACAAGGTTCGGTCGTACCGTACAGAGATGACCACATGGAGCCAGTTCACCGAGGAAGCGCCGAAAATCGCCGCCCTGTTCCAGCGCAGGCACCAGGCCACCGGCAACCTGTGCATGCTCGCCACCCTGCGGGCCGACGGGTCACCGCGGATCAGCCCGATCGAGCCGACGATCTTCGAGGACATGCTCGTGCTGGCGGGCATGCCCCACACGCGCAAGTTCGACGATCTCGCCCGCGACCCCCGCTTCTGTCTGCACACCGCCACCGTCGACACCAACGTCTCCGAGGGTGACGCCAAGCTGTTCGGCAGGGTGACCGACCTCGCCGACGAGACCGTGCACGCCCGCTTCGCCCAGAAACTCTTCGACGACAGCGGTTTCGACATCCGCGGGCAGAGGTTCGACCACTTCTACGTCGCCGATCTCACCGGCGCGTCGACGGTGGAGGTCGACGACGACCACCTCGACATCACGGTGTGGAAGCCGGGTGCGGGGGAGCGGGTCGTGCGCAAGGACTGAGCGGCTCGCCCCGGGGCTGGTGCTTCGCCGGCCGAGCAGGCCGATGTCGAGTCCGGGCGGCGCCCTCGTGGTGCGGCACGGCGGCGTTTCAGCGTGGTCGGTGGGGAGTGGCCGGTGGTTCGAGGAGTGACTGGATCTCCCGGTAGCCGGGTACGGCCGTGTGCTCGCCGCGGTCGCCGCGCACGGTGCGGGCGAGGCCGATCGCCGCGCCCAACGCGGTGCGGTAGAGCGCGGATCCGGTGCTGACCCGGCGAACGCCGAGCCCGGCCGCCGCGTCGACGGTGGGGCCCGCTGGGGTGTAGAGAATGTTGAGCGGCAGCGTGGTCGCGCCGACCAGGGTGGTGATGGTGTCGGGGTCGGTGACGCCGGGGACGAAGATCCCGTCGGCGCCTGCCGCCGCGTACTGTCGCACCCGCGTCAGGGTCGAGGCCTCTTCGATGCCGAACCAGTGCGTGTCGATGCGGGCGTTGACGAACAGGTGCGGAACGCGTGCCGTGATGGTGTGCAGGAGCTCGGCGTGGCGTTCGGGTGCCGCGAGGGCGGTATCGCCCCGCCCGTCCTCGATATTGATCCCGGCCACTCCGAGATCCGCCAGCCGGGCCACATAGTCGGCCACGGCCGCGGGGTCGTCGGCGAATCCGGCCTCGACGTCGACGCTCACCGGCACCGGCAGGCGCGTCAATCGCGCCGCGAGAGCGAAGGTTTCCGCTGCCGACCGCGCTCTGCCGTCGGGCAGCCCCGCCGCCGCGGCGACACCGAGACTGGTGGTGGCGATCGCCGGAAATCCAGCCTCGACGAGCAACGCGCCGGACGTGAAATCCCAGGCGTTGGGCAGGATCAGCGGGTGCTCGCCGTGATGGAGCTCGTGAAAGGTCGTCATGGGGATCTCCTCGGATCTGGTCGGGGTTCGATCGGTTCGGCTGTGGTGCGGGTGCGCTCGGCCGCCGATACCGGTTCCACGGGCGGAACTGCGCCGCGCCGCGTGTCGCCCGTCGATGGGAGTCGCGCGGCACGGGAAGCCGGCCGAGTTCATCGCCGCGTGGACGGCTCATCGAGTCAGGCCCGGCGCCAGAGCCCGCCGACGGGGTCTGCTGCCTCCCCTTCCAGCACCCCGGTCGCGATCGCGGTCGCGTGGGCGCTACCCGGGCACCGATGCGGCCCCACCCCGAATCCCAGCCCCGGATGCCGCAGATCGAGCTCGGTCGCCACGCCGTTCACCCTCCGCCGCGTGGACCGCAACGGCGGTGCAACGGCCATCACCAGTGAGGCCCGCCCGGCTACGGGCACGTCATCGAAAGCCCGTGCTGCGGCAATCAATTCGCCGGTGGCACTGCAGGCCTGCACCAGCACACAGATCAGCGCGACAACTCGGCTGTCGCTCGTGCTTGTGTCGTCGCTACCGCTGATGTTGTAGCGGTCGGTGTGGCCGGCGCTCGCGCGGTCGCCGCGGCCTTGGCCGGTGCTGTCGAAGGCGCTGTGGCGGTAAGCAGTGCCAGGGCCGGCGCTGCCGGTGTCGCTGTCGGTTCGCCACTCGATGTCGACGCGGTCGTGGCGAATTGCCGCTCGGCACAGGGTGACGAGGTCGGCGACCGCGGCGTCCGCGGCCGGGGTTATCGGCTGATGCGGCTGGTAGGCCGCGGCGACGAGCGCCACGCTCTCGGCCGCGCTCTCGGGCAGGTTCAGCGCGGCAAGCAGGGTGCGGACGTGGGCGAGGGGGTGGCCTGCCCTGGTGCGGGCGCTCGCGCGGAGCAGCTCGGGGTCCAAGCGATCGAGTTCGCGCTGCACCGCGGCACGTCGGCGGTGGTGTTCGGCGCCGTCGCGGAACCGCGGAACCTGACTGCGCAGCCACCGGATATCCGTCTCGCCGGGGACAGCCCCGGGGACCGGTGGCATCGGTGCCGTCCGGAGTAGCAAACGCACGCGCTCGGGATCGCTGATCACGCCCCTGACCGTAGGACCGCGACAGTTCGGTGGCCGCCGAACGATCACCGTCGCATGATGGAGGGATGCCCACCCGTGCCGCCGCCCTCGCCGACTGGGCGGCCGTCCTCGCCGACCGGACCAGGGCCCAGATGTGCCTGGCCCTGCTCGACGGGCGCGCGTGGACCGCGGGCGAACTGGCCCGGCTCACGGGCGTCGCCCCGTCCACCGCCACCGGCCACCTGCACCGGCTCAGCGGCGCGGGCCTGATCGCCGAGCGCCGCCAGGGCAGACATCGCTACGTCGAGCTGGCGAACCCAGCCATCGCCCAGCTGCTGGAAACCCTGCTCGCGGAACTCGACCCGGCCCCGCCACCTCCGGCCACGCTGCGCGCCGCGACCGCCGACGCCGCCCTGGCCCGCGGTCGCACCTGCTACAACCATCTCGCGGGCCGCCTCGGCGTCACCATCACCGACGCGATGACCGCCCGCGGCTTCCTCGACGCCGACAACGCCCACGCCCTCACCGACACCGGCGCCACCTGGCTCACCACCGCCCTCGGCATCGAGGAATCCGCCCTCACCCGCGCCCGCCGCCCCCTGACGCGCCCGTGCCTGGACTGGACCGAACGCCGCACCCACCTCGCAGGCCCGGCCGCCACCCTGCTGCACCGCCGCCTGCTCACCCTCGGCTGGACCGCCCGATCCGGCACCGGCCGCGCGATCCGCCTCACCCCCACCGGCACGACCGCCCTCGCCGAAACCCTCGCCCTCGACCCCGCCGCGCTCACCGCCGACTCCGCCAACCGCACCTGATCGCGCCGTCGCCAACGATTCGCAATCGGTGACGGTCATGCACTCGATCCGGAACGGACCGTGGATCGTGCCGCGGGGGATCGACCCCACCCCCGATGTGACTGTTCCGGTAGGGCACCGAATCCATCACCGCGGCAATGATCTCCGCGTCGGTGGCGCCCGGTTCGGTCAGGTCGAACGGTGTGACGTGGATCCACCGCCGGCCGTGGTCGACCAGGTGATCCTTCAGATTCACGAAGACGGGCTCGCCCGGTACGAGCAGAGGTGGCATAGCGAGCAACAGTAGCTCTCAGCGGGAATCCCTTCTGCGGTGGAGGAATTCGCGCTCGATCTGGTTCGCGCTCAGTGAGGCCGCTCGATCGTACGCGGTCGCCGCCTCCTCGGCGCGACCCGTCCGGCGCAGAAGATCGGCGCGAATCGCGTGGTAGAGGCGGTGTTCGGGCAGATCGATCGTGTCCAGGTCGCGCAGGGCGGCGGCGGGGCCGCGGACCTCGGCGACGGCCACGGTGCGGTGCAAAGCGACGACGGGTGTCGGGGTGAGTGTGTACAGGTGGTCGTAGAGGGCCAGGATCTGGGGCCAGTCGGTGTCGGCCGCGGTGGCCGCGTCGGTGTGGACCGCGTTGATCGCGGCCTGGAGCTGGTAGGGACCAGGATTGCCGCGCCGCAGGCATTCCCGCACCAGCGCGTGCCCTTCGGCGATCAGCGCACGGTCCCAGCGGGAGCGATCCTGTTCGGGCAGTGGTACCAGGACGCGGTCGTCGGTCCTGGCCGGGCGCCGCGATTCGGTGAGCAGCATCAGCGCCAGCAGCCCGAGCACCTCGGGCTCACCCGGCATCAGCTCGGTGAGCAGGCGCCCCAGCCGGATCGCCTCCGCGCACAGGTCACCCCGGGTCAGTTCCGGACCCGAGGTCGCCGAATACCCCTCGGTGAACACCAGATACACCACCGCGAGCACGGCGGGCAGCCGCTCGGGCACCTCGGTGTCGGTGGGTACCCGGTAGGGGATGCGGGCATCGCGGATCTTGCCCTTGGCACGCACGATCCGTTGCGCCATCGTCGATTCCGAGACGAGGAAGGCCCGCGCGATCTCCGCGGTGCTGAGGCCGCAGAGCAGCTTCAGCGCCAGGGCCACGCGCGCGGTGGGCGCGAGCGCCGGATGACAGCAGGTGAAGATCAGGCGTAGCCGGTCGTCGGGGAAGCCGTCGGTGGGCAGGTCCGGATCGGCGTGCAGCAGGGCGGCGTCGGCGTGCCGGTCGGCGCGGGTGGCCTCGCGGCGCAGCCGATCGATCGCGCGGTTGCGGGCCGTGGTGATGATCCAGCCCGCCGGGCTCGGCGGCACCCCGTCGGCGGGCCAGCGCGCGAGTGCCGCAGCGAACGCCTCCTGCACCGCGTCCTCGGCGAGACCGATGTCGCCGAAGACGCGGATCAGGGACGCGACCGCGCGGCCGTAGTGCTCGGCGAACACGGCCTCGATCGTCGCGGTGTCCATCTACCCGTGGGCCACCGGCCGCACTTCGATCGGCAAGGTGAGGACCGCGGCGAGCTTGCCCGCCCAGCCCAGCGCCTCGTCCAGATCCTCGACCTCGATGAGGGTGAACCCGCCGACGTGCTCGGTGCCCTCGGCGAACGGCCCGTCGGTCATCAGCAGCTCGCCCTCTTTCGCGCGCACGACGGTCGCGGTGCTCGCCGCGTGCAGCCCGAGCGCGAACACCCAGACCCCGGCGGTCTGCATCTGTTCGTTGAGCGCGCCGAGCTCGGCCATGACGGCGTCGATGTTCTCGGGCGCGGGCCCGTCGGGCTGATAGATGGACAGCAGGTACTGCGTCATGATCGTCCTTTCGTCGATACCTCCGGTGCGAAACCGGCTCATCTCCTACACGAACGCGATGCCGCCGAATCGACAGCCCGACCACCCCGATTCTCGCCCGCCCACCCCGCGAGGTGCCCCGGATCGCCGGATCCGAGGCCGGCTATGGCGTGGGCGTTTGCGGACGTGGAGCGGGGGAGAGCCTCGACGGCCAGGGAAAGCTGGAGGGGATCGTGGGCAGCGCCCGAGGTACTCGGCTCGCCACGCGTATCGACGCGCGAGCGTCGCTCGCGCCTCCGGCGCGTAGTCGGGATTGAGTTCGGTGGCGCGCCGGATACGAGGTTCGGCGCTGCCCCATTCGTCGGCCCATCGCGAGCTGAGTCGCGCTCTGGCACAGATGGGCGAGGTCCGCGCCGGAGAATCAATCCGTCCGGTGAACCAGTGCGGCCAGGTCGATGCCGGCCACGGGGCGGTCACGCAGGTTCGAGTGGATGATCGAACGACGGGCTTCGGCATCGGGGAGCCCGACGAAGATCATGCGATCGAAGCGACCGGGTCGGCGCAGCGCCACATCGAGATCCCAGGGATGGTTGGTGGCGCCCAGCACGAACACTCCGTCATTGCTGTGGGTGGCCGAGTCCATCTCGGTGAGCAACTGATTCACCACGTTCCGCCACTGCGGGAGGTCCCGTCCACGCCAGCGC
This sequence comes from Nocardia sp. NPDC050717, assembly GCF_040654275.1. NCBI lineage: Bacteria > Bacillati > Actinomycetota > Actinomycetes > Mycobacteriales > Nocardiaceae > Nocardia > Nocardia sp. NPDC050717. The sequence continues at coordinate 88,966 of NZ_JBFAHR010000016.1, forward strand.
GGTTCCGTGGAACGGAGGCCTCGGCGTGCCACGATGAGGCGATGGAGCTGCTCGCGTCCGCCGCCGGGGACGGTCCGTCGCCGATCGTGTCGCTGTTCTGGATCGCGCTGGTCGCGGTGGTGGCGCCGCTGCTCTCGCGCGCCCTGCGCGGCTACGTGCCCGATGTGGTGATCCTGCTCGTGGCGGGGACGGTCCTCGGGCCCTTCGCGCTGGGCTGGGCGACCGAGGACGGCGGGGTCGACCTCATCAAGGAGCTCGGCCTCGGCATGTTGTTCCTGCTGGCGGGCTACGAGCTGGATCCGAAACTGCTCGGTGGCCGGTCCGGGCGGGTGGCCTGGCTGGTGTGGGTGGCGGGGCTGGTCTTCGCGTTCGGCTTGATGACCGTCCTGGCGCGCGAGGAGTCGACCACCAACCACATCGCGGTCGCCATCGCGATGACCTCCACCGCGCTGGGCACCCTGCTGCCGATCATCAAGCAGGCCGGACTCCTCGACACCCCGCTCGGGCGCGCGGTCCTCGCGCACGGCGCGGTCGGCGAGCTGGGCCCGATCGTGGCCATGTCGGTGCTGCTGAGCAGCCACAATGTCGGCGCCGCCCTCGTCGTGCTCGTCCTGTTCGTGGTGGCGGCGCTGCTGGTGGGACTGATCCCGCTGCGGCTGTTCGGCCGCATCCCCGATCTCGGCGCCGCGCTGGCGCGCATGGACGGCGGTACCTCCCAGCTGCCGGTGCGCGGGTCGATCCTGCTGCTGCTTGTCCTCATGGTGGTGGCCGAACGCTTCGACCTGGACGTGGTGCTCGGCGCGTTCGCGGCGGGCATGGTGCTGCGCAGGCTCATCGCCGCCGGTCACCCGCGCGTCGACGAACAGCTCGAGACCATCGGCTACGGACTGCTCATCCCGGTGTTCTTTGTGGTCTCCGGCATGGGTATCGACATGTCGGCGGTCGCGGGGCAACCGCTGCTGTGGGTGTCGTTCGTGCTGGCCATCGCCGTCGCCAGGGGCCTGCCGGTGTGGTTGAGCGAACGGTTCGTCCCGCACGGCCGCAACCTGGAGACGCCCCGCGAGCGCGCCCAACTCGCGCTGTTCGCCGCCACCGGCTTGCCGATCATCGTCGCCGTCACCCAGGTGGCCGTCTCGACGGAGCTGATGACGGCCGACACCGCCTCGGTTCTCGTCGCCGCCGGCGCGACGACCGTCCTGGTGTTTCCCCTGGTCGCGAGGCTGATCGGCGGGAAGACGCCGGTCGTCACCGCACCTGCCCATGAATGAGCTTGCATAGTCGTGCATAATCATCACATGGTTGATTCGTCGGGAGGACCCGTGTTGCGGGTGGCGGTTGCCGGTGCGAGTGGATACGCCGGTGGCGAGGTGCTGCGACTATTGCTTGCCCATCCCGAGTACCGAGCCGGGCGCCTCGAGATCGGGGCGCTGACCGCCGGATCCAACGCAGGCACCGCGCTGGGCGCGCTCCAGCCGCACCTGCTGCCGCTGGCCGACCGGATCCTGCAGGAGACGACCCCCGAGACCCTGGCCGGGCACGACATCGTGTTCCTCGGCCTGCCGCACGGCCAGTCCGGCGCCATCGCGCAGGCGCTGCCCGAGTCGACCGTGATCATCGACTGCGGCGCCGATTTCCGGCTCACCGATGCCGCCGCTTGGGAGAAGTACTACGGCGGCACCCACGCGGGCAGCTGGCCCTACGGACTGCCCGAACTGCCGGGCGGTCGCGAACGGCTGACCGGCGCGCGGCGCATCGCCGTCCCCGGCTGCTATCCGACCGTGTCGAGCGTCGCGCTGGCCCCGGCCGTCGCCGCGGGCATCATCGAGCCCACCGTGCACGTCGTCGCCGTGAGCGGCACCTCGGGCGCGGGCCGCAAGCTCGACATCGGCCTGCTCGGCTCGGAGGTGATGGGCAGCGCGCGCGCCTACAGTGTGGCGGGCGCGCACCGGCACACTCCCGAGATCGCGCAGAACCTGAAGGCGGCCGGCGGCGTCGACGTCACGGTGTCGTTCACCCCCGTGCTGGCGCCGATGCCGCGCGGCATCCTCGCCACCTGCACCGCCCCGGTGAAGGTGGACGCCGCCGAAGCACGCGCCGTCTATGAGAAGGCGTACGCCGACGAACCTTTCGTGCACCTGCTGCCCGAAGGGCTGCTGCCGCAGACGGGTTCGGTGCTCGGCTCCAACGCCATCACCCTGCAGGTCGCCGTCGACGCCGACGCGGGCCAGCTCGTGGTGATCGGCGCGGTCGACAACCTGACCAAGGGCACCGCGGGCGCCGCGGTGCAATCGATGAACCTGGCCGTCGGCTTCGACGAGACCGCTGGACTTTCCACCGTAGGAGTGGCACCGTGACGACCCCTGATCCGCACACGACGGACCACGGCAACCTGATCCACACCCAGGGCGTCACCGCCCCGCTCGGCTTCCGCGCCGCGGGCATCGCCGCGGGCATCAAGGCCAGCGGCAAGCCCGACCTCGCCCTGGTCCTCAACGAGGGCCCCGAATACGCGGCCGCCGGTGTGTTCACCACCAATCAGGTCAAGGCCGCGCCGGTGCTGTGGTCGCAGCAGGTGCTGAAGTCGGGGCGCGTGCGCGCGGTCATCCTGAACTCCGGCGGCGCCAACGCCTGCACCGGACCCGGCGGTTTCCAGGACACCCACAAGACCGCCGAGGAACTGGCTGCCGCACTGAGCAATTGGGGCACCGAGACCGGTGCGGGCGAGGTCGCGGTGTGTTCGACCGGCCTCATCGGCGATCGGCTCCCGATGGACAAGCTCATCCCCGCGATCACCGAGATCGTGCACGAGATGGGCGGCGGCATGTCCGGCGGCTCCGACGCCGCGCACGCCATCATGACCACCGACACCGTGCCGAAGGAATCGGCCTTCCACCATGAGGACAAGTGGAACGTCGGCGGCATGGCCAAGGGCGCGGGCATGCTCGCCCCCTCGCTGGCCACCATGCTCGTCGTGCTCACCACCGACGCGGTGGCCACGCCCGAGCAGCTCGACCAGGCGCTGCGCAAGGCCACCAAGTACACCTTCGACCGGCTCGACGTCGACGGTTCCTGCTCCACCAACGACACGGTGCTGCTGCTGGCCAACGGCGCCAGCGGCGTCGCGCCCTCGCAGCAGGACCTCGACGACGCCGTCTTCACCGTCTGCGACGACCTGGCCGCCCAGCTCATGGCCGACGCCGAGGGCGTCACCAAACGGGTGCAGATCACCGTCGCGGGCGCGGCCTCCGAGGACGAGGCGCTGACCGTGGCCAGGGCGGTCGCCCGCGACAGCCTGGTCAAGACCGCGCTGTTCGGCTCGGACCCGAACTGGGGCCGGGTGCTCGCCGCCGTCGGCATCGCCCCGGTGACGCTGGACCCGGACCGGATCGCGGTGTCGTTCAACGGCAATCCGGTCTGCGTCGACAGTGTCGGCGCGCCCGGTGCCCGCGAGGTCGACCTGTCCGGCGAGGACATCGACGTGCTGATCGAGCTCCATGTCGGCGAGGGCACCGCGATGGTGCGTACCACCGACCTCTCGCACGACTATGTCGAAGAGAACTCGGCGTACAGCTCATGAACGCCGGTGTGCTGCACAGTCTCTCGGCCCTGGACAAGGCGCATGTGCTGGCCGGCGCGCTGCCCTGGCTGCAGAAGTTCCGGGACAAGATCGTCGTCGTGAAGTACGGCGGCAACGCCATGATCGACGACGAGCTCAAGGCCGCCTTCGCCGCCGACATGGCGTTCCTGCGCACCGTCGGCGTGCACCCGGTGGTCGTGCACGGCGGTGGCCCGCAGATCACCGCGATGCTGAAGAAGCTCGGCATGGCAGGCGAGTTCCGCGGCGGTTTCCGCGTCACCACCCCCGAGGTGATGGACGTGGTGCGGATGGTGCTGTTCGGCCAGGTCGGGCGCGAGCTCGTCGGGCTGATCAACGCGCACGGCCCGTACGCGGTCGGCATCTCCGGCGAGGACGCGCACCTGTTCACCGCGACCAGGCGCACCGTCACGGTCGAGGGCGTCGCCACCGACATCGGCCTGGTCGGCGACGTCACCGAGGTGAACCCGGGCGCCGTGCTCGACCTGATCGACGCGGGCCGGATCCCGGTGGTCTCGACCATCGCCCCCGACGCCGACGGCGTGGTCCACAACATCAACGCTGACACCGCCGCCGCCGCGCTGGCCGAGGGCATCGGCGCGGAGAAGCTCGTGGTGCTCACCGATGTCGAGGGCCTCTACACCGACTGGCCGGACCGCTCGTCGCTGACCAGCGAGATCGACGCGGCCGCGTTGACGGAGTTGCTGCCACGCCTGGATGCGGGCATGGTGCCCAAGATGGAAGCCTGCCTGCGCGCCGTGCAGGGCGGGGTGCCCAGTGCACACGTGATCGACGGCCGGGTGCCCCATTCGGTGCTCCTGGAGTTGTTCACCGGCGAAGGAATCGGAACGATGGTGACCGCATGAGTGAAGTAGAGAAGCTGCAGCAGCGGTGGTCGGCCGCGATGATGAACAACTACGGCACCCCGAAGGTCGCGCTGGTGCGCGGCGCGGGCGCGGTGGTCTACGACGCCGACGGCAAGCGCTACGTCGACTTCCTCGGCGGCATCGCCGTGAACAGTCTCGGCCACGCCCACCCCGCCATCCTGGAAGCGGTCACCCAGCAGCTGGGCACGCTCGGCCACGTGTCGAACATCTATGCCAGCGAACCGGTGATCGAGCTGGCCGAGAAGCTGCTCGCGCACTTCGGCGACGGCGAGGGCAGGGCGTTCTTCTGCAACTCCGGCACCGAGGCCAACGAGGCCGCGTTCAAGATGGCCCGGCTGACCGGCCGGACCAAGATCGTCGCCGCCGAGGAGGCCTTCCACGGCCGCACCATGGGCGCGCTCGCGCTGACCGGTCAGCCGTCGAAGCGCGAGCCGTTCGCGCCGATGCCGCCCGGCGTCGTGCACGTGCCCTACGGCGACGCCGACGCGCTCGAGCGGGTGGTCGACACCGACACCGCCGCGGTCTTCCTGGAACCGATGATGGGCGAGAGCGGTGTGGTCGTCCCGCCGTTCGACTACCTGGCACGGGCGCGCGAGATCACCTCGCGGGCGGGCGCCCTGCTGATCCTCGACGAGGTGCAGACCGGAATCGGCCGCACCGGAACGTTTTTCGCGCATCAGGCTGTGGGCATCGTGCCCGACGCGATCACCCTGGCCAAGGGCCTCGGCGGTGGCCTGCCCATCGGCGCCGTGCTGGCGCAGGGCCGGGCCGCCGAACTGCTCACCCCTGGCCTGCACGGGACGACCTTCGGTGGCAATCCGGTGTGTGCCGCGGCGGCGCTGGCGGTGCTGCGCACGATCGACTCCGAAGATCTTCTCTCCCATGTGGAATGGGTGGGCAAGAAGCTCAGCGACGGTATCGCGTTGCTCGAGCATCCCGAGATCGATCATGTGCGCGGTGCGGGTCTGCTCATCGGCATCGTCTTGAAGAACGACATCTCGGCCCAGGTGGACGAGCGGGCGCGGGAGGCGGGCTACCTGATCAACCCCGCCAAGCCCGATGTGATCCGGTTGGCGCCGCCCCTGGTGCTCACCGAAACCCAGGCCGACAACTTCGTCGCCGACCTGCCCGAGATCCTCGACAAGGCCGCCGCCGATGCGAAGGGAGCCAGCAAGTGAGCCTGCGCCACTTTCTGCGCGACGACGACGTGACCCAGGCCGAACAGGCCGAAATCCTCGCCATCGCCGCGGAATTGAAGCAGAATCCGTTCGCGCACCGGCCGCTGGACGGCCCGCGCGGGGTCGGGGTGATCTTCGAGAAGAACTCCACCCGGACCCGGTTCTCGTTCGAGCTCGGCATCGCCCAACTCGGCGGACACGCGGTCGTCGTCGACGGTCGTGACACCCAGCTGGGCCGCGAGGAGACCCTCGGCGACACCGGCAGCGTGCTGTCGCGCTACGTCGAGGCCATCGTGTGGCGGACCTTCGAGCAGTCCCGGCTCGACGAGATGTCGGCGACCGCGACGGTTCCCGTGGTGAACGCGCTGTCCAACGAGTTCCATCCCTGCCAGGTGCTCGCCGATCTGCAGACGATCAGCGAACGCAAGGGCGCCCTGGCCGGGCTGAACCTCACCTACTTCGGTGACGGCGCCAACAACATGGCGCATTCGCTGCTGCTGGGTGGGGTGACGGCGGGCATGAACGTCACCGTCGCCGCTCCCGCCGGGTTCGAGCCGCTGCCGTGGATCCTCGAGGCCGCCGCGAAGCGGGCGGCCGAGACCGGCGCCACGGTGTCGGTCACCAACGACCCGGTCGCCGGTGCCACGGGCGCGGATGTGCTCGTCACCGACACCTGGACCTCGATGGGCCAGGAGAACGACGGCCTCGACCGGGTCGGCCCGTTCCGTCCGTTCCAGGTCAACGGTGCGCTGCTCGCCGCCGCCGATCCGGAAGCCATTGTGATGCACTGCCTTCCGGCGCACCGCGGCGAGGAGATCACCGACGAGGTGCTCGACGGCCCGCACAGTGTGGTCTGGGACGAGGCCGAGAACCGGCTGCACGCGCAGAAGGCGCTGCTGGTGTGGCTGCTCGCGAAAGCCGCCGCGTGAGACCGCGGGCCGGGGCCGGCGCGGAGGTCCGGAGATGAGCACGGCGCCCGAGAAGGGCTCGCCCGCCATCGCCCGCACCCGCGCCGGCCGCCAGTCCCGCATCGTCGAACTGCTGTCCGCGCACGCGGTCCGCAGCCAGACCGAACTCGCGGCCCTGCTCGCCGCCGAGGGCATCGAGACCACCCAGGCCACGCTCTCGCGTGACCTGGACGAACTCGGCGCGGTGAAGCTGCGCGCCGCCGACGGCGGCGCCGGGGTGTACGTGGTGCCCGAGGACGGCAGCCCCGTCCGCGGCGTCACCGGCGGCACCGGCCGGCTCTCCAAACTCCTCGGCGACCTGCTGGTCTCCACCGATGCCAGCGGCAACCTCGCCGTCCTGCGCACCCCACCCGGCGCCGCCCACTTCCTGGCCAGCGCCCTGGACCGCGCCGCCCTGCCCTTCATCGTCGGCACCATCGCCGGCGACGACACCATCGCGGTGATCGCCCGCGAACCCCTCACCGGCGCCGAACTCGCCGCGGAGATCGAACGCCTGGCCTGAGCGTCCCACCCGGAATCCGCTCGGCCACTGCGGGTCTCGGCCCGCACCGGGTGGAACGACATATGTTCACTTGCTGTTCCGCTGGCGTCGCCTGTGAGCTCGGTGAGCCGTGGGCGACACTCGGAGCCCGGTTCTCGACGAGGGGGAAGATGTGATCGATCGGCCGAGGGCGCTGGTTCGCCTGCAGCAGCATCGGGTCCGGCGGTATCGGAAGCTGGCCGCGGAGGCGGCGGCCATCGCGCCGAGCTGGCACGCGCGAACGCGACGGCGCCGACAGGTGCGCGTGCTGACTGTGCTGCTGGTGCTGTTCGCGTCGTCCTCGCTGCTGTTGCCCTTCGGCTGGGGCGCGGCGTACATGGTCTGGGGTCTGACGGTGCCGGCGCTATTGGTGCTCTCGATCCCGCTGGATCGGGTGATGGGCGGCCAGATCTGGGCGCCGGCGGAGATCCTCGACGCGGCGCAGCTCGAACAGCGGAATCATGCTCGGTCGATCGGATTCTCCCTGGTCGTGAAGTTGTCGATCATCCCCGTGCTGTGGTTGTACTTCGCGCCGGACCTGCACGGTCCGGACCTCGAGGACGTCATCCGCGGCTGCGCGCTGATGCTGGTCAGCCTGCTCACGGTCGGGGCCTATTCGCCGACCCTGATCCTGGCCTGGAACCGGCCCGATCCGGCTCCCGTCGGGGTGCCTGGGCCCGCACCCATCGTGTGAGGCGGTCTCCGGCGCAGGCGTGCGTGCTCACCTCGACCGGTGTGTGCTGTCGGCGAGACGGGGGCTTCTGGTCAGCCGAACGACTGTCCACACGGCCGCCCCGGCTGCCAGCGCCGCGCCGGTCAGCAGGATGGCCGCGGTGGCACCGAAGGCCATCCACGCGGGCATCACCTGTTCGAGCCCGCGGACCAGCGCGGCCAGGGCGAACAGGCCGCCGATCAGCGCGGCACCGGCGGCGACGACGAGGACCACGGACGCGGCGGCGGCCAAGCGCAGCCTGCCGGCGAGGGCCACCGTCACGGTGACGGCCTGGTGACGTGCGCGGCGGGCGAGCGGGGAACGCAGCACACCGCGGAGGACGGACTGCGGGCGCGGCGGGGTGCTCTGGTGGGTCATGGCGAATTCCTGTCGATCAGTGGGCGAGCAGTGGGGAGCCGACTTCGCTGACCAGCCAGCGGTCGGCGTCCCTGCGCAGCGTCATGGTGACCGCGAGCTGGCCTGGCGTGGGGGTGCCCTGGGTGCCGAGGCTCGTGATCGTCTGGTTGATGACGGCGACGGCGCGTGCGGTGGTCTCGTCGGCGGATTCGAGGGCGCAGCGGACAGTGCCGACGGTGGAGACCACCTGGCCCTGGGTCAGGACGTCGCGCAGATCCTTGCTGGTGGCGTCGAATTCGGTCTTCCATGCGCCGGTGGCGCCCGCCAAGACCGCGGCGAAATAGGTGTCGAGATCCTTGGCGTCGTACCGGGCCAGCACCGGGGCGTACGCGCAGGCTGCGTGCTGGGCGGCGGCGCGAGCGTCCTCCCTGGAACGGATGCGATGGTTGTCCACGGCAGAGTAGGCGGCGACGCCGACCGCGACCAGCGCGACGACCGAGATCGCGGTGACGGTACGACCCGAGGTGAGTCGACGGCGAATCGACGGGAGCGCACGCGATGGGGTGGGGTCCGCCTGATCTGTTCTCGGTGGGGTGCTGATCTCGGACCCCACCGCCTCGCCGGTCGCCAGATCGATGTCCTCGCGTTCGGTGTCGGCCTTCGGCTGCTCATCGGTGGTCATGGGAACGTCCTCGGGTGGTGAATTCATTTGGCGGGCAGGGGAACCGACAGCTCGTCGCCGGCGACGCCGGGCGGTGGACCGGATCCGTTGTCGGGAACCGCGGGCCGCGGCGCGTTGGCCGACCCGCGGATCTGCAGTTCGGGGCGGCTGGTGACGCAGTAGTTGTAGAGCCTGGTGCGGCCGTCGGAGACCTCGACGGGCGAGACCGGGACGGTGTCGTATTCGCAGGTCGGTCGCGGCCATGCCTCGGCCAGCGTGTGAAAGGCATTGTCGTGCGCCGGAACACCGACGGCGACGACACCGGTGCGCAGCGCCGGGAACAGCGCTGCCATCGCCGGCGTGCGCAGCCGGGCCGCCCTGGTGATCGCGACGACGTTGGTCACCAGGTTCGTCAGCGGATCAGTCGTCTCGGCGAGCACCCCGCCCAGCGCGGCCAGCCGGCCCGGACCGAGGTCGAGCAGCTCGCGCACCTCCTGATCGGCGGCGCTCATCTGGTCGAACAGCGTGCCCGAACCGCGCACGAGCGTGCCGAGATCGGGTTGCGCGTGACTGGTCGTCTCCGCGATGACCTGGAGATTGCGAATCAGTTCGGTGGTCTGCGGCAGCAACCCGGTGAGTCCGGCCATCGCGTGACTGAGTCCGCTGATGACGGTGCGCAGCACGTCGGGCCCGCCGCCGAGCGCGCGCTCGAGTTCGTCGACGATCACGGTGAGCCGCGCCGGATTCAGGCCGGCCACCAGCGCCCCGGTGTTCGACAGGAACGAGTCGATGGTGACCGGGGTGCTCACCTGATCCGCGGATACGACGGCACCGTCGGCGAGGTAGGGGCCGTCACCCGTGGTCGGCCGGAAGTCGAGATATTGCTCGCCGGCCGCCGACAACCGGCCCACCGCCACGGGGGAGCCGACGGGAATGGCCGCGGCAGTGTCGATGTCGGCGTCGGCGCGAATCCCGGTGCCGTCGATGCCGATCGCGCGCACCGACCCCACCCGCACGCCGCGAACGGTGACGGGGCTGTGCGGCAGCAGGCCACCGGAGCGGTCCAGGTGCACCCGCACCGTGTATGTCGTGCGCAGCGGCCGCACCCCGACCACGTCGACGGCGATGTACCCGGACCCGACGACGAGCAGCCCCACCATCCCGAGCAGGGCGAACGCCGTCCGGGCGCCGTATGCCCAACGGGCAAGGCGGACAACGAGTCCTGCGCTCCGATCGATCATCGGTGGCCTCCCTGCAGCCGGCCGAGTACCCGCGCCAGCACCTGCGACAGACTGCCGATGAAGGCCGTCACATCGCTGCCGTCGGGCATCCTGCTGCCCGAGGGGTCGGTGAGCGCGCCGATGTCCAGGAACGACACCGTCGCCGCGACCGCGAGACTCGACCCCTCGGTGCTCGCCTTCACGGCGGGGGCGAGGGCGTTGAACTGGTCGAGGGTGCCCGCGAGATCGTCGCCCATCCGGGTGAATCCCGCCATCAGGCGCTGCACGCTGTCGAACAGGCTGAGGAATTCCGGTCCGGTGGTCTCGGTGAAGTCACCGAGCGCGGCGGTCACCGTGGACACCTTGGTCGTGAGATCGGTGATGGCCCTGTTGTTCTCGGCGATCACCGCGATCAGATCGGGGAAGGCGTCGGCGGCCTGACCGAGTTCGGCCTTCCGGGCGCGCAGGGTCGTGGTGAGGCCGTCGAGGCCGACCAGAACCGAATCTATCTGTCCGGTGCGCTGATTCAGCGCCGTGAGCACGGCGGTGAGTTCGGTGAGCAGATGGGCCAGCTGAGGGCCGCGGCCACCGACGATCGCGTTGAGCTCCGAGGTGATCCGGGCGACCTGATTCATCGCCCCACCGTCGAGCAGCATCGACATCGCCAGCATGAGCTCCTCCACCGAGGCACCCGCGGAGGTGTGCGCCCGGTCGATGACGTCGCCGTCGCCGAGCAGCGGCGCGCCGGGGCGGTGCTCGGGCAGCGTGACGGCCACGTGGATGTCACCGAGCGGCGTCGACTGCCGCAGTTCGGCGCGGGTGCCGCGCGGCAGCGCGATGTCGCGGCGAACCTCGAGCTCGACCTCGGCCACGAAGTCCATGGTGTCGATCCCGGTCACCACGCCGATGTCGACGCCGCCGATCTTCACCCGCGCCCGTTCCGGGAGATTGAGCGCGTTGTCGAACTCCGCGCGCAGCCGATACGACGGGCCGTCCACACCGGGCCTCGGCAGTGGCACGGTGTCGACGGTGCACGCGGCCAGACTCAGCGTGGCCAGCACCGTCGCGGCGGCGCGGGCGGGACGGCCGGTCATTCGGTGAGTCCCAGCAACGCGGCGGTCAAGCCGAAGTCCGGGCCGAAGTCCATCAGCTTGCCGGTGCGGCAGCCGTCGGCGCGCAGGGCGAGCCGCTCGCACAGGGTCGACAGGATCTCGTTGTCCAGCAACGTCTTGTCGGTGAGCAGATGCAGCCGCATCGCCTGATGCTCGGTGCTGACCGAGCGGCTCAGGTTCTCGAACAGCAGCGGCGCCACGTCGACGATCTCGGTGAGCCCGCGCGCGTTGTCACGCATCTGGGCGGTGATACCGACGAGACGGTGCACCGCGTCGGTCAGCGGCACCCGGTTCTCCGTGAGGACGGTCGAGGTGTTGGCGACGAAATCGTCGACCTGGGCGAGCACCGCCGCCAGCCCGGGTGCCTGCTCGGCGAGCAGCGTCACCAGGTCGGTGAGGCGGGCGCTGAAGTCGCGCACCGTCTGATCGTTGCTCGCCACCACGGCGGTGAGTTCGTTCAATGCGATGATGGTGCTGGTGATCTGGTCGCGGTTGGCCAGCGTCACCTCGAAGGCGCCCGCCAGCGAGTCGAGAGTCTCGCGGATGCGGTCGCCGTTGCCGTCGAGCATCGGGAACAGGACACGGCTGGCCATCGGGCCGTCGGTGTCGTCGCCCTTCAGCGATGCGCCGAGCTGCTCGAAATTGCGCAGGATCCGATCGAGCTCGACAGGAGTCCTGGTGCGCGCCAACGGGATATGCGTGCCGTCGGTCAGCATCGGGCCGTCACCGGTGTAGGCGGGGGTGAGTTCCACGTGCCGATTGGTGATGAGCTGCGGGGAGACGAGCGCCGCCATCGCCTCGGCAGGCAGCTCGGTGCTCTCCTCGATGGTCATCCGCACCTCGACGAAGGCTCCCCGCTGCTCGATCGCGTCGACCCGGCCCACCGGAACACCGAGCACCGAGACCTCGTTGCCGACGAAAAGACCGGCGGCACTGTCGAAATCGGCGCTGATCTGCATCGTGTCCGGCCGCAGCGACATCGGAATCGATGAGCATCCGGCACCGGCCACGGTCAGGGCCACCAGGGCGGCGGCTCGGAGCGCTCTGCGCATCATCGGCACCCCTCGACGACCTGGGCCAGGCACAGCCAGTTGTCCGGGAACAACCACGGCATATAGACCTCTCCGTACGGACCTTGGCCGAAGCCGTTGTTGAACTGGCGCATCGTCACCGGCATCACCTGATACAGCGCGTCGAGGTTGGCGCGGTTCTTCTCCAGGCCCTGCGACATGGTGTTCAGGCTGTGGATGAGCGGGCCGAGTCTGCCGCCGTTGTCGACGCCCATGTCCCGCAGGATCTTCGACGCGGCGGCGACATTGTCGAGCAGCGCACGGATCAGGTCCCGGCGGCGGGTCACCGCGTCGCCGATCGCCTGCCCCCTGGTCAGCAGCAGGAGCACGCTGTTCTGGTTGTCGGCGATCAGGCCCGACACCTGGTCCATGCTGTCGAGCAACCGGTCGACCTCGTCACGGCGCGTGGCCACGACCTTCGCCAGCGCGCCGACGCTGTCGAGCGCCTGTGCGGTGAGGTGTGGTGAGTCACCCATCTGCCTGCTGACCGCGTCCAGGCTGTCGCGCAACGCATTCGGGTCGAGCCGCTCGAGGTGTTCGAAGGAGTTGCGGTACTTCGGGTCGTTCACGACCTTGGCCAGGTTGTAGGGAACGGTCGTGGCCGACAACGGAATCCGCTGCCCGTCGAGGTCGGTGCCCCGGCCTGGGTCGAGCTCGACGTGCATCTTGCCGAGAATCGTCGACATCTCGATCGCGGCCGTGGCGTCGCGGCCGAGTTCCACCTCCGAGCGCAGGCTCATCGCCACCACCACGCGATCACGTTCCAGCCGCACCGATTTCACGGTGCCCACCTCGATGCCGGCGATGTCGACACTGTTGCCCGTCCGCAGTCCGGCGGCCTGGGCGAACTCGGCGTGCACCGTCGCCTTGCCGAGTTCGGCGCGGGCGAGCACGCCGGAACCGAGCACCAGCGCCACCACGGCGGCGCCCGCCGCCAAGCCGAGCCACAGGTTGCGGTTGCGGGCCGAGGCGCGCACATGCGCGAACAGGGAGCCGATCATCGGCACACCTCCGTGTGAGAATTGCCGCCGACCTGGGAGAACAGCCCGCGTGGGAACAGCACGCCCCACAGCGACACATCCAGGCTGCAGACGTGGGCGTTGATGTAGGTGCCGTTGCCCGCGATCCGGGCGAGCCCGGCCAGCACCAGCGGCAGTTCGATCGCCGAACGGTCCAGGCGCTCGCCGTTGGACAGCAGCAGGTCGACGCCGGTGCTCGCCTGTTGCTGGGCCAGCGCCATGCCCGGTGCGACCCGTCCGATGAGGTCGGTCAGCGCGGTCGTGGATTGGGCGATGCCCGTGACCGCTTCGCTGAGCACCGCGCCCTGCTCGTACAGGCCCGTCACCAGGGCGCGGGACTGGGTGATGAGGGTCTCCAGCTCGCCGCTGCGGTGGGCCAGGCTCGCGATGACATCGCTCAGATTGCTGATCACCGCGCCGAGGATCTGGTCGCGTTCCCCGAAGGTAGCGGCCAGCGCGGCGGCCTGGGTGATCAGCGCCGACAGCGAGACGCCGTCGCCCTGCAAGGCCTGGACGAGGGTCTCCGACAGCGAGTTCACCTCGTCGGGCTGCAACAGGCTGAACAGCGGCTCGAAACCGGAGAGCATGGTCGAGACGTCGAACGAGGATTCGGTGCGTTCCAGGGGAATCGAGCCGCCGGCGGGCAGCGGGTCACCCCCTGCGTCGCCCACCTCCAGCGCGACATAGCGCTGACCGATCAGATTCTGATACCGGATGAGCGCCTTGGTGGTGGTGCTCAGGCGCTGACGGGCCTGCACGGACAGGGTCACCCTGGCATGCCTGCGATCGACCAGGTCGATCGCGTCGACCCGGCCGACCCGCACTCCGGCAATCCGCACGTCGTCGCCTTCGCGCAGGCCGAGCACATCGGTGAAGGTGGCGCTGTAGCGATGGGTGTCACCGGGAACGGAGCGCTGCAGGGTCGACCAGATCGTGGCGGTCGCGACGACCGAGAGCGCGACGAACACGGCGAGCCCGAGGTAGGTGGTGCGCGAACGCATGTCAGTGTCCTCCGGACGGGCTGTCGAGGGTGACGGTCGCACCGGTCAGCACGGTGCCGAGCAGCAGCAGCTCGGTGAGGTTCGGCCTGCCGCCGACGATCGCCGCGACGGCATCCGGGCCGGTCAGAGCGATCGGCTCGGTGGTGCTCGCCGGTACGGTGAGTCCGGGAATCACCAATCCTGGGATGGTGGGTAGCGACAGCCCCGGCAGGGTGGGCGGCGTCAGCGTCGGCAGGCCCGGCATCGGGGCCGGCCCCGCCGTGCCGAGCCATCCCGGCAACAGCTGGCTCGGATAGTTCTGTGGCGCGGCGACTTCGGGCACCGAGGGTCCACCGCATCGAGGACCGCTCTGCGTGCCGTAGCGGGGGCAATCGGCCGCGGTGTACTGGCGGAACGGGGTGAACGACACCGTGATGTCCCAGCGCATCTGCTTGCTCGGTCCCCACGTGAACACCGTGGCCAGGCGGTTCAGGGACGCACCGAGTCCGGTGACGGTGTCGGTGAGCGCCGAGGGATCCGCCGCCAGCGCGCCGAACGTCTCGTCCAGACCGACCACGAGTTCCTTGCCCGCGTCGGGATTCCGGGCGAACAGGACCTGGGTCGCGTCGGTGGCGGTGCCCGCGGCGGTGAGCAGCTCGACGACCTGCGCGCGGCGCTCGGTGATCGTGCGGGCCGTCCGCACCGAGCGGCCGAGGGCATCGACGAGGTCGGGCGCCGACTGGTTCACCGCGGCCGTCGCCGCGCCGAGATCGCCGAGCAGCGTGCCGATCCCGGGCAGCGCGCGGACCTCGGTGATCCACTGGTCGAGTCGTTCGATGGTCGAACCGGGCAGGCGGGTGTCGCCGTCCAGCGCGTCCGCGAGGGTGGCCAGTACCCGCGCCAGCTTGGCGGGCTGAATGCGGTCGAGGACGTCGCGCAGGGTGGTCAGCGTTGTCTGCAGGGCGACCGTGGCGCCGCTGGTGTCCTGTTCGACCACCGCGCCCGGCCCGAGCGCCGAGGGGGCGGCGCCGTTGTCGACCAGTTCGATCGCGGTGACGCCGAAGATGTTGGCCGGCACGACCCGGGCGGTGACCGTGGCCGGAATCGACGCGGCCGCAACCGGTTCCAGCCGCAGACCGACGCGCTGCCGCAGACCCTTGTCCGCGATCTCGACGTCGGCGACCGCGCCGACGAGCATGCCGCGGAAGCGCACGTCCGCCCGGGCGGGCAGGCCGTCGCCGGTGCTGGTCAGCACGGCCGTCACCGCGACGGTGTCTTCGAAGTGGCCGCCGTAGCGCAGCCCGAGCAGGGCCACCACGGTCGACAGACTGGCCGTCATCGCCACTCCGGCCAGGCCGAGGCGCCTGCGCGACCAGCCGCGCCCACTGGGATCCGGATACATCTCGACCACCTATCCCGAGATCCGGATGCCCGGGTCGACGCCCCAGACGGCCAGGGTGAGCAGCAGATTGAGGAAGACGACCACGATGATGGTCATCTTGATGGCCCGGCCCGCCGCGACACCGACACCCTCCGGACCCCCGGCGGCGATGTAGCCGTAGTGGCATTGGATGAAGGTCGCGACGAGCACGAAGGCGACCGCTTTGAGCACCGAGTAGACGATGTCGCCGGGGTCGAGGAACTGGTGGAAGTAGTGGTCGTAGGTGCCGATGCCGCTGCCGCCGAGGAAGAACACCGTCACCTTCGTGGACAGATAGGCCGTGGCCATGCCGATGCTGTAGAGCGGCAGGATCGCCACCGCCGCGGCCAGCATGCGGGTGGTGATCAGATAGGGGAGTGGCCGGATGGCCATCGACTCCAGCGCGTCGATCTCCTCCGCGATCCGCATCGAGCCGATCCGTGCGGTGAACCGGCACCCGGCCTGGGCGGCGAACGCGATCGTCGCCAGCAGCGGGGCCAGCTCGCGGGTAGTGGCGAAGCCGGAGATCGCTCCGGTGAGTGGGCTCATGGTGAGCAGGTCCAGCGCGGTATGTGATTCCATGCCGACGGTGACGCCGCCGAACCCGCACAGGATGAGGACCACGCCCACCGTGCCGCCGCCGACGACCAGCGCGCCGTTGCCCCAGGTGACGTCGATGATCAGCCGCACGACCTCTTTGCGGTAGTGCCGCACGGCGAACGGGATCGCGAGGAGCGCTTCGGCGAACACCAGGCCCTGGTGTCCCAGACGGATGGTGGCCTCGGTGACCGGCCGCCCCGCCCGGCGGAGCGCACGCCACGGCCGCAGCGCGGGTGGTGCGTAGTTCGCCATCTAGAGCACCTTCGACGGGAACACGGTGTTGTAGATCTGGGTGAGCGCGATGTTCGCCGCGAACAGGACGATCGCCGAGCTGACGACCGCGGAGTTCACCGCGTCCGCGACGCCGCCGGGTCCGCCCTTGGTGTGCAGTCCCGCGTCGCAGGCGATGATCGCGGTGAGCGCTCCGAACACCGCCGCCTTCACGATGGCCACCAGCAGGTCGCTCGCGACCGCGAACGAGGCGAAGGTACTGATGTACGAGCCGGGGGTGCCGTCCTGGACGAAGACGTTGAACACGTACCCCGTGGCGAAGCCGATGAACACGACGAATCCGCACAGCAGCATGCTCACCGACACCGCGGCCAGCAGTCGCGGCGCGACCAGCCTGCGCACCGGGTCGACGCCCATCACCCGCATCGCGTCGATCTCCTCGCGGATGGTGCGTGAGCCGAGGTCCGCGCAGATCGAGGAGCCGACAGCGCCGGCGATCATCAGCGAGGTGACCAGTGGCGCGCCCTGCCGGATGATGCCGAGCCCGTTGACGGCGCCGATGAAGGTGGTCGCGCCGACCTGACCGACCAGCGAGCCGATCTGGATCGAGACCACCACCGCCACCGGGATGGCGACCAGCAGCGTTGGTGTGGCTGAGACACTGGCCATGAAGGAGCACTGCCGGAGGAATTCCCGCAGCGGAAAGCGGCGATTCGCCAGGGCGAGCACCAGTTCGACGCCGGCTCGCCAGCCCATCGTCACCTGGCGGCCCGCGGTCTCGACCGACTGCTGCGGGTGGGTGCGCCACCAGCGCTGGACGAACTCGACGACGAGTTCCTGATCCCTTGGTGTGCTGGGAGTTTCGGTTGTCGTGACGATGACGATCACCCCGGGTTCGGTGCGGCTGCCCGCGTGTGCGACCAGAACTGACTGATGAGCTACGCGGCCGTACAAGTCAATTTCTACGGTCGCGTAGCCAACAGTCTGAGACAGTAGCAATACCTCGCTCAGGTGTCTGCGAATTGGGGCATGATCGCTGGGTGAGCGTGCAGCGGAAGTCGGCCGGGGTGTGGCAGGTATCGGGCGCCGGGCGCTCCCGGGGGCGCAATACACCCAGGCTGCCGCCCGCCCAGCGCAGGGAGCAGCTGCTCGACGCCGCTCTGCGCGTGGTCGCCCGTGACGGGTTGGCCCGGTTGACGATGCAGGCCGTCGCGCGGGAGGCGGGCGTGGCCAAACCGGTGCTGTACGCCGTGTTCCCCGCGGCGCCGGAACTCGTCGCGGCGCTGCTGCGCCGCGAGCACGCCGCGGGGATGGCACAGGTGTTCGCGGCCATGCCCGCCGACCTGCGCGACACCGACCCCGACGCGGAGTTCGTGGCGGCGCTGATGGCGTTTCTCGACGCGGTGGCCGCCGATCCGGCGCGCTGGCGGTTGATCCTGCTGCCCAGTGACGGTGCGCCCGTGGGCTATCGGGAACTCCTCGGTACGGCCAGGGACGAGATGGTGTGCCACGGCACGGATCTGCTCAAGCAGGGCCTGCGCCTACGCGGCGGCGCGGCCGAGGTGGATGTGGAACTGATCGGTCACGCGCTGTTCGGCTTCGCCGAAACCCTGGGCAGGATGGTGCTGTCCGATCCGCGCCGATTTCCGCCGGACCGGTTACGGCCCGTGGTGCGGTCCCTGCTGCGGACCGTGCCGAGACCGTCCCGCGAGGGCTGAGCGCACGGGCTCAGCCCGTCGACAACCGGCGCCAGGTCCACTCGACCCGGATGTCGAGGGGCGCGTCCACGGTGACCATCCGGGGCTGGGTGTTGAGACCGTCGGGCGGCCCGGACTGGGCTTCGACCGACAGCGACTCTGTCGGCAATGTCCACACGACGACGTCGGAAACCGGGCTGGTGACGGTGAATTCGAGGAAGCCGGGCCAGGTGAGACGGGCGTGGACGCCGTCGGGCATGGCGAAGCAGTCGTCCCACGGCGGCGGCGTCGGCGGGATGTGGCGGCCGGTGGGCAGGTAGTTCTCGCCGCGCTCGTACTGCCAGGCGGGGTGGAAGTCGAGTTCGAGCGGGCCGGTGGCGGGGGCGAGCTCGCGCAGGAACCACGGATGCCAGCCGCCCTGCGCGGGGAACGGATCGCCGTCGGTGGCGATGCGCATGGTCAGGGTGAGACCGGTGTCGGTGAGCGCGAAGGTCTGGGTGACGGTGCCCGCGAACGGCCACGGCTCGACCAACCGGTACCGCAGTGTGGCGGCGGCGGGGGAGACCGTCACCACCTCCCACTCGCCGTCCCGGACGGTGCCGTGGATGCTGTGCGGTCCGTTGTTGATCGGCATCCGGTAGACGCGCCCGTCGACGGCGAATGTGCCGTAGCCGAGCCTGCCCGCCCACGGTGCCATGACGAAACAGCCGGTCCCCGGGTCCTGCCGGAGCAGTTCGGTGCCGTCGACGGTCAAGCTGTGTAGCGCCCCGCCGTCCGCGGGGGCGAGGGTGAGAGTGGCGGTGCCCGCGCGCAGCGTCACCTCGTCGGCGGTCATGCGCGGAGACTAGCGGTTCCGGCCGGGCACCGGCCGGAACCCACGCCGGTCAGTTGAACGGGTACTGGCCCCCGCCACCGCCGCCGCCCTGATTGTTCGGTGTCGCGACGTCGATGATGTCCTGGACGAGCGAGACGATCGCCCGCCCGACCTCGAGAACCCCGTTGCCGAGGGTGGAGAATTCCTGCGCGATGTAATGGAGCATCTTGTTCGTCCTCACGTCTGGCGAGCCGAATAGTGCTCTCCCAGAGTGCCACACGTCGCGCGCGGGTGGGCTCACTCAGGACGCGAGGAAGTTCAGGATGGCCAGGGCCAGGGGGGAGCTCAGGTCGAAGAGCACCCGGCCGATGTGCAGGCCGAGGGTGGCGCCGGATTCGTAGTGGTCGGACAGGAACTGCAGGATCGCGTCCTCGGGCATGATGTGTTCCTCCTGGTCGGGTCGCCGCGGGGCTAGGTGAAGAACGGCTGCAGGAGCGGCGCGCCCATGTCGATGACGACCTTCGCGACGGACAGGCCGAGGTTGCCGAGCCCGATCACGACATGGCCGATCAGGTCGTAGTTGTCCTGGGCGAAATCTCGTAGCTGCTGCATGGTGACGTACTCCTTGATCCCGACCGATTCCGAAACTCGATGTGACCACCGTCTCACATTCGGGGTTTGCTGCCAAGATGCCAGGCGGTGTAGTCCCAGGTGATCGCGGTTTTCGGGCGATCTCACCGAGGTGGCGACCCCCGGTGATGAATGAGATTGCATCATCGTGCATAATCATTTGCAGCAACGGCGCGAGCCGAATCGGCGGCCGGAGCATCCATACTGCTCAGGGCAGCCCGTGCAGCGGAACGACAACACTTCGAGGAGCACAACAGACATGTCCGATCGCGTCGTACTCGCCTACTCCGGTGGGCTGGACACCTCCGTCGCCATCAGCTGGATCGCGAAGGAGACCGGTGCCGAGGTGGTGGCCGTGGCCATCGACCTGGGCCAGGGTGGCGAGGACATGAACGTGGTGCGCCAGCGCGCCCTGGACTGCGGCGCCGTCGAGGCGATCGTGGTCGACGCGCGCGACGAGTTCGCCGACGAGTACTGCCTGCCCACCATCCAGGCCAACGCCATGTACATGGGCCAGTACCCACTGGTCTCGGCCATCAGCCGCCCGCTGATCGTCAAGCACCTGGTCGAGGCCGCGAAGTTCCACAACGCGACCACCGTCTCGCACGGCTGCACCGGCAAGGGCAACGACCAGGTCCGCTTCGAGGTGGGCATCGGCGCGCTCGCGCCCGACCTGGACGTCATCGCCCCGGTCCGCGACTACGCCTGGACCCGCGAGAAGGCCATCGCCTTCGCCGAGGAGAACAACCTCCCGATCAACGTCACGAAGAAGTCGCCGTTCTCCATCGACCAGAACGTGTGGGGCCGCGCGGTCGAGACCGGCTTCCTCGAGGACCTGTGGAACGCCCCCACCAAGGACGTCTACGACTACACCGCCGACCCGACTGTCAACTTCGAGGCGCCCGACGAGGTCATCATCACCTTCGACAAGGGTGTGCCGGTCGCCATCGACGGCCGCCAGGTCACCGTGCTGCAGGCCATCGAGGAGATGAACACTCGCGCCGGTCGCCAGGGTGTCGGCCGCCTCGACATGGTCGAGGACCGCCTCGTCGGCATCAAGAGCCGTGAGATCTACGAGGCGCCGGGCGCCATCGCGCTGATCACCGCGCACCAGGCGCTGGAGAACGTCACCATCGAGCGCGAGCTGGGCCGCTACAAGCGTCAGGTCGAGCAGCGCTGGGGCGAGCTGGCCTACGACGGCCTGTGGTTCTCCCCGCTCAAGCGCGCCCTGGACGCCTTCGTGCAGGACACCCAGCAGCAGGTCTCCGGCGACATCCGGATGGTGCTGCACGGTGGCTCCGCCGTGGTCAACGGCCGCCGCTCCGAGCAGTCGCTCTACGACTTCAACCTGGCCACCTACGACGAGGGCGACACCTTCGACCAGTCGCTGGCCAAGGGCTTCGTGCAGATCCACGGCCTGTCCTCGAAGGTCGCCGCGCGTCGCGACCTGAACCAGAAGTAGCACCGAGCCACCGCGTCCCCGGTTCCGACAGCTGACGGGCCGGGGACGCGGCATGCGCGCACCCGGGACCCGGCGGCCGGGTGGCACCGGCGCCCGCGCGGCTGGTTACGGTGGTCACCGGCACACCCCCCACGCCCTTCGATCCGAGGAGACAGCACACCATGACCGACGGCGGCAGCACGAACACCGGTGCCCTCTGGGGTGGGCGTTTCGCGTCCGGGCCCGCCGAGGCGATGGCGGCGCTGAGCAAGTCGACGCACTTCGACTGGGCACTGGCGCCCTACGACATCCGCGCCTCCCAGGCGCACGCCCGGGTGCTGCACAAGGCGGGGCTGCTCTCCGCGGAGGATCTGTCCGGCATGCTGGCCGGGCTGGACGCCCTGGCCGCCGACGTGGCCTCGGGCGCGTTCGGTCCCGCCGAGTCGGACGAGGACGTGCACGGCGCGCTGGAGCGCGGCCTGATCGAGCGGGTCGGCGCCGAGCTCGGTGGCCGGTTGCGGGCGGGCCGCTCGCGCAACGACCAGGTGGCCACGCTGTTCCGGATGTGGCTGCGCGACGGCGTGCGCCGGGTCGCCGCGGGCCTGCTCGACGTGGTCGACGCGCTCGTCGCCCAGGCCGCCGCGCATCCCGAGGCCGTGATGCCCGGCAAGACGCACCTGCAGGCCGCCCAGCCGGTGCTGCTCGCCCACCACCTGCTCGCGCACGCCCACCCGCTGCTGCGCGATCTGGAACGCCTGCGCGACTTCGACAAGCGTGCCGCGATCTCGCCCTACGGTTCGGGCGCGCTCGCCGGTTCCTCGCTGGGCCTGGACCCCGAACAGATCGCCGCCGAACTGAATTTCACCGCCGCGGCGGCCAATTCGATCGACGCCACCTCCGCGCGGGACTTCGCCGCCGAGGCCGCGTTCGTCCTGGCCATGATCGGCGTGGACCTGAGCCGGATGGCCGAGGAGATCATCCTCTGGAGCACACCGGAATTCGGGTACGTCACCCTCGCCGACGCCTGGTCGACGGGCTCGTCGATCATGCCGCAGAAGAAGAACCCCGATGTCTCCGAGCTGACCCGCGGCAAGGCGGGACGCCTGATCGGCAACCTGACCGGCCTGCTCGCCACGCTGAAGGCCCAGCCGCTGGCCTACAACCGGGACCTGCAGGAGGACAAGGAGCCGCTGTTCGACTCGGTCGCGCAGCTCGAGCTGCTGCTGCCCGCCATCGCGGGCCTGGTCGGCACCCTGACCTTCCACACCGACCGGATGGCCGAACTCGCCCCCGCGGGCTTCACCCTCGCCACCGACATCGCCGAATGGATGGTGCGCCAAGGTGTTCCGTTCCGGGTCGCCCACGAGGCGGCCGGTGCGTGCGTGCGGGTCGCCGAGGGTCGTGGCGTCGGCCTCGACGCGCTCACCGACGCGGAGTTCGCGGCCGTCGACCCGGCGCTGACCGCGGGCGTGCGCGAGGTCCTCACGGTCGAGGGCTCCATCGCCTCCCGCAACGCGCGCGGCGGCACCGCAGGCGTGCGCGTCGCCGAACAGCTCGCCGAGGTGCGTGCCGACGCCGAGGACGCCCGCGCCTGGCTGAGCTGATCTCCGCGCGATGGCGGCCACGGCGAATCCCGGTGCCGCGCCGGGCTACTCTGCGGCCATGACCTTGCTCTTCCTCGCGCTGGCCATCGCCTCCGAAGTCACCGCGACGGTGTCGCTCAAGCTGTCCGAGGGGTTCACCAAGCTGGTGCCCTCGATCGTCGTGGTGCTCGGCTACGGCACCGCGTTCTACTTCCTGTCCCAGGCGTTGAAGCGCGGGATGGGCATCGGTGTCGCCTACGGGATCTGGTCGGCCGTCGGTGTCGCGGCCATCGCCGCGATCGGCGTGCTGTTCCTGGGGGAGCGCCTCACCCTGGTGCAGGTCGGCGGAATCGGGCTGGTGATACTCGGCGTTCTTGCCCTGGAACTCGGTGGCGCGCACTGAGCGACCGGGCCACCGGCACACCGGTCGCGGAACAGCGATTCGGTCACGCTACAACTCGGCGCGCACCCTGAATCCCGCGTCGCGCAAAGAGTCCAGGACATCATCCCGGTGCGCGGGACCGCGTGTTTCCACCGTGAGCGACACCTCGACCTCGTCGACGGCCAGCCACATCCCCGTGCGGGAGTGGGCGACGTCGACGACACTCGCGCCCGCGCGCCCGACGACACCGAGCAGCTCCGACAGCGCGCCGGGGCGGTCGGCGATGGTCACCCGCATCGCCAGGTAGCGGCCCGCCGCGCTGAGACCGTGTCCGATCACCCGGGTGAGCAGCAGCGGGTCGATGTTGCCGCCGGACAGGACCGTGACGACAGGGCCGGGCAGGTCGCGCTCGCGCAGGGCGGGGGTGAGCAGGGCGGCGACCCCGGCGGCACCCGCGGGCTCGACGATGAGCTTGGCCCGCTCCAGGCACAGCAGCAGCGCCTTGGACAGCGCGTCCTCGTCGACCGTGACGATCTCGCGCACCAGCTCGGCCACATGGGCGAAGGGCACCGCGCCCGGCAACCCCACCGCGATACCGTCGGCCATGGTCGCCATCCTCGGCACCCGCACCGGCCTGCCCGCGGTGAGCGAATCCGGCCAGGCGGCCGCCTCGGCCGCCTGCACACCGATCACCTCGACATGCGGCGCCAGCGCGTGCAGCGCGACCGCGATCCCCGCCAGCAGCCCACCGCCACCGGTCGGCACGACGACGGTCCCGACATCGGGAACCTGCTCGAGGATCTCCAGCGCGACCGTCGCCTGGCCCGCGACGATGTCGGGATGGTCGAACGGATGGATCAGCGTTGCCCCGGTGCGCTCGGCGAATTCCTGTGCGGCCAGCAGTGATTCATCGATGGTGTCGCCCACCAGATGCACCTCGGCGCCGTAGGCGCGGGTCGCGACCAGCTTGGGCAGCGACGCGCCGATCGGCATGAACACCGTCGAGCTGATGCCCAGCTCGGCGGCCGACCACGCCACGCCCTGCGCGTGATTGCCCGCGCTCGCCGCGACCACCCCGCGCGCCCGCTCGGCCGCGGGCAGATTCGCGATCCGGTTGTAGGCGCCGCGCGGCTTGAACGACCCGGTCCGCTGCAGGTTCTCGCACTTGAGCAGTACCTGCGTCCCGATCCGCTCCGACAGCACGCGCGACCCCACGGTCGGCGTGCGCCGGATCACCGGCGCGAGCAACCGCGCCGCCGCCTCGACCTGTTCGATCCCGACGCTCTCCATGGGCCACATCGTGCCAGCCCGCCGCCGCGCTCACGCGCATGTTCCCGGACGCGGGATCACCAGGCCTGTGGCGGCGGCATCGGCCGCGCGGTGATCGGCGCCCGCGCCCGCCGGTCCGCCGACCGGCTCCGCTCAGGCGAGAGCGGCGGCCTTGGCGATGTTGTGCGCGCGGGTGCCGAGGCGGGTGAGCCTGGCGTCGCCGAGCGGGGTGAGTTTGCCGCCGAGGCGGTTGGTCACGAAGGCCAGCGAGAGCCCGGTCGCCGGATCGGCGAAGGCGCCGGAGCCGCCGAGGCCGAAGTGCCCGAACGCCGAGATCGGGTCGGCCTTGGACGGTTTCATCGGCACGCCGTGGAACCCGAGCGCCCACGGGATGCGGAAGGCGAGCACGTAGTCGGGCGTGAACACCTGCCGGGTGGACATGCGCCGCACCGTCTCGGGCCGCAGTACCTGGGTACCGTCGAACTCGCCCCTGCCCGCGAGGGCGGCGTAGACCTTGGCCAGCGCGCGCGCCGAGAACACCCCGTTCACGCCCGGCATCACCGAGTCGTGGATGCGTGGATCGACGATGAGGTCGGCGAACCCGCGCGGCGTGGTCTCCGCGGCCGCCGCGAACCGGGTGCGGGTGAGCAGCTCCGAGCCGCGCTCCCACTCCATGCCCGCGGCGCGCAGCCGGGGGAAGGTGGTGGCGATGCGATGCCGCTCCTCCTTCGGCACCCGGAACCAGAGCTCTTCGGCGCCGAGGGGTTCGGCGAGCTCGGCGCGCACCACGTCGACGAACTCGCGCCCGGTGGCCCGGCGCACCAGCTCTGCGGCCAGGTGCCCGAAGCTGATGCCGTGATAGCCGCTGGTGACCCGGTGTCGCGGGTCGGGGGTCGCCGCCGCGAGGGCCGCGGTGACGGCCTCGTCGTCGAGGAACCGGTCGACCGGCCCCGGCAGCAGCCCGCGCAGCCGGTGCAGCCCGGCCCGGTGGGTGAGCACGTCGCGCACGGTGATGTGCGCCTTGCCCGCGGCGGCGAATTCCGGCCAGTACTCGGCGACCGCGGTGTCGTAGTCGAGCTGCCCGCGTTCGACGAGTTGGTGGATCACCGTGGCGGCCACGCCTTTTCCGGTGGAGAAGGCCAGCGCCACCGAATCCGCGGACCACGGCACGCCGGGGGCGGAGTAGCCGGCCCACACATCCACCACCGGTTCGCCGTGCAGGTACACACACAGCGCGCCGCCGCCGTGCGCGGGCGTGCGGAACAGACTGTCGAACATGGTGACCAGGCTGACGAAACGGCGATCCACCGACTGCGTTGTCGAAACTCCCATCCCCCGAGCATGCCACCCCGTTTCGGGGACCGACCGGTACGGTGATCGTTTCCTGACCGTCACACAGGAGACCGCGCGCGCAACAGATCGTCCATAGCATGAGTCGATGACCCAGAGACGACGATCGGCGCTGCTCGCCCGGCTGGTGGTCGACGAGCCGGGCCGCCCGCAGGTGATCCTCGGCGAATTGCGCAGGGTGATCCTCGACGGGGCCGTGCCGCCGTGCACGGTGATCCCGCTGCGTGAGGTGGCCGAACTGTTCGGCGTGAGCCACATCCCGGTGCGCGAGGCGCTCAAGACGCTGATCGGGGAGGGGCTGGTCACGCACCGTCAGCAACGCGGATATCAGGTGGCCCAGCTCACGGCCCGCGAACTGCGGGAGATGTACATCGTGCGCGACACCCTCGAGACCGCCTCGCTCGCGGCGGCGGCCACCCTCGCCGACGAGGCCGAACGCGCGCATCTGCTCGCCGTGAACGAACTGCTCGAGCGCGCCATCCTCGACGACGATCCGGCGGCGTATCAGCGGCAGTCGCGCAGTTTCCACGTCGCGCTGACCCGCCCGTCGCGGATGTTCCGGCTGCTGCGCATGCTGGAATCGGCCTGGAACATCACCGAACCCGCGCAGCCGATGGTGCACATCGATCGGTGCGACCGCGAACGGCTGCACTCCGACCACATCGCGATGCTGGACGCGTTCCTCGCCCGCGACGTCGACCGCTTGCTCGCGCACGCCGACGAACACCACCGCAGGCTGGAATCGGTCATCGCCACCCTGCCCACCGATACCGGGTTGATCGCGCCGGAAGATATATCTTCGGTGCAATAGGCGGGAAACGGTCGGGAAACCGTGGGGCAACTGCTGATACTTACCGTCAGCGCAGCAGATTCACCCCTTCGGACGGGAACGATCATGACCGACACCATCACCTCCGCCGCGGGTGTTCCCGCCGGTGATCCGCCGAAATACGACCCGCGGCTGACGAACGACGATCTGGCTCCGCTGCGCGAACAACGCTGGGGCACCTACAACATTTTCGCCTTCTGGATGTCGGACGTGCACAGCGTCGGCGGATATGTCACCGCCGGTAGTCTTTTCGCGCTCGGACTGGCGAGCTGGCAGGTGCTGGCGGCTTTGCTCATCGGCATCACCATCGTCTATTTCTTCTGCAATCTGGTGGCGAAACCGAGCCAGGTGACCGGGGTGCCCTATCCCGTGATCTGCCGCAGTGCCTTCGGCGTGCTCGGCGCGAACATTCCCGCCATCATCCGCGGCTTGATCGCGGTGGCCTGGTACGGCATCCAGACCTTTCTCGCCTCGGCCGCGCTGGATGTCGTACTGGTGAAACTGTTTCCGGGCCTGGCGCCCTACGCCGTCACCGCCGACTACGGCTTCCTCGGGTTGTCGCTGCTCGGCTGGGGCAGCTACCTGCTGCTGTGGGTGGTGCAGGCATGCGTGTTCTGGCGCGGCATGGATTCGATCCGGAAATTCATCGACTTCTGCGGGCCCGCCGTCTACGTCGTGATGTTCGTCCTGTGCGGGTATCTGATCGCGAAAGCCGGCTGGGGCGCCATCGACCTGAGCCTGGGCGAGGTGAAGTACACCGGCTGGGCCTCTGTTCCGGTGATGCTCGGCGCGATCGCGCTCGTGGTCTCCTATTTCTCCGGACCGATGCTGAACTTCGGCGACTTCTCTCGCTACGGCAAGAGCTTTCGCGCCGTGAAGGCAGGCAATCTGCTCGGCCTGCCGGTGAATTTCCTGCTGTTCTCGCTGCTGGTCGTGATCACCGCGTCGCTGACGGTGCCCGTCTACGGTGAATTGATCACCGATCCGGTCGCCACCGTCGCCAAGATCGATTCCACCTTCGCGATCGTGCTGGGCGCGCTCACGTTCACCATCGCCACGATCGGCATCAACATCGTCGCCAATTTCATCTCGCCTGCCTTCGATTTCTCGAATGTGAGTCCGCAGCGGATCAGCTGGCGCGCGGGCGGCATGATCGCCGCGGTCGGTTCGGTGGTGATCACGCCGTGGAATCTCTACAACAATCCCGACGTGATCCACTACACGCTCGAGGTGCTCGGCGCGTTCATCGGCCCGCTGTTCGGGGTGCTGATCTGTGACTACTACCTGGTGCGCAAGCAGAAGGTGATCGTCGACGACCTGTTCACCATGTCCGAGCGCGGAACCTATTGGTACCGCAAGGGATATCACCCCGCCGCGATCGTCGCGACCGCGGTCGGCGCCGTCGTCGCGGTGTTCCCGGTGCTGTTCAACAGCCTGCGGGGTATGCACACCGCCGCCCAGTACAGCTGGTTCATCGGCTGCGGCGTCGGATTCGCCACCTACTACCTGCTGACCGCGGCCAAGCGCGCGGCGGCCACCGAGGAGGTCGGTGCCTGATGCGGATCCGGGTGATCAACCCGAACACCACGCGGGCGATGACCGCGGCGATCGAGCGGTGCGCGCTGGCCGTCGCGGGCCCGGACACGGTGCTCGACGCGGTCACCTCCGAGATGGGGCCCGCCTCCATCGAGAGCCACTACGACGAGGCCATGAGCGTGCCGGGGCTGCTGGCGGCGATCCGGCGCGGGGAGGCCGAGGGCGTGGACGGCTACGTCATCGCCTGCTTCGGTGATCCGGGGCTGGACGCCGCGAGGGAGCTGGCCGCGGGCCCGGTGATCGGGATCGCGGAAGCGGCGATGCACACCGCCAGCCACCTGGGCCGCGGCTTCAGCGTGGTGACCACGCTGGGCCGGACCGCGGGACGCGCCGCCGACCTCGCCGACCGCTATGGGATGGGACGGTTCTGCCGGGGCATCCACGCCTGCGAACTGCCGGTGCTCGCGCTCGACACCGACCCGGACGCGCGCAAGATCGTCACCGAGGCCTGCCGGGCGGCGGTCGCGGCCGACGGGTCCGACGCGGTCGTCCTCGGCTGTGCCGGCATGGCCGAGTTGTGCGCGCACATCCGTGACGAGATCGGGGTGCCGGTGATCGACGGTGTCGCGGCGGCGACGCTGACCGTGCGGTCGCTGCTCACCCTCGGCCTGCGCAAGTCGGGCAGGGGAGAGTTCGCGGCGCCGCCGCCGAAGACCTACACCGGGACGCTGGAATCGTTCGGTTCGTAGGGGTCAGACGCCGACGGCCGCGGGGGAGAGGGCACGCAGCACGCTGTCGAGGTCGTCGACATCGACGACCAGGCGCGTGAAATCGGGACCGTCCAGGTCGATCCGCACCGCGTTGCCGCCGAAGGTGGTGTCCCAGAACTCTTTCCGGCCCTTGCCGCGGTACACGCCCGCGGCGATCACGCCGGGGATGAAGGTGCCCGGCGCGCGTACCCACGGCGGCCGCAGGTCCACCTCGGCCGGGGTGATGCCGGTGATGGCGGCGCGGTCGATCACGACCTGCTGCCGCAGGGCGAGCAGGCGATGTCCACCGAGCACGTTGACCGTCACCGTGTTGCCGTCGATCTCGACCTCGACCATCGCTACCTCGCTCACCTTCGCGGAAATGTTTCCCTGTTCAGGTTCGGCGGCGGGCCTGTTCTGCGACTGTGGCGACCCTGTGAGTTCGCCAAGAACCAGAACCATCGAGAAATGTAGATATGCGCATCTATCCAATTGCCGCCTTTCGGGGTCAGGCGGACACCGCACGGTCCGAGAAAAGGCAAGGACGGCCGGGGCTAGGCCTGGGCCGCGAGATGGGCACGCTCGGCGATCTCGAGTACCTCGGCCAGCCACGGGGTGTACTTCGCCGGCTTCGCGGCAAGATCGGCGCGCAGGGACGCGGGGGAGACCCAGGCCCAGCCGCCGACCTCGGCGGGGTCGGGGCGTGGGACCGCGTCGGTCCGGCCGATCAGGACATGGTCGTATTCGTGTTCGACCCGCCCCGTGGACTCGTCGCCCGCGCGGTAGCGAAAGGCGCCGACCTCGCCGAGGTCGGCGGTGAGTCCGAGTTCCTCGCGCAGCCGGACCGCGGCGGCCTCGACCACCGGCTGACCGGGCGCCGGGTGCCCACAGCAGGTGTTGGCCCACTGCAGCGGGAACCGGGTCTTGACCGCCGCGCGCTGCTGGACGAGGACCCGGCCGTCCCGATCGAACAGCAGGACCGAGAAGGCGCGGTGGAGCGTGCCCGGTGGCCGATGGGCATCGGCCACCGAGCACGCTCCGATCGCGGCGCCGGTGTCGTCGACCAGCTCCACGAGCAGGGCTTCGCGGTCGGACGAGGGGTCGGCGGGCGATTCGGTCACCTGGCCACCTTATCGGCGACGATCAGCAGGTACTGGAAGCTCCCCTCGCGGTAGGCGGTGAGGAACGGCTGCTCGACGCCGGTGGCGAGCTCGGAGTGCGTGCGCAGCTCCCAGTACGGGATGGTGTCGGGGGTGAGGTCGACCACGGTGGTCGGGACGAGGCCGTTGTCGGACAGTGCCCGGAAGTACTCGCTGCGCGGATGGATCATGCAGCCGTAGTGCGCGTCGATCCAGCTGACCGAGGCCGAGCGCCCGCCGGTGACGTCGTTGGAGCAGCCGGTGATGCAGACGTAGCGGCCGCCGGGTTCGAGCAGCCGGGCGAACTCGTCGTACAGGTCGAACAGGTCGACGTACATGGTGGTCTCGTTGGTCCAGATCGCGCGCGCCGACTCGTCGGGGAAGCCGGTGTCGAGCATGTTCCGGAAGTGGAACCGCACCCGGTCGCTCACGCCGCGGGACGCGGCCTGGTCGTTGGCGAAGCCGACCTGGTACTCGGAGATGGACACACCGTCGACCTGGCAGCCGAAGCGTTCGGCGGCCATGAAGCTGGTGCCGCCCCGCCCTGACCCGCCGTCCACGACCCGGTCCGCGGTCTGCACCGAACCGAGATTGTCGAGCAGGAATTCGGCCTGGGCGGTCTCGAGCCGGTGCAGCTCCCGCACGATCCGGTCCTGCCTGGTCTCCTCGGGGCCGTCGAGCACCGACCAGTCGGGCTCGCCGATGCCGTAGTGGTGGTGGTAGAGCCCGTCGACCTCGCCCAGTTTGGTGTTGACCCGGTCGTCGTTCGGATTGTTGTTCCAGTAGGCGGCGACGGAACGCTGATAGGTGGTGCGCAGGACGGAGGTGTCGGTGTGCGGGTTCGCGATGGTCATCGGTCGTCCTCTCCTGGTGCGATGTCGTGGTAGCGGCGGCTGTCGGCGTGCCAGGCGCGGTTGCCACCCATCCAGGCCCACAGGCCGGTCAGGAAGCGGCGCAGTTCGGGTGAGCCCGCGGCGGCGAGCGGGGCGGCCTCGCGTTCGAACCGGTGCATCAGCTCGTCGTGGATCTCCGCGGTCCGCAGCACCGCCTCGCCGCGGCTGCAGGTGTCCTCGGCGGCCAGGACCGTCGGCAGGTTGAACTCCCTGCCGTCGGAAAGGTCCTCGCGCGCCATCGAATACAGGTCGTTCACCATCTGGGCGGCCAGCGCTGCGGTGGTGACCACCCGCCGGACCGGCGGGTCGGTGTACTCGGCGGCGCCGAGTTCGTACCCACCGAGTGCGTCGATCGGCGCCATGCACGGCAGGAAGCTGTGCGGTTGCCGGTTGGTCAGGTATTCCCAGACCGGTGGCATGCGGCCCGCGGTGCGCCAGCCCACCTCGGCGCCGAGCGCGATGAACCAGCCCGCGATCTCGGTGCGTAACCTGGCCAGCTGCGCCGGGCTCGCATACCCCGCCAGGTGCGCGAACGAGGTGCGGAACGCGCGCAGGATCGGATCGGACTGCATGGCCAGTTCGAGCCGGGGCGCGTACCGCGCGGGCAGGTGGGCGGGATCCATGGCGGCGGCGGCGAGTTCGAGTCGTGGCCCCAGCTCGGCCGCGGCGCTGGACGGGGTGCCGTCGGGTGCGGTGTCGCCAGGGGCGTCCTCCTCGCAGTAGTAATCGTCGACCGACCATTCGGCCACCGCGCAACGGGCGGCGGCCAGCAGGCGGTCGGGATCGTCGCAGTCGGGGTGGGCGAGCATGATCAGGCGGCCGAAATCGGCCTTGCCGAGCTCGTCGAGCCTGCCCTCGTAGAGGCCGATCTGGGCGGCCCAGGCGAGCAGGCCGGCGTTGACGGCCTCGGCCAGCGCGGGGTCGTCGCGTTCGGGTGGTGGGCAGTAGAGCGTCGGAATCCGCTGTGGCGCACCGGTGGTCGGTGCGACGGCGAGGCGCGGGGTCGGGCGCAGGGCGGTGGTGCCGATGCCCGTCGGCCCGAGCAGATGCCGCGGGCCTGCCGCCGCCGGGCGCGGCGAAACCCGCTGGGGGAGTGGCGATGCGGACGCGCTCCGCCGGGGGAACAGGTCGGCGGGCGCGTTCGCGCCGTGCAGCAGCGCGGCCACGGTGCCCGCGAGCTCGGTGTTCGCCCGCGGTGCCGCCAGCCTGGTCAGGATCGACACGGTCCGCGCCGATCAGTCGGCCCGGCGCGCGACGAGGACGTCGTCGAGCACACCGAGCGCGTCGGGAACCAGGACGGCGGCCGAGTAGTAGCAGCTCACCAGGTAGGACATGATCGACTGGTCGTCGATCTGCTTGAACCGCACATTGAGGCTCGGCTCGTACTCGTCGGGGATGCCGGTCTGGTGCAGCCCGACCACGCCCTGGTCCTGTTCGCCGATGCGCATCGCCATGATGGAGGTGGTCTGGGTGCCGCTCACCGGAATCTTGCCGCACGGCAGCATCGGCACCCCGCGCCAGCCCGGCACCCGATGGCCCTGGAATTCCACCGGGTCGGGATACAGTCCGCGCCGCGAACATTCGCGCCCGAACGCGGCGATCGCCTTCGGGTGCGCGAGGAAGAACTTCGTCCCGCGCCGCATGCTCAGCAGTTCGTCGAGGTCGTCGGGGGTCGGCGGGCCGGATTCGGTGGTGATGCGCTGCTTGAGGTCGCAGTTGTGCAGCAGGCCGAATTCCGGATTGTTCACCAGGTCGTGCTCGCGCCGCTCGTAGAGTGCCTCGACGGTGAGCCGCAGCTGCTGGTCGACCTGATTCATCGGGTCGTTGAACAGGTCGGCGACGCGGGTGTGGATCCGCAGCACGCTCTGGGCCAGGCTCAACTCGTACTGGCGTGGGCTGGCGTCGTAGTCGACGAAGGTGCCCTCGAGCAGGGGTTCCCCGGAGTGGCCGGAGGCGATCTCGATATCGGCCTCGCCTTTGGAATTCTGCGCCCGATCCGGTGTCTGCGCGGCCTCGGTGCGAATGCGGGCGAGTTCGGGATTCGTGTCCAGGAATTGTTCGAACGATTCCCTGGAGAGACTGAGAATAGTGGTTCTGGTGACCGTCTTGACGGTGTCCGGCCAGATCGCCGATTCGTCGGTGAGCATCTCGTCGCCGTAATAGTCGCCACCGGAGAGCAGGCCCAGTTTCGTCGCCTCGCCGTATTCGCCGGAGCCGAGCCGGGCGAGCTTTCCGTGGACGACGAGAATCACCTGATCCATCGGATTGCCGAATTCGGCGACGACGGATCCCGGGTCGAGATCGTATTGCACGAAATTGTCGGCGAGTGGGCGCAGCAGCGCGTCGTCCTCGACGGCGCGCAGGGCCGGGAGTTCGCGCAATTCCTGCGGGATCACCCGGGCCCGGGAACCGTCGACGACGAATTCGACTTCGCCGTTGCCGACGGTGTGGGTGAGCCGGCGGTTGACGCGGTACACACCGCCCGCGACCTGTACCCAGGGCAGCGCGCGGGACAGCCAGCGCGAGCTGATGCCCTGCATCTGCGGTTCGGATTTGGTGGTGTGCGCCAGCTTCTGGGCGGCGCTGGTACTGAGACTCTTGCGCACGGAATTGTCTGTGGGCAGCGGCATTTCGATGGTCATGAGTTCCTCACCTCGAAGCGTTTTTCGGCACGGCCGATCGACCTGTTCGGCGCGACACTGCGCGACAGGTCGGGGGGTGGGCAACGATGCGAATCGAATGGTCCTGCGCGGAGGGAAACCGGGCGTGTGAAACGGTGTTACACGAAATCGAATGCGTGTCAGTACGTTCCGGACGCCATCGATCGTAGGTCGCCGGGACCGTCGCGCGCGGCCGAATTCGGAAAACATGGCTGTGACCGGGAGATCCGTTGTGCGGGAGGTGATTGCGGGCCGACGAATGTCCTGGGATGAATCGCCGATAGGCGGCGGGATCGTGGGTTCGGTCGTTATCGTCGAAGCATGTTCACCTGGATATACGGGTTACCGATCTGGCTGGACTTCCTCCTCATCACCGGCGTCGCGGTGGGCCTCACGGTCACCGCGATCCTGCTCAGCAGAGGCGCCGTCCAGCGCGCGTTCGGGCCGGAGCCCGGCTGGAACGAGACCGTCACGATGGTGCTCACCGTCGGCGGCGTGTTCTACGGGCTGCTGCTCGGGCTGATCGCGGCCGCCACCTACGAGTCCTACGACGCGGCGCAGGGCCGGGTCGCCGACGAGGCCGCCGCGATCGGCACGCTCTACCGCGAGGTCAGCGCCTATCCCGAGCCCACTCGCGAGATCCTGCGCGCCGATCTCGTCGCCTACACCCGCGACGTGCGCGAGGTCGTCTGGCCCGCGCTCCATCGCGGCGAGGAGCCCATGGGCGGCACCGCCCTGGTGACGCGCTTCCAAGGCCACCTGCTCGCGTTCCGGCCTGCCGACAGCGCCCAGGAGATCGTGCACGCCGCCACCATCGACCAGTTCGCCCGCTTCGACTCCGACCGCAGGCACCGGATCAACGCCACCAAGGGCGGCATCCCCGACGTGCTGTGGTGCACCATCCTGGTCGGCGGCGCGGTGAACCTGGTGTTGCTGTGCCTGTTCTGCCTCGGCCGGCACGCCCACCTCGTGCTCGGCGGGCTGTTCGCCTTCTTCCTCGGCGCCATGATCTTCCTGATCGCCGCGCTGGACTATCCGTTCCGCGGTGATCTGAGCGTCAGCAGCGAGCCGTTCGACAGCGTCTACGCCAACGTGATGAGCCCCTGACCGGCGGTTGTGAGGTGAATCGCCGCAACATGCGGCCTGTCACAGCCGACACATAATGGAGGTCCGGTGTGGTTAGCTCATATGAGCACATCGGGGTGTGTGAGGTGTGTCACTGTCAGCAAGGTGGGAATGGTGGATTTCAGTCCAAGAGGTGTGGTCGGTTCGGTGCAGCGGTTGCTGGCTACCGCGCAGAACGGGCTGGAGGTGATCCGCTTCGGCGGATTGTCGCACGATGTCGAGTCCTCGCCCTTCGAGGTCGTCGAGCGACGACGCATGTACCGGCTGCGGCACTACTTCCCCGACGACAAGTCGGCGGGCCGTCCGGTGGCGCTGCTGGTGCCGCCGTTGATGGTCAACGCCGACATCTGGGACGTGAACGCGGCGGGCGGGGCCGTCGGCATCCTGCACGCCAGCGGAATCGATTGCTGGGTGGTCGATTTCGGTTCTCCCGCGACCGAGGAGGGCGGCTGGGAACGCGACCTGGCCGACCACGTGCTCGCGGTGAACTCGGCCATCGACACCGTCTGCGAGGCCACCGGCGCGCAGGTGCACCTGATGGGGTACTCGCAGGGCGGCATGTTCGCCTACCAGACCACGGCCTACCGCTACGGCAAGGGCGTCGCCTCCATCGTCACCTTCGGCAGCCCGGTCGACATCGTCGCGGGCATGCCGTTCGGGCTGCCCTACGGCATGGTGTCGGAGGTCGCCGACTTCCTGGCCGACCACGTGATGCACCGGCTGCCGATCACCGAGTCGATGGTGCGCATCGGATTCCAGATGCTCGACCCGGTCAAGACCGCGAAGTCGCGCATCGATTTCCTGCTGCAGCTGCACGACCGGGAAGCGTTGCTGCCGAAGGAACGTCAGCGTCGCTTCCTCAACAGCGACGGCTGGGTGGGGTACTCCGGTCCCGCGGTCGCCGATCTGCTCAAGCAGTTCGTCGCGCACAACCGGATGATGCTCGGCGGCTTCGTCATTCGCGATCACCCGATCTCGCTGGCCGAGCTGCGGTGCCCGATCCTGGCGTTCGTCGGCGAGGTCGACGACATCGGCCAGCCGGCCGCCGTGCGCGGCATCGTGCGCGCCGCGCCCAACGCCGAGGTCTACGAGGCCAGCCTCGTGGCGGGGCACTTCGGGCTCGTCGCCGGATCGATGGCGACCAACCACACCTGGCCGATGGTGCGCGACTGGATCACCTGGATGGAGGGCAACGGCACGCTGCCCGAGCAGATCGTGCCCATGCGCGAACACGTCGCCTCGAACGCGCCGCGCACCGCCGCGACCCGCGTGGTGCACACCGCCGCGACCCTGGCCGAGGCCGGCGCCGGCGTCGGCAAGGCCCTGGAGGGCATCGCCAGCAACACCATTCGCGGCTCCGTCGAGATCGCGGGGGAGGCCGCGCGCGCCCTGCCGCGTCTGACCCGGCTCGGCATGATCCAGCCGCACACCCGCATCTCGCTCGGCAAGCTGCTCAGCGAGCATGCCAAGCGGGCGCCGCAGAAGGACCTGTTCCTCTTCGACGACCGGGTGCACACCAACGCCGCGGTGGAGGTGCGCATCGACAATGTCGTGCGCGGGCTCATCTCCGTGGGGGTGCGCCCTGCCACCCGGATCGGCGTGGTCATGGAGACCAGGCCCAGCGCCCTGGCCGCGGTCGCCGCGCTCTCGCGCCTCGGCGCGGTCGCGGTACTGCTCGCCCCGGGTGCCGAACTCGCGCACGGGATGGAATTGACCGGCGTGCGGACGCTGATCACCGATCCGGAGAACCTGCGCACCGCCGCCGCGACCGGCGCGCGCGTGCTGGTGCTCGGCGGCGGCGACGCCAGGCAGCTGTCGGTGCCCACCGGCGATCGGGTGATCGACCTCGAGCAGATCGACCCGTCGAAGGTCCGGGTGCCCGCGTGGTACCGGCCCAATCCCGGCCTGGCCCGCGAACTGGCGTTCATCCTCGTCCTCGGCGTCGGCCCCAAGCTCGAGGCCAAGTACATCACCAACCACCGCTGGGCGCTCTCGGCGTTCGGCACCGCGAGCGCGGCCGACCTCGACCGCCGCGACACCGTGTACTGCCTCGCGCCGCTGCACCATTCGTCCGGGCTGCTGGTGAGCCTCGGCGGCGCGATCGCCGGCGGCAGCCGGATCGCGCTGGCCAGGCCGACCGACATGGAGCCGGGCCGGTTCGCCGAGGAGGTGCACCGCTACGGCGTCACCGTCGTCACCTACACCTGGACGATGCTGCGCGACCTGCTCGACGCACAGGTCTTCCCGGCCGGGCACAACCATCCGATCCGGCTGTTCATCGGTTCCGGGATGCCTGCGGGGCTGTGGCGGCGCACGGTCGAACAGTTCGCGCCCGCCCGCGTGCTCGAGTTCTACGCCTCCATCGACGGCGACGTGGTGCTTGCCAATGTCACCGGCACCAAGATCGGCGCCAAGGGGCGGCCGGTGCCGGGCACCGCGCAGGTGGAACTGGTCGCCTACGACCCGGTCACCGAGCAGATCCTGGTCGGCGACGACGGCTTCGCCCGTCGCTGCGTGGACAACGAGCCGGGCCTGCTGCTCGGCAAGTCCGTCGACGTCGGGGACCTGTCCGACGGCGGGCTGCGCGCCGTGTTCCGGGCGGGCGACGCCTGGTGGCCGACGGAGAACATCTTCCGCCGCGACAGCGACGGCGACTACTGGCTGGTCGACCGCCGCGACACGGTGATCCGCACGCCGCGCGGCCCGGTGTTCACCCAGCCGATCGTCGACGTGCTCAACGACATCACCTCGGTCGACATGGAGGTGGCCTACAGCCTGCCGACCCCGTCGGGCAATCTGGCCGCGGCCGCGCTCTGCGTGCGGGCCGGTTTCAAGATCGAGCCGGGCGATGTCACCGAGGCGATGCGGGCGCTGCCCCTCGACCAGCGTCCCGACCTGGTCTACGTCGTCGACGACATCCCGCGCAGCCCCAGTTTCCGGCCCTCGGCCACGGCAGTGCAGGCGGCGGGTCTGCCCAAGCCGGGTCCGAACACCTGGCTCTACGACCGGGAACGCGAGGCCTACGAGGTGCTCACCGACGCGGTGGCCGCCGAACTGTTCGGCGGGAACTGATCGTGCCCGGTGGTGGCCGGGTACGCCCGGCCACCACCGCGCCTCAGACCTGGTATTCGGTGACCGCGTCGACGACGCGGGTGAGCTGAGCCTCGCTCAGCAGCGGCCACAGCGGCAACCGCACGATCGTCGCCGAGAAGTTCGCCGAGCGGGTGCACGGCACCGGCGTGCGGCCGTACTTGAGGCCCGCCGGGCTCGAGTCCAGCGGAATGTAGTGGAACGGCGCCACGATCCCGCGCTCGGCGAGATGGGCGATGAGGCCGTCGCGGCTGTCCTCGGTGGGCATCCGCAGGTAGAACAGGTGCGCGGTGTGACCGCGGTCGGCGGGCACCGTCATCGGGCGGATGTCGTTGCGGGCGGCCCAGTCCGGCAGCGCGGCGGCGTAGGTGTCCCACACACGGTGCCGCTGCGCCTGGATGGTGTCGAACTCGGCCAGCTGCGCGTCGAGCACCGCGGCGTTGAGTTCGCTGGGCAGGTAGCTCGAGCCGATGTCCTGCCAGGAGTACTTGTCCACCTGGCCGCGCAGGAAGCGGGCCCGGTCGGTGCCCTTCTCCCGCATGATCTCCGCGCGGCCCATCAGGATCTCGTCGGAGAGCAGCAGCGCGCCGCCCTCACCGCAGTGCACGTTCTTGGTGTCGTGGAAGCTCTGGGTGCCCAGCGTGCCGATGGTGCCGAGCTGCCTGCCGCGCCAGGTGCCGCCGAGGCCGTGCGCGTTGTCCTCGATGATCGCCACCCCGTGCTGCGCGGCGAGCTCGAGCAGGGGCGCCATGTCGGCGGCGACACCGCCGTAGTGCATGACCACGATCGCCTTGGTGCGGTCGGTGATCGCGGCCGCGGCGGCCGCCGGGTCGATGTTGCCGGTGGTGTCGTCGATGTCGACGAACACGCACGTCGACCCGCGCAGCGCCATCGCGGTGGCCGCGGAGGTGAACGCGAAACTCGGGACGATGACCTCGTCCTCGGGGCCGAGTTCGAGCAGCAGCGCGCCCAGTTCCAGCGCGTGCGTGCACGAGGTGGTGAGCAGCGCGTGGTCGGCGCCGGTGATGGCCTTGATCTTGGCGGTGGCCGACTTGGTGAACTGACCGTCACCGTGACTGTGATCGGAATCGAGCACGGTCAGCAGGTTGGCGCGTTCGGCGGCGGCGCGGAACGGCCTGCTGAAGATGATGCGGTCGCTCACTCGTGGTGATCCTTCTCCGTCGCGGCTGGAATCGGCGCGTGCATCGTATCCGGGCGCGGTGTCGGGCTGTCGACGGTGAGGTAGAGCGGCTTGCCGACCAGGATGTGCAGCGCCACACCGAGATACTCCGCGATCAGGCCGAGCGAGAACAAGATGGCGCCCGAGCACAGCAGCAGCACGACGATGATCGAGGCCCAGCCCTCGGGATCGCTGTTGTCCTGCGTGAGCGCCTGCACGATCACCACCCCGGCCATGATCACCCCCGCCAGGGCCAGGGTCACCCCGAGCATGCTCACCAGGCGCAGACCGCGGGTGCCGCTGCACAGCACCATCTTCCAGAACAGCGAGAACAGGCGGCGATAGTTGTAGCCGGACTCCTCGCGTCCCTCGGCGCGCAGGGTCACCGGCACCTGGACGGCGTTGCCGACCACCCAGGTCAGCGCCACGTCCAGATACACGCCGTTGGCGGCGACCTCGGCGAGCTGGCGGCCGATGTCACCGCGGATCAGCCGGAAGCTCTCGAACCGGGTGGAATCCGGGAACGCGAACACCGTCGCGAGCACGATCTTCGCTCCGCGCGAGGTGAGGTTGCGCAGGAAGCCGTGGGGACGGGTGTTGCTCGGCTTGGAGTACACCAGGTCGGCGCGCGAGGCCAGCGCCGCGTCGAGGAAGTCGGCGATGAAGGCGGGATCGTGCTGGCCGTCCTCGTCCATCGTGACGATCCAGTCGCCGCGCGCCGCCGCCATTCCGGCGATCGTCGCCGCGTCCTGACCGAAGTTGCGGCTCAACCACACCGGACGCACCTGCGGGTAGGAGCCGGC
This sequence comes from Nocardia sp. NPDC050717, assembly GCF_040654275.1. Classification (NCBI taxonomy): domain Bacteria; kingdom Bacillati; phylum Actinomycetota; class Actinomycetes; order Mycobacteriales; family Nocardiaceae; genus Nocardia; species Nocardia sp. NPDC050717. The sequence continues at coordinate 128,666 of NZ_JBFAHR010000016.1, forward strand.
CAGTTCCTGCAGCACCACATCGGAGCGGTCGGGGCCGTTGTCGTGGACGAGGATGATCTCCTCCACCGCGAAGCGGGCGCCCGCCGCCGAGGTCGACGGTCCGGTCAGCCGGTCCAGCTCGGCGACCAGCGCCGCGATCGTCTCCTCGCCCCGGTACACCGGGACCACCACCGACACCGAATGCACCGGGCGCGACCCGTTGCGGTCGGGCGCCCCGGCGGGCAGCACGGCGCCGGGTCGGGACGAATGTGCGGAAGGAATCGGCATCGTCGACTTTCGGTGATGGGAGGCGGTGCGGTGCGGGCCCGGCAGTGGGGGAACTTTAACACTGGGCGGTAGCGCCCGGTGGTGACGCAGGGCACCGTGCGACGGTGCCGTCGGTGCCGCTTACCTGTAGGGTCTGATCCTCGTGGTGGAAAGTAGAACCCCTCCCCGTCGTGCCGTGTACCTGTGGGGCTTGATCACCTCCCTCGGAGTGATCGCGGGCTACGGCGCGGTTCTGCTGGCGAACGCCCGGCACTTCTACACCGACGACACCGAATCCCAGTACGTTCCGCTGTGGGTGATGCTCGGCAGGCGGCTGCGCGACGGCGATCTGCCGGTGATGGTCCCCGAGCACTGGATGGCGGGCAACTACGCCATCGAGGAAGCGGGACTGCTGAATCCGCCGCAGCTGCTGATCGATCTGATCGCGCCGTCGGTCGGCAACCTGGTGCTGTACGCGACCGTGGTGAAGCTGGTCTTCGCGATCATCCTCGGCCTCGGCGTCTACCGGATCTGCCTGGCCTACGGTTCGCGCGTGCAGTGGGCCGCGCTGGCCGGCGTCTCGATCCCGTTCACGGGCTGGCTGCTGTTCTTCGACGAGGCCAGCTGGATGACCGCCTTCACCGGCACCGCGTGGATGGTGCACGCGTGGGCCTCGGGTGTGCGGTACGCGCGCGGTCGGGGTGGGCCGATTCCGGTGTTCGTGTATCTCTACCTGGCGATTTCGGTGCAGTACATCTTCCCCGCGGTCGAGGCGGGGATGATGATCGTCGCGGTCGCCGTGGGTGAACTGATCTATCAGAAGGCCTGGCGGCCCTCACTGAAACTGCTGCTGGTGTCCGGGCTGGCGGCGCTGGCCGGGCTCGCGACCTATCTGCCGAGCATGCTCTCGGCCAAGGTGACCTGGCGTGGCACCGCCCAGATCAACAACGACCAGTTCCTCACCGTGCCGTGGTCGGAATCGCTGAACGCCAGCCTGCCCACGACGCTGCCCGCCTTCACCTCCTGGTGGGGGTACGTGCAGCCGCTGCCGGTGGTCTACATCGCGTGGTTCCTCGTCCCGGCGCTCGCGTTCATCGATTGGGGCAGGGCGCGGGCCGCCTGGCGGGAGCTCAGCGGGATCGCGCTGTTCGCGATCGCCGCGCTCATGTGGACCGCGGGGCCGGGCACCATCGGACCGCTGCGCTGGCCCGCCCGGGTGCTGCCGATGGTGGCGCTGGGCCTGCTGCTGCTGGTGTGCGTCCTGCTGGGCCGCTTCGCGACGTTCAAGGACTGGCGGGCGCGCGGGATCGCGGCGGCCGTGCTGATCGGGTTGCTGTGGGTGCGGTCGTTCTCGGCCGATCCGCACCACTGGCTGTGGCACATCGGCGCCGCGCTGGTGCTCGCCGCGCTCGGCGCGTTGGTGGTGTGGCTCGCGGTGAACAAGGGGACGACGGCGGCGGTGGCGCTGGCCATCGTCGCGGTGTTCCCGATCGCCTATTTCCAGGTCGACCGCGCCCAGCCGACGCCGATGAGCTGGAACCTGCCCAGCGATCGCGGCGCGGCGATGGCGGCGTTCCCCGACTTCGCGGGCACCACGCTGCAACTGGGCGATCGCGGCCTGATCCAGCCGGGGGAGCGCACCCTCGACGGGGCCTATGGCTCGCTGGTGTTCGGCAACTACGCCAAGGACCTCGAACTCACCTACGTCAGCGGATACACGCCGAACGGCCACTACTGGTTCGGTGACATGCTCTGCATGCGCTGGGACACCAGCGTCTGCCCGGACGCCTTCCGGCGCGCGTTCGCGGTCGAACCGTCGACCGGCAAGACGATCGTCGACCTGATGAACATCGATCGCGTCGTCCTGCAGAAGGCGCTCTATCCCGACGCGGGCACCCAGGAAGCGCCCGCGGGCTGGAAGTGGGTCGCCTACCCCGGCCACGAGAAGTACATCGCGGTACTCGAGCGCGAGGACGGCCTGATCTCGACCCGCAACGGCCGGATCTCGGCGGTCCAGGGCGCCACCGCGGTCTCGGTGTCGGAATCCGACACCACCAGCCGGGTGACGGTGAGCTCGGAGACCGGCGGCCGGGTGGTGTTCGCGCGCCTGGGCTGGCCGGGCCACCGGGTCAGCCTCGACGGCAAGGACGTGCCGTTCACGGTGGTGGCCAAGAGCTTCGTCGCCGTCGACATCCCCGCGGGCACCCGCGACGGCGATCTCGAGCTGACCTGGCGCCCACCGGGCTGGAAGATCGGCGGCGCGGCCATCGCGGCGAGCCTGCTCGGGCTCGCGGTGTTCCAGTGGCTGTACCTGCGTGGGCGCAAGCCCGAGGACGAGGAGCCCGCCGCCCCCGCCGCCGAGACCATCCCCGACGGCGACGCCGAACTCGCGGACGCGGTGCGATGACCACCGAGGCGGCGCCCGTCGACGGGGTGCTCGAGACCCCGGGCCCGCTGCTGCGGATCGTCAAGCGCCAGGAATTGGCGTTCGCGATCGTCGGCGGGTTCAACACCCTGCTCGGCATGGCGCTGGCGGTGTTCTGGCTGGGGGTGCTCGGTGACGGCAGGCCCGGGCTCGCGGTCGTCGCCGCCTACGCGGTGAGCACGCTGGTCGCGTTCGTGTTGCACCGCACCCTGGTGTTCCGGGTGCGCGGGCGGCTGCTGCGCGATTTCGTCGCGTTCTGCGGCGTGAACGTCGGCGGCCTGGTGCTCAATGTGGTGCTGGTGGAGGTGGCGGTCACCGGTCTCGGGTTCCCCGCCGCGCCCGCCTCGGTGATCGTCATGGGTCTGGTCGCGGTGCTCAGCTTCTTCGGACACCGCTACATCTCGTTCCGGCGCGCGCGGTAGGTTGGGCGCATGGCGCACGAATCCACCCTCGACGCAACCCTGCTCGGCCTGCTGGCCTGCCCGCAGGACAAAGGCCCCCTGCAGCTGGTCCGCACCGAAGCAGGCGCGAGCGTGCTCTACAACCCGCGACTGCGCCGCGCGTACCCGATCGACAACGGCATCCCCGTCCTGCTGATCGACGAGGCCCGCGACGTCGCCGACGCCGAGCACGAGTTCTTCACCGCCCAGTCCTGAGCGGGACGTCGAGATCGCCGGTCAGATAGCGTTGCACCGACGGGCCGACCGCCGCGACGACCGTCTCGATCGGCATCGAGGCCAGCGGCTCGACCCCGATGATCTTGCGCGCGGTGAGCACCCCCACCATCTGCGCGGCGACCAGCGACACCCGGGCGCGGCCGTCGTCCTCGGCGGTGGCGATCCGCCCGCGCACCCGCTCGAGCACGACCTGGAGCAGGAAGGAACGAGCCAGGCTCATCTCGCCGCCGCCGCCCAACATGCTGCGCACCATGGCGACGATGCCCGGCCCGGCGGGGGAGTCCCACACCGTGACCACCGCGCGCACGATCGTGGCGCCGAGCTCGTCGAGCGGCGCGTCGTCGACCTGGCTCAGCGTCGAGTCGGGGTCGACCGGGAAATCCACCGCCGCCGCGAACAACTGCTGCTTGGTCCCGAAATAGTGGTGCACGAGCGCGGGATCGACGTCGGCGTCGCCCGCGATGGCCCGGATCGAGGTCTTGTCGAAACCGGCGTCGGCGAACCGGATCCGGGCGGCCTCCAGAATCGCCGTCCTGGTGTCGGTGTTGCCGGGCCTGCGTCCGGTGCGGCCGGATCTGGCTGTGCCCGTACCGGATTCGCCGTCGCTCATCGTCTCCTCGTTCCGTCAGGGTGTCCGTCGCCGCAGGGTGGCCGCGCCGAGACACAGGGCCACCACGGCGAACCCGGCGACCACCGCGATGTCGCGCCACATGACGCCGGTCGGCTCCGGGGAGACCGACACCTGCTGCAGCGCGTCGACCGCGTAGCTCAACGGCATCACATTGCTGATCGCCTCCAGCCACCCGGGTAGCCGGTCTCGGGGAACGAGCAGGCCGCACAGGAAGATCTGCGGCGCCACGATCACCGGCATGAACTGCACCGCCTGGAACTCGGTGCGGGCGAACGCGCTGGCCAGCAGGCCGAGCGCGACGCCGCACACCGCGTCGACCATGGCGATCAGCATCACCCAGCCCGGATTGCCCGCGGCTTCGAGCCCGAGCAGCCAGAACGCGACGACGCAGGCGACGGCGGCCTGCGCCGCGGCGGCGAGGGAGAACGCGCTGCCGTAGCCGGCAAGCAGATCCAGCTTGCTCAGCGGCGTGGTGAGCAGTCGCTCCAGCGTGCCCGAGGTGCGCTCGCGCTGCATGGCGATGGCGGTGATCAGGAACATCACGATGAACGGCAGGATGCCGAGCATGGTGATGCCGACCCGGTCGAAGATGGTCAGTGGGGCGTGTGGCGCGCGCGGGGCGTCCTGATAGATGAAGTACAGCAACGTCATCAGCAGGGCGGGCACCACCAGGATCATGGCGACGGTGCGGTGATCGTTGCGCAGCTGGCGCAGGATCCGGCCGGTGGTGGCGGTGTAGGGGCGCAGCGGGGTGCTCATGCGCGCTCTCCCATCGTGATGAGGGTGAGGAAGGCGGTCTCCAGGTTCTGTTCGCCGGTCCGCTCGCGCAGCTCGTCGGGGCTGAGCTGGGCGAGCAGGTCGCCCTCCCGCATGAGCAGCAGCCGGTCGCAGTGCTCGGCCTCGTCCATCACGTGACTCGAGACGAGCAGAGTTGTTCCGGCGGCGGCCAATTCGCGGAACTGCTTCCACAGCTCCACCCGCAGGACCGGGTCGAGCCCGACGGTCGGTTCGTCCAGCACCAGCAGTTCCGGCTTGCCGACCAGCGCGCAGGCGAGCGAGGCCCTGGTCTTCTGCCCGCCCGAGAGCTGGTCGCCGAGCTGGCCCGCGTACTCGGCCAGGCCGACGGCGCCGAGCGCGGCATCGATGTCGTCGCGGCCGCGGCCGTAGAGCGCGGCGTAGTAGGCGACATTGTCGCGGACGCTGATGTCGGCGTAGATGCTCGGCGCCTGGGTGACGTATCCGACCCGGCGGCGCAGCCCGGCACTGCCCGCCGGCTCGCCGAGCACCGTGACGGTGCCCGATTCCACGATCTGCGTGCCCACCACGGCGCGCATCAGGGTGGTCTTCCCGCAGCCGGACGGGCCGAGCAGCCCGGTGATCGAGCCCTGCGGGATGTCGAGCGACAACCCTTGCAGGACAGTGCGTTTCCCGCGGGTGACGGTCAGGCCGTCGACCCGGACGGCTACCGGTGGCGGGGCGGTGTGCGACATGGTCGCCTCAATTCATCGAGTGTTGAATTCACTACGTGATGAATTTAGCGCGACCGCGCCGTCCCGGCAACCCTCAATGCGGGTGGCCGGGTGTCACCGCGGCCTCCTGACCAGGCTCGACGACCATGAACTGGCCCATCATTCCCTGGTCCTCGTGCCAGAGCAGGTGGCAGTGATACATGTACGGCGTGTCCGGATCGGCGGGCCCGTCGAAGCGCAGGGCCACCGTCGCGGTCGTGTTCGGCGGCAGGAAAAGCGTGTCCTTCGGGCCGGTCAGCGCGGGCGGTGGTGGCGCGCCCGCGTAGTCGAGCACCCGGAACTGCACGTCGTGGACGTGGAAGTTGTGCGGCATCCCGTCGACATTGCGGATCACCCACCGCTCGGTGGTGCCCCGCGTCACCGTCGCGTCGATGCGATCCATGGCCATCTTCGCTCCGTTGATCCCGGAGAGGGTGAGGTCGAAGGTGCGTTCGCGGACCGTGTCGGTACCGTCGGGCGTCGCGGGCGAGACCAGGGCGGCGGGCAGGTCGGGGGAGGGACGCAGGGTCGGCGCCGCCCGCAATTCCAGCACGTCGAACCGGTCGTCGCCGCCGGCGAACCTGGTGCCCCAGAAGTCCAGGCCCGCGTCGAGCCGCTCGCTGCGCAGGACCGTGCGCTCACCCGGCCCGACCCGCACCACGATCTCGGCCCGCTCGCCGGGCGAAAGCTGCACGGCGGACAGGGTTTCCGGCCGCGGGAGCAGACCGCCATCGGTCCCGACCAGCGCGAAGGTCCTGCTGTCGTGGAAGGCGAAGGTGTAGATCCGCGCCGTCGAGGCGTTGAGCACGCGCAGGCGCACCAGTTCGTCGCCGATCTCCTGATACGGCGCGAGGGTGCCGTTGACCATGGTGCGGTCGCCGAGGAATCCGACATCGCGGAACAGGCCGTGACCGTCGTCGAGCTGCCCTCGGCGCAGCCGCACGTCCTGCACGATCACCGGGAGATCGTCGACACCATAGGTGTGGGGGAGCGGCAAGGCGTTCGCCACGTCGTCGTCGAGCAGGAACATGCCCGCCAGTCCGCGGCGGACGTGAGCCTCGGTCTCGCCGTGCGGATGCGGGTGGTACCAGAGTGTCGAAGCCGGCTGGGCCACTGTCCATTCCGGCGTCCAGGTCGCGCCGGGCTCGACCATCTGATGCGGTCCGCCGTCCATCTCCGCGGGCAGGTGCATGCCGTGCCAGTGCACGGTCGAGGCTTCCGGTAGCTGGTTGCGGACCCGGACGCGCACCCGCTCGCCGCGGGCGGCCCGCAGGGTGGGGCCGAGGTAACTGCCGTTGAACCCCCAGGTCTCTGTGGCGTTGCCGGACTCGAATTCGGTCGTCCCGGTGCGCATATCGAGGTCGAAGACCCGCGTTCCGTCGTTTTCGACCGTCGAAGGCGCCAGTGGCGGGATGGCGAGCGGTCTGGTGAATTCGGTGGTGCCGACGGTGGAGATGTCCGCGGTCGCCCAGGTCCAGGTCACCAGTCCGGCGATCGTGACCACGAGGGTGAGGGCGAGCGCGCAGGCGCCGAACAGTATCCGGCGCACGAGGCGGAATCGCGAGGGGGGAGCCATGCTCCGACGGTAGGAACCGCCCCCACCTCCGCACATCGGGTTCCAGCCCCCAGCCGACCCTGGTCCGGACCCTGATGATCCGAAGTTTCCGCAGGTCGGAAGCCGATACGGGGAGAAGTGACCTAGGTCACATCGACAGGTTGTCACGTTCGGCCGGGCTCATCTGTCCCATCGGCATCCCATCGAGAAGGAGCGCCGCCATGAACACCACTACCACCACCCACGTCGTCGTCCTGGGCGCCGGGTACACCGGCATGCTGGCCGCGATCCGGCTCGCCCGCCGTACCCGCGAGCTCGGCGTCCGGATCACCCTGGTGAACCCGTCCGCCCGGTTCACCGAGCGGCTCCGCATGCACCAGATCGCCGCGGGCCAGAAGCTGGCGAACCATCACATTCCTGATCTGCTGGACGGCGCCGGTGTCGAATTCGTCCAGGGCAGCGCCACCGCCATCGACCCCGTCGCGCGCCGCGTCCAGGTCGACGGCCACGGCGAACTCGCCTACGACCGGCTGATCTATGCCCTCGGCAGCGGCACCGACACGACCGCGGTCCCCGGCGCCGCCGACCACGCGTGGACCCTGAACGACCCGCGCCGCGCCCACGCGTTCGCCGGTGAGCTCGCCCGGCTCGCCGCGACCGGCGGCACGGTCGCCGTGTGCGGCGGCGGCCTCACCGGCATCGAGGCCGCCGCGGAGATCGCCGAGAGTCATCCCGGCCTGCGCGTCACCCTGATCGGCGCCACCGAGCCGGGCGCGATGATGGGCGACAACGCGCGCGCGTACCTGCACGCGGCGCTGGACCGCCTCGGCATCGTCCGGCGTACCGGTGTCCGGGTCACCAAGGTGCTGCCCGCCGCGGTCGAACTCGCCGACGGCACCCGCGTCGACGCCGACCTGGCCCTGTGGACCAGCGGTGTCCGCGTCTCGCCGCTGGCCGCCACCGCGGGCATCGAGACCGACGAGCGGGGACGGGTGGTGGTCGACCCCACGCTGAAGTCGGTGTCGCACCCCGCGATTCACGCGATCGGTGACGCCGCCGCGGTCCGCCAGGCCTGGGGGCAGATCCACGGCACCTGCCAGAGCGGGTTGCCGACCGCCGCCTACACGGCGGATGTCATAGCCGCCGAATTGCGCGGAAAGCCGGTGCGGCCGTTCCGGTTCGGCTACTTCCACCAGCCGGTGAGCCTGGGGCGCCGCGACGCCGTCATCCAGTTCACCCACGCCGACGACAGCCCGCGCCGGTACTTCCTCACCGGCTGGGCCGCGCGCGCCTACAAGGAGCTGGTCAGCAGCAGCCCGGTGCCGACATTCAAGGCGAGCCGCCGGATGACGATGAAGGTCCAGCTGTCCACCGGCGGCAGGGCCACACGGCTGCCCGCGTGACCGATCCAGCGCACGCGCGCCGAAGGCGGGAGAATGCGTCATGCCTGAACCCGATCCGTTCCTCGAGCACCGCCGGCTGCTGTTCGCGACCGCCTACCGGATGCTCGGCACGGTCACCGACGCCGAGGACGTCCTGCAGGACGCGTGGCTGAAGTGGCACGACACCGATCGCGCTCGCGTCGAACACCCGAAGGCGTACCTGGTCCGCACCGTCACCAACCTGGCGCTGAACCGGCTCACCTCCGCCCAGGCCACCCGCGAGGCCTATGTCGGCCCGTGGCTGCCCGAACCGGTCCTGACCTCACCCGACATCGCCGAGGACACCGCATTGGCCGACACCGTCTCCACCGCGATGCTGGTGGTACTGGAAACCCTCACCCCGGTCGAACGCGCGGTCTTCCTGCTGCGCGAGGTGTTCGGGTACTCGCACGCCGAGATCGCCACGGCGCTCGAGCGACCCGAGCCCACCGTTCGTCAGATCGCGCACCGCGCCAAGAACCACGTGCGCTCGCGCAGGCCGCGCTTCGACACCGACAAGGCCGCCCGCGCCCACGTCACCGAGCAGTTCATGGCCGCCTGCGCCGGCGGCGACCTGAACGCGCTGATGGACCTGCTCGCCCCGGACGTCACCTGCTGGTCCGACGGCGGCGGCGTGGTCACCGCCGCGCGCAGGCCGCTGTACGGGCCCGATCATGTCGCCCGGTGGATCCTCGGCGTCCTGGCGAAACCGTCCTCGGCGGGCGCCGAGCTCAGCGCCGCCGAGATCAACGGCGAGCTGGGCACGCTCATCTCCATCGGCGGCGCGCCCGGTGCCGCCTTCACCTTCGACCTCGTCGACGGCCGCGTGCGGAACCTGCGCTTCCAGGTGAACCCCGGCAAGCTCGCGGGCCTGTACCGGGGGACCGAGCTGCTCGGCTGAGTTCCGCGGTAGGCACAATGGCGGGCGTGTCCGCCCAGGAACTGGCCGTCGATCCGCCCACCGCCGCCCGCAGGCTGCTCGGCGCGGCTCTGTGGTCGGGGCCGGTCGCGCTGCGCATCGTGGAGGTCGAGGCCTACGGCAGCGATCCCGCAGGCCCGTGGCCGGATCCCGCCGCGCATTCCTGGCCGGGACCAACGGCCCGCAACGCGGTGATGTTCGGCCCGGCCGGTCGGCTCTACGTCTATCGTTCCTACGGAATCCACCTGTGCGTCAACGTGACCACGGGCTACGACGGCGAGGCCGGCGCGGTGCTCGTGCGGGCGGCGGAAGTGCTCGACGGCGTCGATCTCGTCCGCGAACGCAGGCCCGCCGCCCGCAAGGACGCCGACCTCGCACGCGGACCGGGCAATGTCGGCAGCGCGCTCGGGATCAACCTGTCCGACTACGGCACCGAGCTGTTCGATCCGTTCTCCGATGTGCGCCTCGAGCTGAAACCGCCTGTGCCACAAGCGGACATCGTCGCAGGCCCCCGTGTCGGCGTCAGCTCGGCCGCCGAGGTGCCGTGGCGGTTCCTGATCCCCTCGCCGGCGGTCTCGGTGTACCGGCGCAGCCCTCGCGCCGCGGCACCGACGACGTAGCGCGAAAAATCTCGCACGGGCAGCGATGAATTCCGCGGCGGCCCTCCGTCCTATCTGTTGAACGCGCCACCGACCCCAGCGCGACCGACCAGAAGGACGAGAGATGACCACCACCACCGCCCACTTCGCCGCCACCACCACTGCCGCGCGCCGCCCCGGCAAGATCCGCAACCGCGTCCTGTGGACCCTGCAGATCGTGCTCGGCCTGTTCTTCATCATCGCCTCGGGCGGCCCCAAGATCGTCATCCCGCACATCCTCATGGCGAACCCGCCGCAGAACATGACCATCCCGATGGGGCTGCTCATCTTCATCGGCGTCGCCGAGGTGGCCGGCGGCATCGGCCTGATGGTGCCGAAGCTGACCGCGCTCGCCGCCGCGGGCCTGTCGCTGCTCACCGTGCTCGCCGCCGCGACGCAGGCCTTCATCGCAGGCATGCCCGGCACGGCGATCTTCCCGCTGGCCCTGGCCGCGATCTTCGCCTGGATCGCCTACGAGCGTCGCGAGAGCATCACCGCGCTGGTGCGATGAGTGACGACTCGACCCGCTGACGATCGCCGGAACCACACGGTTCCGGCGATCATCGGCGTGCCGAGGAAGTTCGGCCTGTTCGCGAGCCCGGATCCGGATGCGCAAAGATGGGCACCGTGACCGGCGACATCTTCGACGAACTGACCTGGCGCGGCCTGATCGCGCAGTCCACCGACCTGGACGAGATGCGGGCGGCCGCCGCGACCGCGCCGCTGACCCTCTATGCCGGCTTCGATCCCACCGCGGCGAGCCTGCACGCGGGTCACCTCGTCCCGCTGCTCGCGCTCAAGCGCTTCCAGCGCGCCGGTCACCGGCCGATCGTCCTCGCGGGCGGCGCCACCGGCCTGATCGGCGACCCGCGCGACGTCGGCGAACGCACCATGAACTCCACCGACACCGTCGCCGAGTGGGCCGGGCGCATCCGCTCCCAGCTCGAACGCTTCGTCGACCTCGACGATTCGCCGACCGGCGCGGTGATCGTCAACAACATGGACTGGACCGGATCGCTGTCGACCGTCGACTTCCTGCGCGACATCGGCAAGCACTTCTCGGTCAACGTCATGCTCGCGCGCGACACGGTCAAGCGGCGGCTCGAGGGCGACGGCATCTCCTACACCGAGTTCAGCTACATGCTGCTGCAGGCCAACGACTACCTGCAGCTGCGCCGCGAACACGGCTGCACGCTGCAGGTCGGTGGCTCGGACCAGTGGGGCAACATCATCGCCGGCGTGGAACTGAACCGCCGCGTCGACGGCGCGCACGTGCACGCGCTCACGGTGCCCCTGGTGACCTCGGCCGACGGCAAGAAGTTCGGCAAGTCCACCGGCGGCGGCAGCCTGTGGCTCGACCCCGAACTCACCAGCCCCTACGCCTGGTACCAGTACTTCGTGAACACCGCCGACGCCGATGTCGTGCGGTACCTGCGCTGGTTCACCTTCCTGAGCCGCGAGGAACTCGACGAACTCGAGCGCGCCACCGCCGAGCGGCCGTTCGCCCGCGAGGCGCAGAAGCGCCTGGCCGCCGAGATGACCACCCTCGTGCACGGCGAAGCCGAGACCCGCGCGGTGGAACTGGCCAGCCAGGCGCTGTTCGGTCGCGGTGATCTGCGCGAACTCCCCGAGTCGACGCTCGGCGCCGCGCTGCGCGAGACCGCGGTCGACGGCAAGGTGGCCGAGGTCGTCCCCGGTGAGCCGAACACGATCGTCGACCTGCTCGTCGCCTCCGGCCTGGCCGAGAGCAGGGGAGCGGCCCGCCGCGTGGTCAACGAAGGCGGGGCGTCGGTGAACAACGAGCGGGTCGCCGACATCGACTGGACGCCGTCGGACGCCGACTACCTGCACGGCCAGTGGCTGGTGCTGCGCCGGGGCAAGAAGAACATGGCCGGCGTCCGACGGATAGCCTGACCATGTCGCGGAGGCCTGAGTCACATCCGTGTGATTCGGGCCGCCGCAGCGCCGATCGCCAGCGCCCTGACCTGCGCAGATCCGCTGCTGTCCAGGCGATTTGACGCGGCGTTATCCGGCGCGTAACTTATTGGAAGTCAGAGCGACACGGACCAACCGGAGAGCGCCTGGCAAGCCCAACAGAGTGACCAGCGTTACGATTGACATCGTCTGGAAGCGAAGTTAGGCTGGAACAGTTGCCCTGCAGACGATCCGGACGAGAGCCGGTGGTTCTGCTTGTGCGTGTGTTCTTTGAGAACTCAATAGTGTGTCGATGAATGTCAGTGCCAATATTATTATTGGTTCCGCTTCTCATACCCCCCGGTTGAGGAGTGGACATTTGAACAACAGCAATCTTTTTGCTGGTGTTCGGCTTGCTAGGTTTTCGGACTCTAGTCTTTAGATTGTTCTGATTCGCTCCTTTTGGGAGTGTTTCGAGAGTCTTCAACGGAGAGTTTGATCCTGGCTCAGGACGAACGCTGGCGGCGTGCTTAACACATGCAAGTCGAGCGGTAAGGCCCTTCGGGGTAC
>NZ_JBFAHR010000017.1:0-122793 GCF_040654275.1 Nocardia sp. NPDC050717
CGGTCCCATTCCGAACCCGGAAGCTAAGGCCACCTGCGCCGATGGTACTGCACTCGACAGGGTGTGGGAGAGTAGGACACCGCCGGACATACCTTCGCGATAGGGGACCCAGATCTGGGTCCCCTATCGTCGTTTGTGGGGCCGAACGCGGCCGCACCATGCCGGGCGGACGGTGCCCCGTCCTCCGCCCGTGGTTGAATTCTTGTAGGCGGGGCCACGACAACACTCCCCGAGGACGGGGAATCTAGAAAGGGATCGCCGTGTCGGAACACAACGACGGACGGAAGCCTTTCCGCCGGGACGGAGACGCCCGCGGTTTCGGCCGGCGCGGCGAACCGACCGACCGCCCCCGCGGCGGATACGGCGAGAACAAGGGCTCGGGCGGCGGATTCCGCCGCAACGACGACAATCGCGGTGAGCGTGGCGGTTCCGACCGCTCCGAGGGCCAGCGTGGCGGCTACCGCCGCGACGATCGCGACCGTGGCGGCGACCGCGGCGGTTTCCGCCGTAGCGACAGCGGCGACCGCGGTGGTTACCAGCGGCGCGACGACAATGATCGTGGCGGATTCCGGCGCGGCGAGGGCGACGACCGTTCGCGTGGCGGATCGGACCGCGGTGGCTATCAGCGCCGGGACGACGCCGGGCGCGGCGGCTATCAGCGCCGCGACGACAACGATCGTGGTGGCTTCCGACGGGGCGACAGCGGTGACCGTGGCGGTTACCAGAAGCGTGACGACGCGGCCCGCGGCAGCTCCGGCGACCGCGGTGGTTACCGTCGTCGCGATGAATCAGACCGTCCCGCAGGTGGTTTCGATCGCGGTGGGGACCGCGGTGGCTACCGTCGCAACGATGACGATCGCCCCCGCGGTGGTGCGGATCGTGGTGGTTTCCGTCGCAACGAGGGCGATGACCGTTCGCGGGGCGGTTACGACCGCGGTGATCGCGGCGGGTTCCGTCGCGACAACGAAGACCGTCCCCGTGGTGGCTCCGGCTTCCGCAGGAACGAAGGCGACGACCGCTCGCGGGGCGAGGATCGCGGCGGCTTCCGCCGTGGCGACAGCGGCGACCGCGGTGGTTACCAGCGGCGCGACGACGCGGGCCGTGGTGGCTCCGGCGACCGCGGCGGCTTCCGTCGCGACGACGACCGTTCGCGGGGTGGCTCCGATCGCGGTGGTTTCCGTCGCAACGAGGGTGACGATCGTTCGCGGGGTGGCTCCGATCGTGGCGGGTTCCGCCGGAACGAGGGTGACGACCGTTCGCGCGGTGGTGCGGATCGTGGTGGTTTCCGTCGCAACGAGGGCGATGACCGTTCGCGGGGCGGTTACGACCGCGGTGATCGCGGCGGGTTCCGTCGTGACAGCGAGGACCGTCCCCGTGGTGGCTCCGGCTTCCGCAGGAACGAAGGCGACGACCGCTCGCGGGGCGGCGATCGTGGCGGCTTCCGTCGTGGCGAAGGTGATGACCGTTCGCGCGGTGGTTCGGATCGTGGTGGGTTCCGGCGCGGCGACAACGCCGATCGGGGCGGATACCAGCGGCGCGACGACGACCGTGGGCGCGGTGGCTTCAAGCGCAAGAGTGATTCCGGTGCCGCGCGTGGCTATGTCGGTGAAGACGGCAAGCCGCTGGACGGTACCTATCGAGAGAAGCGTCGCGAGCGGGAAGGCGACGTGCTCGGTGTCGTCTCGGCCGCGGCCGATTCCGAGGACGCCGTGCTCCCCTCGGAGACCGCCGACGAGACTTCGGCGACAGCGTCCACTGTGCAGTCCGGCGACTCGTCGTCGAGCGACCGGGTCGAGGTCGCGGACGACGTAGCCGGCGACACCGACGACCGCGCCGCGGCGGATGACGAGAATTCCGGCGGCGAGCAGGCGGACCCCGTCGGCGAGCAGCCGGATACTGTTGCCGCGCGCGAGAACCGGGCAGCGGCCGAAGACGCGGACGACCTGGCCGGTGACCGCGGCGCCGACGATCGCGCGGAGGCCGACGAGGTCGCGGGTGACCGCGCCGACGACGGCCGCGACGAGTCTCGTGGCGAGGCGGATGCCGGACGCATCAGCGCGGATTCGCGGTCCGACGATGACCGTCGCCGTGGGGAAGACGCCTACGCGGGCGATCGCTCCGGTGACGACCGCACCCGTGGCGAGGACGACGCGGCGCGTGGTCGCGACGACGCGGGCTACGGTGCCCGCGACGAGCGCGAGGATCGTCGCCGCGGTGGCGAAGGCGCCCGCGCGGTGGGTGGCAGGCCCACCGACCGGCGCGGAGCGCGTCCGGACGAGCCCGATCTGCCCGAGGACGTGCAGGCCTCCGATCTGGATCCGGCCGTGCGCCGAGATCTGCTGAGCCTGGACAAGAACAACGCCGAGACCGTCGCCCGGCACATGGTGATGGCCGTCGAGCTGCTCGAGGACGACCCGCGCCTGGCGCTGGCGCACGCCAGGGCCGCCCGGCAGCGGGCCGGTCGCATCGCGGTGGTCCGGGAGACCGCCGGTGTGGTGGCCTATCACGCCGAGGAGTGGGCCGAGGCCCTCTCGGAGTTGCGGACCGCGCGCCGCATGTCGGGTGGCTCCGGGCTGCTGGCCGTGATGGCGGACTGCGAGCGTGGTCTCGGCAGGCCGGAGCGGGCCATCGAGCTCGGCCGCAGCGAGGAAGCGCAGCGGCTCAGCGGCGACGAGGCGAGTGAGCTGCGGATCGTGGTCGCGGGCGCCCGGATGGACCTCGGTCAGTTCGACCAGGCCGTCGTCACCCTGCAGACCCCGGATCTGGACCCGGCACGCACCGGCTCGGCCGCCGCGCGCCTGTTCTACGCCTACGCCGACGCGCTGGTCGCGGCGGGCCGCACGGACGAGGGCCTGCAGTGGTTCCTCAACGCCGCCGCGGCCGACGTCGACGGCGAGACCGACGCCGAGGACCGCGCCGCCGAACTGACCGGCGACGCGCAGTAGCACCACCCACGATCGACCAGCACGGGCTGGGAGCCGACCTCGGCTCCCAGCCCGTTGTCGTCTTCTGGTCGTCTGGTGTGGGCTCGACCACCTGAACCCGGCGGAGTTTCGACCCGCCGCGCGCGGCTGCGGGCGCGGAAACCGGCGACACCGTGCACAGATCGGGTGCCCATGCTCGATCATGAAGGGTGCGAGCACGATTCGGCGGCTCCGGCGCGAGTCGGGAGTTGTCGGTGGGTTCGCCTAGGGTCGAGAGGATTCGGCCCGGCAGCGACGACGGAGTGAGGGTGTGTGAACCAGCTACGCGATCAATACGACGCTTTGCTGCTCGACCTGGACGGCACGCTGTACCGCGGGCCCGAGGTGATCGAGGGTGGGCCGAAAGCGCTGGCGCCGAACGGTGATTCGGCGCAGCGGCTGGTCTATGTGACCAACAACGCGGCACGCGGACCCGGCACGGTCGCCGGCCACCTCGCGGAGCTGGGCTACCCGGCGAGCTCCGACGATGTGGTGACCAGCGCGCAAGCCGCCGCCAGAATGATCGCCGAGCAGCTGGCTCCGGGCGACCACGTGCTCGTCGTCGGCACCGACGATCTGGCCGCCGAGATCGCCGCCCGCGGTCTGGTGCCGATCCGCCGATTCGGCGACATACCGCCCGTGGCCGTCGTGCAGGGCCATTCGCCGACCACCGCGTGGCCGGATCTCGCCGAGGCGGCCTACGCCCTGCGCGCGGGCGCGCTGTGGGTGGCCGCCAACACCGACCGCACGCTGCCGAACGAACGCGGCCTGGCCCCGGGCAACGGGTCCATGGTCGCGGCGCTGCGCACCGCCTCGGACCGGGAACCGCTCGTGGCGGGCAAACCGTACGCGCCCCTGATGGAGAACGCGCTCGAACGCGCGGGCACCCGTACCGCGCTGGTCGTGGGTGACCGCCTCGACACCGACATCGAGGGTGCCAACGGTCTCGGGCTCGACTCGCTGCTGGTGCTCACCGGGGTCAGCACGCTGGAGGAGGTGTGCGCCGCACCGCCCGAACGGGTGCCCACCTTCATCGCTGCCGGACTCGAGGCCCTCAACGACGAGATCGTGCCAGGCGCCGTCGCGCCGTCGGAGGTCGCGGAGCTGTTGCGACAGCACCCCGGCCGGGCGGTACGGGTGCGCGCGGCCGATTCCGAAATCCGATAGCGTTGACGGCACGATGAGTACACCGAGTTCACCGCCGACCGGCGCGTCACAGCCACCCCGCCCAGGGATTCCGCTGCCCGGCAGCCACCTGCCCGGTCAGGGCGGGCAGGCTCCGGCCGATCCGCACCGGATCACGGCCGAGGTCGACGCGCTGCTGGCCGAACTCGGCGCGGCGGCGCCGGCGAGCGGCCCCGCGGAGAACACCGAGGCGGGCGCCGACATCACCCGCCGGGCCCGCATCCTCGAACAGGCGCACGACGTGCTGGTCGACGCGCTGGCGACCGTGGACAAGATCTGAGGTGGCCAGGAGAGCGCGGGTGGACGCCGAACTGGTTCGCCGCGGATTGGCGCGATCGCGAGAACACGCGGTCGAACTGATCAGCGCGGGCCGCGTCCTGATCGCCGGAACCGTCGCGGTGAAGCCGGCGACGGCGGTGGAGGCGGCGACACCGCTGATCGTGCGGGCCGAACCCGACGAGGTGTCGTGGGCGTCGCGCGGCGCCCACAAGCTGCTCGGTGCGCTCGAGGCGTTCGAGCCGGCGGGGCTCGACGTCGCGGGCAAGCGCTGCCTCGACGCGGGCGCCTCGACCGGCGGGTTCACCGATGTGTTGCTGTCGCGCGGCGCGCGGGAGGTGGCCGCGGTGGACGTCGGGTACGGCCAGCTGATCTGGCGGTTGCAGAACGACGACCGCGTGCAGGTGTACGACCGCACCAACGTCCGCAACATCACGCCCGAAACCATCGGCGGGACGGTCGATGTCGTCGTCGGTGATCTGTCGTTCATCTCGCTCGGGCTCGTGCTGCCCGCGATCGCGGCCTGCGCCGCCGACGGCGCCGATCTGCTGCCGATGGTGAAGCCGCAGTTCGAGGTCGGGAAGGAACGGGTCGGCTCCGGCGGCGTGGTGCGTGATCCGGCGTTGCGCGCCGAAGTGGTCGGCGAGGTGGCGGCCGCGGCGGGCGCGCTCGGCCTGCGGACCGAGGGCGTGGTGGCCAGTCCGCTGCCCGGCCCGTCGGGCAATGTCGAGTACTTCCTGTGGCTGCGCAAGGTCGGCCCGTTCGAGTACGACGCCGAGCAGGTGGCGGGACTGGTCGCCCGCGCGGTCGAGGAGGGTCCGCAGTGAACACGCACGAGGGCGGCAGGGAGATCCTGCTCGTCGCCCACCCCGGCCGCGCGGAGATCATCGAGACCGCGCACCGGGTCGCGAAGATCTTCGCCGAAGCGGGGATCTGCCTGCGGGTCCTCGCCGACGAGGCCGACAGCACGCGCTTCGAGAACGAGCCGGCCGGCTACCCGGTGCGGGTGGTGCCGCACAGCCCGTCCGCGGCGCTGGGCTGCGAGATGGTCCTTGCCCTCGGTGGTGACGGCACCTTCCTGCGCGCCGCCGAACTCGGCAGGCCCACCGGTGTGCCGGTGCTCGGAATCAACCTGGGGCGCATCGGTTTTCTCACCGAAGCCGAGGCCGAGCATCTCGACGAGGCGCTGGCCCAGGTGGTCGACCGCGACTACCGGTTGGAGGACCGGCTCACCATCGATGTCACGGTGCGTGTCGACGACACGGTGGTGGAACGCGGATGGGCGCTCAACGAGGCCAGCATCGAGAACGCCCAGCGGATGGGCGTGCTGGAAGTGGTGCTCGAGGTCGACGGGCGCCCGGTGTCGGCGTTCGGCTGCGACGGCATCCTCATCGCCACCCCGACTGGCTCGACGGCCTACGCGTTCTCCGCGGGCGGGCCCGTGGTGTGGCCGGAACTCGAGGCGATGCTGGTGATTCCGAGCAACGCGCACGCGCTGTTCGCGCGGCCGCTGGTGACCAGCCCGGAATCGCTGATCGCCGTGGAGACGGTTGCGACCGGGCACGACGCGATCGTGTTCCTCGACGGTCGCCGCACGCTGGCGCTGCCGCGGGGCGGTCGCGCCGAAGTGGTGCGTGGCGAACGACCGGTCCGATGGGTGCGGCTCGATTCCGCGCCCTTCGCCGACCGGATGGTGCGCAAGTTCCGTCTGCCGGTGACCGGCTGGCGGGGGAGACAGCGAACGGAGAACAGCCGCGATGCTGACTGAGATCAGGATTGACGGGCTGGGCGTCATCTCGACGGCGACCGCCCAGTTCCACGCCGGACTCACGGTCCTCACCGGTGAGACCGGTGCGGGCAAGACGATGGTCGTGACCAGCCTGCACCTGCTCAGCGGGGCGCGGGCGGACGCGGGCCGGGTGCGGCTCGGCGCGGCCAAGGCCGTGGTCGAGGGCCGCTTCGTCGTCGACGACGTCAACGACGCGGCCAAGGCCGCCGTCGAGGAGGTGCTGGAGTCGGCCGCCGCCGAGGCCGACGAGGACGGCAGCGTGATCGCGGTCCGCACCGTGAACAGCGACGGGCGGTCCCGCGCGCATCTCGGTGGGCGCGGGGTGCCCGCGGCGGTGCTCGGCGAGTTCACCTCGCGGCTGCTGACGGTGCACGGTCAGAACGACCAGTTGCGCCTGCAGCGCCCGGAACAGCAGCTGGCCGCGCTCGACCAGTTCGCGGGCGACGGTGTCGGCGGGCTGCTGCGCAAGTACCAGGTACATCGGCGGTCGTGGCTCGATGCCCGCGCCGAACTGCTCGAGCGGACCGAGCGCAGCAGGGAACTGGCACTCGAGGCCGACCGGCTCAAGCATTCGCTGGCCGAGATCGACGGCATCGCACCGGAACCGGGCGAGGACACCCGGCTCGTCGCCGAGATCCGCAGGCTCAGCGATCTGGACTCGCTGCGTGAGGCCGCGGCCGCCGCGCACGAGGCGCTGTCGGGTCCCGCCGACGCGCCCGCCGACGGCGGTGGGGTCCTCGATCTGCTGGGCGGGGCACGGGCCAGGCTCGATTCGGCCGACGATCCGGCGCTGAGCGCGCTCTCGCCGCGGCTGGGGGAGGCGATCGCGGTGGTCGTCGACGTCACCACCGAACTCAGCGGCTACCTCTCGGAACTGCCGTCCGATCCCGGCGCGCTCGACTCGATGCTCACCCGGCAGGCGGAGCTGAAGTCGCTGACCCGCAAGTACGCGCCCGACATCGACGGCGTGATCGCCTGGGCGGACGAGTCACGCGCGCGGCTGGACTCCCTCGACGTCTCCGAGGACGCGCTGGCCAAGCTCGCCGGTGAGGTCAAGACGGCGGCGGGCAAGGTGCGTGAGGCGGCGCGCAAACTCAGCGCGGCGCGGGCCAAGGCCGCGGGCAAGCTGGCGGCGGCGGTGAGCACCGAGCTCGGTGGCCTGGCGATGGGGAAGGCCAAGCTGGAGGTGCGGGTGCGACCGATGCCCGCCGGCGCCCAGGACTCCGCGCCGCTCGACCTCGACGGGGTGCGGCTGCACGCCGGTTCGAACGGTGTCGACGAGGTGGAGTTCCGGCTCTCGGCGCACTCGGGCGCCCAATCGCTGCCGTTGAGCAAGAGCGCCTCCGGCGGTGAGCTCTCGCGCGTCATGCTGGCGCTGGAGGTGGTGCTCGCCGGTTCGGATCACGGCGCGACCATGGTCTTCGACGAGGTCGACGCCGGCGTCGGTGGCCGCGCGGCCGTCGAGATCGGCAAGCGGCTCGCCCGGTTGGCCCGCACCCATCAGGTGATCGTGGTGACCCACCTGCCCCAGGTGGCGGCCTTCGCCGACACGCACCTGGTGGTGAACAAGTCCGACGACGGAAAAGGCAAGGTGGACAGCGGAGTTCGCACGCTGACCGACGAGGAGCGGGTGGTGGAACTGGCCCGCATGCTGGCAGGCCTCGACGACACCGAGACCGGCCGCGCGCACGCGGAGGAACTGCTGGAAACCGCACGCGCGGAGCGCACGCCGGCCTAGCCGGGGGCGGTGCGCCGCGACCCGACGGCGGGGCCGGGCCGCGGCGTCGCGGACGACTAGCGCAGCGCCTTGCGGACGCCGCCGATGAGCTGGTTGGTCAGCTGACGCAGGCCGAACTCGAGGACCGGGGCGGGCACCGGCAGCGAGGGCTCGGATTCCATCGTGTAGACCACGCGGGTGCCGCCCGAGCTGGTGTCGGCGAAGGTGATGATGCCGACGTGGCGCTTGACCGGCGCGCCCTTGACGATCTTGTACTCCATCCGCTCACCGGGGACCAGCGCGGTGATCTCCTCGGTGACGCCCGCCTTGCCGAAGCCGAGCAGGTGCTGCGCGCCGACACCGGTGGCCGGGTCGCCCTGCTTGATCAGCTTGACCTGGATGGGCAGGTGCGGGCTGACGGCCTCACGCTCGGCGAAAAGGCGGTAGACGATGTCGCGAGGGGCGTCGAAGACCGTCTCAACGGTACTGCGGGGCATGGCTGTCTCCTGTCCGAGATATCTGTGACCCGCAGCATACGGGTAGTCGCCCGGTTCGTTCCGGTCCGACCGCTCGGAGCGGGGGGATGTAACCGCCCGACCGGCGTCTCCGACATACTGGCGGAGATCGTTTGTGAGCCGAACTTGTGGACTGTCGCCGGCATCGGCCGGCGAACACGACCGAAGGAGTGCGAGACGATGCGAGGGATCGGGATGATCGGCGCCGCGACCGCGGTGGCCGCGACCGCGGTGCTCGGGACGGCGGGAACCGCCGCCGCGGCACCGGTGACCACGAATTTCGCCGGCGCCGCGGCCCTGTGGGGCTGGAGCATGAACGGGCCGGGCACCGACTACGTCACCATCACCGCGACGACCGGTGTCGAACCGGGGCAGGTGTCCTTCGGGGTCACGAATGTCGTGCCCTACAAGGGGGACGGTTCGCCCTGGCTGCGCGCGCGGGTGCAATGGCTCAACGTGAACACCGGCGCGACCGGGATCACCGATGTGCCCTACATCTTCCCGTGCACCGATCCGGCCCAGTGCCCGGTGGGTCCGGTCGTGGCGAACACCGGGCAGGGTCAGATCGTCGCCGGTGTCTATTCGGTCGCCGTCGGCGGCAACATCGGCCCGAGCGTCACCGTGCTGCCGGGGTACGGCACCGTCGCCGTGTCCTGATCCGGGCCGTGACCACCGAAAAGGCGATGACGGCGGGCAATGCTCGTGCCATCGGGCCCCGGGCGTCCGGGGGTGCTGACCGGTAGCTCGCGGTGACGAATGTGATCGGCGATTCGGCGCGCCTCCACCAAAGGTTGAGGGTTTGCGCTCATCATCGGCCACATGAGGATGCCGGCGCTGTTGTCGAGAAACACCGAAACGCTGCCCGGTGTCACCGGGATCGCCAGGGTCGACCGTGACACCCGGCGACTGCTGCGGCGCGTCAGCCCCGGGGACGTGGTGGTGCTCGACGAGACCGACCTGGACCGGCACACCGCCGACCGGCTCGTGGAGGCGGGCGTGGTCGCGGTGATCAACACCTCGCCCTCGATCTCGGGCCGCTACCCCAACCTCGGCCCGGAAGTGCTGGTGGCCAACGGGATCGTGCTCATGGACACGGTGTCCTCCGATGCCTTCGGCAAGATCAAGGACGGCGCCAAGATCCGGATCGACGAGGGCATCGTCTACGCGGACAAGCTCACCAAGAAGGAACCCGAGGTCCTCGTCGAGGGCATCGAGTTCGACGAATCGGCCATCGCCGACCGGATGATCGAGGCGCGCAACGGCCTCGCCGACCACCTCGACGCGTTCGCCGGCAACACCACCGAATTCGTCCGCACCGAGAGCGGCCTGCTGATCGACGGCATCGGCGTGCCCGACATCGAGCTGGACCTGCGCAACCGGCACGTCGTTGTCATCGCCGACGGGCCGGGGCATCTCGAGGAACTGCGGCGCCTCAAGCCGTTCATCAAGGAATACGCGCCGATCCTGATCGGGGTCGGGTCCGGCGCCGACACGCTGCGCAAGCTCAAGTACACGCCGGACCTGATCGTCGGCGATCCCGACGAGATCAGCACCGAGACTCTGCGATCCGGCGCCGAGATGATCCTGCCCGCCGACACCGACGGCCACGCCAAGGGCCTGGAACGCATCCAGGATCTCGGTATCGGCGCCACCACGTTCCCGTCGTCGGGCTCGCCCGCCGACCTGGCGCTCATGCTCGCCGATCACCACGGCGCGTCGCTGATCGTGCTCGCGGGCGCGCCCGCCTCGCTGGAGGACTTCTTCGACCGCGGCCGTCGCGACAGCACCCCGGCGACGTTCCTGACCAGGCTGAAGGTCGGCGCGAAACTGGTCGACGCGAAGGCGGTGTCCACCCTGTACCGGCACCGGTCCTCCGGCGCCGCGCTGGCGCTGGTGGTGCTCGCGGCGCTGGTCGCGATCGTGGTGGTGATCCTGGCCTCGCACAACGGATCCGAGCTGCTGGACTGGGCGATCGAGTACTGGAACCGCTTCGTGCTGTGGGTGCGTGGTCTGCTGTGATCTCCCTGCGTCAGCACGCCATCTCGATCGCGGCGATCTTCCTCGCCCTCGCCGTCGGGGTGGTGCTCGGCTCCCAGACCCTCGCCGCGGACATGCTCTCCGGGCTGCGCTCGGACAAGGGCGAGCTGAGCGGCCAGGTCGAGGCGCTCACCGCGCGCAACGAACAGCTCACCGGACAGCTCGACGCCGCCGACCGCTTCCTCGCCGGGTCGGCGGGCCGGATCCTGGGCGGCACGCTGGCCGACCGCAGCGTCGTCGTGTTCAGCACGCCCGACGCCGACCCCGGCGACATCGACGGGGTCAGCCGCGCGCTCGAGACCGCGGGCGCCGCGGTGACCGGCCGGATCGCGCTCACCGAGTCCTTCGTCGACGCGGGCGAGGGCGACCGGATGCGCTCGGCGCTGACCAACATCGTGCCCGCGGGCGCGCAGTTGCGGACCGGCGCGGTCGACCAGGGCTCGATGGCGGGGGACCTGCTCGGGCTCACGCTGCTGCTCGACCCGGCGAGCAATCAGCCGCGCAGCACCGAACCCGAACTCGCGCTGGTGCTCGAGACCCTGCGCGGCGGCGGTTTCCTGGCCTACGGCGAGGGGCCGGTGCGGCCCGCGCAACTGGCGGTCGTGGTCACCGGCAACGGTGTCGCATCCGACACCGGCCAGGGCGCGACTATCGCCCGCTTCGCCGGTGCCGTGCGCGCGCGGGCCACGGGCGCGGTGCTGGCGGGCCGGGCCGGTGCCGCCGAGGGCAACGGTGCGATCGCCCACGTGCGCGCGCAGGCGCCACTGGCGACCACGGTGACCACGGTGGACAACGTCGACCGTGAGATCGGCCGGGTGACAACCGCTCTCGCCTTCCCCGAGCAGCTCTCCGGCGGCGCGGGCCGGTACGGGACGGGGCCGACGGCGACCTCGCTCACGATGGTCGCCATGCCCCGCTGAGTTCGCCGCCCGACACGCCTCCGCGTTAACGACCCGCAAATAGCTCACCGGCCTGGGTCCCTGTTATTGTGGAGTTCCGTGGGTCAAACACGGAATCAGGCTCGAAATGCCACCAAGCACATCTTCGTGAGCGGTGGCGTCGCCTCCTCTTTGGGTAAGGGTCTCACCGCCTCCAGCCTCGGTCAGTTGCTGACCGCGCGCGGCATGCGGGTGACGATGCAGAAGCTCGATCCGTATCTGAACGTCGATCCGGGCACCATGAACCCGTTCCAGCACGGCGAGGTGTTCGTCACCGAGGACGGCGCGGAGACCGACCTCGATGTCGGCCACTACGAGCGCTTCCTCGACCGCGACCTGTCCAAGGACGCGAATGTGACCACGGGACAGATCTATTCGACCGTGATCGCCAAGGAGCGGCGTGGCGAGTACCTGGGCGACACGGTGCAGGTCATCCCGCACATCACCGACGAGATCAAGAACCGCATCATGGCGATGCAGGGTCCCGATCTGCAGGGGCATGTGCCGGACGTGGTGATCACCGAGATCGGTGGCACCGTCGGCGACATCGAGTCGCAGCCGTTCCTCGAGGCGGCGCGCCAGATCCGCCACGACGTGGGCCGCGACAACGTGTTCTTCCTGCACGTGTCGCTGGTGCCGTACCTGGCGCCCTCGGGGGAGCTCAAGACCAAGCCGACGCAGCACTCGGTGGCCGCGCTGCGCAACATCGGCATCCAGCCCGACGCGCTGATCCTGCGCTGCGACCGCGAGGTGCCGCAGGGCCTCAAGAACAAGATCGCGCTGATGTGCGACGTCGACGTGGAGGCGTGCATCTCCACCCCCGACGCGCCGTCGATCTACGACATCCCGAAGGTGCTGCACAGCGAGGGGCTCGACGCCTACGTGGTGCGCAAGCTGGGGCTGCCGTTCCGCGATGTCGACTGGACCGTGTGGGGCGACCTGCTCGACCGCGTGCACTCGCCGCGAGAGACCGTCGAGGTGGCGCTGGTCGGCAAGTACGTCGACCTGCCCGACGCCTACCTGTCGGTCACCGAGGCGCTGCGCGCCGGTGGCTTCGCGCACCGGTCCAAGGTGAACATCCGCTGGGTGCCCTCGGACGAGTGTGAGACCGAGGCGGGCGCCCAGGCTGCGCTGCGCGACGTGGACGCGGTGCTGATCCCCGGCGGCTTCGGCATCCGCGGCATCGAGGGCAAGCTCGGCGCCATCGGCTACGCCCGGCGCCGCGGCATCCCGCTGCTCGGCCTGTGCCTCGGCCTGCAGTGCGTGGTCATCGAGGCGGCGCGTTCGGTCGGTATCTCCGACGCCAACTCCGCGGAGTTCGAGCCCGAGACGAAAAACCCGGTCATCTCCACCATGGCCGACCAGGAGGACGTGGTCGCCGGCGCCGCCGATCTCGGTGGCACCATGCGGCTCGGCGCCTACCCTGCCACGTTGCAGAAGGGCTCGGTCGTCGCGCAGGCGTACGGCACCGAGAACGTCTCCGAGCGGCACCGGCACCGGTTCGAGGTGAACAACGCCTACCGCGACGCGATCGCGAAGAGCGGGCTGGTGTTCTCGGGTACCTCGCCCGACGGGCACCTGGTGGAGTTCGTCGAGTACCCGGCCTCGGTGCATCCGTTCTTCGTCGCCACCCAGGCGCATCCGGAGCTCAAGAGCCGCCCGACCCGGCCGCATCCGCTGTTCGCCGCGCTGATCAACGCGGCGTTGAAATACAAACTGGCCGAACGCCTTCCCGTAGACTTCCTCGAGGAAGAGCTCGCGGAGCAGGCCGCGGACCTCTGAGCGGGAGCGATCGAGAAGTGAGCAAGCCCGGTAGTCACGAGTTCGAGACGGTGTCGAGCCGGGTGCTCTACAGCGGCGCGATCCTGGCCCTGCGCCAGGATCAGGTCGCGATGCCGGACGGGCGGGTCGCCGAGCGCGAGGTCATCGAGCATCACGCCGCCGTCGCGGTGCTCGCCCTCGACGACGACGGCAACGTCGTCCTGATCCGGCAGTACCGGCACCCGCTCGGCACCCGGCTGCTCGAACTGCCCGCCGGCCTGCTCGACATCGTCGGCGAGGACCCGCTCACCGCGGCCAAGCGCGAGCTGGCCGAGGAGACTGGCCTGGCCGCCGCCGAATGGTCGGTGCTGGTGGACGTGGCGTTGTCGCCCGGGTTCACCGACGAGGCGCTGCGGGTGTATTTCGCCACCGGGCTCACCGAGACCGACCGGCCGGACCCCGAACACGAGGAAGCCGATCTGGAGCTGGTGCGGATGCCGGTCGCCGAGGCGATCCGGGCCGCGCTGGCCGGGGAGATCGTGAACGCGACCGCGGTGGCGGGTGTGCTCGCCTACGCGGCGGCGTCGGCGAACGAGGTGCCGATGCGGCCCGCCGACGCGCCGTGGCCGGGTCAGCCGACGGCGTTCCTGCGGCGCAAGGCCGCCCAGGCGGCACCGGGTAGCGGCGCGTGAGCGCGGCTCGCGGCGGTGCGACCGCCCGGGCCGCGGCGGTCGTCGCGGGCCCGGCGCGTGGTCTGCCTGTCGGTGACGCCGGAGCCGCGCCGCACGTCGGCGGAGATTAGACGGGCTCGGGCGTGCTCGCGCGCGAGATCGACGCCTACCTCGACCATCTGGCGGTCGAGCGAGGCGCCGCGCGCAACACCCTCGGCGCCTATCGCCGTGATCTCGGCCGCTACCGGACCTTTCTGGACGGCCGTGGCATCGACAGCCTGCGCGCGGTCACCCAGGGCGATGTCGCCGAGTTCACCATGGCGCTGCGCTCCGGCGGCACCGATCACCCCCCGCTCGCGGCGGGCTCGGTGGCCAGGGCGCTGATCGCGGTCCGTGGCCTGCACAAGTTCGCCGCCGCGGAGGGCCTCACCGACACCGATGTGGCGCACGCGGTGAAACCGCCCGCCCCGGGGCGCCGGCTGCCCAAGGCCTTGCCGTACGACCAGGTGTTGCGCCTGCTCGAGGCCGCGGGCGGGGAGGGCGACGCGGCCGACGGCGGTCCGCGCGGCCTGCGCGATCGCGCGCTGCTGGAACTGCTGTACTCCACCGGCGCGCGCATCTCCGAGATGGTCGGCCTCGACGTCGACGACATCGACGCCGAGCAGCGGTGCGTGGTGCTGCGCGGCAAGGGCGGCAAGCAGCGGCTGGTCCCCATCGGCCGTCCCGCGCTGGCGGCCGTCGACGCCTATCTCGTGCGGGGCAGGCCGAGCCTGGCGGCGCGCGGAAAGGGCTCCGGCGGCGCGCTCTTCCTCAACGCGCGCGGCGGCAGGCTCTCGCGGCAGAGTGCCTGGCAGGTGTTGCAGACCGCCGCCGAGCGGGCCGGGATCGCGGCCGCGGTCTCGCCGCACACCCTGCGGCATTCCTTCGCGACCCACCTGCTCGACGGTGGCGCGGACGTGCGTGTCGTGCAGGAGCTGCTGGGCCACGCCTCGGTGACGACCACCCAGATCTACACGCTGGTCACGGTGAGCACGCTGCGCGAAGTCTGGGCGACCGCGCACCCGAGGGCCAGATGAACCGCCACCGCGGACTCATGTCCGGCGGGTATCGTGCGAACACGCCCGGCGTTGCCATGCTGTACCTCACCGGTCCGAGCGGTAGCGTCTACCCAGAGCTGGACCGTACGAAAGCGAGTCCCGGCCGAATCGGGCTCGCTACCCTCGACAGGGGATACCGGCAGGAAAACGTATAAGGAGCAGCGGATCGTGACGACAGCGGAAACACCGTGGGACGGTGGACCGGATCAGGTCGCCGAGGCCGTCGAGATGGGCCCGACCGGGCGCCCGCTGCGACTGGTACCCGAACCGCCGCAGGTGCAGCGTCACGGTGACGCGCTGGTGGTGGCCATGTGCAACCAGAAGGGCGGGGTCGGCAAGACCACCTCGACCATCAATCTCGGTGCGGCCCTGGCCGAATACGGCCGCCGCGTGCTGCTCGTCGACCTCGATCCGCAGGGTGCGCTCTCGGCCGGCCTCGGCGTGGCCCACCACGATCTCGACCTGACCGTGCACAACCTGCTGATCGGCGGGAAGGCCACCGTCGACGACGTCCTGCAGACCACCAAGGTCGACGGGATGGACCTGCTACCCAGCAACATCGACCTCTCCGCGGCCGAGATCCAGCTGGTCAACGAGGTGGGCAGGGAGCAGTCGCTGGGCCGGGCGCTGGCCGGGGTCCGCGACCGCTACGACTACATCCTCATCGACTGCCAGCCCTCGCTGGGCCTGCTCACCGTCAACGCGCTGGCCTGCTCCGACGGTGTGATCATCCCGATGGAGTGCGAGTACTTCTCGCTGCGTGGCCTGGCGCTGCTCAACGACACCGTCGAGAAGGTGCGCGACCGCCTCAACCCGCGGTTGAGCCTGTACGGCATCGTGGTCACCATGTTCGACGCGCGGCTGCTGCACTCACGCCAGGTGATGTCGCGCGTGGTCGAGGTGTTCGGCGACCTCGTCTACGACACCGCCATCTCGCGCACCGTGCGGTTCCCCGACGCCAGCGTCGCCGGGGAACCCATCACCACGTGGGCGCCGAAATCCGGCGGCGCCGAGGCGTATCGGGCGATGGCACGCGAGGTCATCCACCGGTCGGGCCGGTGATCGACGCTCGACCCGCGGTGCCCGAAGTCTCCGAAGAAGCGGCTCCTCCCGCCGAGAACACCGGTTTCCATCTGCGGCTGAAGAATTTCGAAGGGCCGTTCGATCTGCTGCTGACGCTGATCAGTTCGCGCAAACTCGATGTCACCGAGGTCGCGCTGCATCAGGTCACCGACGAATTCATCGCCTACACGAAGGCGTTGACCGCCGAGCTCGTCGAGAACACCAAGCTGCGCGCCGACAAGATCCTCGATCAGACCACCGAGTTCCTCGTCGTCGCCGCGACCCTGCTCGATCTCAAGGCGGCCCGGCTGCTGCCCTCGGGCGAGATGACCGACGCCGACGACCTGGAACTGCTCGACGCCCGCGACCTGCTGTTCGCCCGGCTGCTGCAGTACCGGGCGTTCAAACAGGTCGCCGAGCTGTTCGGGGAACTGGAATCGGCCGCGCTGCGCCGGTACCCGCGGTCGGTGGCGCTCGAGGAACAGTTCGAGGGTCTGCTGCCCGAGGTGACGCTCGGCGTCGACATCGCCGCGTTCGCCGAGATCGCCGCCGCCGCGTTCCGGCCACGCCCGATCGCCCAGGTGGGCCTCGGGCACCTGCACATGCACACCATCTCGGTCGCCGAGCAGGCCGAACTGGTGCTGGCCCGGTTGAAGGAACGCGGGCCCGGCGGCTGGACCACCTTCGCCGAGCTGGTCGAGGACTGCACCGTCCCGGTGGAAATCGTGGCGCGCTTCCTGGCGTTGCTCGAGCTGTATCGCGGCAAGACCATCGCGTTCGACCAGCCCGATCCGCTCGGCCCGCTGGCCGTGAGCTGGCTCGGCGAACTGGATCCGGACGCCGAGGCGGCGGCCCTGACCTTCGAGGAGGATTACGGATGATCGGGTCGAGCTCGGAGGCGGCGGGAGGGAACAGCATGACCGAGGCAGTGGTGGAGTTCACTTCCGAGCCGCTCGACGACCCCGAACTGCGGTCGGCGCTCGAGGCCATGCTGCTCGTCGTCGACGCTCCCGCGCCGGTAGAACAGCTGGCCGCGGCCGTGGACGACACCGCCGAACGGGTCGAGGCCACCCTGCGAGCGATGTCGGCCGAGCTCACCGCCCGGGGCAGCGGCATCGACCTGCGTTTCGTCGGGGACGGCTGGCGCTTCTATACTCGACAGGAGTACGCGCCCTATGTCGAGCGTGTACTGCTCGACGGGGCCCGGACGAAGCTCACCCGGGCCGCCTTGGAGACCTTGGCGGTGATCGCTTACCGCCAGCCGGTGACCCGCACCAGGGTCAGCGCGGTGCGCGGGGTGAACGTCGACGGAGTGATGCGCACACTGCTCGCCAGGGGCCTGATCGCGGAAGCGGGTCAGGACCCGGAGACCAACGGCACGCTGTACCGCACCACCGAGTTGTTCCTCGAACGGATCGGGCTCGCCTCCCTCGGCGACCTGCCACCGCTGGCGCCGCTGCTTCCCGGCGTCGACCTGATCGATGAGATCAGCGAGAGCCTGGAGACCGACCCCCGGTTCACCAGGCTGAAGAAACCCGCCGAGTCCGACATGGACCTCGGCACCGACGATTGACAGGACAGATGAATAATTCCGCTCGCCGAGATGGCACACCGGATCGAAGAAGACGCACCGACCAGCCCCGTAGCGGCGCGAACCGGACCGCGGGAACCCGCGGCGGCACCGCGCGCACCGGGCAGGGCGGCGCCCGCGGCGAGGCCACCGGCCGCCGCGGCACCGGCGCGGGGGGCTACTCCCGCGGCACGTCCGCGGGCGGCTACCAGCGCGACACCGAGTACGGCGGCCGCCGTGGCGGCTCGGCGGGCGGCTACCAGCGTGACGGCGAATCCGGCGGCCGCCGTGGCGCGTCGGCCGGAGGTTTCCAGCGTGACGGCGGTCGCCGTGGCACCGGCGGCTACCAGCGCGACGACGCCGAACGCGGTGGACGTCCCGGGGCTCAGCCGCGTGGCGCCGCGCCGCGCGCGGGCGGCAACGCCCGGCCTGCCACCGCGCAGGCGCCCGCCGCGCGGAAGAAGGCGGCCAAGCCGCAGCGCAAGGTGGTCGCGCCGACCATCCTGAACAACGCCAAGCCCGCGCGGCACCAGCACGCCGACACCGCCGAGGGTCCGAAGAAGCTGCCCTGGGGCGAGGGCGAACGCCTGCAGAAGGTGCTCGCCAAGGCGGGCGTGGCCTCGCGCCGCGCCGCCGAGGACATGATCGCGGCCGGTCGCGTCGAGGTCGACGGCAGGATCGTGCGCGAGCAGGGTCTGCGTGTGGACCCGGAGAACGCGGTCGTGCGTGTCGACGGCACCCGGGTCGTCGTGCGCGACGAGCTCGTGCACCTGGTGCTGAACAAGCCGCGTGGCTGGCAGTCGACCATGTCCGACGATCTGGGCCGTCCCTGCGTCGGCGACATCGTCGCCGAGCGGATCGCCGCCGGTCAGCGCCTGTTCCACGTCGGCCGTCTCGACGCCGACACCGAGGGCCTGCTGCTGCTGACCAACGACGGCGAGATGGCGCATCGGCTGATGCACCCCTCCTTCGAGGTGCCCAAGACCTACCTGGCCACCGTGCAGGGCGAGGTGAACTACCGCCTGATCAGCAAGCGCCTGCGCGACGGCGTCGAGCTCGAGGACGGTCCGGCCAAGGTCGACCGGTTCGCGCTGCTCGAGGCCCACGAGGGTCGTTCGCTGGTCAAGCTCGTGTTGCACGAGGGCCGCAAGCACATCGTGCGTAGGCTGCTCGACGAGGTCGGCCACCCGGTGATCCGGCTGGTCCGCACCCATCTGGGTCCGGTGGCGCTGGGCGACCAGCGGCCGGGCACGCTGCGAGTGCTCGGCCGGGACGAGATCGGCAAACTCTACGAGGCGGTGCAGTTGTGAACGGAGTGGATTCCCCGGTGGAGATCATGGGCGACCGCATGACCGGCGACGGCACCCTGGTCGTCGCGATGGACGGTCCCTCCGGCACCGGCAAGTCCAGTGTGTCGCGCCGGCTGGCCACCCGGCTCGGAGCCCGCTATCTCGACACCGGCGCCATGTACCGGGTCGCTACGCTGCGCGTGCTGCGCGCCGGGGTCGACCTGACCGATCCGGTGGCGATCGCCGACACCGTCGCGGCGCTGCCGTTGTCGATCGGCACCGACCCGAGCCACGAGGTGATCGAGCTCGACGGCGAGGACGTCTCGGCCGAGATCCGCGGCGACGCCGTCACCAAGGCCGTCTCCGCGGTGTCGGCGGTGGCGCAGGTGCGTGAGCAGCTCGTCGCCTCGCAGCGCGAGATCGCCGCCGTCGCAGGCCGGATCGTGGTCGAGGGCCGCGACATCGGCACCGTGGTGCTCACCGGCGCCGACGCCAAGATCTACCTGACCGCCTCCGCGGAGGCGCGCGCCCAGCGGCGCAACGCCCAGAACATCCGCGAGGGACGCGGCGACGACTACGCGGCCGTGCTGGCCGACGTGCAGCGCCGCGACACCCTCGACTCCACCCGCACGGTGTCGCCGCTGCGCCCCGCAGCCGACGCGGTGCTCGTCGACACCAGCGAACTGACGATGGATCAGACCATCGACGAGCTCTACCGCGTGGTGGCCCAGCAGCTTTCGGCCACGACAGGAGGGTCGCGATGATCGACGAAGAGGTACTGGTCGGGGACGGCACCTGGTCCGACGAAACCGACTGGGAGATCGCCGATCTCGAAGGCGAGCACGAGGACGGCGAGCACCTCGCGATGCCGACCGTCGCCGTGGTCGGCCGCCCGAACGTGGGCAAGTCGACCCTGGTGAACCGCATTCTCGGGCGCCGCGAAGCCGTCGTCGAGGACATCCCCGGCGTCACCCGCGACCGCATCTCCTACGAGGCCAGCTGGACCGGGCGCCGATTCCTGGTGCAGGACACCGGCGGCTGGGAGCCCGACGCCAAGGGCCTGCAGCAGCATGTCGCCCGGCAGGCCGAGGTGGCGATGGAGACCGCCGACGCGATCCTGCTCGTCGTCGACGCGACCGTCGGCGCCACCGCGACCGACGAGGCCGCGGTGCGCAAGCTGCGCCGCTCCAAGATCCCGGTGATCCTGGTGGCCAACAAGGTCGACGACCAGAAGGCCGAACTCGAGGCGGCCAGCCTGTGGTCGCTCGGTCTCGGTGAGCCGCGGATGGTGTCGGCCGCGCACGGTCGCGGGACCGGCGACCTGCTCGACGACGTGCTCGCCGCGCTGCCCGAGACCCCGCGCGAGGGCACCGGGGCGGCAGGGCCGCGCCGGGTCGCGCTGGTCGGCAAGCCGAACGTCGGCAAGTCGAGCCTGCTCAACAAGCTCTCCGGCGACGAGCGTTCGGTGGTCCACGATGTCGCGGGCACCACGGTCGACCCGGTCGACTCGCTGGTCGAACTCGGCGGCAAGATCTGGAAGTTCGTCGACACCGCCGGGCTGCGGCGCAAGGTGTCCAACGCCTCGGGCACCGAGTTCTACGCCTCGCTGCGCACCAAGTCGGCGCTGGAGGCCTCCGAGGTCGCGATCATGCTGATCGACGCCTCGGTGCCGATCACCGAGCAAGACCTGCGCGTGATCAGCCTGGTCGCCGATTCCGGTCGCGCGCTTGTCCTGGCGTTCAACAAGTGGGACCTGGTCGACGAGGACCGCCGCTACATGCTCGAGCGCGAGATCGACCGCGATCTGGTGCGGGTGCCGTGGGCCCAGCGGGTCAACATCTCCGCCCACACCGGTCGCGCCGTGCAGAAGCTGGTGCCGCAGATGGAGACCGCGCTCGAGTCCTGGGACAAGCGCATCTCCACCGGCCGCCTGAACACCTGGCTCAAGGAAGTCATCGCGGCCACCCCGCCGCCGATGCGCGGCGGGCGCCAGCCCCGCGTCCTGTTCGCCACCCAGGCGGGCACCCGCCCGCCGACCTTCGTGCTGTTCACCACCGGCTTCCTCGAGGCGGGCTACCGCCGCTTCCTGGAGCGCCGCCTGCGTGAGGAATTCGGCTTCGACGGCTCGCCGGTGCGCATCTCGGTGCGCGTGCGCGAGAAGAAGGACCGTAAGAAGTAGATCGACGATCCACGACGAGCCCCGGACCCCGAGTCCGGGGCTCGCCGCGTTGGGTGGCCGGAATCGCCTCGGTGGCCGGATCTGCGTGGCGCCGGGTCACCGAGGGCTGATAATCGGCTGAGAACCACCGGAATCGGACACCTCGGCGCGATCCGGCGCGTTGACAGGACACAGGGTCCACGCGGCTGGCAAGGAGTGCGGCATGAGTCTCATCGGAACCGTGGTCGGCTATCTGCTGACGGTGTTCATCGTGTTGCTGCTCGTCCGGATGGTGCTGGACTGGGCCGATCTGCTCGGCAAGCTGCCGCCGTGGGCGGGCAAGGCGCGGGCGGTGGTATACGCCGCGACGGAGCCGGTGCTGGCCCCCGTGCGCCGGGTGCTGCCGCCGGTGCGGCTCGGCGGAACCGCCCTCGACCTGGCCTTCACCGTGGTGTTCATCGTCGCGCTGATCCTGCGCTCGGTGGCCTTCAGCCTGTAACCGGGATCAGGCGCTCAGCACACGATCGAGCAGATGGTCGACGAGTTGTGCTGCGCGCGCGGCGAAGTCGTCATTGGTGAGCATGCCCTGCGCCAGCCCGGCCACCGCCAACAGGATCCTGCCGAGATCGAGGTGTTCGCCGGCGCCGGTCACGGCATCTTCCATCAGGTCCCGGATCGGGTCACTGAGCGGGTCCTCGACTTCACCCGTCGCTACGAACCCACCGACGCGCGCCGCGGCGAGTGAACGACATCGGCCCCGCACCGGTGATCGTCTGAAATTGGCGGCGCCGCGTCATCCGGTTGACGGTGCACCTGGGGGCTAGCGCGCCGCAGCCGGTGGCCGATGCGGCCCTGAGTCCTACTCGGCGATCCTGGTGGCGTCGTCGAGCGGGCGGGTAATCGCCCAGAGCTGGGTGAACGTGCAGGTCGCGATCTTCCATTCGCCGTTCTCGAGGCGGTACTCGTCGGCGTATTCGCCGGTGGCGACCGTCTCGGTGCGTTCGATCAGGTTGACCTGGCGGAAGCGCAGGGTCCAGCTGCCGGTCGCCGTGCCGTCCTCGCCCACGGTGATGTCGGGGTGGACGCCGTGGTGCATGTCGAGGATCGCGTGCTTGCCGTCGACCTTCCGCAGGGCGATGGAGGCGAAGACGGCGGCCATGCCGTCGGCGTCCATCGCGCCCAGCTCGCCGTAGTCCAGTGCCGAGCCGACCGCGACGAAGCAGTCGCGGAACGCCGCGGGATCCTTGGCATCGCAGGCGCGGAAGTAGCGGTGCTTGAGCGCGATGATCGACTCGATCGCCGCCAGCCGGGCGAGGTGGCGGGTGGCTTCGTCGGTGGAGGGTGCCGTCATGCGACTCACGGTACGACCGGCCGTGGCCTCGCGCTCGCGTATTCTCCCGCTGATCGGGAACGCAGGCAGGGCGGGCGGCACACCGTCGCGGCGAATCCGCGCGCCCGAGCGGCGGGCCTACCGCTCATCGGTCCCCTCGACCCGCCACCGGGTGAGAACCGCGCGGACGCAGGACATTTCGGTGAGGGCGTCGACGGTGTCGGCGAAGGCACTGTCGGGGGCCGGGTGGGTGAGGACGATCAGATGGGCGTCGGTCCCGTGGTGTTCCTGGCGCACGCGGGCGATGCTCACCCCGTGTTCGGCGAAGGTGGCGGCGACGGCCGCCAGGGCGCCCGCGTGGTCGGTGACCGCGAGGTTCAGGTAGTAGCGGGTGGGGGTGTCCCCGAGTGGGGCGAGGGGGAGTTCGGCGTAGTAGGAGGCGCGCGGGGCCCGGCCGCCGTGCACCCGGTTGCGTGCCGCCGTGATGAGGTCACCGAGCAGGGCCGAGGCGGTGGCCGCGGGGGTGCCGGTGCCGTAGAACATCAGTCTGCCCGCGGCGGCCGCGTCGACGGCCACCGCGCCGAACGGCGCCGCCACCCCGGCCAGCGGGTCGGTGGCGGGCAGCAGCGCCGGATGCACCCGCACCGAGATCTGTTCCTTGCCACCGGCTTCGGGATGCTCGACGACCCGCGAGCACACGACGAGGGTGCGCAGGCTCAGGCCGAGCGTCGCGGCGATGTCGAGGTCGTAGCTGGGCGCGGGCCCGGGATTCTCGACGTACACCTCGCCCACCTCGACCCTGGTGTGGAAGGCCAGCGTCGCCAGGATCGCCGCCTGTTCGGCGGTGCGGCGGCCGGGTTCGCCGGGGAACACACCGAGCACCTGGTGCACCCGATCACCGGCGAGTGACTGGGTCAGCGGTCGCACGACCGGGACTCCGCCTGCCACCGCCGCTTCGAAACACAGGTCGGCACCGTG
Source organism: Nocardia sp. NPDC050717 (assembly GCF_040654275.1). Lineage (NCBI taxonomy): Bacteria > Bacillati > Actinomycetota > Actinomycetes > Mycobacteriales > Nocardiaceae > Nocardia > Nocardia sp. NPDC050717. The sequence continues at coordinate 23,337 of NZ_JBFAHR010000017.1, forward strand.
CTGTTCGGCCGCGGCGGCCAGCCGGGGACCGTGCTCGGCGATCAGCGCGGTGTTCGCGGTGATCACCGACCGCCCGTGCCGCAGCGCGTCGAGCACCGCGGTGACCGTGCCCGCGTCCTCGGTCGCGTCGACCACCAGCTCCGGTTCCCCGTCGAGCGTGAGTTCCGCTCCGGCGCGTTCGCGCAGGTCGCCGCCGGTCGCCCGGAGAATGCGCACGACCTCCTCGGCCAGCGGGCCCGAACCGAGAACGGCGACACCGAGCGTGGGTCGAGGGGAACGAAAGAGCTGATGGGTCATGGGGATTCGCCTAACCGCCGAGAGATGCCGAGCCGGGAACGAACGCCGCTCGCGTCACCCCCGTGCCGCCCAGTATCGCGGCCGAACCGATTCGGCGGCAGTCGTTTTCACCACGAATCTGCACAGCCGTGCCAGAAATCCCTGGATACTCGGAAGGGTCACGCGCGGAACACGCGTGGACGAGCAGGGGAGAGGACACGGTATGGCCCTGGTTGTGCAGAAATTCGGCGGATCATCGGTGGCGAGCGCGGAGCGGATCCGGCGGGTCGCCGAGCGGATCGTGGAGACGAAGAAGCAGGGTCACGATGTGGTGGTGGTCTGCTCGGCCATGGGCGACACCACCGATGAACTGCTCGACCTGGCGGGACAGGTGGCGCCCGCGCCACCGCCACGGGAGATGGACATGCTGCTCACCTCCGGGGAGCGCATCTCGAATGCCCTGGTGGCCATGGCGATCCACTCGCTCGGCGCCGAGGCCAGGTCGCTGACCGGTTCGCAGGCCGGGGTGATCACCACCGGTGCGCACGGCAACGCCAAGATCATCCAGGTGGATCCCGACCGGGTCCGGCGCGCCCTCGACGACGGGGAGATCGTGCTGGTCGCGGGGTTCCAGGGCGTCAGCCAGGACAGTCGCGACGTCACCACCCTGGGGCGCGGCGGCTCCGACACGACCGCCGTCGCGCTTGCCGCGGCACTGCGCGCCGACGTCTGCGAGATCTACACCGATGTCGACGGGGTGTTCACCGCCGACCCGCGCATCGTCTCCGACGCGCAGAAGCTCGACCAGGTCTCCTACGAGGAGATGCTGGAGATGGCGGCCTGCGGATCGAAGGTCCTGATGCTGCGCTGTGTGGAGTACGCGCGGCGCTATCACGTTCCGGTGCACGTGCGTTCGTCCTACACCGACACCATCGGCACCACGGTGTTCGGTTCCATGGCCGACATCCCCGCCGACCAGGCGGTGCTGACCGGCGTCGCGCACGACCGCGGCGAAGCCAAGATCACCGTCGTCGGGCTGCCCGACGAACCCGGCTACGCGGCACAGGTCTTCCGGGCGGTCGCCGACGCCGAGATCGGCATCGACATGGTCGTGCAGAACACCGGCACCGGCCGCACCGACATCACCTTCACCCTGCCCGCCGCCGACGGCGCCAGGGCGCTGGCCCTGCTGCGGGAACGCCGGGCCGACATCGGGTTCACCGATGTGCGCTACGACGACCGCGTCGGCAAGGTGTCGCTGATCGGCGCGGGCATGAAGAACCATCCCGGCGTCACCGCGACGTTCTGCGAGGCGCTGGCGGAGGCGGGCATCAACCTCGACCTCATCGCCACCTCCGAGATCCGTATCTCGGTGCTGGTACGCGACACCGAGCTCGACGACGCGGTGCGCGTGCTGCACCGCGCGTTCGATCTGGGCGGCGCCGAGGTCGCGGTGGTGCACGGCGGAACGGGACGTTGACCCTCGACTGATCGAACGGTAACTTACCGTTTAGTCAATCGAGACGGAGGTTCCTGTGAGCGCACGGCTGAACTCGTACACCCGGGCCGGATTCCGGTTCGACGTCGTCGACACCGGTCCGGTGGACGGCCCCGTCGTCGTCGCGCTGCACGGGTTTCCGCAGACCGCGACGTCGTTCGCCGAGTTCGGCGCCCTGCTCGCGGACCGCGGCTACCGCACCGTCGCGCCGAACCAGCGCGGCTACTCGCCGGGCGCCAGGCCACGCGGCCGGGCGGCCTACCGGATGCCGGAACTCGTCGCCGATGTGGTCGAGCTGATCCGCGAGATCGACCGGGGGCCGGTGCATCTGGTCGGCCACGACTGGGGCGCGATGGTGGCCTGGTCGCTCGCGGCGGCCCGGCCCGACCTGGTCCGGACGCTGGTGACGGTGTCGGTGCCGCACCCGGGCGCGTTCCTGCGCTCGATGGTGAGCAGCGATCAGCTGTTCCGCTCGTTCTACATGGGGCTGTTCCAGATCCCGGTGCTGCCGGAACGCCTGCTGACCGCCCGGCCGGACGTGCTGGACCGGGCGCTGACCGGCACCGGGATGTCGGCGGAGGTGCTGGCGCGCGTGCACAGCGAGATCGTCGACACGGGTGCGCTGCCCACGGCGCTGAACTGGTACCGCGCGTTGGTGGTGCCCGGCAATCGGACCCTGTCGACGGTGCCGGTGCGTGTGCCGGTGACGCACGTGTGGAGCACCGGGGACACGGCGCTGACCCGCCGCGGAGCCGAGCTGACCGAGCGTTTCGTCCTCGGTGACTACCGCCTGGCGGTGGTCGACGACGCGTCGCACTGGGTGCCCGACGAGCGCCCGCTCGCGCTCGCCGATCTGGTCACCCAGCGGATCGAGTCGGTCCCGGTCAGCTGATCGGCGCCGCCAGCGGCCGCAGGGCCTCGGCGGTGGCCGGGATCAGCGGCGCGCGCCGCACCCGTGCGGCGAGCTGCTCGGTGATGCGCAGCCGCACCCCCGGCCACTCGTCGGTCAGGATCGAATAGAACGCGGTGTCGCGGACCGCGCCGTCGAGTCCGCGCGAATGCGCCCGGCGCACACCGTCGCTCACCGCGCCGAGGCGCTCGATCGCGGCCCGCGAGCGCAGGTTGCGGGCGTCGGCGCGCAGGGTCACCCGGCGTACACCCCACCCGTCGAAGGCGTGGGTGAGCATGAGCAGTTTGGCCTCGAGGTTGACCACGCCGCCGCGCACGGCGGGCGTGAGCCAGGTGTTGCCGATCTCGACGGCGTCCGGAATCGACCCGCCGGGCAGCGCGGTGGTTGGTTCGGCCGACAACGGCCAGGTCAGCGGGCCCTGCCAGTAGTCGAGCCGGGTGAATCTGGTCGCCCCGACCACGCATTCGTCCTCGACGGTGACGATCGCGAAGGCCAGCGTGGTGCCCGCCAGTTGCGCGGCCTCGGCCTGGAAGACGTAGGTGCGCGCCTCCTGCTCACCGTGCGGGACGATGGTGAACCCGGCCGGGCCGAGCGCGGCGGCCGCCGCGGCCAGGCCGGGAACGTGGTGCGGTGCGAGGGGTTCCAGCCGTGCGATGCGGCCGTGGAGGATAACGGGTGCGGGCATGGTGACCGGCGTCCTTCGTCTGAGAGGGTCGCCGAAAGCACGAGGCGTGGATCTCACGCGGCACGTGATTGCGGCGAAGCGACACGAACGATCCAGCAGCATCGAAAAATAACTGGATGGACGATAGCGGACGTGACGCGTTCACCAGCACGAACCGACGAGATGTCGGGCCCGAAAATTTCGCCTACCGCTTGTCGGCGATCGCCGCGACGATGAGCTCCTCCCAGATGGTCAGCTCGCGCTCGGCCGAACCGATCCGCGGGGCGTCGGCGGCGGGTTCCTCGGGGTGCCAGAGCGCGGCCGCGACCACGCCGGGCTCCTGCAGGCGCAGGTCGCCGAAGAGCGCCGCGATCTCCTCGTCGGTGCGCCACCGGCCGCGCCCGAACGTGGACTGCAGCTTGCCCTCGGCCTCCCTCGTCTCGGCGTTGTGACCCGAGCGGAAGTGCGAGATGAACACGCTGCTGCCCTCGGCGATCTGCCCGGTCCAGTAGTCCACGACCGCGCGCGGGTCCTCGTCGTCGTTGAGGTGGTGCAGGATCGCGCTGAAGATCACGCCGACCGGCTTGTCGAAATCGATGAGCCGGTTCACCTCGGGATGGGCGCGGATGCCCGCCGAATCGCGGACGTCGGCCTGCACGACCGTGGTGTTGTCGTTGGTCGCCAGCAGCGCGCGCCCGTGCGCGAGCACGATCGGGTCGTTGTCGATGTAGGCGACGCGGGCCTCGGGGTTCACCCGCTGGGCGACCTGGTGCACGTTGTCGGCGGTGGGCAGGCCGCTGCCGAAATCGAGGAACTGCGTCAGCCCCGCCTCGGCCATCTCGCGCACCGCGCGGATGAGAGCCTGGCGGTTGGTGAACGCGATCGACACCGAGCCCGGCAGGTTCAGCTTGAAGTGGTCGCCGACGGCGCGGTCGACCTCGTAGTTGTCCTTGCCGCCCAGTAGGTAGTCGTAGACCCGGGCGATGCTCGGACTCGACTGGTCGATCACATTCGCGTTGTCGCTCATTGCCGACGCCCTTCTCACGCGCTGTCCTGGTGGGTGCCGCGGCCCATCGTGGGGAACGACGCGGTCTCGGCACGGTGTCGCCTACTGTGATACCCGAAAACCGTTCCGGGCGTATGGGTTCCATCGGGCATCGGCCCAACTCGCCGGGTCGGTTGGTTACGGTGCCGTGAAGAACGCCGGTGTCGATCGCGGTCGAGTCGCAGTGGCCGGGGACACGTTTTCGCACGTCAGAGCCGTAACGGTTGGATAAATCACACAGTTGTGCCCATTCTGGGCAAACGTCCGATTGGTGGGGTGTTTCGCCAGTTCCGAGCCCTGTTCGCCGGAGATGTAACGCGCGTTATCGCATCGTGTCGAACTGGTGTTCTATGTGATGCAGATCACATCGTCTGTCAATCGTTTCTGAGAGGTGGCACGCTCGTAATTGCTGAACGTTAACCGTTCGTGATCGAACGGCAGGGTCGACGCGGACCCTCCGTCGCGAACGATCCGCCCGTCCGCTCCGGCGCGAAGGGCCACGCAAGATCCATTGCGGATCACCTACCGGCCGCGTCGGGACGGCCGCCCGGAAGGGACCTCATGGTTATGAGCAGCCTCTACTTCGACTCGAACAGCAAACTATCGGTTACCGGTCGCGAGCGCCGCGACGCCGCGACATCGGACGCCGATGCCAGCATGGCGCCGCTGGCGATGCCGGGCCTCATCATCGGCCTGCTCCTGGTCGGCCTCGGCCTCGCCGCCCTGGTACGACTGGGGGATTGGGTGGGCGACTACGGACCCGTGCTCGTCGGCCTGGCCTACCTCATGTATCTGGGCGCCGCGGGCTGGCTCCTGTGCTGGGGTGCGATCACCGTTCGATCGCTGCATCGCCACTGATCACAAGACACCGCGGAGCCGTCGTGCCCAGGCGCACGACGGCTCCGGCGTCTGTCCGGTCAGGCCTGCGGCGGGTCGACGAAGATGTCGTACTCGAGTTCGCCGGCCCCGCCGTACCCGGACAGGTCGGTGACGCCGTGCTCGCGCAGCACGTCGACGTCGAGGAAGGTGTTGCCGGTGGTCGTGCGCGCGTCGCTGCCCAGGATCGCGACCGCGGCGTCCGCCACGATCTCCGGGGTCCTGGCCTTGGCGATGGCCTCGTCGCCGCCGAGCAGATTCTGCACCGCCGCGGTCGCGATGAGCGTCTCGGGCCACAGGCAGTTCGCGGCGACGCCGCGCTCGGCGTACTCGGCGGCCCAGCCCAGCGTGAGCAGCGACATCCCGTACTTGGCCACCATGTAGGCGGGGTGCGAGCCGAGCCAGCGCGGCGCCAGGTTCAGCGGCGGGGACAGGCTCAGGATGTGCGCGTTCGGGCTGCGCCGCAGGTGCGGCAGGCACGTGCTGGAGAGCAGGTAGGTGCCCCGGATCTGGATCTGCTGCATCAGGTCGAAACGCTTGATCGGCAGCTCCTCGGTGGCGGCGAGGGCGATCGCCGAGGCGTTGTTGACGCAGTAGTCGATGCCGCCGAAGCGCTCGACCGTCCGGGTGACGGCCTCCTGCACCGACGCCTCGTCCCTGACGTCGCCGACCACGGCCAGCGCCTGACCGCCGGCGGCCTCGATCTCGGCGGCCGCGGTGTGGATGGTGCCCGGCAGGCGGGGGTCGGGGACATCGGTCTTGGCGAGCAGGGCGATGTTGGCGCCCTGGCGGGCGGCGGCGACGGCGATCGCCAGGCCGATGCCGCGGCTGCCGCCGGACATGATCATCGTGCGCCCGGCCAGGGGGAAGGCGGCGGTCATGGGGGAGCTCCTTGTCGTCGGCGGTGCCGCGCGGCGGCTGATGCCACGAAACGTTACATATTCAAAACGGTCGTGGCAATGGTGAAATATGTAGACTCGACCTCGTGCGACCCCTCGTGACCGGCCCCGATACCGGTATCCGTCCGGTCTCGGCCCGCTCGGCACTGGTCCGGATACTCATCGCGGCCGACTCGCCGACGATGACCTCCCGGCAGATCTGCGCGTCCACCACCGCCGTCGGCTATCCGGAGTCGACCGTGCGGGTGGCGGTCTCGCGGATGGTCGCCGCGGGCGAACTGCGCCGCGAGAATCGCGCGTACACCCTCGCCCCCGGCCTGCGCGCACGGCGGGTGGAGCTCGCCGCGCCGCCGGAGCGACCGTGGGACGGGGAATGGGAGCAGGTCGTCGTCACGGCCGGCGGGCGTCCCGCCGCCGAGCGCGCCGCGCTCCGCGCGACCCTGCTGGGGCTGCGGCTGTCGGAGCTCAGGGAAGGCGTCTGGATGCGTCCGGCCAATCTCGAGCGGTCCTGGCCCGCCGCGCTGGACGACGTCGCGATCCGCCTGCGCACCCGCCCCGTCGACGAACCGGCGCGCCTGGCCGCGCGCCTGTGGTCGCTGGCCGACTGGTCCGCGCGCGCTCACGCGCTGCTGGCCGCCATCGAAACGCCCGACCCCACAGCGAAATTCGCGGCCGTATGCGCCGGTCTCGACCATCTCACCACCGACCCCGTGCTGCCCGCGGCGCTGCGCCCCGCCGACTGGCCGTCGGCCGACCTGCGCGCCGTGACCGCCGGCTATCTCGCCTGGTTCGCCACGTTGAGCAGGGAATCCGTCACGCCGTAGCCGTTCCGGTTTCGGCTGTGCGCCAGGGCATTCGACCCGGCGTGGTTCGCCGGTCGGCCGGTGCCGCGGGAACAGGACACGGTGTCCGCCGCGAGTTGTCCGGTGTGTGGTTACCGGACGAAGGCGGCTCTCGCGTCTAGCATGGACCCTGCCGTGCGACGTGGCGGCGCCGCATGGTGCATGGGGAAGGACCCGCCCCGAGAACGTGGGGGCGGGTCGCACCATCATCGGCGGGATCGGCTCGCGCTCCGTTTCGGTTGCAGCGCACCGGGTCCCATCCGCAGCGTCGCCGAGGCGACGGTCCGCCACCAGCGCCGCGCCGGATCGGGTTCCTTGCCGGCGCCGAGGCGATGCAGCTGGTCGGTGTGCCACTGCAGATCGATCACGCTGTCGAGGCTGCGCAGATCGCCGAACCGGCCGACCAGCCCGCGTGCTCCGCCCCAGCGCACCCTCGACGACGGCAATCGCTCCATTCCGCGCACCAGTAGTGCCGTCCCCGCGTCGGGGGTCAGGCAGGCGGGCCGTCCGAGCCCGATCACCGCGCAATCGCCGTCCGCCACCGCGCCCGCCATGGCTGCCCTGGTCCGGAAGCCGCCGGTGACCGCGATCGGCACCGAGCCCGCGAGCGCGCGCACGGTCCGCGCGTAGGCCAGGAAGTAGGCCTCGCGGGCCGCGGTGGACGCGGCGACCGTGCCCATCATCGCGGGCGACTCGTAGGAGCCGCCGCTGATCTCGATGAGGTCGACTCCCTCCGCGACCAGCGCCCGCACGACGTCGCGCGACTCGTCCTCGGTGAATCCCCCGCGCTGGAAGTCGGCCGAGTTCAGCTTCACCGCGACCGCGAATCCAGGGCGCACGGCGGCGCGCATCGCCCGCACGATCGCCAGGATGAAGCGTCGCCGCCGCGGCGCGTCGCCGCCCCAGTCGTCCTCGCGCCGATTGGCCAGCGGGGAGAGGAACTGGCTCACCAGGTAGCCGTGCGCCGCGTGCAGTTGCACACCATCGAAGCCGGCCGCCTCGGCGATGCCCGCCGCCGCGCCGAAGCGGGCGACGAGGGCCAGGATCTCGGCGTGGGTGAGCGCGCGTGGCCGCACCGCGCCGGGCACGGCGGCCTTGATCGCGCTCGGAGCGACCGGGCGGGACCGGCCTGCCAGCGAATGTGCCTGCCTGCCAGGGTGATTGATCTGCATGAACAGGGGAGTCGTGGACGGGCGGAAGGTCTGCGCCCAGCGGGTGAGCTCGGGCAGATGCCGGTCGTCGGCGATCGCGACATTGCCCGGCTCGCTGAGGTGCTGGTGGTCGACGGTCACATTGCCGGTGACCACCAGTCCGAAGCCGCCGTGACGCCAGCGCGTGTAGAGCGTTTCCAGCCGCCGCGACGGTGCGCCGTCGGCGCGGCCGAGGGTTTCGCTCAGCGCCGATTTCATCAGCCGGTTGGGCAGGGTGATCCCGCAGGGCAGGGTCAACGGATCGTCGAGCCGAGCAGTCACGGCGACACCTCCACTGTGCCGGTCGCGGTACGGCGACCGGGGCGCTGTCTGCGCGACCCTAGCAGCCGCGGCGGTGACCCGACAGGCTCGAATCGGCCGTCCTCACCGGTCGATGCCGAGCAGTCCGAGCGCGAATCCGGCGTAGTCGGTGGCGATCTGCTCCGGCGTGGCCGGACCGTCGAGGCGGAACCACTGGGGCAGCGAGGTGCACATGGTCGCGATGGCGCGGCCCGCGGCCTTGGCGTGCGCGGTCGGCAGGTGCGCCTCGGTGAGCGCGGCGTCGATGTCGGCGTCGAGCAGGTATTGCAGTTCGTTGCGGGCGGCCGCGATGCGTCGCCGGTTGCCGGGGGTGAGGCTGCGCATCTCGCTGGCGCCGATGAAGGCCAGTTCGCGGCGGTGGGTGTGGAACAGCGCCAGCGCCTCGACCACGGCGACGACTCGGTCGCGCCCGCCGCCCGCCGACCCGCGGGCCGCGCCGACGCGCCAGTGCAGTTCGTCCATGGTCAGGTCGAGCGCCCGGACGAGCAGGGCCTGCTTGTCGCGGTAGTGGTGGTAGACGCCGGGCACGCTCATCCCCGCGCGCTGCGCGATCTCGCGCATGGTCGCGCCGTGATAGCCCGTCTCGACGAAGGAGTCGATAGCCGCGGCGAGCACGGGATCGATCGCGAGCGGCGGGAACTCCCGCCATGCCCGCTCGGATTCGGGGCCGACCCGCCGGGGCGTGGCCTGGCGCCGCGTGACCGATTCGCCGAGCAGGTCGGCCGTGGTGGTGCCGAGCGCGCCGGCCAGCTCGCGCAGCCGGGTGACGGAGACGCCGGTCCTGCCGTTCTCGATCGCGCTGAGCGTGGCCGCGCTGACCCCGACGCGCCGCGCGGTCTCCCGCAACGACAGTCCCGTCGCGAGCCTGGCCCGCCGTATCCGCGCGCCGAGTTCGGCGCCGTCCGCTGTCTCCACAATGTTCAGAATAGCTGAACATATGTCGCTAATGAAAGCGGACAGTTGACAGCTCACCGCGATACATGCGACTGTTCCCCTGTTCGGTACCGAGCGAACGTTCGGCAGTGAGGAGTGAAGTTCCGTGGCGGTAGACCTGTCCCATTCCGACGAGGTGCGCGAGCTCGTCGAGCGCACGAGGGACTTCATTCGCGGGGTGGTCGTCCCGCTCGATGACGCCCATGACGGCGATATCGCCGCGGCGGGCGGCGACACGCTGCGCCGCGACCTGCAGCAGCAGGCCAAGGCCGCCGGGGTCTTCGCCCCGCACGGCCCGGTCGAGTTCGGCGGTCTCGGACTGGGGATGTCGGATCGGGCTCCGGTCTTCGAGGAAGCCGGATACTCCCTCTTCGGCCCCACCGCGCTGAACATCGCCGCGCCCGACGAGGGCAATGTGCACATGCTCGCCCACATCGCCGATCCCGAACAGCGCGAGCGGTTCCTGGCGCCGCTGGCGCGCGGTGACGTGCGCTCGGCGTTCGCGATGACCGAGCCCGCTCCGGGCGCCGGGTCCGACCCCACGGCACTGCGCACCCGCGCGGTGCGTGCCGAGGGCGGCTGGCGGATCAACGGCCACAAGTGGTTCATCACCGGCGCCGACGGCGCCGCGTTCTTCATCATCATGGCCCGCACCTCCGGCGAACCCGGGGAGCGCGGCGGCGCCACCATGTTCCTCGCCCCCGCCGACACGCCGGGCCTGCGGGTGGGCAGGCACATCGACACGATGGACAAGTCGATGCTCGGCGGCCACTGCGAGGTCTTCTTCGACGACCTGCTCGTCCCCGATTCCGCGGTCCTCGGTGAGGTCGACCTCGGCTTCGACTACGCCCAGGTGCGGCTCGGGCCCGCGCGGATGACGCACGTCATGCGCTGGCTCGGCGCCGCCCGCCGCGGCCACGACATGGCGGTGGCGCGCGTGGTCGAACGCGAGGGATTCGGCGCGCGGCTCGGCGATCTCGGCATGATCCAGCAGATGATCGCCGACAACGAGATCGATATCGCCGCCACCAGGGCGCTGCTGACCCGCGCCTGCTGGGAACTCGACCGCGGCGAGAACGCGGCCGACGCCACCTCGATCGCGAAGACCTTCGCCGCCGAGGCGATCGTCCGGATCGTGGACCGCAGCATGCAGATGTGCGGCGGCATCGGTGTCGCCGCCGACCTGCCGCTGGCGCGCCTCTACCGCGAGGTGCGGCCGTTCCGCATCTACGACGGCCCCTCCGAGGTGCACCGGTGGGCCATCGCCAAGCGCGTGGTGAGCGCGGCCAAGCGGGCGCGGAGGAACGCCGAATGACGCTGCCCGGCATGGACGTTCCCGCACTCGAACGCTTCCTGCGCGATCGCGGTGTCGAGGTGCGCGGCGCGCTGCGGGTGGAGCTGATCAGCGGCGGCCGGTCCAACCTCACCTTCGTCGCCACCGACGGGGTCTCGCGGTGGGTCGTGCGCAGGCCACCGGTGGCCGGTCTCACCCCGTCCGCGCACGACATGGCGCGCGAGTTCACCGTGACCTCCGCGCTGCGCGATTCGGCGGTGCCGGTCGCGCGGCCGATCGCGTTCGACGCGGACGGCGAGGCGCTGGGCGCGCCGATGACCGTCGTCGACTACGTCGACGGCCGGGTGGTCCGCGATCAGGACGATCTCGCCGCCCTGACCGACGACGAGGTCGCCGCGAGCGCCACCGAACTGGTGGGTGTGCTCGCCCGGTTGCACGCGATCGACCCGGCGGCCGTTGGCCTCGAGCGGTTCGGCAGGCCGGTCGGCTTCGTCGAACGGCAGGTGAATCTGTGGGCGTCGCAATGGGATCGGGTCAAGACGCGCGAGCTGCCCGATGTCGCGACCCTGCACGCGGCGCTGGTCGAGTCGATTCCGCGCCGGTCGGCGGCCGCGATCGTGCACGGCGACTTCCGCATCGACAACACGATTCTCGACGCGGCCGATCCGCGCCGGGTGCTGGCCGTGGTCGACTGGGAGATGTCGACCCTCGGTGACCCGCTCACCGATGTCGCGCTGATGTGCGTCTACCGCTCGCCGGTGTTCGACCTGGTGCTCGGCTCGTCGGCCGCGTGGACCAGCGACCGGATGCCGTCCGCGGACACGCTGGCGCAGACCTACGCGCTTGCGGCGGGCCGCGATCTCGACGACTGGGGCTTCTACCTGGCCCTGGCGAACTTCAAACTCGGCGTGATCGGTGAGGGCATCACCCATCGCGCGCTGCAGGGCTCGGACTCGGGCGCGGCGGCCGAACGCGTCGCCGAGGCGACACCGGAATTCATGGCGGCGGGACTGCGCGCACTGGAGGAACGATGACCACGACCAAGACCGCGCTGATCACCGGGGCATCCCGCGGCATCGGCCTCGGCATCGCGCGGCGCCTCGCCGAGCAGGGCCACGCGCTCACCATCACCGCCCGCGACGCCGCCCGGCTGGACGCGGTCGCCGCCGAGCTGCGTGCCTGCGGCGCACCCGACGTGCGCGCCGTCGCCGCCGACATGGCCGACGCCGACGGCCTCGACCGTGTCCTGGCCGGGCACGCCGACCGATTCGGCACGCTGTCGGCGCTGATCCTCAACGCGGGTGTCGGCACGGCGTCACCGATCGGGGAGGTGACGACGCGTCGGTTCGACAAGACCGTCGAGGTGAATCTGCGGGCGCCGCTGCACCTGATCCAGGGTGCGCTGCCGATGCTGCGCGCCGCGGCCACCGCCGACCCGGCGCGCGGGGCGAAGGTCGTCGCGCTGTCCTCCATCACCGGGGTGTACGCCGAGTCGGGGCTGGCCGTCTACGGCGCGACCAAAGCCGCCCTCATCTCCCTGCTCACCACCCTGAACGCCGAGGAATCCGGCAACGGCGTCGCGGCCACCACCATCGCGCCCGGCTACGTCGACACCGACATGAGCGCGTGGATCCACGACCGGATCCCGCCCGAGCGGATGCTCGCCGTGGACGACGTCGTCGAGCTGGTCGACGCCGTCCTGCGGCTGTCGGCGCGCGCGGTGGTGCCGACCATCGTGCTCTCGCGCGCGGGGGCCGACGGCTACCGGGCCTGAATCGGGATCAGGCCATCCGGCGCAGGGGTTCGCTGCGGTAGCGGGCGTTGTCGCCGTCGATCTTCAGCAGCTTCCACAGCGGCCTGGTCACGGGGTTCATCAGCCCGAGTTCGTCGGCCAGCGCGCGCATGTCGCCGAAGAAGCCGCTGAGGATCTTGCGGCTGGTGGGGCTGCGCCAGAACGCGTCGGCGAACACCTCGTCGGGAATGTCGAACCTGCGCGCGAAGGATTTCGGCGGCTTCACCAGTTCGTCGGCGAGCCAGCGCATCGCGATCGGGAACGCGACCGCGCAGACCGCCGTGCTCACCGGGTTCATCCGCGCCAGGTGGGTGCGCAGGAACTCGTTGGCGAAGCTGATGTGGCGCGCCTCCTCGGCGATGTGGATCTCCATGATCCGCAGCAGCGTCGGCTGGGTGGCGCTGCCCGAGCGGATCAGCGCCTTCTGATAGTGGTCGATCGGTTCCTCGCCGCCGAGGATGCCGATGAACAGGATCACCCAGAAGTAGCCGCCCGCGACGCCGATGAACGGGGAGGCGATCCGGAACAGGGGCCGCATGCCGGGAACGTCGTCACCGATGCGGTTCACCAGCTCCTGGAACATCTGGATGTGGTTGCACTCCTCGGTCATCTCGTGCAGGCAGTAGCGGAATTCGGGCGAGCCGTTGGGCAGCGCCATCGCGTACTGCATCATGCCGCGGATGAGGATGGATTCGAAGGCCAGCCCGACCTTGGCGGCGTTGGCCTGTCGCCATCGGCCGATCTCGATCTGCCGTTCGAGCGGCAGCTCCTGGTACCAGCGCGTGGCGCCGAGCGGGTCGAGTTCGGGCGAGAGCACCCAGCGCGGATCGTCGCGATCGACGGCGAACTCGGGGGAGTCCCAGTCGATGTCGAGGAAGGGGTCGAACCGGCGGTGCACCGATCCCTCCGACAGTGTCGCGAGGGTGTCGGCGTAGGCGGGATTGCTGGTCGCGGTCTTCGAGAACGTCATTGTTTCTCTCCATCGTCACAAGGATCGCCGGTGTATGGGCGGGTCCCTGATCTAAATGTAACGCACTGTCTCATGTATTTCCAGGGGAGAAACGGCTGGTTCCGACCGTCTCAGTCGGCGCGTGGCACGCGCCCGTCGACATCGGTGAATCCGTAGTCCACGGCCAGGTCGGCGACCTTCCACGCCTTCCCGGCACGGGCGCCGCGCGCGGGATCGGCGGCCAGGGCGACGACGGCGCGACCGGGGAAACGGGGCGACTCGGCGGCGTCGAGGTCGAAGGTGCCCTCGCCGGGCAGGGTGACCTCGCGGCGGCCGTTGGCGTCGGCCGGGATCAGTTGCAGCAGTTCGGTGTTCACGATGCCGGGCCAGATCGAGACCGCCGTGGCGCCGGTGCCGTCGAGGTCGCGGGCCAGATCGGCGGTGAGCCGGTCCAGGGCCGTCTTGGCCACGCCGTACACGGCATTGTGCATGTAGCGCTCGGCGCCGGGTGAGGAGACGTTGACGATCAGGCCCGCCGAGTCGATCAGCAGCGGCGCCGCGAACACGCTGGCGACATAGTGTGAGCGCACGCCGATGTCGAAGGTCTCGTCCCAGGCCTTCGCCGGCACGTCCCAGAACTTGCGGCCGAGCCAGCGCGCGGCGGCGGGGGAGTTGTAGACGTTGTTCACCAGCACGTCCAGGCGGCCCTGCTCCTCGCGGACCTGGCTGAACAGCTTCTCGACCGCCGCGTCGTCGCTGTGGTCGCAGACCACCGCCACGCCGCGCCCGCCCAGTGCGGTGACCTCCGCCGCGGTGTCGTGCACCGTGCCGGGCAGTCTGCCCGCGGCGGTGGTGCGGCCGGTCACGTACACCGTCGCCCCGGCCGCGCCCAGTTCCAGCGCGATGCCTTTGCCGATGCCGCGACTGGCGCCGGTGACGACCGCGACCCGGCCGCCGAGAATCTCGGGTGTTCCGCTCATGACCTCCAGACACTACCGTCAAAATAGGAACACGTTCTAGAAATGGGAGACGGTAGTGGAGCTGACCCAACGATTCCTCGACACCGGCGGTGTCCGGATGCACGTCACCGAACAGGGACAGGGCTTTCCGGTGGTGTTCTGCCACGGCTTCCCGCACACCTCGTTCCTCTGGCACCGCCAGCTCGCCGCCGTCGCCGCGGCGGGCTACCGGGCCGTCGCGCCCGATCTGCGCGGGTACGGCCGCACCGACGCGCCCGCCGACATCGCGGCCTATACCAACGCGGCGGTCATCGGTGACCTGCTGGCACTGCTCGACGATCTCGGCGCCGAGCAGGCGGTCTTCGTCGGCCTCGACTTCGGCGCCCAGCTGGTGTGGGAGCTGGCGCTGCGCGAGCCGGGGCGGGTGGCGGCGGCCGCGGTGCTGAACAATCCGTTCTCGCCACGTCCGCCGCGCGCGCCCTCGGAATTCTGGACCAAGGCGGCGCAGCGGCACTTCCTGCACCTGGCCTACTTCCAGGAGCCCGGCGTGGCCGACGCCGAGCTGGCCGCCCGGCCGCGCGAATTCCTCGCCCGCGTCTACTATTCGCTCTCCGGCGACTACCACTACCTCGACACCTGGCAGAACCCGCCGGGGCTCGGCTATCTCGACGTGCTGCCGAAGGCGCCGGACCTGCCGTGGCCCTGGCTCAGCGAGGCCGAATTCGACACCGTGGCCACGGAATTCGAACGCACCGGCTTCACCGGCGGCCTGAACTGGTACCGCAACCTCGACCGCAACTGGGCACTCACCGAGGCCTTCGCCGGAGCGAAGATCGAGGTGCCCACCTACTTCCTGTACGGCGAGAACGACCCCGACATGGAGGGTTTCAGCGGCCGCGATCCGCTCGCCACGCTGCGCGCGAACGTCACGGATCTGCGTGCGGTGGTCCGTGTCCCGAAGGCGGGACACCTGGTACAGCTCGAGCGGACCGACCTCGTCGACGCGTTCCTGCTCGACGCGCTGCGCGATCTGGGGGTGCCTCAGCGCACCCGGTCGTAGCGCACGGCGACCTCGCCGAGGTCGCCGACGTCGTGGCGGGCCACCCGCCACGACGACCCCGGCAGGCCGTCGTCGAACAGCCGCGCACCGCCGCCGGCGATCTCGGGGGTGATCAGCAGATGCAGCCGGTCGACGAGGTCGGCGGCCAGCAGATCCTTGATGACGGTGGGGCTGCTGTTGACGAGGATCTCCCCGTCACCCTCGGCCCGGAGCGCGGCGATCACCTCGGCGGCGGGCGCGTTCACCACGCGGGCATGCTCCCACGGCGCGGCGGCCAGAGTGGTCGACAGGACCACCTTCTCCGTCTCGATCAGCCACTTCGCGTAGGCGCGGTCGCGTGGGTCGGCGGTGTCGTCGGCGGCGACCGTCGGCCAGTATGCGAGGAACCCCTCGGCGTTGCGGCGGCCGAGGACGGCCGTCGTGGCGTTCTCCCAGACCCGGGTCAGGTGGTCGCGGGCGACCTCGGTCGTGGCGTAGCGGACGATCGCGCCGGCGTCGGTGGGGCCGCCGGGGCCGTGGTAGCGGCCGTCGAGGGTGAGGCCGAGGTTGGCGGTGACGAGTCGGGTGGTCATGAGCTGCGGTCCTTCCGCTGGTCGAGATCGAGGGTGTCGGTGAGGTTGTCGAGCACCTGGCCCCAGCCGGTCGCGATGCCGGCGATGTGGGGCGCGGCGGCGACGGCGGTGTCGGTGATGGTCAGGTCGACGCGCAGGTGTGTGCCGTCGGCACGCTGGTCGAGGGTGAGGTCGTAGTGGCCGGTGAACGAGATCGCGCCGGTGTCGTCCAGAACCGAGAGGTCGAACACGAGGTGCCCAGGATCGTCGGCGCGCCGGACCTGTCCGGTCGAGGCGTAGACGTGACCGTCGGCGTCGCGATAGTCGAGGATCGCGCGGCCGCCGGGGACCGGCTCGAGGACGCAGGCGGTGACGGTCATCGACGGCGGGGCCCACCACGCACCGAGCAGATCGGCGTCGACCCAGTACCGCCACACCGTCGCGGCCGGTGCGGCCAGCACGCGCTCGAAGGTGAACGTGCGCCCGTCGGCCCACCGATCCTGTTCGGCGGCACGGGTTTCGGCCTCGATGGCCGCGCGGTAGCGCTCGACCACGTCGCGTTCGTCGGCGTGCGCGGCGACGGTGTCCAGCAGTGCGCGCAGCCGGTGGTCGAGCGCGCGCAGCGGCGCCGCCTCCAGGGCGTAGACCCGCCGCTGCCCGAGCGGGAACACCGTGACCAGCTCCGCCTTGGCGAGGGTCTGCAGGTGTTTGGTGGTCTGCGGCTGGCGCAGGCCGGTGAGCTCGGCCAGTTCGCCGACCGAACGCGGGCGCTCGGCAAGGAGTTCCACGATGCGCCACCGCGCGGCGTCTGCGAGTGCTGCTGCTGTCGCTTCCACGCAAGTAAGTATTCCCGATAGTGAATATTCAAGTCAAGGAATATTTCGGCGGCCGGCATCGCCAGGGATTTCGGGCCTGTGCCATGCTCGAAGCGCGCCGAGACGAAGGAGTGTGCCGTGCCGATCCGGGGTGTGCTGTTCGATGTCGACGACACGTTGTTCGACTACTCGGCCTCCGACGCGGCGGGTCTGCTCGCGCAGTTGCGCCACGACGACCTGCTCGACCGGTTCCCCGACCCCGCCGCCGCGGTGGCGCTGTGGCACGGGATCACCGAGACCGAGTACCCCCGGTTCGTCCGGGGCGAGGTGGATTTCACCGGCCAGCGGCTGGCCCGGGCGCGCGCGTTCCTGGCGCACCTGTGGCGCACCGCGCCCGCCGACATTCCCGAGGCCGACGCGCTCGCCTGGTTCGACGCCTACACCGCGCACCGCCGCGCGGCCTGGGCGGCTTTCCCCGACGCCGCGCCGCTGCTGGAAACCCTGGCGCCCGCGTTCCGGCTCGGCGTCGTCTCGAACGCGGCAGTGCCGCCGCAGCGTCGCAAGCTCGAAGCCGTCGGCCTGCTGTCCTATTTCGGGGACCGGATGGTGTGCAGCGAGGAACACGGCGCGGGGAAGCCCGACGCGAGCATCTTCCACGCCGGCTGCGCGCTGCTCGAGCTCGATCCGGGCGAGGTCGCCTACGTCGGTGACCGGTACGCCGTCGACGCGGTCGGCGCGCACGACGCCGGTCTGCACGCCTGCTGGCTGGATCGCGGGAACCTTCGTGGCCGCACCGACATCCGGCCCGGCATCCATGTCATCGGGTCACTGACCGAGCTGCCCGGCACATTCCCCGGTCACCGGATTCCCGTCGCGTAGTTCGGATTCCAGCATCGCGACGATCCGGTCGAGGAGAGCCTCCAGCCGCGTCTCGATGCCCGCGCCGTTGCGGGCCGACACCGTGAGTTCGGTGTGCCCGTCGAATTCGGTGAGCCCGAACAGCAGGGGCATCGCGACGCTGTGCTGCGGCAGCACGAACAACCCGGTGGGCCGGAAGCCGGGCACCGCGAGTTCGTCGGCGCCGCTGCGGCCCATGTGTGACACAGTGGCCGAGGCCAGATTCCGGCCGGCCCGCGCGCCCAGCCAGTTGGTCGTGTGCAGGATGCCCCGGTTCACCGCGTCGGGGACCAGCGTGATCCGGGTGTTCGCCAGCTGATTCAGTTCGCGATCGGCCCCGAGTCCGGACTTGATGTGGTTCTTGACCTCGGTCCAGCCCTGGCCCGGCGTCAGATCGAGGAACAGCGGCAGCGCGAGATTGGCCGTCGAGCGCAGCGCGGGATCGTGCCTGCGCAGGTCGACCGGCATCATGATCCGCGACGGACCCCGGGTCTCGGCGGCCAGCAGCGCGCAGACCCGCGCGAGCGCGCCCGGCCCCGCCGCCTCGATCCGCCGGTGCCGCAACAGATGCCGGGGCGCGCCCCGCCGCTGCCTGCCCGCGCCGACCGCGCTGCGGTACCGGGGCACCATCGGTGTCGGCTTGCCGGGAGCGCCGAGCCGCCCCACGAGTTCCTGGTCGGCGATCGGGTCACGCTGGGGGACCGGGTCCTCCCCGCGCAGGGCGCGCAGGACGTTGGTCGCCCACAGCATCATGCCCATGCCGTCCATCACGCCGTGGAAGACCCGGAAGATCAGGGTCACCGGTGCGCCCGTGAGCAGCAGCACCTCCACGGTGGACTCGGGGGTGGGGCCGATCGGGCTGGTGAGCACGGGATCGGTCTCGAGTTCCGGCGCCCACAGCACGTGTCCCGGCACCACCCGCACAGCGGGCGCGATGCCGCTGTCGACCCAGTCGGTGCCGCGCCGCACCAGGCGGGCGCCGGGCGTGACGGCCGCCGCGGTGGCCACCGCCCGGCGCAAGCGCTCCGGGTCGATCTCGCCGTCCCCGGGGATGACCAGCTGCATGAGAAACGGTGGCGCGAGTTCCCGCATGGGGAAGTACATGCGCTCGGTGGTCGAGATCGGTCGACGGAAGACGCTGCCGCCGTTCATGTTTGCCTCCGGAAGGATCGGGCGGTGACTATCGCAGGTCGGCGGTGAGCGACTCGATGCCGCCGCTCGTCTCGAGCCAGCTCAGGAATGCGGCGAGCCCGGTGTCACGATCGGTCACCGGTGCGTAGCCGAGATCGCGGCGCGCGGCGGCGGTGTCGTAGGTGGCGCTGCGGGTCATCAGCGCGACGGCGTAGCGCGACAGCGGCGGTGACCAGCGCGTCGCCACCGCCGGAATCCGCCACACCGTCTCGATCGCGGCGACAACGGCGGCGAGCACGCGCGGATTCGGGCGCCGCGTGGGTGGCTGGTAGCCGAGCCGGGTGGCGACCTCGCCGAGGAATCCCCAGACGTCGGTCCGCTCGGCGTCGGCGATGAAGTACGGCTTCCCGCCGACGGCCGTCGCGGTGAGCGCCAGCTCGCACGCGCGCACGATGTTGTCGACATGGCACAGCGAGGCCAGCACCGTCCGCCCGGCGGACAGGTCGGGCAGCCGGCCCGCCGCCGTCCGGCCGAGCAGCCGCACGATGGGACCCGACCGGTCACCCGCGCCCCAGATGGCGCGCGGGCGCAGCGCGAGCGTGGTGAACTCCGGGGTGTTCGCCGCGAGGACCGCGCGTTCGGCGGCCGCCTTGGTCTCGGAGTAGTGATTGAGATACCGGCTCGGATACGGCAGCGACTCGTCGACGTCGAGCTGGTCGCCACCGTCGCGATCCATCAGGGCGCTGGGGCTGGAGATGAACACGAAACGGCTCGCCCCGCCGCGCCGGGCGGCGGCCAGCAATTCCTCGGTGGCGCGCACGTTCTCGAGCCAGAAGCGGGACCTGGTGCCCCGTTCGTCGACCCGCGCCGCGCTGTGGATCACCACGTCGACGCCCACGGCGGCATCGCGCAGCGAGGCCGGGTCGGCGAGATCGCCGTACACCAGCCGCACCCGCTCGCGCGCGGCGCCGAGATCGTCGAGCACGCTGGTGGGCCGCACCAGGATCGACACCTCGTGAGTCCCGTCGGCGACCAGGGCGCGCGTGATCGCGCCGCCGAGGAAACCGGACGCGCCGGTGACCAGCACCCTCATCGCTTCGCCTCCACCTGTTTCGTCGCCCAGCGGGCGAGCTGCTCGCGCCCGATCTTGGCGTTGTGCCGGATGTCCACCGGGAAGCGCGGATGCACCAGGAACTCCGTGATCGGCTCGACGGTCTCGAATTCGGTGGCGCGGGTGCGCAATCGGGTCAGCGTGGCGGTGCGGTCGGCGCCCGGCTCCAGTTCGACACACAGCACGGGGCGCTGCGCACCGGGCGATCCGACGCCGACCAGCGCGCTGCGCGCGACCCCGTCCACCGCGTTGAACACCTGCTCCACCTGCACGGTGAACATCGGCCCGCGCGCGGTCCGCACGCGCTGACTCTTGCGGCCGCAGAACCAGATCCGGCCCTGCTCGTCGATCCAGCCCAGATCGCCGGTGCGGTGCCAGATCCGGTCACCGTCGGCGATCTTGCCCGCCGCGTTCGCCGCCGCGGGCCAGTAGTACCGGGTGCTGACATTCGGTCCGGCGACGACGATCTCACCGACCGCGCCGGGACCGCGCGGGCTCTCGACACCGTCCCAGGTGGGCACCGGATCGTCGGTGACGGGGAGCAGCCGCACCTCGACCCGGTCGGCCGGGCGGCCGATACAGGTCCCCTCACCCCGCCTGGCCCGCTCGACCAGACCGTCGAGGAGTTCGCGGGATTCGATGGTCGACATGGGCAGCGCCTCGGTGGAGCCGTAGCCCGCGTAGATCTCGGCGTCGGGTCCGAGCACCTCACGCAGTCCCGCCACACACCAGTCGGGGACGGGCGCGCCGCCGGAGAAGACGCTGGCGACCGTACTCAGCTCGACCGGGTGCGCGCGCAGATGCGCCAGCAGCGGAATGAGCACCGCGGGGGAGGCGAACAGCGTCCGCACCCCGAAGGTCCGGATGGCGTCGACGACCTGCGCGGGATCGGTGGACCCGACCTTGCTCGGGATCAGCGGTGGCAGCACACAGCGCGATCCGAGCAGCAGGTCGAGCACACCCACGAGCGGCAGGGTGATCAGCGAGGTGTCCGGCGGTGTGTTCCCGCGGGCCGCGTGCACCTGCTCCACCATGGCGGCGAGGTTGCCGTGGGTCAGCTCGACCGCCTTGGCGGGCCCGGTGCTGCCGGTGGTGAAACCGATGATCAGCAGATCCTCCGGTGCGGCGGGCACCCGCTCGGGCAGCGGTCCGGCGGGGTTCCGGCCCCAGTCCCGCAGGGCCGGGCCGCCCCAGAACCAGCGCCGCCCGACCGTGAGGGTGGTGCGCACCTGACGGAAGCTGCGCGCGAACAGCACCCGCACGGCGTGGGCCTGCGGGATGCCGATGAACGCCTCGGCCTCGACGGCGCGCAGGCAGTGCACCATCCGGCGCACCCCCATGCCCGGGTCGATCACCACCGGCACCGCGCCGATCTTCAACAGCCCGAACAGGATCGCGTACAGCTCCGGGCTCGGCAGCACCAGCACGATCGTGCGGGTCCCGCTGCCGACGCCGGCCGCGGTGAGCTGCTCGGCGATGGTGTCCGACCAGCGATCCAGCTCGCGGTAGGTGATCCGCCGGTAGTCCGGCGTCCCCGCGGCGGTCGTGCCGTCCGGGTAGATCACCGCGGCGCGGTCGGGTTCCGCGGCGGCGAAGCGGCGGAAGCCGTCGATGGGCTGCCAGTACGTCGCGGTGCTCACGCGCGCGGCTCCGCGGGGAGGCGATACAGCGCGGCCGCGGCCGACGGTCCGGCGCCCGCCGCGACGAACAGCACATGGGTGCGGCCCGCGAGCGAGCCTTCGGCGAGCGCGCGGTCGTAGGCCAGGGGCAGCGCGGCGGTGTGCGGGTCGCCGTCGGTCAGATCGGGGACGCGCACCGCGTGCTGGTCGATGCCGAGGGCGTCGGCGAGCCGTTTCGGGAAGTGCGGGGTCGGCGTCGAGGCGATCAGCGCGAGATCGGCGACCTCGACGGGAGTCTCGGCGAGCGCCGTGCGGGCGACCTCGGTGGCGACCCCCAGGATCCGGTCCTCGAAATCGTCGTCGCGCTCGACGGTCATCAGGCCGCGGCCGACGGTGCCCATGGTCGCGACGTCGACGTAGGCCAGCTCCGCGGGACTGCCCGACGAGCGGGTGAGGTGCACCGGCCCGAATCCTTCGGGCCCGTCGACCTGTTCGAGCAGCAGCGCGGCACCGGTCGCGGCGTAGGGGAATTCGGCATCCGCCGCCGACCGGGTGAGCGAGGGATGGGTGTCGCCCGCGACGATCAGCACGTGCTCGGTGCCGCCGGTGCGCAGCACCGAGGAGGCGACCTGGACGGCGTTGAGCACCCCCACGGCGCCGTTCATGAGATCGAAGGAGAAGGTGCGCCGATCGTTCCGGGTGTAGTCGAGCCCGATGCCTGCCGCCTTCTGGATCAGCGCCGCGACGGCGGGTTCCATGGTGTTGGCGTCGCGGAAGACGCCGGTGTTGATCAGCACGCCCACCTGGTCGGGACGAATCTCGGCCCGCCGCACCGCTTCTCGTGCGGCACGGCCGCTCAGCTCGACGATGCTGTGGCTCGCGGCGCCCGCGCCGGTGCCGGTTGCTCGGATACACACGCCCATGACGAAACCTCAGACCTTCAGCGAAGAAATGGTGGTGGACAGGAATCCCGCGACGACGCCCGAGGCGGCGGGAACCATCAGCAGTTTCGAACCCGCCGCGATGTTCTCCGCGGCGAGCTGATCGTGCAGCACGATGAAATGCGAGGTGGTCGAGGTGTTTCCGTACTTCTCGATCACGTTCAGGTCCGGCGGCATCGGCGTACCGAACTCGCGGGCGGCGACCGCGTTGAGGTACGGCACGGCCGCGGCGCCGAACTGGTGGTGGATGATGTAGTCGAAGCTCTCATGGGCGAAGCCGGCCCCGCGCTCGTCGAGGAAGTCGCGCTGGGCGTCCGGCCACAGCAGGAACCTGGCCTCGTTGTGCATCTTGCGGTTGTCGGTGTACAGGGCGATCCCGGCGGACTTGTCGCTCGGCATGCCGAGGCACAGGTGCGAATGCTCGGCGGCGGTGAACAATTCGACGTAGTGGATCATGTCGGATTCGTCGGTGGCCTGGTCCAGCACCACCGCGCAGCCCGAGTCGCCCACCGACAGCGACGCGAACTGCAGGTCGTACTTCTCCGAGATCTCCTCGACGGCGGTCTCGGCGATCGGCGTGATCGCCTCACCGCTGACCACCATGCCGTTGCGGACCACGCCGTCCCTGATCAGCCGGTCGAGCAGGTAGGTGCCGGTGAGCATGCCGGCGCAGGCGTTGGACACGTCGAAGGTGATCGCCTGCTCGGCGCCGAGGGCGCCCGCGATCGTCGAGGCGAAGGAGGGCTCCAGGTACATGCGGGTGCCCTGATTGCTGCGGGTGATCGAACAGGAGATGATCACGTCCAGTTCCGCGGCCCCGTACCGCGACCGCGACAGGCAGTCCCGCGCCGCGGCCATGGCGAGTGCGAAGGAGTCCTCGACGCTGCCGGGGCGGGTGTCGCGGAACCGGCGCTCCTTGATCCCGGTGATCTTCTCCAGATCGAACGAGGGCGGAACTTTCAATCGCGAAATCAATTCCGCGGTGGAGACGATATTCGACGGAAGATATGCGCCGAGCGACTCGAAACGTGAATGCGACACGGGAACTCCTGAATACATCGGGCGGACGCGGCGACGTCACTGGCGACCGGTGATGCCGGTGGACGTTACCGGACAGTAGGAGTGTCGCGGTTGTGGTGAAAGTCGCTCGCGCACCGCGACTTCTGTGCGTCTTCACAACTGTGCGCCGCGATTCGGGTGACAGAGCAAATCATGGGATGGTGGCATGGACGAGCGTGAGGGTGAATGACATGGCGGTATGGCAAGCGTGCAGTTAACCGCGGTGTCGCGGTCCGCCGCCGACGCGGGATACCCGGAATGGCGGTTTCGGCGTGAGGGACGTCACGGGACCGGGATCGCGCGAATTTCTGTCGAATTCGGCACGGGTTGTTTTGCGAGACAAACGATCCGGGGGAATTTCGTCGCGGCGAATGATCACCCGGCGGCGAGGCCGACCAGCCGGGCCAGCCGCTCGTGCGATTCCCGGCGGGCCGCGCGGTCGAAAGTGCTCGTGTGGACCAGGATCTCGTCGGCGCCGGTGCGGGTGATCAGGTCCTCCAGCGCCTCGGCCACGTCGTCCTCGGTGCCGTGGATCTGGTCGCCGAGCGCCTGGGTGAACAGGTCCCGCTCGCGCGCGGTCATCGCCATCGTCCCGACGTCCTCCGGTGGAATCAATGCGGGGAACTCGCCGCGCGTGCGCGAGTAGGCGCTCGCCCAGGCCTCGGGGAGCAGCAGCCGGTGCGCCTGTTCGGCCGAATCGGCGATCATGACCGTCGCCGACACCACGACGTAGGGCGCCTCGGCTCGCGCGGACGGCCGGAACCCGGCCCGGTAGCGCTCGATCGCCCGCGCCATCGCGTCCGGGCCGCCGACCGGGGCGATCACCAGCGGCAGCCCGAACCGCGCCGCCCGCTCGGCGCCCGCGCCGGTCGCCAGCAGAAAGGCCGGGATCCGGGCGCCCTCGGCGGCTTCGGCGTGCACCCCGGCGCGGCCGTGGTCGAAATAGTCGAGCAGCTCGGCCAGGTCGGCGTCGAAATCCTCGGCGTCCGCGAGATCGTGGCCCAGTGCCCGCCGGACGCCGTCGGTGAAGCCCACCGAGCGGCCGAGGCCCATGTCGACGCGGCCGGGAAACAGCGCGCCCAGCACGCCGAACTGCTCGGCCACGACCAGCGGCCGGTGATTGGGCAGCATCACCCCGCCGGTGCCGACCCTGATCCGGGTGGTCGCCGCCGCCACCGCGGCCGCCAGCACGGTGGGACTCGTCCCGGCGACCCCGGGCACGCTATGGTGCTCGGCGACCCAGAATCGGTGAAATCCCCACCGCTGCGCGAGAATCGCGAAATCGACGGTCTCGCGCAGTGCGTCGGCAGCGGACTGCCCACGCCGTACGCGCGAGCGATCCAGGATCGAGAAGCGGACCGAAGCCGGTGTCGGGGTCATACCCGTGACAACACCGCGGACGCCGCAGGATTCCGCACCGACCCTGGACCAACCTTGGACCAACCTTGGCCACCCATAGTGTCTGGCGAACACGACCAGTCGACGATCTGCAAGGAGCGCACCATGCCGAACCACGCCGGGTCCGCACACCGCGAACGCCCGCCGCACATCCGCAACCCGGCCCACCGTCACCGGGCGGTGGCCACCACCGAGGACGCCGGCAGGCTGCTGCGGTTGCTGACCGAGATGCACGGTCCCGTCGTGCTCTACCTGCCGCCCGACTCCGACGGCCACACCCCGATCTGTGTGCGCCACAGCGACTTCCAGCCCGAATCCGATGATGTCCTGGCCGGACGCACCGCGGCGCACGCCGAGTTCTGGATGGCGGAGAGCTTCCACGCGGGCCTCGACGACCTCGACGTCAGCATCGACGTCCGTACCGTCCCCGCCGCCGACCGGAGCACCGCCTCGCTCGACACCGCCTGCGGCTTCCGGTTCGCCCTGCGCATCCAATCCGCCGAGGGTGCGAACGCCCTCGTCGAGGAGGCCTCCTAGGTCCGTCGAGGTCCGACTGGTCGGTCTCGGAGTTCGGCCCGACTCGCTGCGACGGCGCAGGGTGACCGGTAGCATCGCTAACCGAATCGGAAGATTCGGTATTGCAAGATGTTTCGATGCGATCGCCTGCACTGGGATCGGTGGGAACACCGGTGATCGAGAGGTTTCATGGTGGAATCGGTAGCGAATCGGTTGGTAATCGATCCGACGGGGGAAGACATCCAGGGCGAGATCACGCGCATCCGTGCGCAGGGCCCTGCCACCAGGGTGGAGTTGCCCGGTGGGGTGGAGGCGTGGTCGATCACCGACGCCGCGCTGCTGGAGAAGCTGCTCATCGACCCCCGCGTGTCCAAGGACGCCTCCCAGCACTGGCCCGCGTTCGTCGCCGGGGAGATCCCGCCGGACTGGCCGCTGTACCTGTGGGTCGCGGTGTCGAACATGTTCACCGCCTACGGTTCCGAGCACCGGCGCCTGCGCCGGCTGGTGGCGCCCGCGTTCACCGCGCGCCGCACCGAGGCCATGCGCGCCCAGGTCGAGCGGATCACCACCGAGCTGCTGGACGCGCTGGCCGCCACGCCGGCGGGCGAAACCGTCGATCTGCGTGAGGGTTTCGCGTACCCGCTGCCGATCCAGGTGATCTCGGAACTGATGGGCGTGCCGGAATCGCTCGGCCCCGGCCTGCGCACCTGTGTCGACGGCATCTTCGACACCACGCTCACGCCGGAACAGTCGCAGGCCAACTACATGGAGATGTACCGGATCCTCGGCGAACTCGTCGCGCTGCGCCGCGAGCAGCCCGGTGACGACATGACCAGCCTGCTCGTCTCCCAGCGCGACGAGGACGAGGACGGCAAGCTCACCGAGGAGGAGCTGATCGGCACCCTGCTGCTGGTCATCTCGGCGGGCCACGAGACCACGGTCAACCTGCTCGACCAGGCCATCACCGCTCTGCTGACCCGGCCCGAGGTGCTGGCGAAGGTGCGCGGCGGCGAGATCACCTGGGCGGATCTGGTGGAGGAGACCCTGCGGTACGAGTCGCCGGTAGCGCACCTGCCGCTGCGTTTCGCGGTGTCCGACATCGAGATCGACGGTGTGCGCATCGCGCAGGGCGAGGCCATTCTGGCCAGCTACGCCGGAACCGGGCGCGATCCCGCCCGGCACGGCGCGACCGCCGACGAGTTCGACCCGACGCGGGCGGACAAGTCGCACCAGGCGTTCGGCCACGGCGCCCACCACTGCCTCGGCGCGCCGCTGGCCCGGCTCGAGGCGCTGGTCTCGCTGCCCGCGCTGTTCGAGCGGTTCCCCGACATGCGCTTCGCGGCGCCGGTCGCCGAGCTGGGCACCGTGCCCAGCTTCATCTCCAACGGGCACGCCCGCCTGCCGGTGCACCTGCACGGCGCATAGCGCGAACGGTCCCGCTCGGCCGGGTGGCCGAGCGGGACCGCGGTCAGCTCGCGGGCATCGCCAGGGGCGGCGTCTTCGGGAACCGCACCGGCAGCCCGGCCAGCGCGCGGTGGAACGGCCCTGGGCGCCACACCAATTCGCTCTCGGGCACCGCCAGCTCCAGCTCGGGCAGCGCGTCGAGCAGCTGGTCGATCGCCTCCTGGGCGATCAGATAGGCGGGCGACTTCGCCGGGCAGCCGTGCGGGCCGGTGCTCCAGGCCAGATGGGCGCGGTTGTCCAGGAAGTCGCCGGTGCCGATCGAGGGATCGTTGTTGCAGGCGGCCATGCTGATCACCACCGGTTGGTGGGCGGGCAGCCACACGTCGTCGACCAGGATCGGCTGCCGCGGGTAGGTGGTGCAGAAGTTGGCCATCGGCGGGTCGGTGTAGAGCACCTCGTCGAGCGCGTCGCGGGTCGACAGGCTGCCACCGAGCAGGCTGCCAGCGAAGCGGTGGTCGGTGAGCATCAGCCGGATGGTGTTGAGGATCAGGTTGAGCATCGGCTCGATCCCGGCGCCGTACATGGTGAGCAGCTGGTTCATCAGCTCCTCGTCGTTGAGCTGCTGGGGGTGCTGCACCAGGCGGGTGGCGATGTCGTCGCCCGGCTCGCGTTGCTTGAGCCGGATCACGTCGTAGAGCGCGTTCTCCATCATCTGCGCGCCGCGCACCGCGGTCTCGCCGCCCTCGAACATCTGCCCCATGCCGGTGGCGATGTCGCCGCCGAGGTCGTCGGGCACACCGAGCATCGCGTTGATCGTCGCGAAGATCACCGGATAGGCGTACTGGCCCAACAGGTCCGCCGAACCGTCGGTGCAGAACCCGTTGATCACGGGCATGGCGATCTGTTCCACCGTGCGGTGCAGGCGGTACAGGTCGACGCCCGCCAGCCCGGCGACCGTGGCCTGGCGGTAGCGCACGTGTTCGGCGCCGCTGGTCCGGATCGCGTTGGGGCGGTAGCGCATCATCGGGTAAACGGGGCAGTCCACCGGGATGCCGCGCTGCCACATCCGCGGGTCGGCGGGGAAGTGGTCGGGGTCGTTGAGGATCTGTACCGCGGTGCGGTATCCGATCACCAGGGTGGCGGGGACACCGGGTACCAGGTCGACGGGCACCAGCGAACCCCAGCGGTCGCGCATCGCCCGGTAGGCGCTCTGCGGGTCGGCGGCGAACTCCGGTGAGTACAGCGGGACCCGGTCCTGGCCGTCGCGCGAATCCGGGGTGACCGGGAAACGGGTGGGATCGGGGTGCGGCGCGGCTTCCAGCGGCACGGCGTGTTCTCCTCTCGAGGGAACCAGGGTGGGGGCTGCGTGATCAGGAGTCATGGCGCGCGCCTTCGTGCCGCGGCGCCACGCCCAGTTCCCGCCCGACCCGGGTGGCCAGTTCGTTCATCCGGTGCGCGACCAGCGCGAGGTCGACCTCGCTGGTGGTGGCGACGCCGAGCTGCGCGCCCGCGCCCGCCGAGGTGATCAGGATCATGCCGTTGTCGTACTCGGTCATGTTCTGGCGCACGGGGTTTCCCGCCGGACCGCAGAACTCGCCGAGCGCCTTGCCCAGCGAGCGCAGGCCAGAGGCGGCGGCGGCGAAGCGCTCGGCCTCGTCGCGGGTGATGCCGGGGGAGTGGGCCATGCGTAACCCGTCGTCGGACAGCAGGACCGAGAAGCGGACCCCGTCGAGCTCTAGACCGTCGAGTAACCAGGCGAGGCGGTTGGTGCTGTCGGCGATCGGGGTGCTCATCGGATGTCCTGTCCTTCCGTCGATTGCTCGGCCGCGGCGCGGCCGAGCCGGGAACCGCTGTGCCAGGCGGCGGCCAGTTCCGGCCTGCCGGGGTTCTCCGCGGTGTCGGTGCGTTCGTCGAGCGGGGTGACGCCGCGGCGCCGCCGCTTCGGCAGCCCGCCGGTGGTCCTGGCGTAGTCGCCGATCGAGGTCTCGGCGGCGGGTGCCTCGGCCGGTGGCCGGTGCCGTCCGGTGGTCTCCGGTTCGGGCAGCGCCACGGCGACGGGTTCCGGCGCGGGCTCGGGTGCTGCCACCGGCGCGGCGGGTTCCGGTGTCGCGGGCTCGGGCTCCGGTTCGGGCTGCTCGAGTTCGGGGCGGCGCAGTTCGGCCGCGCTCACCAGCAGCGCCGCCGGGATGAAGACCATCGCGCGGGTGCCGCCGTAGATGTTGGGGCCGTCGACGTAGGCGGCGAAGCCGTAGCGGCGGGCCAGCGCGGCCACGCCGGGGAAGCCGACGCGGGGGGAGGGGCCGAGGGAGTTGATGTCGACGACCCGCTCACCCGACAGCACCTGGCGCGCTTCCTCCATCTGCTCCTGACTCATCCGCACGCCCGCGTCGTCGATGATCAGGGTGACGCCGTGATGGCCCTCCTGGAAGCTGATGTCGACGAACGACGAGGGCGGCGAATACCGCAGCGCGTTGTCGAGCAGGGTGGCCACGGTGTGCACGAGGGGTTCCACGGCTCGGCTGACGATGACCTGGTCGCAGCTGCCCGTCCGCACCCGCAGGTAGTCGCGCACGCGGCTGGTCGCGCCGCCGATCACCTCGGTGACGGTCTGCTGCGGCCAGCGCCTGCCCGGCAGGCCGCCGGAGACGATCACGTAGGACTGGGCCTGCCGGATCATCTGCTGCACTGTGTGATCGATGCGGCTCAGCACCGCGTAGACCTCGTCGTTGCGATTCTCCCGCAGCGCGTTGCTGACCACCTGGCCGACATCGGCGCCGAGGCTGACGACGGTGGTGCCGAACGCGCGCACCGCGCTGCTGGTGGCTGCGCGGGCGTCGGCGGCGACCTGGGCGCGCGCCGCGGTCTCAGCGGACTCGACCAGCGCCACGGTGCGCTCCTCGGCGGCCCGCTCGACCTCGGCGGCGGTGTCGTGGCGCAGCCGGTACAGGTCCTCGGCGTGCGCGGCGGCGATCCTGGCGAGTTTCTGCGCGAACGGCGAACCCTGCAGCGGGGCGGGCACTTCCGCGGTCACCACCGGCTCCACGTCGCGGCGTACCGCGTCGGAGATGCGCGGCAGGGTGAGCTCGACGAGCCGGGTCATCGCCTCCTCGTGGGCGAAGAGTTCGCGTTCGGCCACGTCGAGCCGGGCGCGGACCCGGCGTTCGTTGCGCAGCGCCAGCACCGCGACGCTCACCGCGCCGAGCAGAACCAGGGTGGCGATACCGAACAGGAGGACCGCGAGTGTCGGAGTCATCGGTTCCTTTGCCGTCACCGACCGAAGATCCAGGTGGCCGGTACCCCGCCGGTCCTTCCGGCGAGCCGTCTCGCCGCTGTTGTCCGGCCGAAGTGGTTGTACCGCTGCACCATTCGACGCGAACGTGTACGAGCCCGGTCCTGTCCGTGCTCGCCTACCTGCGCTTGTCGGCGATCCCGGACACCGTACCAGTGCTTCGTTACCGTCTCGAAATGTGTCGGGAGCTGGCGATATTCGCGCTACACGCGAATTATGGTGCGGGGCAACATTATTGGTAGTGTTCGTGGCGGTGGTGCGGCGGATGGGCCCCGCAGACTTGTTCGCCGCACCACCTCCGCCCGATCCGCGCCTCAGTAGCCGAGCAGGCCGGTGGCGAGATCGGGGGTGTCGAGTGCGGCGATCACCTGATCGCGCACGTCGGGGCACTGCTCGCTGGTCACGGTGTCGAGGACGGCCCGGTTCCTGGTGAGCGCGACATTGACCGCGCCGTGGCGCAGTGCCCAGTTGTGCACGGTGCCGTTGTAGGACACCCGGGCGACGGTCGGTCCCTGCTGCTGCCAGTTGCCGATCTCCGCGCGCAGCATGTCACACAGGTCGGTCGCGGCCGCCGGGCTGACCTCGGGCTTGTCGCTGGGCGTCGGCGCGGCGGGGTCCACCGGTTCGGTACTGGTGCCGCACGCGGTGAGTCCGAGAGCGACGGCGGCGAGGGCGAGAGCGAGGCGATGGCGCCGGAACGGGCCGCCCGCTGCGTGGTTGGTCATGCGACCTCCCTGATCGTGGTGCTCGGGTCTGCAACGTCCGGATGCCCGGCCCGCCCGTGTCGAAACAGCGATGATCAGGCGAATCGGCCGGAAATCGGCGCCCTGTTCGGCTAGCGTCGAGGTGGACGCGCACGACGGCGTGCGTGCCCTGGAAGGGGGCATCGGCGATGCCATTTCTCGACGTGGACGGCACCTCCATCGCCTATGACGAGGAGGGCTTCGGGCCACCGATCGTCTTCCTGCACAATCTCGGTGGCGATCGCACCATCTGGCGTGCGCAGATCGACGATCTGCGCTACGCGCACCAGGTGATCGCGATCGACCTGCTCGGCTACGGCGAGTCCGACGCCCCCGACACCGGCTACACCCTGGCGAAGCACCTGGCTGTCCTCGACGCCTTGGTCGCGGCGAAGGGACTGCGCGACATCACCCTGGTGGGGCACTGTTTCGGCAGCGCGCTGGCCCTGCTGTTCGCCCGCCGCCACCCGGAACTGGTGCGCTCGCTGGTGCTCAGCAGCCCGCTCACCCCGGCGACCCTGAGCCCCACCCATACCGGATGGGCGGCCGTGCTCGGCAGGCACGTCCAGCTGGACCGGCTCCTCGCGAGGGTGCGCGTGCCCGGCCCGCTCGCCGGCTTGATCGTGGCCGAGCAACTCGGCGCGGGCGGCGCGCACACGCGGGAGACCGTCGCGCATCTGCGCCGGCGGTGGACCGAGCCGCGGCGCCTGATGGTCACCGCCGCGATCTCCCGGGAGATCCCCCGCCTGGCCGAACTCGACTCCTTCGTCCCACCCGCCGATTTCCCGCCCGTCACCACCATCTGGGGACTGCGCAACAAGGTGCTCTCCGCGCGGGCGGGCGCGGCGCTGAACGCGACCTTGCGCCCGGTGCGCGACGTCGAGGTCGCCGACGCGGGCCACCTCGTGATGGTCGAGGCACCCGAAACCGTCACCACCGCCATAGTTTCCGCGATCGACTACGCGAACGGAGGAATACGATGAGCCGCACCGTGCAGATCACCGTCGACGCCGCCGACCCCCGCGCCCTGTCGAGCTTCTGGCGCGACGTGCTGGGGTACGAGCACCCGGCCCCGCCCGGGATGGAGCTGCCCGCCGGCGCCGATCCGCTGGCGGCCTGGGACGAGTTCCTCGCGCGCGCCGGGGTGCCCGAGGAGCAGCGCAATACACGCTCGGCCATCGAGGACCCCGCTGGCGCGGGTCCGCGGGTGTTCTTCCAGCGGGTGCCCGAGGGCAAGACCGCCAAGAATCGCCTCCACCTCGACGTGCGCGTCGCGCCGGGACTGCACGGCGAGGAGCGGATGGCGGCGCTGGAAGCCGAGAGCGCGCGGCTGCTCGCCCTCGGGGCCACCCGGCTCGCGCGATTCGAGCCGGAGCCGCCGCTCGGGTTCGGTCACATCGTCATGGCCGACCCCGAGGGCAACGAGTTCTGCCTGGACTAGCCGGTGCGGCTCAGGCGGTTTCGGCGGGCACGGCCAGCGCGGCCTGCATCGCGACGCCGTCGACGTAGGTGTGCTTCTCGCGCACCGCGCCGTTGTCCACGAACACCACGTCGGCGATGTCGACGTCGACCGCGCCGCCGGTCACCGACGTGCCCGACAGTGTCCACTGCACCACCCAGAAATCGTCGCCGACCCGCAGGCTCACCTGGGTGAAGGTCAGGTCGGGGACCAGGGCGAAGGTCTCCGCGGCGGCGGTGCGGATCTCGTCGCGCCCCCGCGCGGGCGTGCCGCCGGAGTGCAGATGGAACACCGAGTCGGGCGTGTGCAATTCGACGATGCGGTCGGGGTCGCGGTCGGCCCAGCAGGCGTGGTAGCGCTCGAAGAGATCTTTGGTGGCATCGGACATGGCCGGAGCCCTTTCCAAGATACAAACAGGATGACTGAATGTTCCCGGACGCGCGGAGGGCGGTCAAGGCGGTCCTGGCCTAGACTTCTACGTCGCCATGACCCCAGACCGCCGCACCCAAGCCGAACGCTCGGCCTCGACCCGGGCCGCCGTCGTCCGCGCGGGGCGAGAACTGTTCGGGCGCCACGGGTACGGCGCGGTGAGCACGATCGCGGTCGCCGAGGCCGCCGGAGTGAGCCGCGGCGCGCTCTACCACCAGTTCAGCGAGAAGCGCGACCTGTTCGAGGCGGTGTTCGAAGACCTCGAACGCGACCTGGTGGAGGTCATCGCCACCGCGGTCGCCGCGGCACGGGCCGCCGATCCGATCGCGAGCCTGATCGTCGGCTGCCTGGCCTGGCTCGAGGCGTCCACCGCGCCGGACGTGCGCCGCATCGCGCTGCTGGACGCGCCCGCGGTGCTCGGCTGGAGCCGGTGGCGCGAGATCGAGCTGCGCCACACCATCGGCCTGGTGGAGAACGCGCTGGCCGGCGCCATGGCCGCGGGCCGGGTCCGGCGTCAGCCGGTGCGGCCGCTGGCTTTGATACTCGTCGGCGCGCTCGACGAGGCCGCCCAGTTCCTGGCCGCCACCGACGCGCCCGCCGACACGGCGTCAGCCCGCGCGGTCGTCGAGCAGCTGATCTCCGGCCTCGCGCTGCCGCCGGACCCCGACGACCGCTGAGCGATTCCGCGCGCTGAGCGCCGCCCGCTGAAACCCGGGCCGGAATGACGACCGGTGGCTCGGTCGCCGTCTCGTCATGGCCGCGAGACGGCATCTAGGTTAGGCTTACCTAATGACTTCCGCTGCTGTGCAACGTCCGACCATGGCCTACGCGACGATGCGGGTGCGCCGGGTGGTGCGGCTGACGCCGCGCATGGTCCGGGTCACGTTCGACTGTGCCGATTCCGCCGCACTCACCGACACCGGGCCGGATCAGTACACGAAGGTGTTCTTCCCGCTGCCCGGACAGGCGCGACCCGTCGTGCCGCCGCCGATCGAGGCCGAGGGCGGCGTGATGAGCTGGTATCAGCGCTATCTCGGCATGCCCGACGAGGTCCGGCCGCCGATGCGCACCTACACCGTCCGGGCGCA
The DNA here is from genome assembly GCF_040654275.1 of Nocardia sp. NPDC050717. Lineage (NCBI taxonomy): Bacteria > Bacillati > Actinomycetota > Actinomycetes > Mycobacteriales > Nocardiaceae > Nocardia > Nocardia sp. NPDC050717. The sequence continues at coordinate 57,295 of NZ_JBFAHR010000017.1, forward strand.
GCGGCCGGACCTGGGCGAGCTCGACATCGACTTCGCGCTGCATCCCGATCACGCGGGCCCGGCCTCGGACTGGGCGTCGACGGCGGCGCCGGGCGACGAGATCGGGCTGCTCTGCCCGCCGCACGCGCTCTACTGTCCGCCGCCCGACCCGGACTGGCAGCTGCTCGTCGGCGACGAGACGGCCATCCCCGCGATCGGCGCCATCGTGGAACGGCTGGCGACCGGGGCCGTGCTGCGCGCCTACATCGAGGTGGCCGGTCCCGACGACGAGCAGCGATTCGAGACCCGCGGCGACGTGCACATCGACTGGGTGCACCGCGGCGCGCGCCCGCACGGCGCCGCCGTCGTCGAGGCGGTCTGTGCCGCAACGCTTCCCGGTGGCGCGCCGTACGCCTGGATCTCCGGTGAGGCGAACTTGGTGAAGCTCGTGCGCCGCGAACTCGTCCGCGAGCGCGGCGTGGACAAGCGGGCGATCACCTTCACCGGCTACTGGCGACAGGGGCGCACCGAGGAGGACAACGGCCGGGAGAAGGTGCGCCGCGCCGCGGCGGGGGAGCCGCTGGTCGACGAGGACTGAAGCCCTCTTCCTGCACGGTGATGCCACTAACAGTTAATGCACTAACTGTTAGTGGCATAATGCTGTGTAGACGAAGAAAGGAGCGGGCCCGTGGAACAGCAACTGGACGATCCCCTGCGACTGGATCGGCAGGTGTGCTTCGCGCTGGCGGTGGCCAACCGCTCGGTGCTCGCGGTCTATCGGCCGCTGCTCGAACCGCTGGGGCTCACCCATCCGCAGTACCTGGTGATGCTGGCCCTGTGGGGCGAGGCGCCGATGTCGGTGAAGGCGGTCGCCGAGGCGATCCAGCTCGACTCGGCGACCCTCTCGCCGCTGCTCAAGCGCCTCGAATCGGCCGGCCTCATCACCCGCCGCCGCGACCCGCACGACGAGCGCACCCTGCTCATCGACCTCACCGACGCGGGCCGGGCGCTGCGCGAACGGGCCGAACAGATCCCGCCCGCCGTCGTCGCCCGGCTCGGCGTGAGCCTGGCGGATCTGGAAGAACTACGTGATGTCCTCGGTCGGGTGAACGCGGCCGCGCGACAGGCCACGGAAAGGGAACACCTGTGAACGCCACGACCCCGAACCTCTGGCAGCGCGTGCGCTACGTCACCGGTGGCACGCTGCCCCCGTCGATGACCGACTGGGTACTGGCCGACCTGACCGGCCCCGGCGCCACCCGCCGCTACCTGCTGCGGTTCCTCGTGCCCGTCGTGCCGGTGCTGTGCCTGTTCCTGCTGGTGCCGGGCCCGCTGTGGATCGGGCTGTCGATGATGGCGCTGCTGTACCTGCCGCTGGTCTACTTCACCGTCGCGCTCACCTACGTCTACCGGCGGCACCGGCTGGTCAGCCACGGTCTCGACCCCGAGCTGGCCGACGCGGCCGAACGGCAACGCGCCGAGGCCGAACGCGTCGCCTACGAGGCCCGTCACCACCGCGACTGAGCGGGGTCTGTCGGCACGACCCGAACGGGGGTAGCGTCCGAGCTGTGGCGGAGGTGGCTGTGGGTGACCTCGTGCGGGTCCCGACCGTGGGTGTCGAAGAGGAGTTCCTGCTCACCGACCCTGATACCGGCGCGCCCACCCCGCAGAACACCCAGGTCGCCGCGGCGGCCCGCGACCTCGGCATCGACCTGCAGCTGGAACTGACGCGCTGCCAGGTGGAGACCAGCACCGGCGTGCACACCCGGATCGAGGACCTGCTCGCCGAACTGCGCACGACCCGGCGCCGTGTCGCCGACTGCGCCGCCGAGCACGACGCCCGGCTGCTGGCGGTGGCGGTCCCGCCGACCGTTCCCGACGGTTACCCGGTGACCGACACGCCCCGCTATCAGCGGATCGCGCACACCTTCGGCATGCTCGCGCACGAGCAGGGCCTGTGCGGCTGCCACGTCCACGTGGCGGTGCCCGATCGGGAGACCGCCGTGCAGGTCAGCAATCACGTGCGGCCCTGGCTGCCGGTGCTGCTCGCGCTGACCGCGAATTCGGCGATCTACCGTGGCGCGGAGACCGGCTACGCGAGCTGGCGCAGCATCCTGTGGCGGCGCTGGCCGAGTGCCGGCCCGCCGCCGTATTTCGGCTCGCTCGCCGACTACGAGTCCACGGTGGCGATGATGCACGCCAGCGGCAGCATCCTGGACAAGAAGATGGTCTATTGGGACATCCGCCCCTCGGAATCGTTTCCGACCGTGGAGATCCGGGTGAGCGACATCCCGGCCACCGCGGCGGAATCGGCCCTGGTGGCCGCGCTGATCCGGGGCACGGTCGCGATGGCCCTGCGCGCGATCGAGCGGGGCGAGCCCGCGCCGAAGGTCTCGGGGGAGGTGCTGCGCGCCGCGTACTGGAACGCCGCGCACAGCGGACTCGACGGCCACCTGCTGCACCCGGTCCGGGGCAGCGTCGTCCCGCACTGCGAACTGCTGCGCGAACTGCTCGACCGCATCGACCCCGCGCTGCGCGCGTGCGGCGACCGCGAATTCGTCGCCGTCGAGATCGCCGCCCTGCGCGAACGCGGCAACGGCGCTCGTCGCCAGCTGCGGGCGATGCGCACGCGACACGAGGTCACCGATGTGGTCGGCGAACTCGCGCGCGCGACGCTCGAAGGATGCTGATCACCGCGGCGGGCGCAGCCCGTCGAGTTGCTGCTGGAGCCGCTCCAGCGCCGCCCGCGCGGCCTCCAGCTCGGCCTGCAGGCGCGCGATCGCGGCGTCGTCGACGAGCGGGGGCACCGGGGGCCCCGGCTGCTCACCCGGAGCGGGCAGCGGCCTGCCCGGCGGGGGCGGCGCGCCGGGACCCCCGCCCGGCGCGGTAGCCATGTCGCCGGTCTCTGGGCCGAAGACCTGATCGAGCGCCTCGGTCAGGGTCGGGGCGTATCCGACCCTGACCCCGCCGGTCCCCGGCTCCCGATAGCTGACCAGCACGCGCGCCAGCTGCGGGAACGTCGACCCGTTGGGCGTGGTCGAAATCCGTTCGGTGAACAGCGGTTCGACATAGAGCACCCCGCCGTCGGCGATCGGCAAGGTGATCAGGTTCCCGTACTGGATCTGGTTGGACCGCTCGAGCAGGGTGCGCTCCGAGGCGACCCTGGTATCGGAGATCATCGAGTTCTGGATCTGCTGCGGGCCCTGCGTGAGGGTGTCGGTGGGGAGCTGCAGGACATGGAACATGCCGTAGTTCTCGGGGTCCGAGCGCACGGAGATGTAGGCGGAGAGGAACTCCCGGCGGAACCCGACCATGGCGCTGGTGAGCCGGAAGGACGGCCGCGCGTCGTCGGCGTCGCCGAGCAACACGTAGTACGGCGGCTGCTGCGGGTTCGCCTCCACCGTCGGGTCGCTGGGCACCGACCAGAAGGCGTTGTTGGTGAAGAACTCTCGTGGATCGTCGACGTGATAGCGGGCGAGCAGGTCGCGCTGCACGACGAACAGATCCTCCGGGTACCGGAAGTGCGCGCGCAGATCGGCACTGATCGCGGACTCCGGTTCGACCGTGCCGGGGAACACCCGCATCCACGCCGCCAGCACCGGGTCCCGCGCGTCGACCTGGTAGAGCCTGACCGTCCCGTCGTAGGCGTCGACGGTGGCCTTGACCGAATTGCGCGCGTAGGAGATCTCCTCGCCCGCATCGCCGGGCGTGCCGAGTGCACTTCGCGCGGCGTAGGGATAGCCCTGGATCGTGGTGTAGGCGTCCACGATCCAGACGATGCGGCCGTCGACGACCGCCGGATACGGATTGTGATCGACGGTGAGCCACGGCGCCACCAGCTCCACCCGTTCGCGCGGATCGCGGTGGAAGATGATCTTCGACTCGGGCCCGATCGCCTTGGCGAACAGGATGTTCCGCTCGGTGTAGGTGGTGGCGAAGGCGAAACGGTTGAGCCAGTTGCCGATCGGGACACCGCCCGCGCCGGTATAGGTGTATTTGGTGGCGTCGGTGTCGTATTCGCGTGGCTCGGTGCCGCCGCCGACGATCGCGTAGTCCGGATCGGTCCTGGCGATCACCTCGCCGAAGTAGATGCGCGGCTGCTCGACCGGGATCACCTGGTTGCCCGCGTGCTGGGAGGCGATGTCGCTGACGGCGTAGATGGGATAGCCGCTGTTGCCTGCCGAGCTGTCGGCCGTGGCGTCGCGCACCGCGGCGTTGACCCGGTTGGCCGGTGCGGCGACGAAACCGTCGCCGTGGGTGTAGACGGTGTGGCGGTTGACCCAGTGGGATTGGTTGCCGCTCAACGCCTCCGGGGTCAGTTCCCGGGCGGCGACCACGTAATCGCGCAGCCTGCCGTCGACCCGGTAGCGGTCCAGGTCGAGGTGATCGGGGAAGCTGTAGAAGTTCTTGAGTTGCTGCTGCTGGGTGAAGGTGCGCGAGAGCACGGCCGGATCGAGCAGGCGAATGTCGGCGATCGTGGTCGCGTCGGCGGGAACCTGCGGCGGTTGCTTCGACCCGACGCCCGGATACGGCTCGTATTCCACGCGGTCGGCGCCGATCCCGTAGGCCTGCCGGGTGGCCGCGATATTGCGTTCGATGTAGCGGCTCTCCATGTCGGCGGCGTTGGGGCGCACCGAGAACTGTTCCACCGCCAGCGGCCAGACCCCGCCCACCACGATCGAGGACAGCACAAGCAGCGCGCCCGCCATCGCGGGAACCCGCAGGTCGCGCAGCACGACGGCGGAGAGGACCGCGGCGGCGCACACCAGCGCGATCGCGAACAGCACCAGGCGGGCCGGGAGTACGGCGTTGATGTCGGTGTATCCGGCGCCGGCGAAGGTGGGTTCGCGGCGGCTGCTCGACAGCAACTGGTACCGGTCGAGCCAGTACGCGGCCACCTTCAGCACCAGGAACAGGCCGAGCAGGATCGCCAGCTGCACCCGGGCCGCCACGCTGAGACGGAGCGAGCCGCCGCCGATCCGCACGCCGCCGAAGAGATAGTGGGTGGCCAGGCAAACCAGGAAGGCCAGCACCACCAGGGCGAACCCCCAGCTCAGCAGCCACCGGTAGAACGGCAGATCGAAGACGTAGAAGCCGATGTCGTGACCGAACTGGGGGTCTCGCTGGTCGAAGGACCCGCCGCGCAGGAACAGCTGCACCGTCTCCCAGCGCGACTGGCCAACGAGCCCGCACAGCAGCCCAATCCCGGCGGCGACCCCGGCCCCGATCCGCAGCGGCCACCGCAGGACCACGGCCCTGACCTCGGCGACGGGATCCTCCGCGGCGCGCGCGACGGGCAGGAAGATCGGCCGTGCGCGGTAGGCCGACCACATCGCGAGGAACACGACACCGCCCGCCAGCACCGAGACCGTGCCGAACAGCACCACCTCGGTGAGCAGCACGGTCGACCAGACGCGCCGGTAGCCGACCTCACCGAACCACAACCAGTCGATATAGGCGTGGTTCACGCGGGGGAGCACCAGGAGGGCCACGAAGAAGACCACGCCAGCGGTGACCCACAGGCGCAGTCGCCGAGGCAGCTGTCCCGATGTGGAGGCGTCCGGTGCGCTCATCTGCCACTCCCGAGACCACGCCGGTTCCCGGACCGGCGAAGATCATCGCCCCCGATTCTACGCGGCGGCGATACCCCGTCACGGGATTCGAGCGACCGCTCCCAGCATCGAGACCGCTTCCTTGCGGGGGTGCGGGCGCCATTCGGTCGGGCGCCATTCGATCACCGAGACGATGCCGGGACAGACCAGCTCCAAGCCGTCGAAGAACCGGGTGAACTCGGCGGTCGACCGGAGCTGGAACGGCACGCCGCTGCGCTCGTTCGCCTCGACGCTGGCCGCCTTGTCCTCGACGGAGAGATGGTCGTCGGTGGCGTGGGTCATGGTGAGGTAGCTGCCCGAGGGTAGGGCCGCGCAGAGTTCGCGCACCACGTCGTAGGGGTGCATCGCGTCGGTGAGGAAATGCAGTACCGCGCAGAGCATCAGCGCCACCGGCCGGTCGAGGTCGAGGGTGCCGGTCAGCGCCGGGTGGGTGAGGATCGTGGCGGGCTCGCGCAGGTCGGCGTCGATGTAGGAGGTGGCGCCTTCGGGTGTGCTGTGCAGCAGCTCGCGGGCGTGATAGAGCACGATCGGATCGTTGTCGACGTAGACGACCCGCGATTCCGGGGCGATGCCCTGCGCGAGTTCGTGCACATTGCCCGCCGTCGGCAGCCCGGTGCCGATGTCGAGGAATTGGCGGATCCCGGCGGTCTCCACCAGATAGGGCACCGCGCGGCGCAGGAAACTCCGGTTCTCCAGCACGGCGAAATGGATGGACGGGAACGCCTCGGCGACCGCGTCGGCGGACGCGCGGTCCGCTTCGAAATTGGCGCTGCCACCTAGCCAGTAGTCGTATCGGCGGGCCGGGTGCGGTTTGCTGACATCCACCCGGTCGGCAGCGGATTCGAAGTCCACGGCGCATGTCCTTTCTCTCGGCTACGGTCGTGCCATGCCCCTGCAGTTCAGCCCTTATGACTTCGCTGTCCACGCCGATCCGTACCCGTACTATGCCAGGTTGCGCAGCGAGGCCCCCGTCTACCGCAACACCACCGACGACTTCTGGGCGTTGTCGCGCCACGCCGACGTCCACGCCGCGCTGCGCGATTCCGACCGATTCTCCAGCGCCAACGGATTGCGTATGGAACCGGCCTTCTGGGGGCCGCAGGCCGAGAAGTTCTTCTCCTTCGTGGCGATGGATCCGCCCAAGCACACCCGGATGCGCGGGCTCGTCGTCCGGGCGTTCACCCAGCGGCGGGTGCAGAGCCTGGAACCGCGGCTGCGCGAGATCGCCCGGCGCACACTGCAACCGCTGCTCGCACGCGGCAGTTTCGACCTGATCGCCGATTTCGCCGGTCCGTTCCCGACCGACGTGATCTCCGAACTCGTCGGGGTGCCAGAGGAGGATCGCGAGCTCTTGCGCAAGCTGGGCATGGAGATCATGTACACCGACGCGGAGTCCACCGACCTGCGCCCGGAGGCGATGCAGGCGATCGGCGCGCTCGTCGGCTACTACACCGAGCTGACCATCGCGCGCAGCCGCGACCGCGCCGACGACCTGCTCTCCGGCCTGCTCGACGCCGCGGAGGGCGACGACCGCCTCACCCCCGAGGAGATCGTCGGTGTGCTGATCCTGCTGGTCGGCGCCGGGATCGAGACCGTGATGCTGACCCTGGGCAATGCCTGGCACGCCGCCGCGCTGCACCCCGACCAGCGGCGCGCCGCCTTCGACGGCCGGATCGACGACTGGATCGCCGAGTCGATGCGCTGGGACCCCGCGACCCAGGCCCAGCTGCGCACAACCACGACTCCGGTCGAGCTGCACGGGGTGGAGATTCCGGCCGACGCCAGGATCCTGCTGCTCACCGGGTCGGCGCACCGCGACGAGACGGTCTTCGCGAACCCGGACGTGTTCGACCTGGACCGCGACACCGGCGCCGCGCTGTCCTTCGGCGCGGGCCGCCACCACTGCCTCGGCATGAATCTGGCCCAGCTGGAGCTGCGGGTTGCCATGCAGGAGATCGTCGCCGCGGTCGCCGACTACGAGATCGACACCGACAACCTGGTGCGGATCCACTCCTCCAACAACCGCGGCTTCGCCTCCCTGCCCACCACCGTCACGCTGCGCTGAGCGCGGATCACATTCGGGCGCTGACGAATTCGGCGGCGGCGCCGGTATGGCGGGTGTACCGCAGGTGCACGTTCCAGCCGGTGCCGTCCGGGTCGTGTCACCGTGGATTCGGCCGAACGCTGTGTCGGGCGACCGAATCGGGCCGGCGGCGCGGCGTGTGCGGCATACTGCGGCCATGATGCTCGGCCGGGGTGCACCCGTGATCCTCGCTCTTGGTGTGGCGCTGTCCGTCACCGTGTCGCCGATCGCTTCGGCCACACCGGATTTCCGCTGCGCCGAGTCCGCGCCCGGCGCCGCGCCGGAGCGGGCCGCCCCCGAACAGGTGGGGATGGACGACGCGGCGGTGGCCGAGGCGCTGCGGTTCGGCGCGCAGGCCAGGGCGCACGCGATCCAGATCTACCGGCACGGCTGCCTGGTGGGGGACTACGGCGTGACCGGGGACGCGCCGATGCCGCTGTTCAGCGCGAGCAAGGGGGTCACCGCGGTCGCGGTCGGACGCGCGGTGACACTGGGCTACTTCGGCATCGACGATCCGCTCGGCACGTTCTTCCCGGCCGCCGATGCCGAGCACGCCGCGATCACCGTGCGCCAGGTGCTCAACCAGACGACGGGCCTGCACTTCAGCTGGCCCGCCGACATCGCGACCATGGCCACCGACGCCATCGGGCGCACGCTGGCGAGCCCGGCCCGCTTCGCGCCAGGCACGACCTTCCAGTACGCGCAGGCCGTGCTGAGCCTGCTGCCGAAGATCATCGAGATCACGACCGGGATGGACTTCCAGGACTTCGTGGACGCCGAGGTGCTCTCGCCGCTCGGCATCGACCGCGGCGACTGGGTGTGGTCGCGGGACAGGGCCGGAACGACCTCGGTGGCAGGTGGCTTGGCCATGCGGCCCGCCGATCTGGCCAGGATCGGGCAGATGCTGTTGCGCGAGGGCACGTGGGGCGGGCAGCGGTTGATCGACCGGGAGTTCCTGCGGCAGGCGGTGACACCGACCGCGGCCAACGGCGGCTACGGATTCCTGTGGTGGCTCAACGCGGGCGAGACCTATCGCGGCGTGAACGTGCCGATGCCGGTGGAGTACCCGCACCGGCTCTTCCCCGGCCTGCCCCACGACGCCTACGCCTTCTCCGGGGCGCTCGGGCAGTTCCTGGTGGTGGTTCCCAGCCGGGACATGGTCATCGTGCGGCTCGGGGTGCCTGCGACCATCGATCCGGACAACATCACCGGATTCCTCACCGGGACGAGCAACCCGGACAATCGCCTGCTGTTCCACCGCGTCGTCGCGGCGGTCCGTGCGCAGCCCGAGCCGCTGGACGATCCGAACATCGCCCCCGATCCGGTGCACCGGCCGGGTGCGACGCCCGAGGAACGGGCGGCGCTGCTCGACGCGGGCAGCGTCCTGGACATCCTGCTCGGCGCCGGGGTCTATGCCGCGGACACCGAGGGCCCCTTCGGCGGTGTCGCGGGCCTCGGTGCGCAGGTGGCGGCCGCTGTCGGGGCAACGGCGACGACCCCTCGGTAGGCTGGGGCGGTCCGCCCCGGCGACGACGGAGTGAGAGCACGCCGATGCCCATGGTCCGGTTGTCCGAGCGCCTCGCGGCATCGGCCGCGCTGGCGGTGCTGGTCGTTGGCTGCGGCGGTGTCGATCCGGAACCGCCGACGCCGTCGGCGGGCGTCGCATCCACCACCGTGCCGAGTGCGCGCGGCGGTGTGCCCGATCTGAACCAGCCGGAAGAGGTGGCCACCGGTATCGACGTGCCGTGGGGGCTGGCGTTCCTGCCCGAGGGCGCGGCGCTGGTGGCCGAGCGCGATTCCGGCCGCGTGCTGCGGGTGACACCGGGGAGGGCGCCGGAGTCCTTCGCCGTGATACCCGGCGTCGTCGCGCGGGGCGAAGGCGGCTTGCTCGGTCTGGCGCTCGCCCCGGACTACGCCGAATCACGGAGTGTCTACGCGTATTTCACCGCCGCGGACGACAATCGCGTCGTCCGGTTCCGGCAGGGGGAGCCACCGGCGGTGGTGTTCGCGGGAATCGCCAAGGCGGGCAACCACAATGGCGGCCGCATCGCCTTCGGGCCCGACGGCATGCTCTACGTGGCCACCGGCGACGCCGGCGACCGCGAGCTCGCCCAGGACCCCGCGAGCCCCAACGGCAAGATCCTGCGGCTCACCCCGGACGGGGCTCCCGCACCGGACAATCCGGCGCCGGGCTCCCCGGTGTACAGCAGCGGTCACCGCAATGTCCAGGGCCTGGCCTGGGACCGCGCGGGCAGACTGTTCGCCGCCGAGTTCGGGCAGAACCGCCTCGACGAGATCAACCTCGTCGAACCCGGCCGCAACTACGGCTGGCCCGCGGTGGAGGGCGCCGGTGGCGCCGACCGCGGATTCACCGATCCGCTGCTCACCTGGCCGACCGCGGAAGCCTCGCCGTCGGGCATCGCCATTGCGGGCGACACCCTCTACGTGGCCGCCCTGCGCGGCGAGAGATTGTGGGCGGCAACGATTTCCGGCACCGAACTCGTCGACCCCCGCGATCTGTTCCGCGGCGTCCACGGCCGGCTCCGCACGGTCGAGGTCGCGCCCGACGGCGCCCTCTGGCTCACCACCTCCAACACCGACGGCCGCGGCGATTCCCGCCCCGGCGACGACCGGATTCTTCGTTTCCCGGCCCGTTGACCTCGGCACCGGCCGAGCCGGTGGTGGGTCAGCGCGCGAACACACCGGCCTCGGCGGCGCACGCGGCGGCCTCGGCCGCGCGCTCGGGCAGCGCCGGGTCCGGTGGGAGCCGGAGCAGGACGCACTCGTGGTAGACCGGCGCCGTCGCTGCGATCAACAGCGCCCGCGCGTCGGTATCTGGCCGCAGGTCACCGCGCGCGATCGCGCGTTCGACGATGACCTCGCACTGGCGATAGCGGTCCGCCCAGAGCTGGCGCAGCGCGCGCGCCGCGTCGGCCGAACGGAACGACAGCGCGATCAGGGCAACCGCGATCGACGGCTCCGCGGTGAGCGAATCCTGGATCTCGCGGCCGAGCGCCGCGAGATCGGCACGGAGCGAACCGGTGTCCGCCGGTGTCCAGTCGAGGTCGGCGGCCGCGGCGAACAGGTCGGCGAGCAGTCCGCCGACATCGCGCCAGCGGCGGTACACCGTCGCCCGGTGCACGCCGGCGCGGGCCGCCACCGCGTCGACGGTGAGCGCGTCGTAGCCGTGCTCGGTGAGTTCGGCGAGTACCGCGTCCAGGACGCGGGTGCGAGTGCGCGCGGTCCGGCCGCCGGGGCGCGGGCGGGCCGGAGCGGCGGAGGGTTCGGTCGGCATCGTGAGTATTCCGCTTGCTGGTCGGGGAGGGGTGTGACAACCTCGTTAGTGCGACAAGTGTCGCACTAACGATAGCGTAGGCGAAGGAGCCCGCCAGTGCCAGAACCATCCACGCCTGTTCCCGCCGATCCAGCAGTGCTGCACCCGATGCCGGGGCAGCCGCGCGTGGTGCTGCTGAAGCCATTGGTCACCTCGCCGCTGATCGAGGTGGGGGAGTTCTCGTACTACGACGACCCGGATGATCCGACCGCCTTCGAGACCCGCAACGTGCTGTACCACTACGGCCCGGAGAAGCTGGTCATCGGTAAGTTCTGCGCGCTCGGTACCGGTACCCGGTTCATCATGAACGGCGCCAACCACCGGATGGACGGACCGTCGACCTTCCCGTTCCCCACCATGGGCGGTTCGTGGGCCGACCACTTCGACCTGCTCACCGGTCTGCCGAGCCGGGGCGACACGATCGTCGGCAACGACGTGTGGTTCGGCAACGGCGTGACGGTGATGCCCGGCGTCCGGATCGGCCACGGCGCCATCATCAGCACCGGTTCCGTCGTCACCGCCGACGTCCCCGACTACGGCATCGTCGGCGGGAACCCGGCCCGCCTGATCCGCACCCGCTTCCCTGAGCCGGAGGTCGCCCGCCTGCTCGCGGTGGCCTGGTGGGACTGGCCGCTGGACCGCATCACCGCCCACGTGCCCGCGATCATGTCGGGCTCGATCGCCGACCTCGAGGCGGCGAGGTGACCCCGAGCGGAGCCCATATCGCGATGATCGGGGTACCGATCGTGAGTCATGTGCTGCCGAGCCTCGCGATCATCCGCGAGCTGGTAAGCCGTGGCCACCGCGTCACCTACGCCAACGATCCGGTCGTCGGCGACCTGATCGCCGGGACCGGCGCCGAGCTGGTGCCGTGCCCGTCGATCCTGCCCGTCGCCGACAACAGCTGGCCCGACGAGCCCATCGCGGCGATGGATCTGTTCCTCGGCAACGCCATCGCCGCCCTGCCGCATCTGCGCGCCGCCTACGACTCCGACCCGGCCGATCTCTACCTCTACGACATCGGTGCCTACGCCGCCCGTGCGCTGGCCGAGCGGCAGGACCGCGTGCTCCTCCAGCTCTCGCCGACCTTCGTCGCCTGGCGCGGCTACGACCAGGAGGTGGCCGCGCCGATCCGCCTGCTGCCCGGCGCCGCCGAGCATCGCGCGCGATTCGCCCACTGGCTCGCCGAATGCGGCGCCACCACCACCGACGTGGACGCCTTCAGTGGCCCGCCCGCCCGGACGCTGGCCATGATCCCGCGCGCGATGCAACCGCAGGCCGACCGCGTCGACCCCGACGCGGTCACCTTCGTCGGCCCCTGTTTCGCGACCGGCGAAGCGCCGCACTGGGATCGCCCCGCCGAGGCCGAACGGGTCCTGCTGATCTCGCTCGGTTCCGCCTACACCCATCGGCCCGAGTTCTATCGCAGCTGCCTGGCCGCCTTCGGCGAGCTGCCCGGCTGGCACGTGGTGCTCCAGATCGGGAAGTCGACCGATCCGGCCGAGGTCGGGGCGATCCCCGCGAATGTCGAGGTGCACTCGTGGGTTCCGCAGCGCGCGATCCTCGCGCAGGCCGACGCGTTCGTCACCCACGCCGGAATGGGTGGCGCGAGCGAGGGCCTGCAGGCGGGGGTGCCGATGATCGCGGTGCCGCAGGCCGCCGAGCAGTTCATGAACGCCGATCGGCTCGTCGAGCTCGGCGTCGCGGTTCGCGTCGACACCGCCGACGCCACCCCGGACGCCCTGCGCGCGGCACTGGCGGCGTTGCTCGACGATCCCGCGCTCGCGCGCCGCGTGGCGGGGCTGCGCGTGGCGGCCGCCGCCGAGGGCGGCACGGCGCGGGCCGTCGCGCTCATCGAGGACATGCTCGGTTGAGTGTTCCGGCCTCCGAATCGGTGACAGATCTCCCGCATTCCGCGATTGCCGCGCACAAGCCGAGCGCCATGACGGAGCAGCGAACACGTACCGGAAGATCGCGCCGTGCTGTCCGAGGTGGCCCCGTCGACCGGGTGATCTGATCGATACGTGCGGGTAACCCCCGAACGCTGTTCACTTATACGTGAGATAAGTGCAGACTGCGCAGGACCGAATTCGACAATCGCACCCGCCCGGGGGCAAGACCTTGGAATGGAAGGAGTCGGCGAGTGTTCAGCCGCATCGCCATCGTCAACCGGGGTGAGGCCGCCATGCGGCTCATCCACGCCGTCCGTGATCTGGCAGCGGCGACCGGGCTACCGATCGAAACGGTCGCCCTGTACACCGACGTCGACCGCAACGCCACCTTCGTGCGCGCCGCCGACATCTCCTACGACCTCGGCCCGGCCGCCGCGCGCCCGTACCTCGACCTCAAGGTGCTCGAGCAGGCGCTCGTCGCCACCAAGGCCGACGCGGCCTGGGTCGGCTGGGGCTTCGTGGCCGAGGACCCGGCCTTCGCCGAGCTGTGCGAGCACATCGGCGTCACCTTCATCGGCCCCAGCGCCGAGGCCATGCGCAAACTGGGCGACAAGATCGGCGCGAAGCTGCTCGCCGAAGAGGTCGGCGTCCCGGTCGCGCCGTGGAGCCGCGGCGGTGTCGACACCGTCGAGGACGCCATCGCGGCCGCGGCCGAGATCGGCTACCCGCTGATGCTCAAGGCGACCGCGGGCGGCGGTGGCCGCGGCATCCGCAAGGTCGCCAGCGAGGCCGAACTCGTCGACGCCTACGAGCGCACCCGTCAGGAGGCGGCCCGTGCCTTCGGCAGCGGCGTCGTGTTCCTCGAGCGCCTCGTCACCGGCGCCCGCCACGTCGAGGTGCAGGTCATCGCCGACGGGCAGGGCACCGCGTGGGCGCTGGGCGTGCGCGACTGCTCGGTGCAGCGGCGCAACCAGAAGGTCATCGAGGAATCGGCCTCGCCGGTGCTCAGCGCCGAGCAGACCACCGAACTCAAGGCCTCGGCCGAGCGGCTCGCCGTCGCCGTCGGCTACTGCGGCGCGGCCACGGTCGAATTCCTGTACCACCCGGGTGAGCAGCTGTTCGCGTTCCTCGAGGTCAACACCCGCCTGCAGGTCGAGCACCCGATCACCGAGCTCACCACCGGGTTCGACCTGGTGCAGGCGCAATTGTCGGTGGCCTCGGGCAACAAGCTCACCGGCGAGCCGCCGGTCGAGCGCGGCCACGCCATCGAGGCCAGGCTCAACGCCGAGGACCCCGACCGCGACTTCGCGCCCGCACCCGGCCGCATCGTGCGCCTCGACCTGCCCGCTGGCCCCGGTATCCGCGTCGACACCGGTGTCAGCGAGGGCGACACCATCCCCGCCGACTTCGACTCCATGATCGCCAAGATCATCGCCTACGGCCGCGACCGCGACGAGGCGCTCGGCCGGCTGCGCCGCGCGATGGCGCAGACCCGGGTCGTCATCGAGGGTGGCGCCACCAACAAGAGCTTCGTGCTCGACCTGCTCGACCAGCCCGAGGTGATCGACGCGAGCGCCGACACCGGCTGGATCGACCGCGTGCGCGGCGAGGGCCGCCTGGTCTCGCACCGCCACTCGGCCATCGCGCTCGCCGCCGCGGCCATCGACGCCTACGAGGAGGACGAGCGGGCCGAACAGCACCGCCTGCTTTCCACCGCGTCCGGCGGCCGCCCGCAGGTACAGCACGAGAGCGGCCGCCCGCTCGATCTGAAGCTGCGCGGCGCGAGCTACCGCGTCCGCGTCGCCCGCATCGGCGCGCACCGCTTCCGCGTCGGTATCGAGTCCGGCACCGAACTGGTCACCGCCGACGTGGATCTCGAGCGGTTCGACCTGCACACCGGTCAGATCGTCGTCAACGGCACCCGCTACCGGCTGATCACCGGCACGCACGGCCCGACCCACCTGGTCGACGTCGACGGCGTCACCCACCGGATCAGCCGGGACGAGGGCGGCGTCGTCCGCTCGCCCGCGCCCGCGCTGGTGGTCGGCACGCCCGTCGAGGTCGGCGCCGAGGTCGAGGCGGGCGCCGCGGTGCTCGTGCTCGAGAGCATGAAGATGGAGACGGTGCTGCGCGCGCCGTTCCGCGCGCGCCTCAAGGAGTGCGCGGTCTCCGTCGGTACCCAGGTCGAGACCGGCGCGGCGCTGCTGCGCCTGGAGCCGCTGGCCGACGACGACGAGGCCACCGAGGCCGAAGCCGTCGGCACCGTCGATCTCGACCTGCCCGGCGAGCCGACCCCGCGTCAGGCGCACGAGCGGCTCGCCCGCGGTCTGCAGGATCTGCGCAGTCTGCTGCTCGGCTTCGACGTGGACCCGCACGACGAGCGCCGCGTCCTCGACGACTACCTCGCCGCGCGGCGCGATTCCGTCGCGGCCAACCACCGCCCGCTGGCCGAGGAGCTCGAACTCGTCCAGGTCTTCGCCGATCTCGCCGCGCTGAGCCACAACCGCGCGGCCGAGGACGAGCACGGCCAGAGCCATGTGCACAGCGATCGCGAGTACTTCCACACCTACCTGCAGAGCCTCGATGTCGAGCGGGCCGGGGTGTCGGAGTCCTACCGCGCCAAGCTGGCCACGGCGCTGGGCCACTACGGCGTCACCGAACTGGATCGCACCCCCGATCTGGAAGCGGCGGTGTTCCGCATCTTCCTCGCCCAGCAGCGCCCGTCGGACACCGTCGAGGTCGTCACCACGCTGCTGCGCGAGTGGCTGCGCGAGCCGATGCCGGACCAGGTGCTGCGCGAGCCGGTCGGCCTGACGCTGGAACGGCTCGTCGTGGCCACCCAGGTGCGCTTCCCGGTGATCGCGGATCTGTGCCGCGGCCTGGTGTACGGCTGGTACGGCCAGCCGCTGCTGCGCCGCAACCGTGCCCGGGTCTACACCAACGTCCGCAGGCACCTGACCCACCTGGACGCCCATCCCGACGCCGCCGATCGCGCCGAGCGCATCGCCGACATGGTGCGCAGCACCGAGCCGCTGGTGCGCCTGCTCGGCCAGCGCCTGGAACGGAACAAGCCGGACCACACGGTCATGCTCGAGGTGCTGACCCGCCGCTACTACGGCAACAAGGGCCTCACCGGGGTGCACACCGAGAAGATCGGGCCCAGCACTTTCGTCGTCGCCGAGCGTGACGGCGCCAGCCTGGTCTCGGCCGCGGTGAGCTTCGACGAGCTGGCCACCACGCTGAGCGGCCTGGGCACCCTCGCCGGCGGGCGGGCCTCGATCGACGCCGACATCTACGTCAGCTGGGAGGCCCAGCCCGAGGACACCGACGCGATGGCCGCCGCACTGCAGGAGATCCTGGGCGCACAGCAGCTGCCTCAGCAGGTGCACCGGATCACCGCCACCGTCGCGGGCAGCGGCGGCGCGGTCATGCACCACCACTTCACCTTCCGGCCCACCGCCACCGGCATGGCCGAGGAGCGCCTGATCCGCGGCCTGCACCCCTACATCGCGCAGCGGATGCAGATGGAGCGGCTGCGCAAGTTCGACCTGACCCGCCTGCCGTCCTCGGACGACGAGGAGGTCTACCTGTTCCGGTGCGTCGCCAAGGGCAACCCGTCCGACGACCGCCTCATCGCCTTCGCCCAGGTCCGCGACCTGGCGGCGCTGCGTGAGCAGGACGGCAGGCTGCTGGCCCTGCCCACCGCGGAGAGCACCATCGCCACCTGCGTCGACTCGATCCGCCGCGCGCAGGCAGGCAGGCCCTCGGCCAAGCGGCTCAACACCAACCGCATCGTGATGTACATCTGGCCGCCGATGGAGGTCACCCGCGAGGAGCTCCAGACGATCGGCGGCCACGTGCTGCCGACCGCCGCGGGCGCCGGGCTCGAGGAGATCCTGCTCATCGCCCGCCAGCGCGACCCGAAGACCGGCGAGCTCACCAAGGTCGCCGTGCGCATCGGCTTCGACGCGACGGGTGGCTCCACGGTGACGGTCGGCGAGCCGACCGACGAGCCGGTCGAACCCGTCGACGAGTACCGCCAGAAGGTGCTGCGGGCCGCGGCGCGCAACACCGTCTACCCGTACGAACTGACCGGCCTGCTCGGCGATTTCACCGAGTACGACCTCGACGCCGAGCACACCCTGGTGCCGGTGGACCGGCCGAAGGGCCGCAACACCGCGGCGATCGTCGCCGGTGTGGTCACCACGCCGACCCCGCGTCACCCCGAGGGCGTCACCCGCGTGCTGCTGCTCGGCGACCCGACCAAGTCGCTGGGCGCGCTGTCGGAGCCCGAGTGCCGTCGCGTGATCGCCGCCCTCGACCTCGCCGAGCGGCTCCAGGTTCCGCTCGAGTGGTACGCGCTGTCCTCGGGCGCGCGCATCTCGATGGAGTCGGGCACCGAGAACATGGACTGGGTCGCGGCCGCGCTCAAGCGGATCGTCGAGTTCACCCAGGACGGCGGCGAGATCAACATCGTGGTCGCGGGCATCAACGTCGGCG
Organism: Nocardia sp. NPDC050717; assembly: GCF_040654275.1. Taxonomy (NCBI): domain Bacteria; kingdom Bacillati; phylum Actinomycetota; class Actinomycetes; order Mycobacteriales; family Nocardiaceae; genus Nocardia; species Nocardia sp. NPDC050717. The sequence continues at coordinate 74,695 of NZ_JBFAHR010000017.1, forward strand.
CGCAGCCGTACTGGAACGCCGAGGCCACCATGCTGATGCACACCAAGGGCGTACTGGTGATGACGCCCGAGTCGGCGATGGTGCTCACCGGCAAGCAGTCGCTGGACTTCTCCGGCGGCGTCTCGGCCGAGGACAACTTCGGCATCGGCGGTTACGACCGCGTGATGGGTCCCAACGGCCAGGCGCAGTACTGGGCCCCGAACCTGCCCGCCGCGCGCGATGTGCTGATGGCGCACTACGAGCACACCTATGTCGTCCCGGGTGAGCAGGCGCCGCGCCGGACCAGGACCGTCGATCCCGTCGATCGCGACATCTCCTCGTTCCCGCACGTCCTGGCCGACAGCAGCTTCGCCACCGTCGGCGAGATCTTCTCCGCGACCGCGAACCCGGATCGCAAGAAGCCCTTCGACATCCGGACCGTGATGAAGGCGCTGGCCGACCAGGACCACGCGGTGCTGGAGCGGTGGGCCGGGATGGCCGACGCCGAAACCGCGGTGGTGCACGACGCGCACCTCGGCGGAATCCCGGTGTGCCTGTTGGGCATCGAGTCGCGCAATGTGCCGCGCCGCGGCTTCCCCTCGACCGACGGTCCCGACACCTACACCGCGGGCACGCTGTTCCCGCGCTCGTCGAAGAAGGCGGCCAGGGCGATCAACGCGGCCAGCGGCAACCGCCCGCTGGTGGTGCTGGCCAACCTGTCCGGCTTCGACGGCTCGCCCGAGTCGATGCGCAAGCTGCAGCTCGAGTACGGCGCCGAGATCGGCCGCGCCATCGTCAACTTCGAGGGCCCGATCGTCTTCTGCGTGATCTCGCGCTACCACGGCGGCGCGTTCGTGGTGTTCTCGAAGGCGCTCAACCCGAACATGACGGTGCTGGCGCTGGAGGGTTCGTTCGCCTCGGTGCTCGGTGGTGCCCCCGCGGCCGCGGTGGTGTTCGCCGGTGAGGTCAACGCCAGGACCGCCGCCGACCAGCGCGTGCGCGATCTGGAGACCCAGGCCGCCAACGCGTTCGGCACCGATCGCGCCACCCTCACCGCGGAACTGGACGAGGTGCGGTCCTCGGTGCGGGCGGAGAAGCTGGGCGATGTGGCTGCGGAATTCGACCGCGTGCACAACATCCAGCGCGCCGTCGAGGTCGGCTCGGTGGACGCCATCGTGAGCGTCGCCGAACTGCGGCCGCGGATCATCGCGGCCATCGAGGCCCACCTGGCCCGCTAGGAATCGGCGCGCGCGGCCACTCCGGAATCCGGGGTGGCCGCGCGCGTGTCTATCGGGCGGCCGCGTCCAGCGGCAGGCGCACCAGCCCGAGCCGGGCGCAGCGGCGCGTCAACGGGGCGAGTGTGCGCTGCGCGTCGGCCGAGCGGCCCGCCCTGCGCAGGGCGCTGCCGAGCAGGAAACCCGTCCGCAGCGCGGCCATCGGACGGCGTTCGGCGTCGATGCCGGCGAGCAGTGCCTCGGCCCGCTCGACGGCGAGCCGGTGTTCGTCGGCGCCGGGTTCGGCCATGAGCAGGCGGATCGCGGAGTCCTCGTCGGTCTCGGCCACGAGCGTGCCGATGGCGTCGTCGCGCCGGATCTCGCGGTCGCGCAGCAGCGCGGCGATCACGCCGGGGTCGAGGGCGAAGCCGAGGCGAACCCGCTCGTTGCGCATGCGGGCGGCCAGCCGGGGCAGGTCGAGGTGTTCGGCGTGCGCGCTGCCCTCGTCGAGCAGTTCGCGCGCGCCGTCGCGGTCGCCGCGCAGGGTGCGCACCCTGGCGCCCACCGCGTAGGTCGCCAGCATGAAGTCCACCCCGCCGCCGCCTTCGGCCGAGAGTTCCCTGCTGCGTTCGAGCAGATCGGCGGCGACGTCGAGCTCGCCTGTCTCGTAGCGCAGTTCGCCGAGCAGCGCGCAGGCCAGGCGGGTGGCGTGCGCGGTGGCGCCCATGGTCGCGGTCGAATGGTCGAGGGCGCTGGTGAACAGGTCGTCGGCGGCGGCGATGTCGAGCTGCTCCCTGGCGGCCAATCCGGCGAAGCAGCGTCCGTACACGGCGAGGAAGGGGCCGGTGGCCTCGTGATAGGGCGTGGCCCAGAGCTGCCATCGCCGTGCCGCGTCGTAGTCGAAGCGCTGGATCGCCGCGAAGGTCGCGATATTGGCCGCCACTCCGGGGATACGCGGCGGGAAGGCCTCCGGCCGCGCGAGCGCGTCGGCGATCAGGCCGTCCAGATCGGAGACCTGGTCGGCGAACATCTCCCGCACGCTGATCGCGACATCGGCCTCGGTGCGCAGTTCGGCGCGGTCGGCCTCGGTGAGGTCGGCGTGTGCCATCGCGGTCTCGAAGCGGGCGAGCGAGGCCGCGGTGGCCGCCGGTTTGCGCATGAGCAGGTCGACCCACACGCTGAACAGCTGAAGCCGTGGCCTGGCCCGGCACACGTACGCGGGCAGCTTGGCCAGAATGCCCTGCAGCACCACTACTCTCGACCGCTCCAGCAGGTATCGCGCGCCCTCGTCGACGAACTCGGCCGCCCGCTCGGGCGCCTCGGCGGCCAGTGCGTGCTCGACCGCGTCGTTGAGCAGATGGTGGCGCGCGAACCACTCGGCCGCGCGCAGCCGGAGTCCGGGGATCTCCTCGGGCCGGTCCTTGGCCAGCCTGCGGCACAGGTAGCCAGCGAAGAGCTGGTGATAGCGGTACCAGTCCGGGCCCGACGGCAGCAGGAACAGGCCGCGGTCGGCGATGTCGGCGAGCAGATCGGCGGCATCGGCGCGGCCGGTCAGCGCGGTGGCCAGCCCGCTGCAGATCCGTTCGCAGATCGAGGTGGTCATCAGGAAGTCGAGGGTGTCGGGATCCAGTGCCCCGAGGACGTTCTCGGCCAGGAACTCGCCGATGTCGGGGTGCGCGGCGAGACTGTCGAGCAGGTGTGCCGGATCCTCGCCGCCGCGCAGGGCCAGCACGGTCAGCTGCAGCGCCGCGATCCAGCCGTCGGTGGCCCTGGCGAGTTCGGTGATCTCGTCGGGGGTCATGTGCACGCCCCCGGCCTCGGCGAGGAAGGCGCGCACCTCGTCGGTGTCGAAACGCAAGGTGGCGGCGTCGATCTCGGTGAGCTCGCCGTGGATGCGCAGCCTGCTCAACGGGAGATCGAGGCGGGCGGTGCTCGTGACGACCAGCGGCAGATGGTGGCAGCCGTGCTCGAGCAGGAACCGCACGGCGGCCACCGAGGCCGAGCCGGTGACGCGCTGCCAGTCGTCGAGGATCAGTGTCACCCGCTGGTCGCTGGTGTGCAGGCCGTCGACCAGGGCGGTGAGGACGGCGCGGGCCGGGTCGTCGGGGTCGGCGTCCAGCAGCCGCGCGAGGTTCTCGGCGAGGTCGGGCACCGCGGCTCGTACGGCCTCAACGAGGTGGGTGAGGAACCAGGCCGCGTTGTCGTCGTCCTCGTCGACGGTCAGCCATGCCACCGCGTGGCCGTGGGCGACCAGTTCGTCGTGCCACTGGGCCGCGAGGGTGGTCTTGCCGAATCCGCTCGGCGCGTGGATGGCGGTGAGCCGGATGTGTTCGTTGGTGCGCAGCTGTTCGAGCAGCCGTTTCCTGGCGAGGGTGGCCCGCGCCGGGGTCGGCGGCCGGTACTTGGTGGCGGGAGTCGGTGGGGCGGTGGTCCGTTCGTGCGGCCGGGGGACCGGCGCGGCGAGGACCCCCGAGCGCTGCGTGCTCGGCACGCGCAGCATGTCGACGGGAGCGCCGGTACTGCGCTGGGCCGCGACGAGTTCCGCGCCGAGCTCGGCGGCGCTGGCCGGCCGGTCGGCGGGGTCGGCGGCCATCGTGTGTTCGATGATCGCGCGCACCTCGTCGGGGATGTCGGCCTCGCTGAGATCGGGTGCGGGCTGCGCGGAGACCCGCAGGAACTGCGACAGCACCTGCTCGCCGACCCGGCGCTCGTAGGCGACGTGCCCGGTGAGCGCGCAGAACAGGGTGGCGCCGAGGCCGTAGAGATCGGCGGCGGCGGTCGCCGGTGCGCCGCGCAGCACTTCGGGCGCGGCGAAAGCGGGGGAGCCGGTGACGATGCCGGTGGTGGTGTGGAACCCGCCCTGGATCCTGGCGATGCCGAAATCGGTGAGCTCGGGCTCGTTGTAGTCGCTGAGCAGGATGTTCGACGGCTTCACGTCACGGTGCAGGATGCCGGTGCGGTGCGCGGTCTCGAGTGCGCCCGCCATCTTCACCCCGAGCCGCAGGGTCGCCGACCACGCCAGCGGGCCCGCGGTGTGGATCCGTTGCTCGAGCGAACCGCGCGCGTGGTACGGCATCACCAGGTACGGGTGGCCGCCGTGCGTGGTGCCCGCGTGGAAGACGGCGACGATGTTCGGATGCCCGGAGAGCCTGCCCATCGCCTGCTGCTCGCGGACGAACCGCTGCAGTCCGTCGGGATCCAGGTCGGCGGTGAGGACCTTGACGGCCACGATCCGATCGAGATCGGGCTGCGCGCACCGGTACACCACGCCGAATCCGCCGCGCCCGATCTCCTCGGCGTCCTCGAAGCCCTCGGCGGCCAGCTCCGCCACGATCGCCGAGGTGGAGCTGCGCTGTGTGGGCGGAATGTCGGCCATGGCGGCTCGATTCGGTGTGCGTCCTCGCGGCGACGCGCTGCTGCGATCGCCTCCTGTCGAGGATAACTCCGTGGACGCTGGATCGCCCTCAGGGCGACGGCGCGTACCGGTCGGCGAGCGCGGCGGCGCGCTGTCGCAGGGCCGCACGCAGGGCGGGTGGGTCCAGGGCCTCGGCGTCGCTGGCGAGTTGCCAGAGCGCCCACTCGGCGTGTCGGAAGTCCTGGAAGGACATCTCGAGAAGCAGGGAGCCGTCCGGGTCGACCGCTTCGCTGTGGACGGTCACCGCCGTGCCGACGAGTTCCTCGCGCCGCGCCGGAGCCACCCTGACCCGCACGGCGAGCTGGTCCGCGCCCGCCCGGAACCGCGCGCCGCGTTCCTGCCAGGCGCGATCGAGGTCCACCCGGTCCGGCCGCTGCGCCGGTGCGTCGAGCGCCTCGGCGGCGCCGACCCGCGTGAGCAGATAGGTGCGGTCCGCGCCGGCGCGGGTGGCCAGCAGGTAGCCGCGGTCGCGGACGACGACCAGACCGATCGGGTCGACGGTGCGCCAGCGCGCGTCCTGGCCGACGGGCGCGTAGTGGATGCGCAGCTTGGTCCCGGCGAAGACCGCGCGCCGGATCGCGGCCAGCACCTCGCCGGGAACCTCCTCGGTGCCGACGCGCCGCGACAGCAGGTCGGTCTCGGGTTCGATGAGCAGCCGCTCGGCCACGTCGGCGGCGGTCTCGCGATAGCTCGCCGGCAGCGCGTCGACGACCTTGAGCATGGCCGAGGCCAGCGCCGAGCCGAGGCCGAAAGCCTGTGCGCCGCGCCGTGATCCGGCGATGAGCAGGGCGAGCGCCTCGTCGTGGTTGAGGCCGGTGAGCTCGGTGCGGAACCCGGGCAGCAATGCGAAGCCGCCGTGTCTGCCGCGTTCGGCGTACACCGGAACGCCCGCGGTGGACAGTGCCTCGATGTCGCGCAGGACGGTCCGGGTGGACACCTCGAGCTCGGCGGCCAGTTCGGTCGCGGTGAGGCGGCCACGCTGGCGCAGCAGCAGCACCAGCGAGACCAGTCGGTCGGCGCGCATGCGCGGAACTCTAGCGAAAATACCCGACACAGGATGTCGTGATTGCCGGGCAGGCTCACCGGCACGGCGTCGCGGACATCGGCCATCGGGCCGGTGGGCGCCGGATCGAAGGGAGCCGAAGTGGCTGTGGAACGGACGGCGATCAACCCCGTGACCTGGTCGGTCGAACTGGGTTTCGACCAGGGCGAGCTGGTCGCCGGACACACCAGGACGCTGTACTGCTCGGGGCAGACCGCGATGGACTCCGACGGCAAACCCCAGCACGAGGGTGACATGGCCGCGCAGGTGGCGCTCAGTCTCGACAATGTCGAGGCCGTGCTCGCCGGCGCCGGGATGTCGCTGGCGAATGTCGTCAAGCTCGCGGTGTACACCACCGACGTCGACCTGCTTCTCCAGCACTACGGCGTGCTGGGGGCGCGATTGGGCGCCGCCGGTGTGGCCTCGGCGATGACGATGCTGGGCGTGGCCCGCCTCGCCGTCCCCGGTCAGCTGGTGGAGCTGGAGGCGACCGCGGTCGCCTGACCCGGCGCCGCGGCGAGCGGCGCGCCACCGCGCACCCGCAGATCGCGGGCGAGGTGGTCGCGCTGCTCGAGCACCAGGCGCCGCAAGGCCGCGGGCGCGTCAGCGTGCTCGGCGAGCCAGGCGTCCACGGGTTCGAGCGACTCGCTCGCGGGGAACAGCCCGACCACCAGGCGCCGGGCGATCTCGATGCTGCGGTGGTCCCAGATCGTGCGCAGGGCGGCGAAGTAGTCGGCGTCGTAGCGGGCCAGCAGATCGCGGCGGGCACCGGCGCGGAAGCCGTCGATGACCGCGTCGAGGTGATCGTTGGTGAGTGTGGTGTCCCCGAGCGCGGTCGTCCACGCGTCGGCCTTGACCTGGCCGTCCGGCCGGGCGGCGAGCGCGCGCCGGTGGGCGGTCCGGCCCGAAGCCGTGTCGTCGCCGGCGAGGGCGGCGTCCAGGTCGGCGGAGGTGGCCGCGCCGGTGGCCGCGAGCGCGGTCCACCACAGCCAGCGCAGGTCGGGGTCGAGCGGCAGGCCCTCGGGCGCGGCGCGCTCGCCGCGCAGCATCGCGGCGATGTCGTCGGCGCGGCGGCCGTCGACCGTGGCGGCGAGAGCGCTCGCGCGCGCGAAGGCGAGCTGGGCACCCGAGCCGGGTTCAGCGGAATACATGCTCGCCCAGCAGGATTCGAGCCAGTCGCCGCGCCGCCGGTCCCGCACCGGCGCCGGCAGGTAGTGGCCGATAGCGAAGGCGGCGTTGGCCAGCACCGCCGAGAGCAGCGCGGTGTTGGGTTCGGCGGGCGCGAACGCGCGGGCCATCGCCACATAGCGATCGGCGGCGAGTTCGCCGTCCCTGGCGGCGTTCCACAGGGCCGACCAGATCAATCCGCGCGCGAGCGGATCGGTGACGCGATCGAGTGAACGTTCCACGGTGGCGAGGGATTCGGCGTCGAGGCGGACCTTGGCGTAGGTGAGATCGCCGTCGTTGAGCAGCCGCAGGGGCGCGGGCGGCAGGGCGACCGGCGTCCGTTCGCCCGCGAGCTCGAGTTCCACGCGGTCGCGGCGCACCAGCGCGCCCGCGTCGTCGAAGTCGTAGAGGCCCACGTCGAGCCGGTGCGGGCGCGGCTCGGTCTGCACGATCGCGGCGCCGTCGAACGACACCGTCGACACCCCCGAGGTCCGCAGCCAGGCCTCGGCCCAGCTCGTCAAGTCCCGGCCCGAGGCCGCCGACAACTCGGTGAGCAGATCGGCCAGGGTGGTGTTGCCGAACGCGTGGGTCCGGAAGTAGCGGCGCACGCCCGCGAAGAACTCCGCCCGTCCCACGTAGGCCACGAGCTGTTTGAGCACGCTGGCGCCCTTGGCGTAGGTGATGCCGTCGAAATTGAGCTTGGCCGCTTCCAGATCGGTGATGTCGGCGACGATCGGGTGCGTCGTCGGCAGCTGGTCCTGCAGGTACGCCCACGCCTTGCGCCGGTTCGCGAACGCCGCCCAGGCGTCGGTCCACTCGGTGGCCTCGGCGCTGGCCAGCGCGCCCATGTAGTCGGCGAAGGACTCCTTGAGCCACAGGTCGTCCCACCAGACCATGGTGACCAGATCGCCGAACCACATGTGCGCCATCTCGTGCAGGATGGTGTTGGCCCTGCCCTCGTACTGGGCGGCGGTGGCCGCGCCGCGGAACACGTAGGCCTCGGTGAAGGTCACCAGGCCCGGGTTCTCCATGGCGCCCAGGTTGTATTCGGGAACGAAGATCTGGTCGTACTTGCCCCAGGGGTACGGGTAGTCGAAGTGCTCGGCGAAGAAGTCCAGCCCCTGTTTCGTGACCTCGACGACCGTGTCCGCGTCCAGGTGCGCGGCCAGCGAGGCGCGGCAGAGCACGCCCAGCGGGATGGTGAGTTCGCCTCGGCGCCACGTGGATTCGACGCGGTGGTACGGGCCCGCGGCGATGGCGGTGATGTAGGTGGAGATCGGCAGGGTGGGGGAGAACTCGACCGTGCGCTGGTCGCCGTCGCCGCTGGCGCTGGCGACGGGCCGGTTCGAGAGCACTTCCCACCCGGTCGGCACGGTCACCTGAAAGGTGAACGGCGCCTTCATGTCCGGCTGTTCGAAGCAGGCGAACACGCGGCGCGCGTCGGCGGGTTCGTACTGGGTGTAGAGGTAGGTCTCGCCGTCGACGGGATCGCGGAACCGGTGCAGCCCCTCACCGGAGCGGCTGTAGGCGCCGGTGGCGCGGACGACGACCACGTTCGACGCGGCCAGCCCGGGCACGGTGATCCGCGCGCCGTCGTAGTCGACCGGCACCGTCTGCCCGTTCACCGTCACCGATTCGACAGCGGGACCGAGGAAGTCGAGCCAGGTCCGGTCGCCGGTCGCGTCGAAGGTGACGGTCGTGGTGGTGGTGAAGCCGGCGCGGTCGTGGTCGCGCGCGCCGGACAGGTCGAGCTCGACCCGGTAGTCGCGGACGGTGATCGCGGCCGATCGCGCGGCGGTCTCGGCACGGGTCAGATTCGCGGTGTTCACACCCGCAGATCCTGCCAGCAGAACGGCCGGGACAGCGGAAAACCCCTCCGACCGTGGCCGGAGGGGTTCGGTGGACGCTTGGATCAGGCTGCCGGGGGGTGCTTGCGCGCGCCCATCGATTCGGCCGCGAACAGCAGCACGACCGCGGCGATGACGGCGAGCACGAAGCCCCAGAAATTGAGCTCGGTGATGGAGCCGACGCCGATGAGGCTCGCGATGACACCCGCGATGAGCGCGGCCGCCATCCCGAGCACCAGGGTCATCCCCATGCTCATGTTCTCCTTACCCGGCTTGAGCATCCTGGCGAGCACGCCGACCACCGCGCCGATGATCAGGAACCCACAGATCTGAACAATCGCATTCCACATCGCTCGTACCTCCACGTAGTGCCGTGCCGGGAAGTGCCGGTTCCCTCGATCATTTCGCGCCACGGCCGAGGGGAGAAGTGTCGTGGCCTCGGCGTTGCGCAACCGTTGCCGACCCGACGCCGGGTCACATCGGGTAGATCGGGTGCTTGCGTGGGTTGAACTCGGGGGCGAGCGGGTGTTTGTCGCGCAGCAGCCGCAGCGCGTGCCGGATCTCGAGGCGGGTGCTCGACGGCTCGATGACCGCGTCGATGTAGCCGCGTTCGGCGGCGATCCAGGGCGTGGCGACGGTTTCGTTGTACTGGTTGATCATGAATTCGCGGGCGGCGGCGCGGTGTTCCTCCGGCACGGCGGCCAGCTGGCGTTTGCCGATGAGGTCGACGGCGCTCTCGGCGCCGATCACCGCGATGCGGGCCGTGGGCCAGGCGAAACTGATGTCGGCGCCGACCTGGCGAGCCGCCATCATGCCGTAGGCGCCGCCGTAGGACTTGCGGACGACGAGATTGATGATCGGTACCGTCGCCTCGATGATCGCGCGCGGCACCCGGCCGCCGCGGATGATCACCCCGGCGTCCTCCTGGTCGAGCCCGGGCAGCACCCCCGGGGTGTCGACGACGAACACGAGCGGGATGTTGAAGGCGTCGCAGAGCCGGATGAAGTAGGTCGACTTGTCCGAGCACGCGGCGTCGATGGAGCCGCCGAGCACCAGCGGCTGATTGGCGATCACGCCGACCGGGTGGCCGTCGACCCGGGCGAAGCCGGTGATCAGGTTGGGCGCGAACGCGGCCCTGATCTCGTGGAACTCGCCGTCGTCGAAGATCCGCAGCAGGATCTCGTGCATGTCGTAGCCCGCGCGATCGGAGTCGGGGATGATCGCGTCCAGCTCGCGGTCGGTGGCGGTGATCTCCGGCTCCAGGCCGGGATTGACGATCAGTGGCGGCTCGAGACAGCTCGTCGGCAGATAGCTCAGGTAGGCCCTGGCCCACTCGTAGGCGTCCTTCTCGGTCTCGGCGACATGGTGCAGGGTGCCGCGCTCGGCCTGCACCTGCGCCCCGCCGAGTTGTTCGGCCGTGATGTCCTCGCCGTTGACGGCCTTGATCACCTCGGGTCCGGTGACGAACATGTACGAGTCCTTGGTGCCGATGAGCACATCGGTGTTGATCGGCCCGTACACCGATCCCGCCGCGCACTTGCCCAGGATGATCGAGACCTGGGGCACGTAGCCGGACAGTTTCTCCAGCACGCGGGAGATGTCGCCGAAGGAGGCGATCGAGCCCACCGCGTCCTGGATCCGCGCGCCACCGGAATCGTTGATGGTCACCACGGGGCAGCCGTTGTCGAACGCGAGCTTCAAGGCGCGCATGAACTTTCGCGCGGAGGTCACGCCGACGGAGCCGCCGTAGACGGTCTGGTCGTGGGCGATCACCACGACCGGACGGCCGTCGATGAGGCCGCGACCGGTGACGAGGCCGTCGCCGTAGAGGGCGTCGGGCTGATCGGGTTGCCGGGCCAGGGCACCGGTCTCGAGGAAGGTGCCGGGGTCGAGCAGCATGGTCAGGCGCTCGCGCACGCTGGGCACGCCCTTCTTCTCCCGCTTGGCCACCCCGGCCGCGCCCGCGGGTTCCGCCGCGATCGCCAGAATGTCGACCAGTTCCTCCAGCTTCGCCTTGGTACCCACCACGCCCGCTGCCACCTTCCTGCTGTGCCTGCAGGCGACGGTAGGCGGAATCGGTGCGGCGCACGGCGTTGCGGCGGGCACCAGGGACAGATCACAGCGCGCGAGCCGAACCTTCGCGTACTCCGAACAAGATCGATATCTTGCGCGCTACCCGTCCGCCCGGGTACGTGTCTCGCCCGCCGCGCGGTAGTACTCCTCGAGCCGGGCCCGGACGGCCGCGCGGGCCCGGTGCAGGATCACCCGCTGGTTGCCCGCGGACAGGCCGAGCAGTGCGCAGACCTCGTCGGCGGTACAGCCTTCCGCGTCGCGCAGGGTGAGCACGACGCGGCCGCGGGCGGGGAGTTCGGCCATGGCCAGCGCGATCACCGCGCCGATCTCACCGCGTTCGGCGGAGTCCTCGGGGTCGGACCAGCGATCGGGCTGCGCGCCGGGCCGCCAGTGTCCCGGATACGGGTCGCCCGCCGGGCGGAATCGGTCGGGATCGACGGTGGGGCCGTCGTCCTCGGGTAGCAGGCTGCCGAACGGGATCGTCCGATGTTCCCTGATGCCGCGCTTTTTCGCGGTGTTGACCAGGATGCGGAACACCCAGGTCTTGACCGAGGAGCGGCCCTCGAAGCCGTCGATCCCGCGCACGACCGCGAGCCAGGTGTCCTGCACGACCTCCTCGGCCGAGGCGGGCGTGGAGACGAACGACCGCGCCAGCCGCAGCATCGATCCCGACCAGGCGGCCAGGACCAGGGCGAAGGCGGATTCGTCACCGCCGCGTAGCCGTCGCACCAGCTCGTCGTCGGAGGGGAGTGCGGACCGGCCGTCCACGCGCTGTCCTCGCTCTCGTCCCGGCGGGGTGCTGACGGCTCACTGTAGCCCGCGGCGGGCGGCGATTCTCAGGCACGACCGAGGCCGAGCGCTCCGGCGATCCGCGTCAGCAGCCGAGACATCCTGGCGGGAGGGGAGTCCGGGGCCGGGATGCCGATCGGGCGAACGCGACCGTTGTGGATGGCGTCGATCTTCCAGCCGCGCGCGGTGCGGACCGCCACGATGGTCTGCCGGGAGAGCCGCCGCCGCGGCAGCCGCGACCGCCACGGCATGAGCACCGAACCGGTGCCGTGCAGGAGCGCCACCCCGGGTGCGAGGTGGCGCACCGATTCCAGGTCACCGACCAGCCGCGAGCCGCTGAGCACGCCGCGAAAGAGCTGGTCGTGGTTGTGCTGGTGCGCGGGCCTGCCTCTGGCGACGGTGCCGTCGTAGGACACGTAGTCGGAGTCCGCGGTGAACAGCGCGCCGAACGCGGCGGCGTCGCCCGCGTTCCAGGCGCGCAGGAAGTCGCTGAAGAGCGCGGCGAGGGCGATGTCGTCGGCGGGGCTCGCCGGGTCGGTGACGACCTCGGTCGTGGTGGCGGTGGCGCGGACGGGGGCGACGGTGCTCGCGGTGGGGAGTGCGGTGCTGCGCATGGTGGCTTCCTTCTCGGGCTACGATGGTTTCGACCAACGAAAATTACGATAACCGAAAGCTTCGAATGTCGAAAGATGTAGATCTCACCGAGATCCTTGTGGGTATCCGGCTGCTGCAGCAGAGCTTCGACGCCTTCGATGAGGCCGCGGCCGCCCGTCTCGCCCTGAATCGCACCGACCTGCGCTGCCTGGACGTCGTGCTCGGCGCCGGGCCGCAGTCCGCCGGTCAGCTCAGTGCCGCGCTCAAGCTCAGTCCGGCGGCGACCACGACCGTGATCGACCGGTTGGAGCGCGTGGGTCTGGTCGCGCGTACCCGCGACCCCGGCAATCGTCGCCGCGTCCTGGTCGAGGCCACCGACGAGGCCCGCGCGGCCGAGGCGGAGATCTTCACCCCGGTGGGCCAGGCGGGGGCGGAGGCGCTCGCTCGCTACGGCCCGGCCGAATTGGCCGTGATCAACGACTTCCTGGTGACCGCGCGCGCGGTGCAGCAGGAGCAGATCGACCGGGTTCGCGGGCTGTCCTGACGGTGCCGGATTGCCGCGGTAGATTTCTAGAACACGTTATAGTTTCTTTCGGGTGGCTTCCCCAGCGCGGTCGCCCGGAAGGTGGAGGTCAGTGCGGACCAGGGATTGTTCAGCCGATGTCGTCGTCGTCGGATACGGCGGCGCGGGAGTGAGCGCGGCGCTGGCCGCGCGCGAAGCGGGGGCGGACGTCCTCGCGCTCGATCGTTACCTCGGCGGCGGCGCGACCACGCTGTCCGGCGGCATCGTGTACGCGGGCGGCGGCACCTGGGTGCAGCGGGCCGCCGGCGTCGACGACGATGTCGAGAACATGCTCGCCTACCTGCGCGCCGAGGTCGGTGACGCGGTGAGCGCCGAGACCCTGCGCCGGTTCTGCGAGGAATCCCCGGCGATGATCGACTGGCTCTCCGGCCACGGTGTGCCGTTCCAGCCGTCGCTGTGCCCGTACAAGACCTCCTACCCGACCGACGACTACTACCTCTACTACTCCGGCAGCGAGAACTCCGGCGGCTACCGGGAACTCGCGACGCCGCGCCAGCGCGGGCACCGCACGCACGGTCCCGGTGTCTCGGGCAAGGCGCTGTTCGGGCCGCTCGCCGCGTCGGCGGCCCGGCACGGGGTCCGCGTCCGAACCGGGACCAGGGCAACGGGTCTCGTGGTGGAGGACGGGCGGGTCACCGGCGTCGACGCCGTCACCCTCGACGGCGCGCCCGCGCTGGTGCGCCGCCGCTTCGCCGCGCTGGCCCGCGTTTCCGCCAAACCCGGTGTGTACCACCAGGGTCTGCGCGCCGCGATGGAGCTCCTGCTGGCCCGGATCGAACGCAAGCACGGCACCCGTGTGCGGATCCACGCGAGCTCGGGTGTCGTGCTCACCACGGGCGGGTTCATCGCCAACGGGGCGATGGTGGCCAGGCACGCGCCCACCTATCCGTGGTCGCAGGGTCTGCCGCTGGGCACCGCGGGCGACGACGGCAGCGGCATCACCATGGCCGCCGACATCGGCGCGGCGACCGGCAAGATGGACGCGCTGTCGACCTGGCGGTTCATCGCGCCGCCGAGCGCCATGTTCGGCGCGATCGCGGTGAACGCCCGCGGCGAGCGGATGATCGACGAATCCCGCTACGGCGCGGCACTGGGCGCCGCCATCGCCACCGCGCCCGGTCATCGGGCCTGGCTGCTGGTGGACGCGGCGCTCGAGGCGCAGGCCCGCGCACAGATCGGGCCGCAGTCGGTGTGGTTCCAGCGGATGCAGACCGAACGGCTGCTGCGGTTCGGCCGCATCGCCGGCGGTTCCGTGGAGGACGTCGCCGCCCGCGCCGGCATCGACCGTGCCGCCCTGCGCGCCACGGTGGACGCGCACAACGCGGCCATCGCGCAGAACCGGCCCGACCCGTTCGGCAAGCCCGACGATCTGCGCCGCCCGATCGGTGCCGGTCCCGTCGCGCTGCTGGACATCTCCTTCACCGCCCGGCTGACCTATCCGATGCCCATGCTCACCCTCGGCGGCCTGCTGGTCGACGAGGACACCGGCGCCGTGCGGGCCGAGGCGGGCGGTGTCATCCCCGGCCTCTACGCCGCCGGGCGGGCGGCGGTCGGGATCTGCGCGAACTCCTACGTCAGCGGCCTGTCCCTGGCCGACTGTGTGTTCTCCGGGCGGCGCGCGGGCACCCACAGCGTCAAGCTCGGCTGAACCGGCACCGGTGATTCCCGGCGGCCGGACCCGTCATAGCGGGTAGACCGGCCACCGGGTCCGGTCGAAGGGAGAGCTGACGATGCCCACTGTCTGGTCGAAGGACGGCACCACCCTCGCCTACGACGTGCTCGGCGCGGGTCCCGCGCTCGTGCCGATCACCGGCGCGACCTGCTTCCGGCGGTTCCGGCCGGTCGCCGCCGACGCCAGGGTGTTCGCCACCGCGTTCACCGTCCATCATTGGGATCGGCGCGGCCGCGGCGACAGCGGCGACACCGCGCCCTGGTCGGTGCAGCGCGAGGTCGACGACATCGAGGCGATCATCGACGCCGCGGGCGGGCGCGCGATCCTCTACGGTCACTCCTCCGGCGCCGCCCTGGCGCTCGAGGCCGCGGTCCGGTTGCCGCACAAGGTCGACGCGGTCGTCGTCTACGACGCCTCCTATGTGCACGACGCGGCCGAGCGCGATTCCTACGCCCGGCTGGCGGCGCGGGTGGCCGCCCTGTTGGACGAGGGCGCGAACGGCCGGGCGCTGAAGGTCTTCCTGCGCGGCATCGGCATGCCGCGGGCCTTCGTCACCCTGCTGCCCCTCGTGCCCGGCTGGCGCACGATGAAGGCACTCGCACCGACCCTGCGTTACGACATCGCCCTCACCGAGGACCTCCCGCCGGTGCACCGCTTCACCGCGATCGACCTGCCGGTCCAGGTGCTCGTGGGGGAGCGCAACCCGCCGGGCCTGGACGCGGTCGCCCGCATGCTGGCCGCGGCCATCCCTCGCGCGACCTACCGCTCCCTCCCCGGCCAGAACCACATGGTCAGCGCGAAGGCTCTGCTCCCGATCCTCGTCGACGCGGCGACGAATCACGTTCGGCGCCGATAGGTCTCGTGCGGTGCCGTTGCTCGGCGCGGGCGCCAGGCCGACGCTCAGACCGTGACGGGCGTGCCGCTGTCGAGGCGCTGGTAGCGGACGCCTTCGGGCAGGAGTCCGGCGAGCTGGTCGGTCAGGGTGCGGCCCATCTCGTTGAGGTCGCCGTCGTGAATCGGCACGACCAGACCCGGCCGGGTCGCGGTGACGTAGTCCACGGCGTCGGCGTAGCGCATCCACGGCCCGCTCACCGGCAGGAACAGCACGTCGAGGTGGGTGCTGTCGGGCAGCGCGGGAAACGCGTCACCGGGATGCAGGATCCGGCCGTCGATCAGATAGGCGACATTCGGCGAATCGGGCAGTGAGGGATGGATCGCGGCGTGCTCACCCACGATCGACCGCACTGTCACGCCCGCGATCTCGAAGGGCGCGTCCGCCGTGGCCACCGCGAGTCGCCCGGTTTCCGCGCCCGCCTCGGCCAGCGTGTCCACGACGCCGGCGGGAGCGAGCACGCGGCTGCTCGGATTCCTGGTGAGGGCCGAGGCGAGTCGACCGATGTCGACATGGTCGTCGTGATCGTGGGTGACGAGGTAGGCCGAGACGTCCTCGAACGTCGCGTCCGGAGCCAAGACGCCCGGATCGACCACCACCACGCCGTCCTCGGTGGACAGCCGCACCGTGGAATGGCCGAGTGACGTGACCGAAATGCTCATGGTGCTCTCCCGTCATCGTTGGGTAGAACCGGGCCGGACTGTATGACATCGGTTGACGTGATGCACGTTCATAGACAACTCGACGGCACGTGTCGTTACTCCGCCGGGGGAGATCCCGGGTCGCGCGGGAATTGAACGAATGCCGGGTTTTGGTAAATTACCGGTTGTACAGCGGCGGTTCCGGCTGCCGCGTGGACGGGCGAGAAAGGCCACCGCATGCCGCGAACCGTGGGGACCAAGGGGATGCCGCGTGCGCAGCGGGAGGCTCAGATCCTGGACGCCGCCGCCGAGCAGATCGCGCACGTGGGCTACGCGGGGCTCTCGCTCGGTGTGGTCGCCGAGCGCGTCGGTGTCTCGAAACCGTTGGTGTACTCGTATTTCGGGACCAAGGACGGCCTCTACTCCGCCTGTGTGACACGCGTGGGCGACGACATCGCCGATGCCGTCGAACCGGTCCTGGCCGGTCCACCGGAACTGGCCATGGCCGAGGCGACCCTGGTCGCGATCTTCGGGGTGCTGGCCGAGCGGCCCTACCAGTGGAACGTGCTCACCGATCGCACCCACCCGGCCGACGGTCCCGCCGCCGAGGCCGCCCGTGCCGCGCGCCGCCGCATCGCCGAACAGGCCGCCAGGGGCTCGGCCGCGGTCCTGATGGCCCGCGGCGTCACCGACCCGGCCGACCTGTCCGCCATGGCCGAGGTCTGGATGGGCATGGTCGGCGCGATGGTGTCCTGGTGGCAGCGTCATCCCGAGGAGAGCGCCGCGGACATGGCGGCCCGCAGCCGACGCCTCATCGCCGTCTTCGGCTGACCCGCCCGCCGTTCTCGAGCGGGTTCACAGCGGTTTCGGCGCGGGCCATGTCACCGGCGACAGTCCCGCGACATCGGACCCACCGACCCGGCTCCGTCACCGCCGCGGGTCTCCTAGGGTGGGGGACGCTTCAGCTCCCCGGGCGCTGGTTTGGAGGTTACGGTGCCGCCCAGAACGACGAACAGACGGAAGCAGCCCGGCCAGGTTCGGCGACAGCCTTCGCAGGACCGGGCACGGGAAACACGCGACCACATCCTCGACACCGCGGCGGAGTTGTTCGGCGCGCACGGCGTCGAGCAGACCTCGACCAATCGCATCGCCGCCGAGGCGGGCGTCAGCATCGGCACGCTCTACCGCTACTTCGCGGATCGATCGGTGATCGTCGACGAACTGCTCGACCGCCTGCTCGCCGACCTGGAACGCGGATTCACCGCGCGCGCCTTCGAATTCGCCGGGCCGCGCACGGAGGTCACGGCCGAGTACTGCGCGGGGATCGTCAGCGAGATCCTGGCGATCTTCGCCGACATCCTGGTGGCGAACTCGGCGCTGCTGCGCGCGCTGATCGGCGGCGTGCAGTTCTACAGCACCGGGCTGCCGCAGTTCGAACAGCGGCTGCGGCTGATCGTCAAGGTCGTGCTCATCCAGGGGCTCGGCCCGGCCGACGAGCGCTATCTCGACACCGTCGCCTTCGTCTTCATCAACACCGGCTTCGCCGCGGTGGTGCGGGCCGCGGCCGACGAGGTGTCGGAGCGGGAACGGGTCGACGCCATCGCCATGACCGCCCGCATGATGGGCACCTGGCTCGCCGCGGAGGTCGCCGCCCGCGAGAGCGCGGGGCCCTGAGCCGGGCGTGACCGATCACAGAAACCTGCCCGAATCGATACCGATCGGTCCGCGCGGCGGCAGAATGTGGGTCCGACGCGAGGAGGGAATGTGGCGGAGCGACGGGTACCGACGGGACGGGTCTCGCGGGGGACCAGGCTGGGACGCCTGGCGGCCGGGCAGGCCGCGCGGGGAGTGGGGACCCGGCTGGCGATGATCGGACGCACCGAACAGGCCCGCTCGGTGCTGGCGCAGCGGTCCTCGCTGCGGGCCGCGCAGCAGATCGTCACGGTGCTCGGCGGGATGAAGGGCGCGGCGATGAAGCTGGGCCAGATGGTGTCGGTGCTCGATCTGGACCTGATCCCCGAGGACTATCGCGAGATGTTCCGGGTGAAGCTGGCCGAACTGCTCGACAGCGCGCCGCAGGTGCCCTTCGCCGAGATGAAGGCGGTCATCGAGGCCGATCTCGGTCGCCTCGGCGGGGTGTTCGCGGATTTCGATCCGGAACCGGTCGCCTCGGCCTCGATCGGCCAGGTGTACCGGGCCCGTCTGCACGACGGGCGGCCCGTCGCGGTGAAGGTGAAATATCCCGGCGTCGACAAGGCCGTGCGCGCCGACATGCGCAACCTGCAGTTCTTCAGCGGACTGTGGAAATCGTTCCTGCCCACCGCCGCCGACACCGATGTGCTCGACGAGATCGCCAGGAACATCACCGCGGAACTGGACTACCGGCGCGAAGCCCGCACCCAGCACCGGGTCGCGGACCGCTACCGCGGCCACCCGCTGATCACCGTGCCGGACAGCATCGGCGAATTCTGCACCGACAACGTGCTGGTCACCGACTTCGTCGAGGGCAGGGCGTTCCAGCAGATCCGCGCGCTGCCCGCGGCCGATCGCGACCGTATCGGCGAACTGGTGTACCGGTTCTACATCACCGGCATGTTCGTCGACGGCGAGTACTGCGCCGACCCGCATCCGGGCAACATCCTGCTCGCCGAGGACGGCCGGGTCGGCTTCGTCGACTTCGGGCTCTACAACACGATCGACCGCGCGCATCTGGAGCTCGAGCGCCAGGTGCTCTGCGCGGCAGCGGATTTCCGCGCCGACGAGGTGTACCGGCTGTGGACCGAACACGGCATCGTCGATCCACGCGGCGCGGTGAGCGCGCAGGACTGCCTGGAATACGTGTGGTCGGTGACGGGCTGGCATCTGCTCGACGAGGAGGTCACCGTCACGCCGGAGATCGCGACCAGCGCCGTCGTGCTCGCGACCGATCCGCGGGCCTCCGAGCACCATGACGTCCGGCACCTGCTGCTGCCGCCCCAGCACGTGTTCTCCCGCCGCGCCGACCTGTTCACCCTCACCGCGCTCGGCCAGATCGAGGCGACCAGCAACTGGCACCGGCTGGCCCGCGAATGGCTCTACGACGAGGCGCCGAGCACCGAGCTGGGCCGCGAGATCGCCGCCTGGCGCGCGGCTGGGCGCTAGGCCTCCACGGCCGGATCCTCGCCGCGGTAGCCACGCGCCAGCGCCGCGGTGACGGTGGCGCGCAGCTCGCCGAGCAATTCCGCCCCGATGTCCGGGGCAGCGAGGGTCAGCGCCTCCTGCGCGTCGCCGTCGACCCGCTCGAACGGAATGCCCTGCGCCGCACACCCGCCCGCGGCGGCGGCCAGCCGGTCCATGAGCAGGTGGGTGGTCGTGCCGGGTCTGCCGAGCAGCGCCAGCTCGACCTGGATCGCGATCGAGACGATGAGCGAGGTGCGATCGGGTCCGGTGCCGTGCCGATCGGCGGTGGGATCTGCCATGACTGGTGACGATAAGGCGCGGGCACCCGGTAGGAGGCCGATGGAAATTGTTCTGCGCCAAGGTACGACGCCGCCGTCGCCACCACGTGTAACCCGACAATGCGCCGGCCCGCACCGACGCGAGTGGCCGAGGTCGTCGCGGCGATCAGGAGGCGGTTCCTGTGAGCTGACGGGCGCCCGGCTCGGTGCCGCGGGCGCGGCGGCGCGGTGGCCGGGTGTGGAAGCTGCGCGCGATCATCGCCGAGCGCAGCTGCCACAGGCCCGAGCACTGGGTGGGGTCGACGCCGGTGAGCTGGGCGACGCGGCGGATGCGGTAGTCGACGGTGTTGGTGTGGATGTGCAGCAGCCGGGCGGTGCGCTGCCGGTTCATGTTGTTGGCGATGTGCACCCGCAGGGTCTCGTACAGTTCGGGGTGGTCGTCGAGCGGGCGCAGCAGCTCGCCGAGTTCCGCGCGCCCCGGGCCGGGCCGGGTGAGCTGGTACTCCAGGGCCAGATCGGTGAACCGGTACAGGCCGGGCGCGGAGTCGAGTCGCTCCACCATGTCGAGCAATTCGTGCGCGCGCTCGGCCGCGACCGGGATCTCCGCGGTCCGGGCGGGCACCAGCGCCGCCATGATGTCGACCCGGGCGGCCCGCGCCAGCGAGTCCACCAGCGCGTCGAGTTCGTCGTCGGCCAGCAGATCCGCCGGGATCAGCAGCGTGCCGCCGTCGACCGAGAGCAGGGCCAGCGCCCGCTCACCGCAGCGTTGCGCGAGCGCGGTCTGCACCCGGCGCAGCTTGCGGCGGGCCACGACGGCGCCGTTCATCCTGGTGTCGCGCTCGTCGGGATGCTCCTGGATCCACAGGGCCAGCACCGAATACGCTTCGGCGACGGGGATCCCGGACTCACGGGCGGTGGTGGCGGTCGGCTGACCGGCCAGCAGCGCCGAGGCGAGGGTGTGTACGGCGGTGTGGTGCTCGCCGGCGACCTCGCGATGTTCGCGGATGTAGGCACGGGTCACGGTGGTGCACAACAGGTCCGAGGTGGACACCGCGGTGCGGAAGCCGTCGAGCAGGCTCGCGTCGTCGCGCCGGGCGGCGACGAGGTCGAGGGCGCGCCGCAGCCCCTCGTGAAAGGCGTGCAGGATGGTGTCGACCGGGACACCGTCGTGCGCCCAGCCCGCGGCGGCGATCGCGACCCTGGTCATCTTCTCGGTGGTGTCGTGGCCGTCGAGCGCGCTGCGCACCACGTCGACGCACATCGCGATGACGCTGTCGCCGGCGACAGCGTCGACGGGCAGAGCCCGGGACACGGGGTCCTCGGCGCGTCGGCCGACCAGCCGGTCGGGGTGGATCCGAACATCGCGCAGCGGCAGCGTGGTCGGTGGGCCGTCCAGGTGGATCGTCATCGTCGACTCCTCCTCGTTCTCTGTTCGGACGACTGTAGGTTGAGCGACTGCTCACCTTCTACTTTTCTTTTCAGCCTCGTGAAGAAGTTGAAATCAAGCCTGCTACCTGCGTAAACGCTCTCGCCCTCGGTGACAGCTGAACGCGCGGCACCACTTTCGGAAGCCGATACTCACTTTTCGGCCGCGAGCGGTTGTGGCCGGCACCAGCGGTGTTCCGGCGCCCATGGGAACGTGCCCAGACTCGCCCGGTCCCGCCGCGACCACCGCGGTGGCGCCCTACCTTCGGCGAGCATGGCTATCGATCTCCCGCGCGCGGCGGCGCTGGCCGTCGCCGCGGTTCTCGGCTTCTGCGGCGGGGTCGCCTCGGCGGCGCCCTCGGTTCCGGTCGACGCGCCGATTCCGGTGCGCGCCATGGCCACCGCCCGGCCCGCCGACAACGGGTCGCGCCTGGTCACCGCGCGCCAAGGGCTCGGCCGCCTGGTCGACATCACCGTCCACTCGCAGGCGATGGGCCGCACCATCGACGTGGAAGTGCTTCCGGCGGTGGACAGTTCGCGACCCGCGCCGGTGCTGTATCTGCTCAACGGCGTCGACGGCGGCACCGACACCGGCCGCTACACCGACGGCAGCAACTGGCTCACCAAGACCGATGTCGAGGAGTTCCTCGCCGACGAGCAGGTCACCGTGGTGATGCCGGTCGGCGGCGGCGCCAGCTTCTACACCGACTGGCTCGCCGACGATCCGCGCCTGGGCAGACACCGCTGGACCACCTTCCTCACCGAAGAGCTGCCCGCGGTGATCGATTCCGCCTTCCACGGCACCGGCGCCAACGCGGTCGCCGGGCTGTCGATGGCCAGTGCCGCGGTCTTCCAGCTCGCCATCGAGGCGCCGGGTGCCTTCCGCGCGGTGGCCGCCTACAGCGGCTGTGTGCGCACCAGTGATCCCGCCGGGCAGGCACTCGTCGACGCGGTGGTGATCGGGCGGCAGGGCAATCCGCTCAACATGTGGGGGCCGCCGACCGATCCGCGCTGGGCTGCCAACGATCCGTACCTGCGCGCCGCCGAGCTGCGGGGGACCGCGGTCTACGTGGCGACCGGCAACGGCTGGCCGGGCTCGCTCGACACCCTCGACGGGCCGGGTATCCACCACAATCCGGTGAAACTGGCCGATCAGCTGCTCATCGGCGGCGTCCTGGACGCGGTGGCCAACCTGTGCGCGCTTCAACTGCGGGATCGGTTGCGGGAACTGGAGATTCCGGCGACCTTCGATCTGCGCCCCAGTGGCACCCACTCCTGGGGCTACTGGGAACAGGATCTGCACAGGTCGTGGCCGATGCTCGAGGCCGCGCTCAACCGGTGACCCGCTCCGTCCCGTCGACCAGCGGCAGGGTCCGCAGCCCCGCCCATCGCGCCGACCACGGTGCGACGGGTCCCCGGCACAGCCACACCCCGACGCCCCGGTTCACGCCGGGGAAGCCGAGTTCGTCGTCGACCCGGGCCAGCGCTGTCGTCTCGCGGAACCCGTTGTCCAGTCCGATCTCCGGGCCGTCGACGCCGACGTAGAGCACCGTCGTCGCGCTGTCGGGCGGCGCGCCGAAGTAGCCGTATCCACGATTCGGGCTGAACACCGCGGGCAGGCCGAGTTCGGCGCCGAAATACTCGAGTGCCGCCGCCTGCCAGTAGTTCTGGGTCACGATCACCGTGCTTGCGCGGGTCTCGGGCGGCAGTCCGCGCCGAACGCTGTCGACGGTCGAGACCAGCTCATGCCACCCGCTCGGCCCGAAATACACGCTGCGCGTATGGATCTGCGAGTAGCGCTCGGTCGGCGTGGTGAGCCGGGACTGTGGGAACGGCACGGCGACGACCAGGGCGACGCAGATCGCCGTCGCCACCGCGAACAGCGAGCTGCCGAGGATCCGCAGCCGCCGGGTCACCCCGAGTTCGGTGAGATAGACGGCGCCCGCGGCGAACAACCCGGGAAACGCCCCCGCCACGAAGTAGGGCCGCAGGCCACCCAACACCACCCCGCCGAGCCCGATCGCGATCATCGGGATCAGGAAGTAGTACGGCCGGAATCGCGCCGAGCGCAGGCCACCCCACATCCCGGCCAGCAGCAGCAAGCCCAGCGCGCCGGTCACCTGGATCATCGTCCACGGCATGGCGAGCAGCCCGGCCGTGGCCAGTTGCTCCTCGCGTACGATCGCGCCCATCGACAGCTGCGGCCAGCCGTTGCGGTGCTGCCACAGCAGCATCGGCACCGCCGACACGACGAGCACACCGGACCCGGCCCACCACGCGGGCGCCCGCAGCATGCCGCGCGGTCCGAACACCAGCACACCGAAGGTCAGCCCGGCCCACACGAGCGGGATCAGCCACTTCACCTGGAAGTCGATGGCAGCCACCGCGCCCGCCGCGACCAGCAGGAGGTCCTGTCTCGTGCGCACCCAGCGGATCAGCAGCCACGCCACCGCCGCGGTCAGGGTGATGTCGAGGGCGAAGGTGCTCAGCATCGCCGATTGCATCACCGCCATCGGGGTCGTCGCGAAGGCGAGCGCCGCGATCGTCTGCGGCCACCGCCCGCCGCCGAACTCTCTGGCCAGGACGGCGCAGAGCACGATGGCCAGCACGGTGCACACCAGTGCGGGCAGCCGCAGCGCGACCACCGATCCCGGGGCGAGCAGATCCGCGAGCCCGGCCAGCAGTGGCACCAGCGGTCCCTGGTCGGCGTACCCGGCCGACGGCCGGTGCCCGGCGGCGACGAAATACAGTTCGTCCCCGCCGATCTGGTAGCGGTCCAGGCGCGCGAGGAACAGTGCCCCCGCGATCCCAGCGACCGCGGCCACCTCCCGCCACGCGAACGGCGGCAGGGCGTGCGCGGGGACCGCTCGCACCGCGGGCAGATCCGATCGAAACGTCATGACGTCCTCCGCGACTCGGCATCCGCGCGGGACAGGGGCGCGGCGGCGGGCGCGGCACGGCGGCGCGCGCGTGGCATCCAGGACGGGGCCCACCAGCAGGCGTCCCCGAGCAGCCGCATGGCGGCGGGAACCAGCACCACCCGCAGCAGGGTCGCATCGATGAGCAGCGCCGTCACCAGCCCGAAGGCGATGTACTGCATCATCAGCAGCTCCGAGAACGCGAACGCCCCCGTGACGACCAGCAGGATCACCGCCGCCGCGGTGATGATCCGCCCGGTCCGGGCCACCCCCGCCCGGACGGCCTCGGTCGTGCTCGCCCCCGCCGCCCGCGCCTCGACGATGCGCGAGAGCAGGAACACCTCGTAGTCGGTGGACAACCCGTAGATCACCGACACGATCATCACCAGGATCAGCGACATGATCGGCTGCGGGGTGAACCCGATCAGCCCGGCCCCGTGCCCCTCGACGAACACCCAGGTGAGCACGCCCAGTGTGGCGCCGAGCCCGAGCAGATTGAGCGCGGCCGCCTTCAGCGGCAGCACCAGCGAGCCGAAGGTCAGGGCCAGCAAGGCCGTCGTGGCCAGGAACACCAGGGTGATCATCAGCGGCAGCCGCCGCACGAGCGCGTCGATGCTGTCCTTCTCCACGGCGGGCTGCCCACCGACCAGCAGGGTCGTGCCGCTCGGCACCGGCATCGACCGCAGATAGCCGACGGTCGCGTCGACATCGCGCGCCGAGGCCAGCACGGTCTGGGAGGTGAGCACCTGCGGCTGGAACGGCGACTGCATCAGCGCGGGGAACGGCGCGGCCAGGCCCGGCGCGTGATTGGCCGCGGCCAGCACCCGGTCGGCGGCGGCGGGGTCGAAGGTGACGACGACCAGATCGATCGGATCGATCTGGCGCAGCGGGAACAACTCGTCGAAATGCTCCTGCGCGACGCGATTCGGGTGTTCCGGCGGCAGGAAACGCTCGCTGATGGACCCGAACGCCAGGTGCTGCACCGGCAGGATGAGCAGCAGCAGCCCCAGGCACACCGGAAGCGCCACGGCCAGTGGCCTTCTCATCACCGCACCGGCCAGCCGTCCCCAGCGATTGTCGCTCGCCGTCGCCGCGGCGGGGACGCGCCGGAACCAGTCGACGCCGAACCGGTCCACCCGGCGGCCAAGGACCGCGAGCAGGGCGGGCAGTACGGTGATCGAGGTCAGCGCCGCCAGCGTGAGGGTGATGATCGCGCCGTAGGCGAACGACCGCAGGAACCCCTGCGGGAACACCAGGATCCCGGCGGCCGCCACCGCGACGACGGTCGCCGAGAACAGCACCGTGCGTCCCGCGGTCGCCATCGCGCGGCGCACCGCGTCGTCGACCTCGCGGCCGGCGGCCAGTTCCTCCCGGAACCGGCTCAGCACGAACAGCCCGTAGTCGATGGCCAGGCCGAGCCCGATCATCGACACCACCGGTGACACGAACGAATTCACCTCGACCACGGTCGTGAGCAGCCGCAGCAGACCCCACGCGCCGAGCATGGTGAGCCCGCCGACGACGAGCGGCAGCGCCGCCGCGATCACGCCGCCGAACAGGAAGAACAGCAGCAGCGCCACCGCGGGGATGGCGAACAGCTCCACCCGTCGCTGGTCCTGGGCCATCGTGTCGTTCAGCGCGCCGGCGACCGGCTGGCCACCGGCGATCTCCATGTCCACCCCGGGCAGGCGCAGGGCGTCGGCGATGTCGCGGAAGTGGCGTATCTGGGTGGTGGCATCGGTGCCGCTGACGGCGATCGAGGCGAAGGCGTGGCGGCGATCCGGCGTGCCGAAGACCTCGGGTATGGCCAGCCCGGTGTCGGTGGGCCAATACGCGCCGTTGATCCGATCGATCCGGTCCGGGAACCGCTCCGGCAGGCTGTTCAAATGCGACACGATATTCGCCGCGAACGCGGCATCGTCGACGGTCGCGCCTGCCGGGGCGTGGAACAACAGAATCACGTCGCCACTGTGATCGCGCCCGAATGCCCGGTCCCGTAATTGCGCGGCGCGCACCGATTCCGCGGACGGATCGTCCCAGCCGCTCGAACTCACCGCGCCGCCGAGACCGAGGCCATATGCCCCGAGAGCGAGTAATCCGGTCACCATCACCACGATCACCAGGTAGCGCCGGCGCACCACGAAATCGGCCCACTGTGTCAACTCGGCGAACACGCTCGCCTCCCGCCTTCTCATCGCTTGGTCGGGTCGAACATGTCAGGAGTTCCGCGGGCGGCAACGGGGAAAACGCAAGGTTCCGGCCGGTCACAACGCCGCGCGGATTCCCTTGTGATCCTTACCTTTCGCGGTTACGGCGACCCGATTGGGCACCTTCACAACACTTCGCGCCGGGGCTCGTCGGAGTTTCCAGACGTCGGAGTTCGGGCCGACGCCGTCGCGGTGTGCTCCTACGTTTGGCACAGCGGTCGACAGCGGGAGACCGCGCGAAATTGGCCGTGGCGCCGGGAGGAAATTGCGTGTCGGATATTGCGATTGTTGGCATCGGATGTCGGTTCGCTGGCGGCATCGATTCGCCGGAGACATTCTGGGATTTCGTCGTCGACAAGCGGGACGGGGTCGTCGACATTCCGGCGGACCGCTGGGATTATCGCCGCTACTACGATCCCGAACCGCGCACCCCCGGACGCATGTACACCAAGCGCGGCGCCTTCCTGACCACCGATCCGTGGGAATTCGATCCCGACTTCTTCGGCATCTCCCCGCGCGAGGCCACCGTCCTGGATCCGCAGCAGCGCCTGATGCTGGAGGTCACCTGGGAAGCCCTCGACGACGCCGGGATCGCGGGCCGCGCGGCCGGTAACCAGGTGGGCGTGTACGTCGGCGGCTTCGTGGTCGACCAGTCGGTGATCGGCGTGGTCGGCCCCGCCCTGTTCCACACCGACATGCACACCCCGGCCAGCGCCTCCTACACCATGCTGTCGAACCGGATCGCCTACGCGCTCAACCTGGTCGGGCCCGCGATCACGGTCGACACGGCGTGCTCGTCGTCGCTGGTCGCGTTCCACCTGGCCTGTCAGGCGCTGGCCAACGACGACTGCCGCGTCGCGCTTGCAGGCGGCGTGAACGTGATGCTGCAGCCGGAGACATTCGTGCTGATGTGCAAGGGTGGTTTCCTCGCCACCGACGGGCGCTGTAAATCTTTCGACGCGAGTGCCGACGGGTACGGCCGCGGCGAGGGCGCGGGCATGGTGGTGCTGAAGAAGCTCGACGACGCGGTCCGCGACGGCGACCGGATCTACGCCGTCGTCAAGGCCACCGGGTCGAACCAGGACGGCCGCACCACCGCGATCACCGTGCCCAATGTCGACTCCCAGGAGGCGCTCGCCAGGGCGGTCTGCGCGCGATCGGGACTGGCGGCCGAGCAGATCACCTACCTCGAGGCGCACGGCACCGGCACGCTGGTCGGCGACCCGGTCGAATTGCGGGCGCTCGGCCGGGTTTTCGGCGCGCCGTCGGGCCGGGCGGGCACGGTCGGGGT
Organism: Nocardia sp. NPDC050717; assembly: GCF_040654275.1. NCBI lineage: Bacteria > Bacillati > Actinomycetota > Actinomycetes > Mycobacteriales > Nocardiaceae > Nocardia > Nocardia sp. NPDC050717. Next base: position 101,881 of record NZ_JBFAHR010000017.1, read on the forward strand.
GGGTTCGGTGAAGGCCACCCTCGGCCATACCGAGGCAGCGGCGGGGGTCGCGAGCGTGATCAAGGCGGCGCTGGCGATCAGCCATCGCACGCTGCCGCCGCAGGGCTGGCTCGACACCCCCAACCCCGACATCCCGTTCGACGAACTCGGCCTGCACGTCCAGACCGAGGCCCAGCCACTGGCGCCCGACGCGGGTCCGATGTCGGTGGCGGTCAACGGGTTCGGCTACGGCGGCACCAACGCCCACGCCATCCTGACCGAGTACTCCGCCGCGCCGCGCGAAGCACGGACCGGCGATCACTACGGGATCCTGCCCCTGTCCGCGCGCAGTACCACCGCCGCCCGCGCGCTGGCGGGCCGGTTCGCCGACCTGCTCGGCGCCGGCGCCGATCCCGATCATCTCGCGGAGGCGGCGTGGACGCGCATGGCCCACCATCCGTTCCGCACCGGGATGCTGCTCGGTGCGAACACCGCGGATCTGGTGGGGGAGTTGCGCAAGTACGCGGCGGGCGAGGGGCGCGACGCCTCGCGCGTGATCGTCTCCGCCGCCGCGGAACCGGTGTTCGTGTTCTCGGGCATGGGTCCGCAGCACTGGCGGATGGGCCGCGAACTGCTGGACGCGGGCGGCGCGTTCGCGACCGCGGCCGCAGAGGTCGACGCGGAGTTCCGCGCGGTCGCGGGGTGGTCGATCATCGAGGAGCTGCGCCGCCCCGAGGCCGAGTCGCGGGTCACCCGCACCGAGGTGGCGCAGCCGGCGAACTTCCTGGTCCAGGTGGGACTGGTGCGTGAGCTCGCCGCGCTGGGCATCACGCCCGCCGCCATCGTCGGCCACAGTGTCGGCGAGGTGACCGCGGCCTACGTGAGCGGCATGCTGTCGCTGCGCGACGCGGTCCGGGTGGCCTGCCACCGCGCCCGGCTGCAGGCCACCACCGCCGGGTCCGGTGGCATGCTCGCGGTCGGGATGACCCGCGACCAGGCACGCGAGCTCGTCGCCGAGGACGCGCGGGTGGACATCGCCGCGATCAACAGCCCCGGCGCGGTGACGCTGTCCGGCGACGTCGACCGGCTGGACGAGATCGCCGAAAAGCTCACCGAGGACGGCGTTTTCGCCCGCCGCCTGCGAGTGGAGGTGCCGTATCACAGTCGGCTGATGGGCCCGATCGAGGACGAATTGCGTGCCGCCCTCGCCGATCTCACCCCGCGCCCACCGACGGTGCCGCTGTACTCGACGGTGACCGGCGAGCAGGTCACCGAGCAGGTCTGGGACGCCGAGTACTGGTGGGCGAATGTCCGTCAGCCCGTGCGCTTCTTCGACGCGGTCAGCCGCCTCGTCGCGGCGGGCAGCCGGATCTTCCTCGAGGTCGGTCCGCACCCGGTCCTGTCGGGCAACATCCGGGAGGCGCTGCTCGACGCCGACGTCCAGGGCACGACCGTCGCCACGTTGGACCGCGAGCAACCCGACTCGGCGAGCATGCGCCGCACCCTGATCGGCCTGCACGCCGCGGGCGTGCTCGACCTCGAGCTGCTGTTCCCCGCCGACCGCCGGGCCACCCCGCACCTGCCGCTGCCGCGCTACCCGTGGCAGCGGACCCGCCTGCACACCGCGCTGCCGCTGTTCGAGCAGGCCCGCCTCGGCACACCAGGCGGCTACGCCATGCTCGGTGACCCGGACGTGGAGGGCAGGCCGGAGTGGCTGCTGCAGGTCGGCACCGAGCTGCTGCCGTGGCTGTCCGACCATGTCGTCAACGGCGTGAAGATCATGCCGGGCGCGGCGTATCTGGACGCCGCGCTCAGCGCGACGGCCTCGCGCATCGGCACCACCCAGGTCGCGCTGGAACAGGTGCGTTTCGTCGCCCCGCTGATCATGGGCGCGCCCGACGTCCCGCTGGTGGCGATGAGCGTGGAGGAGGCCAGCGGCCGGTTCCTGATCAGGTCGCGCAGCGCCACCGGCACCGCGTGGACCGTGCACGCCTCCGGGCGCACCCTCACCGGCAGTCACGAGCAGATCCCGGTGGAGGTCCCCGACATCGAGGTCGGCATCGACGTCGACCCGGCCATGTTCTACACCGGCCTCGCGGCGGCGGGGCTGCAGTACGGGCCGTCCTTCCGGCGGGTCACCTCTGTGCGGGTCGGCAAGGACGTGGTGGTGGCGACGGTCGACGGCGCCATCGCCGCGGACTCGGGTCACCTCGCCCACCCCGCCGTCGTCGACGCCGCGATGCAGTGTGCCGCCATGCTCTTCGCCGACGAACGGATCAACGAGGGCGTGATGGTGCCGGTCGGTGTCGCCGCCGTGCGCCTGCTCGCCGCCCTGCCCGAGACCGTCACCGTGATCGCGCGCCGCGATCCGAAGGCCCGCCTGCGCGCGGACGTGGATCTGCTCGACGCCGAGCGGAATCTGGTCGCCCGGCTCACCGGCCTCCAGATCGGCGCGCTCAAGCCCGGCGACGATCCGCTGCACCGCATGGCCGACTTCTACTACACCGAGACCATGGTGGAACGCGAGCCGATCGACCCGGCCGCACTCGCCGACGCGGGCCCGGCCGCGCTGCTCATCGTGGAACTCGGCGAGAGCCGCCTGACCGTCGACCTGGCGACCGCGCTGCCGACGGCGCAGGTCTACGTCGCGCATCCGGCCGACCCCGCGCTCGAACAGGGCCTGCTCACCCGCCTGCGCGACGCGCGCCAGGGCGAGGAACGGCTGCACGTGTGCGTGGTGGCCGGCGAGGTGACCGATGATCTCGCGTTCCTGTGGGCGCTGAAGCGGATCGCGGTGACCATCGACGAGTTCGTCAACCCGCCCGTGGAAGGCGGTGCGCCGCACTCGGTGTTCGGCGACGGCGCCGCGCACGTCACCCTGGTGACCGAGCGGGCCTGCGTCCTGCCGGAGAGCACCGAGATGCCCGACTCCCGCCAGGCGGCCCTGGCCGGTGCGCGGCGGGTGCTGCTCAACGAACAGACGCCGCTGCGCTGGCGCCTCGTCGACACCGACCCCACCACCCCGGTCGCCGACGTCGTCGCCGAACTCGCGGTGCCGGGCGCCTTCTCACACGACCACTGCGACGAGGTGGTGCTGCGCGACGGCAAGCGCTGGGCACCGGTGGTGACCAAGCCGCTCGCCGAGCGGCTCGAACAGCTCGACACCGCCGAACCCCTGACCGACCCCGAGGCCAACTTCACCCTCGACACCCCGCGCACCCGGTTGCTGTCGCAGCTGGCCTGGCGGCAGTGCCCGCGCCCGGCGCCGGGCCCGGGCGAGGTGGAGGTCAGGATGCAGGTCATCGGCCTGAACTACAAGGACCCGCTCAAGATCATCGGACTGCTCGGCGAACGGGAACTCGCGCCGACCTATTTCGGGACGGTGCCCGGAATGGAAGGCGTCGGCACGGTCGTCCGGGTCGGCGCCGGGGTGGACGATGTCGCGGTCGGTGACCTCGTCGCCGTCGCCGCGAAGGGGATGATGCGCCGCTACGCCGTGGTCGATCGGCAGCTCGTCGTCGCCCTGCCCGCCGGCACCGACCCCGGCCACTGCACCAGCACCATCGCCTTCGGCACCGCCGAGTACGCGCTGCTCGACCTGGCCCGCCTGCAACCGGGGGAGACCGTGCTCATCCACGGCGCCGCGGGCGGGGTCGGCACGGCCGCCATCCAGGTCGCCAAGGCGCACGGCGCGCGCATCATCGGCGCCGCGGGCAGCGCGGAGCGACGCGCGCACGTGCTGGCCATGGGTGCCGATCACGTGGTGCACTCCCGATCGCTCAACTTCGTCGACGACGTGCTCGCGCTGACCGACGGGGTCGGCGCCGACGTGATCATCAGCAGCGCGCCGGGGGAGATCCTGCGCCAGAACTTCCACGCCGCCGCGGAATTCGGCCGCATCGTCGAGGTCGGCAAGGCCGACATCTACACCGGCGGCCTGCTGGAACTGGCCAACTTCGACAAGAACCTGGCCTACTACTCGATGGATCTGGACCGCCTGGTCGCGGTGCGGCCGCAACGCCTGGCCCGGCTGCTCGAGCGGGTGTTCGAGAAGGTCACCGAGGGCACCTACACGCCGCTGCCGTACCAGCTGTTCGACACCGAGGAGGTGAGCAAGGCCTTCGAGGAGACCCTGCGTTCCTCGCGCCTGGCACGCATCGCCCTGCGGATCGACACCCCCGAGCCGGCCGTGCGGCCCGCGCTGCCCGACGTCGAGATCGACAGTGCCGCCACCTATCTCGTCACCGGTGGCTTCGGCGGCTTCGGGATGGCGATCGGTCGCTGGCTGGCCATGCGCGGCGCACGGCGGCTGGTCCTGGTCGGGCGCGGCGGCGCGAAGACCGAGGAGGCCCGCCGCCAGCTCGAGGCCTGGCGCACCGTGGGTGTCGAGGTGGTCGAGGAACTCGCCGACGTCACCGACGCCGCGGCCGTGGCGGGTGTGATCGCCAGGGCGAACGACCTGCGGCGGCCGTTGCGCGGCGTCTTCCACGCCGCGGGCGCCGTGGCCGACAACCGCATCAGCGCCATGACATTCGACGAACTCGACCGGGTGTACCGGCCCAAGGTGCACGGCGCGCGGATCGTGCACCAGGCCGTCGCCGACGCCGGAATCACCCTGGACATGTTCGTGCTGTGCTCCTCGGGCGGGTCCATGTACGGCATCTACGGTCAGTACAACTACTGCGCGGCCAATGTCGCCGTGGAGGCGCTGGCCGAACAGTGGAGCCGGGCGGGGGAGCGGGCGCTGTGCGTCGGCTGGGGGCACCTGTCCGGCGCGACCGGCGGCATGGCCGCCGACGAGACCGCCGAGAAGTACCTGGACCTGGTGGGTTTCGGACCGATCGACATGTCCGACGCGACGGCCTACCTGGAACAGACCCTGCGCCTCGGCGCCACCCGTGCGGCGATCATCCCCACCGACTGGGCCAAACTCACCGGCACCTTCCCCCAGCTGACCCGCACGGGCCGCACCATCGACCTGGCCAAGGCTTCCGCCAAGGACACCTCCGAACTGGCCAGGCTGCGCGCGGAACTGGCCGCCATGGAGGAGACCCGGCGCGGCCCGCACATCGCCCGCAAGATGGCCGAGGAACTGGCCGTGGTGATGGGGGTGCCGGTCGAGTCGATCGACATGACCATCCCCGTCCCCGAACTCGGGCTCGACTCGCTGATGGCGGTGGAACTGGGCGCCCGCGTCACCAAGACCCTCGGCATCGACCTCATGTCGCTGCAGATGGGCCGCTCGTTCAGCCTCGAGCAGGCGGGCCCGAAGGTGGCCGAGCTGGTGCTCGCGTCCGAACCGACGGCAGCCCAGCCCCTTCCGGAACCCGAACGTCCCGGCGACGGGGCCGACGCGGCACGGCGCGAGCAGCCGCTGGTCGCGGCCCACTGACAGCGCGGAAAGGCGAGCACTGTGGTCGACTTCGGACTCATCGATGAATGGGAGCCCGCGCCCGGCAGACTGGTGACCTGGTTCGCCACCCCGGAATCCACCAGGGCGGCGGCGACGGCGCCGGTCCACCCGGCGCCGCCCTCGCTGCAGCAGGAGCAGTACCTGCGCCAAGCCGACCGGCACGCCGGGGCGGACTTCCGTTTCTCCGGGCTGTGCCTGGTCACCGCCCGGCTACCCACGGCCGAGCTGGATCGCGACGCGATGACCAGGGTGATCAACGCGTTCCTGCTGCGCCACGACACCTTCCGCACCTGGTTCGACATCGACGCGGGCGGCACGGTGCGCCGCCACCTCGTCCCGGCCGAGGCCGTCGACTTCCAGCCGATCGACTACGGCCACGTCGACGACCCCGCCGCGATCCGCACCCACGTCGAGAAGACCACGCCGGGCCCGTTCGACTGGGACTGCTTCACCTTCGGCGCCATCGAGCACGGCGAGACGACCACCGTCTACCTCGCCGTCGACCACCTGCACACCGACGGGCTCGGCCAGTACCTCTCCGCCGCCGACTTCGCCCAGCTGTACGCGGCGCAGCTGTGGGCGGAGGCCGAACCGCCCGCGCCCGCGGCGAGCTATCTGGACTACTGCGTCACCGAGCGTGCCTACAGCGACCGTCTCACCCTCACCTCGCCCGGCGTGCGCAAGTGGCTGGAACTGGTGCGCGGCAACGACAACAGGCTGCCCGCGTTCCCACTCGACCTCGGCCGACGCTGCGACGGCTACCACCGCAGCGCGCACCGCAGCATCGAACTGCTCGACACCGCGGCGGGCGAACGGTTCGAATCGGTCTGCCGGGCGCACGGCGCGGAATTCGTGGGCGGTGCCTTCGCCGCGGCGGCCCTGGCCGAACGCGAGCTCACCGGCACCGACTACTACTTCGGCATGACGCCCATCAGCACGCGCACCTCGGCGGCCGAGAACGCGTCGGTCGGCTGGTACGTCACGTTGGTGCCGGTGGCGTTCCCCCTCGGTCCGCGCACGCCGGCCACGCGGGTGCTCGGCCTCGCCCAGCGCGCCTATGAGAACGGTCTCCTGTTGGCGCCCACGTCTTTCCACCGGGTGCTCGACCTGCTCCCGGCCGATTCGGAGATCAAGGCCGAGCCCGGCTGGGTGACCCCGATGATCTCGTTCATCGACGCCCGCGACTTCGTCGGCCACGAATTCTTCGACGAGATCGGCGCCGGGGTGTACGCGAACCGGGCCGCGTCCGAGGAGGCGCTGATCTGGATCAATCGGTTGCCGAGCGGCACGTCGCTGAGCGTCATCTTCCCCGACACCGCCGTCGCGCACGAATCCGTGGGCCGCTATCTCGACGCCGTGCGATCGGTGTTCCTGGCCATCGCCGCCACACCCGACCAGGAGGACCAGTAGTGCAGACCGCGTTCCGTGATCCGTTCATCCCCGACGGCGAGAAGTCGGTCTACACCGTCGGACTCCTCGGCGAGGCACCGGGATTCGAGATGACCCACCTGGTCTCCCGGGAGAAGGGCGGCTACCGCACCACTCTCGACACCCGACCGCACGGGCGCGCGCTGAGCGACACCGACCTGGCCATGACCATCGAACAGCGCTTCGGCCGGATCGGCGGCCGCTTGCGCGCCGAACAGTATCGCGCGGAAACGCGGTGCGGGCCGACCGTGGTCTCGCGCGAGGAGGCGAACTTCGTCGACACCGTGCACCTCCAATTCGGCGGTCTGCCCGCCCCGTTTCCGTTGAACGTGATGCCGATCGCCGGCGGCCTGACGCTGCTGCGCGGTCTCGACTTCACCGAGGGACTGGTGGAAACGGTGAGCGTGTGGCTGGCGTTCTCGGTGCACTGGCCGTTGCTCGCGCGCGTGGAGAAACAGAGCACCGTCGAGGTCCCGGCCGGGAGCGTGCCCTGCTGGCAGGTGCGGATGCGACCGGGATTCGCGCAGGTGAACTCCCTGCTGGACAAGGTGATCGGCACCGTCCTGCCGCCGTTCGTCGCGCATTTCGAGCAGGAGGCGCCGCATCGGCTCGTGCGGATGAGCTTTCCCACCCAGTTGTCGCTGAGCGCGCCGCGCGCCGTCATGGAGCTCACCGCATGAGCATCGCGACCGTCCGGGCGCAGGTGCGCGCGGAGTACGCGGCCTGGCTGGCATTCGCCGCCTGCCTGAGCGCGGTGTTCATGCAGATGATCGACGTGACGATCGTCAACACCGCGCTCCCGGAGCTGACGGCCGATCTCGGCGCGTCCCGCTCGGCGCAGCTGCTGGTCGTGTCCGGCTACTCACTGGCCTTCGCCTGCACCCTGCTCACCGCCGCGCGGATCGGCGCGATGGTGGGGCGGCGGACGATGTTCCTGGCCTCGGTCGCCGCGTTCACGGCGGCGTCGCTGTGGTGCGGAATCGCCGGTAGCGCCACCGAACTCGTGATCGCCCGCGTCGCGCAGGGCGCGGCGGGCGCGGGGATGGCCGCGCAGACGATCGCCATTCTCACCGCCGGGTTCCCGCGGGAGCGTCATCCGCTGGTGTTCGCGCTCTACGGCGGCGTCGCGGGGTTCGCCGGGATGCTCGGGCCGATCGTCGGCGGCGTGCTGCTCACACTCGATCCGGGCGGCTGGGGCTGGCGGTCGGTGTTCCTGATCAACCTGCCCATCGGGGTGTTCGCGTTCGCCCTCGCCTGGCGCTTCCTGCGCGTCGGCCGCTCGGGCGATGGCCGCTCACTCGACCTCGGCGGCGCCGTGCTGTCGGCGGCCGGGCTGTTCGCATTCATCTACGCACTCGCCGAGATCCAGCAGCACGGCTGGCGACTCGGGCTGATCGCGCTCCTCGGCGCCGGGCTCGCGGTGACGGTGGTCTTCGTCGTGCACCAGCGGCGGCGCGCCGACCCGCTGATCCGGCTCGACCTGTTCGCCGACCGGCGGTTCCGGCTCGGGTCGGTCCTCGTCGGCGCCTTCTTCGGCCTGTTCACCGCGTTCGTCTTCGCCGCCTCCGTCACCATGCAGGACGTTCTGGGCTACACGCCGCTGGTGACCGGCCTGGTGATGACGCTGTTCGCCCTCGGCGCAGGCACCGGCGCTCTGGGGTCACTGATCCTGGTGCGGCGCTGGGGCATTCGGGCTCTCGCGGCCGGAATGGCGCTCTACGGCGGATGTCTCGCGGCCGGAGCGATCTATCTGTTCCTGACCTCCGGCGCGATGAGCGCGCTGCTCACGGCGGGCCCGGTCTTCCTGTCCGGCGTCGGCGTCGGCGTCTTCGGCATCCAGCTCCAGCCGATCATGCTCTCCGGACTCACCGCCGACCACATGGTCGAAGCCTCCGGCGTCCTGCCCACCGTCGAACAGATCGGCAACGCCGTCGGCCTCACCGTCCTGACCACGCTCTTCTTCCGCTCCCACACCCTCACCGGGAGCATCACCATGATGGCCGCGGTCGCCGCCGTCGCGCTGGTCATCGCACTGGCCACGCTGGCCCTCCCGGAGCCGCAAGCGCCCTGACCCGGCCCCGGACACGCGGCGGGGCGGGCGGTACAGCACCGCCCGCCCCTGCGCACCGGTCAGTCGCGGAAGGCGTCCTTCACCTTCTCGCCGGCGTCCTTGAGGTTCGACTTGGCCTGTTCGCCGCGGCCCTCGTTCTCGAGGTCACGGTCGTCGGTGGCCTTGCCTGCGGCTTCCTTGGCCTTACCGGCGAGCTCTTCGGCCTTGTTCTTCGCTTTGTCCGCCAAGCTCATGGCATTCCTTCCCGTCAGCTGCTCGGCCACGAGGTGACCGTGGGCCGTCTGGGGGACCCACGACGGCGTTACCCGGACCCGCCGGGGGCAAACAGGATTCACGCGACGACCCGGATCGTGTCCAGGCTCGGATCGCTCGCGTCGGGCACGTTCATCCCCGCCGCCAGCCCGGTGCGCAGGTAGTCCACGACCGCCGCGTCGATACGTTCGCCCGGCACGATCACCGGGATCCCGGGTGGGTACGGGGTGAGCTGTTCGGCAGCGATCCGGCCCGCCGCCGCCGCGGCGGGCACCGCCTGGGTGGGCGCGAAGAACGCGTCGCGCGGCAGCATCACCGTGTCCAGTTGCAACTCCTCGGGCGCGGGCAGCCGGATCTCGGGCGGCGACGGGTCGCGCAGGCCAGCCCGCCACAGCGCGAGGCCGTCCACCAGCGCGTCGACGGTGCTGTTGTCGTCGGCGCTGGACAGGGTCGCCAGCACGCGCCGGTGGTCGCTGTGGCCGAGATCGATGGCGCGGTGCGCGCGCAGCCAGTCGGCGGCCTCGTAGCCGGTGGCGCCCGTCGCGGAGACGTCGACGAGTACCTGCAGCAGGTCCAGATCGTGTGAGGCCTCCACGCCGAGCAGGGCGTCGTGCATCACCTCGCAGCCGCTGATCTCGTCCAGATCGGCCCTGGCGCGCTTGGCCAGCGCCAGGGCGTCGCCGAGCAGATCGTGCCCGAATTCGACCATCTGCCTGCGCCATCCGTCGAGCGCGGTGTAGATCAGCACATTCGGGCTGGTCGTCATCAGCAGGTCGGCACACCGCCGCAACCGTTGCGGGTCAACCAGATCACCCTGGAGATGGAACACCGACCCCTGCTCGAACCCCATCCCCATCTTGTGCACGCTCACCACGCAGACATCGGCGCCCACATCCATCGCCCAGGTGGGCAGGTCGGGATGGAACGGCAGGTGCGCGCCCCACGCCTCGTCGACGATGAGCGGTTTGCCGCGCGCGTGACACACCTCGGCGATCCCGCGCAGATCCGCACAGGTGCCGTAGGGGCTCGGGCTCACGACGAGCGCGCCCGCCGCGTCGGGGTGGTCCCGCCACGCCTGTTCGACCTGCTCCGGTGACGGCGGATGGGAGAAATGCCGCTCGGCGTCCCAGCGCGGGGTGATCCAGCGGGGCCGCAGCCCCGAGAAGATCAGCCCGGCCACGATCGACCTGTGACTGTCCCTGGCGACCAGCAGACCGCCGTCGTTCCCGCCCGCCACGGCGAGCATCGCCGCCTTCACCGACAGCGAACTGCCGCAGGTGGAGAAGAACGCGGAGTCGGCGCCGACCGCGTCGGCCATGAGTTCCTCTGCCTCCGACAGCAATTCGCCGCGGGCCAGCCGATCGTCGAGCCCGGGCGCGGCGAGGATGTCCGAGGCGAAGGCGTCGGCGCCCAGTGCCGCGAGCACCCGCCCGTCGACCCCGCGGCCCTGCCGGTGCCCGGGCGGGGTGAAACCGTAGCGGCCGAGATCGTGATATTCCGCCACGGCGGCGACGAGGGGCGCGCTGCTGTGATCCATGGGATCGACCTCCTGGTGTTCGACGCTCAGGACGCGGGTTCGATCCGGGCCCAGGCGCGATGTTCGCCGAGATGGGTGAGCAAGCGGTCGATGGCGACACCCGCGTCACCCACGGTCACCCCCGGCGCGTCAGGGTCGACGCCGTCGCGACGCAGCAGCGACGCGGCCGCGCCGATCGCGGCGATCGCCTTGCCGTGGCGCCACATCTCGGCGATGAGCAGATCCACGCGCGGGTCGACGGGCCCGGCGAGCAGCACCAGACCGTCGAACTCGATCGAACGCATGGTGGCGAAGCTGCGGTCCACGGGCACCGAGTCCACCGTCCCGGCCCGCGCGGCCACCAGCAGCGGCCGGACCCGTGCCCCCGTCAGGGCCGCACGCACCTCCGCGATCGCCGCCTCGGTGGTGGTGTCGTCCACCAGCACGGCGACCGTGCGGCCGTCCACCGGGAAGGTGCCGTGCCGTTGCGACAGCGCGGGGCTCGGCGCCGCCTCGCGGGTTTCGACGGTGGCCGCCGGGGTGTCGAGGCCGAGCTGCCCGGCCACGTACCCGGCCAGATCACCGTCGACGTTCGCCAGCATCTGCACACCGCGCGCCCGGATGTCCGGGATCGAGCACTTGCCGAGCTCGAACGCGAACGCGTCGGCCAGGTGTTGCCGCTCACCCTCGGTGAGACTGCGGTAGAACAGCCGCGGCTGCGAGAAGTGATCGGCGAACGAGACCTCGGCCTCGGCGCTGTCGGCCGAGGTGCGCAGCGTGGCGGCGGGCGGCGGGATGGGCGTCGGCGATTCCACGTAGGCCTGATCGGCGAAACTCGCCGCGTACGGGCACCCGCCGCCCAGCGAATTCGGTTTGTACGGCGCGATTCCCGGATGCACTGCGGTCTGGTGCATGCCGTCGCGGAACATGTCGTTGATCGCGGTGTGCGGGGTGTTGATCGGCAGCTGGGCGAAATTGGGCCCGCCCAGCCTGCTGATCTGGGTGTCGAGATAGGAGAACAGCCTGCCCTGCAACAGCGGATCGTCGGTCACCTCGATTCCCGGCACCAGATGACTCGGGCAGAACGCCACCTGCTCGGTCTCGGCGAAGAAATTCACCGGATTGGCGGTGAGCCGCATGGTCCCGATCACCCGCACCGGGGCGATCTCCTCCGGCACGAGCTTCGTCGGATCCAGCAGATCGATCCCCTCGAAGACGTGCTCGGGCGTATCCGGGAACACCTGGATTCCGAGATCCCATTCCGGGGTGTAGCCGGCCTCGATGCTGTCGGCGAGGTCGCGACGATGGAAATCCGGATCGAATCCGGCGGTCAGCTGCGTTTCCTCCCACAGCATCGAATGCACGCCGAGACGGGGCTTCCAATGGAATTTCACCAGGCTCGTCGTGCCGTCGGCGGCGACGAGCCGGAAGGTGTGCACCCCGAATCCCTCCATCATCCGCAGCGAGCGCGGCAGCGCCCGATCGGACATGTTCCAGAAGGTGTGCGCGGTCGCCTCGGTGTGCAGGGTCACGAAATCCCAGAAGGTGTCGTGCGCCGATTGCGCCTGCGGAATCTCCCTGTCCGGGTGCGGTTTTCCGGCGTGGATCACATCCGGGAACTTGATGGCCTCCTGGATGAAGAAGACCGGGATATTGTTGCCGACCAGATCGTAGACGCCCTCGTCGGTATAGAACTTCGTCGCGAAACCCCGCGTGTCACGCACGGTATCGGCGGAACCGCGCGAGCCGAGCACCGTCGAGAACCGGACGAACACCGGCGTCCGCACGTCGGCACCGAGGAATTTCGCCCTGGTCAGTTCGGCGGCGGCACCGTTGGCCACGAACACGCCGTGCGCGCCCACCCCGCGCGCGTGCACCACCCGCTCCGGAATGCGTTCGTGATCGAAGTGGGTGATCTTCTCGCGTAAATGGATGTCCTGCAGCAGGACCGGGCCGCGTGGTCCCGCCTTGAGCGCGTGATCGGTGTCGGCAACGCCGAGTCCCTGCGCGGTGGTCAGCGCGGGGCCCTGTTGCGCGCGCACGCTCGCGTCGCCGGGAATCGGGGCGCCGGTCGGGCCACGCAGTTCCGGTCCCTCCTGATCCGGGGCGGGACCGGCCTGCTCGCACGGCCGGTCCGGGTCCTCGTCGGGCGGGGTGGGGGGACGGGTGTATTCGGGAGGGATTTCGCTGTCGCTCATGTGTTCTCCCTTCAGAGAATGGGCCTGCCGCCGGTGATCGCGAGTCTGGCGCCTTCAGAGAATGGGCCTGCCGCCGGTGACCGCGAGTCTGGCGCCGGAGATGTAGCTGCCGTCGTCGGCGGCGAGCAGCACGTAGGCGGGGGCGAGTTCGGCGGGCTGACCGGCCCGGCCGAGCGGAACATTGTCGCCGAAGGAGGCCACTTTCTCCGGCGGCATGGTGGACGGAATCAGCGGTGTCCAGATCGGGCCGGGGGCGACACTGTTCACCCTGATGCCCTTGTCTCCGAGCATCTGCGCCAGGCTCGCCGACAGATTGGCGATCGCCGCCTTGGTCGCGGCATACGGCGCCAGCGTCGGATTGGGCATGTCGGAATTGACCGACGAACTGCCGATGATCGACGAGCCGGGCCGCATGTGCGGCACCGCGGCCTGCACCAGATGGAAATAGGCGCCCACGTTCACCTCGAACGTGTAGGCGAACTCCGCGTCGCTGATCTCGGCCAGGTCCGTGTGGGTCATCTGGTAGGCCGCGTTGCTGACCAGGACGTCGACGGTGCCGAATTCCGCCACCGCCCGCGCGATGATCGCGCGGCAATGCGCCGGGTCGGACACGTCACCCGGCATCAGTACCGCCCGCTGCCCCGCCTTGGTCACCCAGTCGGCCACCTCCTGGGCATCGCTGTCCTCGTCGAGATAGGAGATCAGCACATCGGCGCCCTCCCTGGCGAACGCGATGGCCACCGCGCGGCCGATGCCGCTGTCGGCTCCGGTGATCACCGTGGCCTTGCCGGTGAGCTTTCCCGAGCCGCGATAGCTCTCCTCGCCGCAATCCGGAACCGGTGTCATCGCCGACTGGAGACCTGGCACGTTCTGCTGTTGTTCGGGAAAACCCATCGGTGGAACCTCCCGTCGAGGAATGGCCGTCCCCGGGGTACTACCGCGATTTCCGTTCGCCAAACAGCGATTGACCCAGCGTGGCCGGGGTACGCGCCGCGTATGGAAATTCTCGTGTTGCTCGCACTGGTCATCGTCGTGGCGGTGGTGGTGCTGGTCCGGAAATTCCGGGGCACACCTCCTGACGAGCCGGAATCGACCGGCAATCCACGATGAGCGACCGGAAACGAATGACAGCCACCGCGCTGGGTAATCTGCCTGCGATCGGTGGAGGTGTAGCTGGGAGGCGGCGTGTGGGCAGATGATCGCGACATCGCACCCAGGACGCGCACCGTCGGGTTCCAGGTGCCCGCGGAGCTGGACCAGCTCACCATGGCGCACGCGCTGGCCGAGACGATCCTGCTCATCGGCGGCTTCGCCCTCGACGAGGTGACCGACCTGCTGTTGGCCCTCGACGAGGTGGTGACCGCGCTGGTGCTGGTCGCGGCGCCGGACGCGATGATCGACTGTGCCTTCACGGTGGGCGACGGCACGCTGGGCGCGCGGGTCGCCACGTTGTCGCGTACTCCCGAGGCCATCGACGAGGACGCCTTCGGCTGGCACGTGGTGGCCACCCTGACCGACGCCCTGCGCACCGAATACGCCCAGTTCGACCCGGCCCTCGACGGCTACCCGACCGCCGTCGCCTTCGGCTGGATCCGCCGGTTCCAGGGGCCCGCCGCATCCTGAGGATCCGACCGCGCGGAGATCAGGAGGTATCGGATCGGGTGGGGTTGGGTACCCCGTGGATATCCGACTCCGCGCCAGGAAGCGAGGCACCCGGCGATGACATGGGAAGCAAGGACACATTCACAGGGCGACAGCTACGACAACATCGAACCCTGGTTCGAGAAGCTACGGCTCACCCCGCCCGGCGAGGATCACCACGACGAACTCCGCGCACAGATCATCAGCCTGTGCCTGCCGTTGGCCGACCACATCGCCCGGAAGTTCACCGGACGCGGCGAACAGTTCGACGATCTGGAGCAGACGGCCCGGGTAGGGCTGGTGCTCGCGGTGGACCGCTACGACGTGACCCGCGGCTCCTCCTTCCTCTCTTTCGCGATCCCGACGATCATGGGCGAGGTGCGCAGGCACTTCCGCGATCGCACCTGGGCGGTGCACGTGCCGCGCAGGCTCAAGGAGATCCAGCTGCGCATCGGCCCCGCCACCGAGGAACTCTCGCAGCGGCTCGGGCGCATCCCGAACGCGCGCGAACTCGCCGAAGAGCTCGACGTGGACCTCGTCGAGGTCACCAGGACGCTCGTCGCGGGCAACGGTTACCAGACCAATTCCATCGACGGCATCACCGACGACGATCGCGACAACGCGACCCCCGCGCTCACCGAGACCCTCGGTGTCGAGGAACCCTGCTATCAGCTCACCGAGGACGCGATCGCGGTTCGTCCGCTCATCGCCGCGCTGCCCGACGAGGAGCGCGAGGTCCTGATCATGCGGTTCTACGAGAACATGACCCAGAGCGAGATCGCGGCCAAGCTCGGCGTCTCGCAGATGCAGGTCTCGCGCATTCTCGCGCGGACGTTGACGTCGCTGCGGGAACAGGCGCTCGCCGAGCCGGAGCCTGCGACCACGCCGTGACAGCAGCGGCATCACGTGCGAGACTTGGGACAGGTTGAGACTCCAGCCGACCCCGGTTTCGTATTCGGGCTCGGCTCTGCGCGGCCGATCCCCGGCGAACCGGAAGTATCCGGTGCGCACAGGAGACGCGATGACCGCAGCCACCGATCGCCGACACGTGAGTCGGCTGCGCTGGTACCGCCGCTCGACCACACCGAGCGGCGAGCCGGTGCTCGGCATCCACACCAGGACGGGTCCCGGCTGCTGGGTGCTGCTCGGGGGCAGTGAACTCGACGAGGCACGCCGCGACGAGTTCCGGGTGTTGCTCGACGGCGCGCTGAACTCCGGCGCTCACGTGGTGATCCTGGATCTGCGGCGGACCGCGTTCCTGAGCATCCGGGTGGCCGCGTCGCTGGCCACCGCGAAGATGTCCGTCGGAGTGCGCGGGGTCGACCTGCGACTCGTCGGCGGTGGGCAGCAGGTCCAGCGCGCGCTCGACCTGGTCGGCGTGCGGCCGCTGTTCCGCTACTACACCACCGTCGACGAGGCCTCGATCGAGTGAATTGTTTCGGTCCGCCGCCGCCGGGTAGGCGCAGGGTGCACTCTCCTGACGCCACCAGCGGGGAGGAGACCTCGTGGATTCGATGGACGGGCTCATCGTGGTCCCGGCCGGGGCGCCGGCGATCCACCTCCGAGTAGAGGCAGATCTGCGGCGGCTCGCGTTCGTGCGCGCGATCGCCGAAACCTTCGCGGAAACCGCGCATTTCACCGCGGGCGAGATCGCCGACATCGTGGTCGCCCTCGACGAGGCCGCCACCGGCCTGTTGCTCGCCGCCACGCCGGACGCGCAGCTGCACGTGCATCTCACCGCCGACGAGTTCCGTCTGCGGATGCGGCTCGGCGCCGTCTGCCGCACCGCGCGCCCGATCGACGAGGCGAGCCTGGGCTGGCGCGTCCTGTCCGCCATCACCGAGGGACCGACGGTGGCGCGCGAGTCGTTCGACCCGGTGCGCGGTGGCTATCCGGTGACGATGGGACTCACCCGCCCCCGTCGCGTCCTCGGCTCCGGGTCACCTCACTGACGGCCGGGGGACTGCGCGTTCGCGCGGTTCTGGACCCGCCGATGCTCGGCCACGACCAGGCCGATGCCCGCCAGCAGGCACACCGCGCACGCGATCCCGGCGATGATCGCCCAGCCCTCGAAGCCGTAGCCGGCCGCGGTGAGGGTGAGCGCGAGCAACACGAGGCCGACGCCGGCCAGGATCAGGCCGGGCCAGTTGCGCACGTCCTCGATCGACTCGCCCGCGTGCGGGCGGATGGTCCTGGCGTGGTCGGGGAACCGTTCTTCGGGGTCGGTCATCGCTGGCTCCTGTCGTTGCCGGGCGGAAAGGGTCCTTACGACGTCATGCCCCGTGTCGGCGGAGATAATCAGGATCCGGTGAAAGGCCTGCGCCACAGTCGGATCGGCTACCCTGGAGGAGCGATTCAGGAAGGCTCGATATGCCCATCAGGTTCCGTCAGCGCAAGTCCTTCGGCCCGCTGACCTTCAATTTCACCCAGTCCGGCCTGTCCTCGTGGGGCATCAAGATCGGCCCGTGGACCTGGAACTCCCGCACCAGGAAGAACAGCGTCGACCTGCCGGGTCCGCTGAGCTGGCGCCAGCGCTGACTCAGCCGATCACGGGGACGCGTTCGGTCACCGCCGGGGGCGGCGGGGGAGTACCGTCGCCGAAGGGGCGCCCGCCCAGCTCCTCGCGGTGATGCGGGGTCAGCCAGTTCGACAGGTCGGGTCCGGCAGGCACGATGCCGGTGGGATTGATGTCGCGGTGCACCACGTAGTAGTGCTCCTTGATCTGCCCGAAGTCGATGGTGTCGCCGAAGCCCGGCGTCTGGAACAGGTCGCGGGCGTAGGCCCACAGGACCGGCATCTCGGCGAGTTTGGCGCGGTTGCACTTGAAATGGCCGTGGTAGACCGGGTCGAAGCGGACCAGCGTGGTGAACAGGCGCACGTCGGCCTCGGTGATCGTGTCGCCGACGAGATATCGCTGTGTGGCCAGCCGCTCCGCGATGCGGTCCAGTGCGGCGAAGAGCCGGGCGTAGGCGGCGTCGTAGGCGTCCTGCGCCCCGGCGAAACCGCACCGGTAGACGCCGTTGTTGATGTCGCGGAACACCTCTCGGTTGATCTCGTCGATCTGTTCGCGCAAGTGCTCCGGGTACAGCTGCGGCGCGCCCGGCCGGTGATAGGCGGTCCACTCGGTCGAGAAGTCCAGGGTGATCTGGGCGTAGTCGTTGGTGACGACCTGTCCGGTCGGGATGTCGACCACGGCGGGCACGGTGATGCCGCGCGGATAGTCGGGGTACCTGGCCAGGTAGGCGTCGCGCAAGCGGTGGATGCCGAGGACCGGGTCGACCTCGCCGGGGTCGAGATCGAAAGTCCAGCTGAGCTTGTCGTGCGTCGGTCCGCACAGCCCCAGCGACAGGACCGGTTCCAGGCCGAGTAACCTGCGCACGATCAGCGTCCGATTGGCCCACGGGCACGCGCGCGCGGCGACGAGCCGGTACCGGTCCGGCTCGACGGGATACCCGTCGCGACCGTCGGCGGTGATCCGCGTGGTGATGTAGTTGGTGTCGCGGCGGAACTCCCCGGCCTCGACATAGCTTCCCGCTCCGGCATCGCTCACCCCGCCAGTCTCGCAGACGGCGGCCTCCGCCGGTACGACCACGGCGCGGGAATCGGCACGGCGAAATCCCGCAGGTCGGGTTGGTCGTAGGACAGAATGTCGCCATGCGGACATTTGCCAGGGTGTTGCACGCTGTCGTCGCCGGTGTTCTGCTCGTCTCGGCTGGTCACGGCGTCGCCGCCGCGGCTCCCTCGCCCGGCGTCGGGCACACGCAGCTCCCGTGGACCGCGGCCGGGCCCGAGGGACTGCTGGCTCCGGGCGCCGCGCTCGCCGACGGTGTCACCGGCACGGTGCTGTGGTCGCGCGAGGCGCACACCCGCGTCCCGATCGCCAGCATCGCCAAGGTCATGACCGCGGTGGTCGTGATCGTCAGCGGCGACCTCGACCGTCCGGTGACCGTGCCGCAGGAGGCGGCCGGGTACTGCGCCGGGCACAGCGGCAGCACCGCGGGTCTGGTGGCGGGCGAGGTGCTCACCGGCAGGCAGCTGCTCAACGCGCTGCTGCTGCCCTCCGGCTGCGATGCCGCCTACGCGCTGGCCGAGTCGTACGGTCCCGGCCAGGGCGGCTTCCTGGCCAGGATGAACGACACCGCGCGGGTCATGGGTCTGGGCAACACCCACTTCGCCGACCCCAGCGGCCTGCCGTACCCGCACGACCACGCCACCTTCTCCACCCCGGCCGATCTGGTCGCGCTCGGCGTGCGCGCCATGAACCTGCCCGCGTTCCGGGAGATCGTCGGTTCCCGCGAGTTCCACGTCCCCGCCGGACCGGCCAACCGCGAGCACCACTGGCAGACCACCAACCGCCTGCTGCTCGAGTACCCGGGCACCATCGGCATCAAGACCGGCAACACCAACGCCGCGGGCCACTGCCTGCTGTTCGAAACCGTCCGCGCGGGCATCCCGCTGATCGGCGTGGTCCTGCACAGCTCCGACCACAGCAGCGCCGAGGCCAAGGACGACGCCGAACGCATGCTCAACTGGGCCTACGACCCGATCGTCGGCGCCCTCGGCTCCGCCGCCCGCTGAGCGCCGGAATCCGGCTCAGCGCAGGGGGATCGGGCCGCGGAACTGGCGGGCGACGGCGGTGAATCCGCCGAGGTGGTAGCGGCCGCCCTCGGCGTCGAAGCGCTCGCGCAGTTCGTACCACCGCAGGCCCGGGTGCCGGTGGTGTACGTCGTGCAGGGTGAAGTTCAGGGCGAAGCGCTCGAGGGGGCGAGGCACGCGCAGGTTCATCGCCTCGCGGGGCGCGTCGAGGTCGGTGCCGTAGTGATAGGCGTTGTCGGACAGCGAGATGATGAGCGCGCGGCCACCGAGCGCGGCGAGCAGCATCCACCAGTGCGCGCCGTAGGCGAGCAATGCCAGCGTGTGCACGCCGGCGATGGCGGCGGCGTCGGTGCGGAACTTGTCGAGCACGGCCGGTTGCGCGACCCGGTCGAGCAGCAGACCGCCGACCGAATCCGGCGCCTCCACCCGGCGGCCCACCGCCCTGATCGCCCGCGCGGGCAGCACCGCCAGCACCAGCGCGATCACCTCGAGCAGATACAGGCCACCGAGCAGCTTCAGATAGAACGCGGGCGCGGCCCCCAGCCTGCTGGTCACGGCCGGATCGTAGATCTCGGTGCGCTCGCGGACCCGGCTGTAGCGGTGGTGCAGCAGGTGCCCGATCTTGAGCATGGCGAACGGTGACCCGTACAGCACCGCCAGCATCCTGCCCACCCGATCGTTGCGTGCCCGATCCCGCAGCAGCGCACCGTGAATGGCCTCGTGGATCAGCGACCAGAACGGCGTGGTGGTGAGTACCAGCGGCACCAGCAGCCACCCCCACGCCGCGTCCACGCGCAGCAGCAGCGGGACCACGAACAACTGGCAGGCGCCGATCGTCGTCGCGATCACGACGAGCCCGATGTTCACCGGTTCGCCACCGGTGGATCGCGGCGCCCGGGACGGGCGAACTCGGCCAGGGGTACGGGTTTCGGTCATGTCGCAGCGCCGCTCCGTAGAGATCGGGAACTCCCGCGGCTCATCCTGCCATTCGCGCGCCGTCCGCGACAGAGCCGGAAGGACCGTCAGCGGGCGCCGACGATCCGCAACGCCATGTCGGCGTAGGCCTCGCCGATGTCCTCCGGGCTCCACGCGCCTTCGTCGCGATACCACCGCGCGATGTCGATGCCGAGCGAGAGCAGCGCCACCGCGGCCATCCTGGTGTCGGGCACGTCGAAGGCGCCGGTGGCGACACCGCGCTCGACCAGGTCACGGATCTCCCGGTCGATCTGCTGGCGGATCGCGCGGATCTCGGCGTGGTGTTCGGGCGTCAACGCGGCCAGCTCGTAGTTGACGATGCGGGCGCTGGTGTGGCCGCGCGCATGGTGGGCGGCGAAGGCGCGAATCACAGCGCGCAGGGCGGTCACCGGATCGGGATCCGAGCCTGCCGCCTCGACAACGAGGTTCAGCGTCACCTCGTGTCCCGATCGCGAGATCAGGTACAGCAGTTCCTCTTTGGACTTGTGGTGGACATACACCGCCGCCGGGCTCATCCCCGCGGCCGAGGCGATATCGCGCGTGGTGGTGCCGTTGAAGCCCTTGTCGGCGAAGGCCGCGACGGCGGCTTCCAGGAGCCGGGCTCGGGTCGCGTCGCCGCGGGGTTCGGTGGTCTCGGTCATGTCAGGCGCCATTATCGCGCGTGGTGCGCGCGGGGCCCGCAGTGGGCGTGGGTGATGTGGATTACACGACTGGGTCACAGTGCACCCCTTGACGGTCGGGTGTGATCTCCTGCACCATACACCTAAGCAAGCGCTTAGTTACCAAAGGAGTTTCCAATGCCGGAAGCCGTGATCGTCGCCGCCGCCCGATCCCCGATAGGCCG
>NZ_JBFAHR010000018.1:0-112744 GCF_040654275.1 Nocardia sp. NPDC050717
GTGGAGATGGAGGCCGCGCACTACGCTCAACACTCAGCCCAGCACACCGTTGGGCTGTCACACCGATAGGTCTCCGGACTCACCGGGGCGGTTCACTCCTCAGGTCAGGAGTCAACCGAAGCCGGGGCAGTCCCGTACCGCTCAAGAGTTCGTTGAGTGCGTCAGCTAACCGTACTTCTTCCCAACGCGTTTCGAATGTAGCGATGGCATGAAGGCCATCCCAGCTGCCGGGTTGCTTATTGATCGCGAAGACGCGATGTTTCGACGGTATCGACTGTGTCAGGAACAGTTTGTAGAGGCTACCCGGTTGGGTCATTGCGGATACTCCTGTGAAATTCGGCATGTGCAGCCGAACGACACGGACCAAATGGTTGTGCCAGTCGTTGATGCCTCATGCCTTGAAGGTGGATCCGCACTCGTTACCGCGGTTCGTCCGGCGGTCCCGTAGTGGGTGATTCTACGATAGCACGGAATTGCATACTCCCTCTGAGGGTTTGGGAGGGGTAAGGATTGATGGGGGAGTTGGTACGGGCCGTCCGGAACCGCGCGCCGCACTGGGGGCATAGTCGTCTCGCGAACCTCAACTTGTGCGAGGCCGAGGATCGTTCGTGGTGCACAGCTACCCGGCGAATGCACAGAGCCCTTGGCCGAGGGGCCAAGGGCTCTGTGTCGGTGAGGTGGTGCGGCTCAGCGGTCGTCCGCCGGCTGTTCCTCATCGGCGGGGCGCGTCAGCAGCTGTTCGATGAGGATTTTGGTAGCGGGGCTGAAATCCCGTCCCCGGGCCGTGGCGAGGTGGATCCGGCGCTCCGCCCACGGCTCGTCGAGATCGAGCACAGCGACGCGGCCGGTCCATTCGTGGCCGACCAGACATTCCGGCTGCACGGTGACCCCGAGCCCGGCGTTGACCAGGCTGATGGCCGCGCCGCCACTGCGCAGCACATGCTTGGGCGCGTAGTCCTCGCCGATGCGCCGGGCCGCGGCGCGCAGCGCCCCGACCAGAGCGCTCGGTGCGATCAGGTTCTTCGGCAACAGTTCCCGGATGGTGACGCTGCTCTGGGCGGCGAGCGGGTGCCCCAGCGGGACCACGGCGACGATGCGGTCGCGCCGATACGGGGTGACGTCGACGCCGTCCAGGTCGAGTCCGTACGCCGAGGCGAAGACGCCCAGGTCGGCCTCGCCGCGCGCGACCTCCTGGACGATGTCGGAATTCTCCACCTCGTGCACGATCAGATCGACGAGCGGGTACTCGCGGTGGAATTCGCCGAGCTCGCGGGCCAGGAACGGCACGATCACCGATCGTGCCGACACGATCCGCAATTCGCCCTGTACGCCCTCGGTGAGCGCGGCGAATTCGGTGCGCATGTCGTCGAGGCTGTCGAAGATCATGCGCGCGTGCCGGGCCAGGATCGCCCCCGCGGGACTCGGCACCACCCCTTTGGGAGTGCGGTCGAGCAACTTCACGCCCGCGATGTGCTCGAGCACCTGAATCCGTTTGGTCGCCGTGGATGCGGCGATGTTCTCGCGGATAGCGGCCAGGCCGATCTGTTGTTCCTCGATCGCGGAGAGGAACAACCGCAGGGTGAACAGGTCGACCTGTCTGATCAGGTGCAACCGGTTGAGCGTGCCCATCTCACCTCCGCTGTCGGGCCGTGATCGGTATCTCCGATCATACTGCGAGGCCGGGCAAAGAATATTTCATATGTTGCGTTCAGGAGGTCGCCACTCGTTCGATGAGGGCGACTTTGACGTGGTCGGGCCGCTTCAGGGTCCCGTCGGGCACCAGCTCCACGATTGTCTTAACGTTGAGCGCGGAGCGCACGCGGTTTTCGATGTCGGCGCGCAGGTTGTCGCGTTGTTCGGTGGTCAGGTCCAGGGCGTGTTCGACGACGAGCGGCAGCGGACGCTGGGTGGAGTGGCCTTCGAAGTCGGCGCGGATGCGCATCTCGCCGGTGGTCGCGGGGGCCAGTTCCATGACCAGTTCCTTGATCGCGGACGGGAACAGGTTGATGCCACGCACGATCAGCATGTCATCGGTACGTCCGACACAGCGAACCTTGTAACCCGTTCGGCCGCAAGCACAGTCGGTGCCGGTGACAACTACGTGGTCGCGGGTGCGGAAGCGCAGCAGGGGAGAGGCCTGACGGCGCAGCGCGGTGTAGACGAGTTCACCACTGGCCCCCTCGATGGGCGCCACCTGGTCGCCGGTCTCGGGGTCGATGAGTTCGGCGATCATCAGATCCGGCGACAGGAAGTGCATGCCGTCACCGACCTCGCATTCGCCCCAGTAGGTGCACGCGATGTCGGTGCCGCCCAGCATCTCTCGCGCCGTGGCGCCCCACAACGATTCGAGCCTCTCGCGCACAGCGGGCAGTCCGCCGCCGGGCTCGCCACCCACGCTGATCGCGCGCACACCCAGTTCGGCGGCGGTGCGGCCGACGATCTGCGGTGCCTGCTCGGCCAAGTGGGTGAGGAAGTAGGGGGTGCCGATCAAGGCGTTGGGGCGCTGATCGGCCTGCACACGCAGCAGTCGCTCGGCGCCTGCTTCCGCGCCGATCGGGATGTCGACGATGCCCATGTAGCGCAGGATCTGCACGATCGGTAGGCCGCCGACGAAGCCTTTGCTCATGCCGAAGCCGTGCAGCAGGCGGTCGCCGGGTCGGAATCCGTTGGCGTAGAGGGCACGTGCGCCCAGTTCGCACCAGGTGTGGATGTCGTTGTCGGTCAGGCCGACATAGGACGGTGAGCCGGTGGTCCCCGAGGACGCCTGGATCTGCACGATATCGGCATCGGCGGCGGCGACGTGGGCGCCCAGCGGCGGCGCGGACGCGAGACTGTCGCGCAGTTCCTGCTTCTCGGTGAACGGCAGAGCGGCGAGGTCGGACACGGTCTCGATCTTGTCGAAGTCGACGCCGTGCTCGGCGAACTTCGCTTGATAGAACGCGCTGTTCGCGGCCAGGTGGGCGAGTTGCTCGCGGAGCCGCTCGTCTTGAACCCGGCGCGCCTCTGGTGCCGACAGGGTCTCGACAGCACTCCAATACCGCGCCGAGAAAGGAACATTTCTCATGATGACTCCCGAATAGCCGTTGCAACGTTGCCGCGCTACCGTTGTGGTCCGGCGACGATTGTTCTCCGACCATAGTTGGGCTACTACTGCTATTCAATTCGCAGTCTTCGAATCGCCGCTTCGGTATTTTTCACTTGCTAATGGTCGGCGCATCAGTCAAACCTCGATCTGTCGCTGAAAGGCCCTGTTCACCTGCAGGTTCAGGGGGTGCGCGTCAGCGATTCGCAGCTGTCGAACAGGCAATTCGAAGATCATCACTTGGCGCATCGGTGCGGGCAGAATTAATGTACGGTTCGGCGCACAATTTATCTGAACTCATCGCATACGGAGCACAAGAATGAATTCGAACTTCCTGGACGACGCGCAGGCCGACTGGCTCGATACCGTGAACAAGTTCATGGACAACGAGATCACCGTGGAATACGTACGCAAGTGCGACACCAACCGCGATTACCCGTACGAGGCGTACGAGAAGATCGCCGCCCAGGGCTGGCTCGGGATCCTGATCGATGAGGCCGACGGCGGTTCCGGCGGCGACATCTTCGACTACTCGCTGATGGCCGAGGGGCTCGGCAAGTTCGGTTTCGACTTCGCCTGCTCGGTGCTGGTTCCCACCTTCACCGCGATGAACATTCTCAAGTACGGCACCGATGAGCAGAAGGCGCGCTACGTCAAGCCGTTTATCGACGGGCAGATCCGCTTCTCGGTGTCGATCTCCGAGCCCGACGCCGGCTCGGATGCCTCCAACACCAAGACCCGCGCGCGTCGTGCCGAGAACGGCGACTGGATCGTCACCGGTCAGAAGCTGTGGTGCTCTGGTGCCGCGGCCAAGGACACCGTCATCGCGATGCTGGTGCGCACCGACGCCGACGACAAGCACGGCGGCCTGTCGGTGCTGCTGATCCCCAACGACACTCCCGGCCTGGACATCCGCAAGCTGCCGACGCTGTCGCGCCACGCCACCGGCACCACCGAGATCTTCCTCGACGAGGTCCGTGTCCCCGCCGACGCGCTGCTGGGTGAGGTCGGCCAGGGCTGGAAGATCATCACCGACCACCTGGAACTGGAGCGTTGCGCGGTGGCCGCCGCCTACGTGGGCAATGCCCAGGAGGCGGTCAGAGCCGCCAACAAGTACGCCCATGAGCGGATCCAGTTCGGCAAGCCGATCTATGAGTTCCAGGTGCTCAAGCACATGTTGGCCGAGAACCAGACCCGTGTCGACGCCGCGCGTCTGCTCTGCTACCGCGCGGCCAAGATGAAGGCCGCCGGTCTGCCCGCGGCCCGCGAGACCTCGATGGCCAAGCTCTACGGCTCCGAGACGCTCAAGCAGTGTGCCCTCGACGGCATGCAGATCCTCGGTGGCTACGCCAACCTGCCCGAGGCCGACATGGAGCGCTATCTGCGCGAGAGCGTGCAGTCCACCATCGGCGGTGGCACCTCGCAGATCCAGCGCACCATCATCGCCAAGTCGATGCGCCTCTGATCCGCATTCACCCACGCCTACCCAGGAGAACTTCGATGGCAACCATCAACAACCGCATCGACATGCCGCTCGACGAGATCGAGGTCGGCACCGTCTTCCACTCCGGCGGACGCACCATCACCGAAGCCGACGTGGTGAACTACTGTGCGCTGACCGGCAATTGGATCGAGATCCACTCCAACATCCACTACGCCGCGCAGACCCGCTTCGGTGAGCGGCTGGTGCAGGGGTCGCTGACCTACTCGCTGATGACCGGTCTGATCCAGTTCGGCCCGTCGATCCAGGCGAACTACGGCATCGACAACCTGCGCTACCTCAAGCCGGTGCTCATCAACGACACCATCTACGTCACCGCCGAAGTGATCGCCAAGAAGGACAAGGACGAGAAGTTCGGCGTCATCACCTTCCTGATGAAGGCGCTCAACCAGCACGGCGACGTGGTCCAGCGCAGCGAGTGGAGCCTGCTCATGCTGCGCAAGCGCGAGGACCTGGAAGCACTCGTCGGCGCCTCGCTGCCGACCGAGAAGGTGCGGGGCTGATTCTATGACCGCACAACCCGTCGCCGCGATCGTCGGCATGGGCGATGCCTATGCCACGCGCGCGAATCGCAAGGACCCACTGCAGCTGGCCGTCGAGGCCACCGTGGCGGCGCTGGCCGACGCGGGGATCACGAAGAACCAGGTGGACGCCCTGTTCACCGGTCGCTCGCCGTGGGCCGACAAGCGCTCGCAGTGGAACAATATCTTCGCCTCGCACATGCAGATGCCGCTGACCTTCACCAGTGAACTCACCCTGCACGGCGCCGGTCTCACCGCGACCCTGGCCCAGGCATCGCAGATGATCGCCGCGGGCAAGGCGGAGTATGTGCTGTGTCTGCAGAGCGATGCGACGGAGTTGTTCGTCGACGCGGTGGCCATGGGCGCCGAGGCCGACGCGGATCCGCAGTTCGAAGTGATGTACGGACCGACGATCCCGTCCCTCTACGCCCAGGCCGCCCGCCGGTACTTCCACGAATTCGGTATCACCGAAGCCCATCTCGCCGAGGTCGCGGTCGCCAACCAGCGCTGGGGCGCGCATCATCCGCACGCGGCCAAGGCCAAGCACGGCGAGATCGATGTCGCCACCGTGCTCGCCTCACCGTATGTGGCCACCCCGTTGCGGCGGTGGATGTGTTCCACCTGGGGCGGTGGTACCGGCGGCGCGCTGGTCGTCACCGCACCCGACAATGTGCGACCGCATCAGCAGCCGGTCTACCTCCACGGGTACGGCTCGGCCACCACCCACGAGTACCTGTCGGATCGGATGAACATGCGCACCTGCAAGTTCGCCGACTTCGGCGCCCTGCCGAACCTCACCCATACCGCCACCATCGAGGCGGCCCGGCAAGCCTACGCGATGGCCGGGCTCGGCCCCTCCGACATCGACATGGTGCAGATGTCGGTGAACTTCGCGCACATGGGCCCGATCATCATGGAGGACTTGGGTTTCGCGAAGAAGGGCCGGGGGATCGACGTCTATCGCGAGGGGCGCACCGGCGTCGACGGCGACCTGCCCACCGACACCAACGGCGGCTGGTTGTCCTTCGGCCAGCCGGGCATCTCCTGCAATATGGACACCCTCATCGAGACAGTGCGCCAGCTGCGCGGGCAGGCACTGGGGCTGGCGCCGACCCACAAGCCGGAGACCGCGCTGGTGCAAGGCGCGGGCGGCATGTTGGCGGCGGGCAGTGTCCTGGTGCTGGCGGCCTGAGCGGAATCGGAGAACATCATGAGCGAGACCACCGCCCCCAACGACTGGCCACAGCCGTACCGGCTGCTCGATGCCGCACCGTACTGGGCGGCGTTGAACGAGCGCCGCCTGACCTTTCAACGCTGCGCCGACTGTGCCGAGGCCGTCTGGCCCGCGCACTCCTACTGCCCCTACTGCGCGTCGTCCGCCTTGAACTGGGAGGAGTCGGCCGGGCGCGGCACCGTCTACTCCTTCAGCACGGTAATGCGCGGCCCGACCCCGGTGTGGGCGTCGATCACGCCGTACACCGTCGGGTTCGTGCAGATGGCGGAGGGCTACCTGCTCTTCGCCCAGATCGAAGGCGACCCCGAGGCCGTCGCGATCGACCAGGACGTCACCGTCCGCTTCGTCGAACGGGGCGCCCAGACCATCCCCGTTTTCACCGCCGCGAGCCTCGGGTAGAGGTGCATGATGACCACTCACGATCGATCAGGACCAGGACAGGAGCAGCCGATGCAGAACGAACTTCCGCTGTCGGGAATCGTCGTGGTCGAACTCGGCGACAGCGCTTCGGCGCCGTTCACCGGCAAGATCCTGGCCGAACTCGGCGCCGAGGTGTGGAAAGTCGAACGGCCGACCGGTGATTCGTCGCGCGGCTGGGGTCCGAGCATGTGGAAGGGCAGCGGCGCGGCGTTTCACGCCCTCAACCGTGGCAAACGGTCGCTCAATATCGACATCAAGGACCGCGATCAGCTGGCGCTGCTGCACCAATTGATCGCCGAACGCGCCGATGTCTTTCTGCACAACCTGCGACCCGGTTCGGCCGCCAAGTACGGTCTCGACGCCGAGAGCCTGCGCGTCACCAAACCCGAGCTCGTGCACTGTGAGGTCGGCGCGTTCGGACACACCGGGCCGATGAACACCCTGCCCGGCTACGACCCGCTGATGCAGGCGTTCTCCGGGATCATGAGCATCACGGGCGAGCACGACGGGCCACCGGTTCGCGCGGGGGTGTCGATCATCGACTTCGGCACCGGAATGTGGGCGGCCATCGGCATCCTCGCGGCCCTGCATCGGCGCCGGTCCAAACTGGACGGTGCCGCGGTGAACGCGTCGCTGCTGGAAACGGCGATCGCGTGGATGTCGATCGGTGTCGCGGGCTACAACACCGACGGCGCGCCCGGTGAACGACACGGCTCGGGTGTCGCGTTCATCGTTCCCCACCGCGCCTACTCGGCCGCCGACGGCGATCTGATCATCAGCTGCGGCAACGACGGACTGTTCGCCCGGCTGAGCCAGGCGCTGGACCGACCCGAGTGGGCCGGCGACGAACGGTTCGCCACCAACGCGGGTCGCCTGGCCAACCGTGCGGAGATCGACCGCCTGATCGGTGAGCGATTGGCCGAGCAACCGCGCGATCACTGGCGGAAAAGGTTGCAGGACTTCGGGGTTCCCGTCGCACCGGTGCAGACCACCGCCGAGATGGTCGCCCACGAGCAGACCAAGGCCCTCGGCATCATCGGCGTTCCCGCCGAGGACGAGATCGGGGTCGTGGGACTCCCGTTGTCGTTCGACGGCAAACGTCCGCCAGCGCTGCCTGCCGCCCAGGATATCGGTGGCGCGGACCACGAGCTGCGTGCGCTACTCGGACACCGCGGCGTCGAAGCCGGCGATGGCTAGCGGCAGCGGCCCACTCACCGGTATTCGGATCGTCGAACTGGGTGGGGTCGGGCCGACACCGTTCGCCGCGATGCTGCTGGCAGATCTGGGCGCCGACATCATCCGGTTGGACCGCCCGCCGGGCTACGACGGCGGCGCACCGATCGACGCGAAGTTCAACCTGCTCAACCGGGGCAGGCGCAGTGCGGTCTTCGATCTGAAGAAGCCTGCGGCGGTCGAAGCGGTGCTGCGACTCGTCGGCGAGGCCCATGTGGTGCTCGAGGGATTTCGGCCCGGGGTCGCGGAGAAACTCGGCCTCGGCCCCGACGAATGTATGGCCGTGAATCCGGCGCTGGTGTACGGCCGGATGACCGGCTGGGGCCAGCACGGGCCACTCGCGCACGACCCCGGCCACGACGTCAACTACATCTCGCTGACCGGGGTGCTGCATTCGGTGGGCCGCGCAGGCGAATCGCCCGCCATCCCGCTCAACCTCGCGGGCGACTTCGGCGGCGGGTCACTGTATCTGGCGCTGGGCGTGGTCGCCGCACTGCTGGAAAGCCGCACGTCCGGCCGGGGTCAAGTGGTCGACGCCGCCATGGTCGACGGCTCGGCCTCGCTGATGACGCTGTTCTATGGGCTGTTCGCCGCGGGCTACTGGAGCGACGAGCGCGGCGTGAACCGGCTCGACTCCGGCGCGCCCTGGTACAACGTCTACGAAACCGCCGACGGCGGCTGGATCAGTTTGGGCGCCAACGAATCCCGCTTCTGGCGCAACCTGCTGCGGATCACGGGCATCGACGAAACGGACATGCCCGACCAGCACGACAAAGCGCAGTGGCCCGCGATGCGGGATCGTTTCGCCGCCGTGTTCCGCACCAGGACCCGCGACGAATGGTCTGCTCTCGCAGCGGGGCAGGAGGCATGCCTGACCCCGGTGCTCTCGCTCACCGAGGCACCGAGCAACCCGCATCTGCGGGCACGCGGCACCTTCGTCGACATCGAAGGTGTGGTCCAGCCCGCTCCAGCACCGCGTTTCAGTCGCACCCCCGGTGCGATCCAGCGACCGCCGGCCGAACCCGGTGAGCACACCGACGAGGTCCTCGGCGACTGGGGATTCACCCCGGCCGAGCTCACGGTCCTGCGCGATCAGGGCGCCATCGGCTGACCGGACGATTGGCTGTGTGGGACGGCCTCGGCGTGGAAATCGGTCAGCGATACTGGTGTAGACCCGAGATCAGCGACAGCCGGTAGTTGTTGTGCAACTACCGGCTGTCGGCCGGCGACTCGGAAATCAGTGCGTCAGAGGTGCTTGCCGAAGAACGGGATCGCCTTCTCCAGCGCGACGCCCGTACCCTTGGGCTGGTCGTAGAGGTCGTAATGGGACACATCCTTCAGCACGATCAGTTCCTTGTCGGTCGAGGCGGCACGGTTGTAGATCTCATAGCCGTCGCGGTAGGCCCCGAAAGCGCCGGGCTTGTCACCGATGACGATCAGTGCTGGCTGGGTCAGCAGAATCTCGGCGAGGTGGAACGCGTCCCAGCCCAGTGCTGAGGCGCCGTGTGCGATATCGAAGGTCGCCGGTCCGTTGGGTGCCTGACCACGCGGTGTGCAGTAGTAGTCGTAGGCCTCGATGACGTCGATGTCACCGATCTGCTGAGCGACCTCGGCAGAGGGCGGCAGCGCGGCGCTCACCTCGCCCTCGGCGCCGGCGAGTTCGGCCGTCCGCTGTTTTGCGACCGCCTCGAGGGCAGCCACGGGCCCACCCTGAGCGATCGCGTTCTCCCGCACCATGCGGCCGTAGTTGACGCCGGTGACGGACACCACAGCCTTGAACCGGCGCTCGGTCATCACGGCATTGAGCGAATAGCCACCACCACCGCACACGCCGAGGACTCCGATCCGGTCGTTGTCGACGTAGGGAAGGGTGGACAGGTAGTCGACTACCCGCCGGAAGTCCTCGACCCGCTGGGTCGGATCCTCGACCCGGCGCGGGCTTCCGCCGCTCTCGCCCTGGAAGCTCGCGTCGAAGGCGATGGCAACATAACCTTCCTCGGCGAAGCGGGTCGCGTAGATGTTGCCAGCGGTCTGTTCCTTACAGCTGCCGATCGGATGTGCGCAGACGATGGTCGGATAGGTCTTCGACCGGTCGAACGAAGGCGGAAAGTACAGATCCGCGGCGATGTCCCACGCCATATCCGGATTGCGAAACTTGAGATGCTCGATGTTGTCGGTTGCCATGAGCTAGCTCCTTTCGCCGGCCGACATTTTCGGCCTGTCCGAAGTCTCCTGCGTTAGCCGAAAGGTCGCCAGGGAAGATTTCTTCCTAGCAACGGGTGCGCCCCGCGCTACTGGTCGCTGGATTCGCCGGTCGTGGTCGTAGACCTTCCTGGGAACGAATTCTCCCCTGCATCGGGCGGTGTGCCGGTGCCACCATCGACTCGGGGATCAGCACGACCAGGTGCTGCGGGCCGACCGCGCCTGCCGCGTTGATGCGGGAGCCGGATCGCGCCGAGCGAATCGAGGTGAAGGTCATTTCTACGAATCATTCCGGGGGAATGTCGCGGCACGCGACGACCCTGATCGTCGGGGGCTCGTTGGGCGGTTTGACGACGGCGCTTGCGCTGGCGGCTCGCGGAAGCGCGGTGACCGTCCTCGAGCGAACATCCGGGCGCACCCAGCGCGGCGTGGCGATTCTGGTGTCGGGGGCGAGTCTGCGCCGGGCGCTGGGGCCGCAGGCGCGGGAGATCGTCGGAAAGGCACTCGGCCCCGCCTCAATGCGCCAGGGCGTGTACCCGCATTCCTGGTGGGATGTGTACTCCGCCTTGCGCGATGGCGCCGAGGCGGAGCGGCTCGTCACGGTGGTCGAGAACGCGCACATCGTCGAGGTCGGGCAGGACGACACCGCTGCGTGGGCCAGGGCGGCGGACGGCACGACGTGGACCGGCGAGGTGCTCCTCGGCGCCGACGGTTATCGCAGTGTGGTCCGCCGCCGGGTGGATTCGGTTCGTCCCGTCGCCGACTACGCGGGCTATGTCGTGTGGTTGGGTCAGTCGGAGCTGCCGGAATCCCACCGCGAACGGGTCGGGGGCCCTGACTTCTTCTCCGGCGAGGACGACATGCTCGCGGTGTACCCGCTGATCGATCGAGACGGGGGCGTCGCGCACTACGGATGGGGCTGGTTCGATCTAGGGCGCACGTCGTTGTTCCGGCGGATCGGCGCCATCGACGGCACCCAGGTGAAGCACACCCCGCGCGTCGACGCGATTCCCGCCGAGGTGTACGACGAGATGATCGGTATCGCCCAGACGCGGTGGCCCGAACCATGGCGCACCGGAGTCGTCGAGGCGTTCCGGGCACGGGACGTGGTGGCCACACCGATCACCGAATACTTGCCGCGGAAGGTGGTCGACGGTCGCATCGGCGTGCTGGGTGACGCCGCCCATGCTCAAACACCCATGACCGGTGCGGGTTTCGAAGAAGCGGTCGCGGATGCGGGTGGCGCTGGCCGAGGCGCTCGACGGGGTCGATGTCGAAGAAGGTCTCGAGCGATACGAAGCCACGCGTCTGGTGGGTATGCGCAATCGGGTGTCGGCGGGACAGTCGTTCAGCCGCTCGTTCGCCGGCGTCTAGCACCGCGCACTCCGTCACCGAACTGGATCCGCCCCCAACGTCTCCGGTGTGTGGGCGGCACCGGCGGACACGAGGCGCTCGATCTCCTCGTCGTCGAACCCGTATTCGCGGAGGACCTGCACCGAGTTCTCGCCGAGTCTCGGTGCGGGGTAACGCAATTCGGGGGTGTCCTCGCTCCACTGTTGCGGGATGCCGAGCGATCGCAGCAGCCCCTCGGTCGGGTGTTGTTCCTCGACGAAGAACCCGACGTCCTTCATGTGTGGATCGTCGAGGAGGGTTTCGGGGGTGTTCATCTCGATGGCTGGGATATCGGCGTCGGCCAGGATCTGCACCCATTCCGCCGTCGTCTTGGTCGCGAGGACGTCGGCGAGGAAGCTGTAGAGCAGGCCGATGTTCTCGGTGCGGCCGCCGATGTCCGCGAAGCGCGGGTCCTGCGCCATCTCCGGCTTGCCTGCCAGGGCGAAGAAGCGGTGCCAGTGTTTGTCGGTGTAGACGTTCACACCCACATAACCGTCGCGAGTTCGGTACGGACGTCGGTCGGAGTTCATCATCCTGGCGTAGCCGGAGGTGCCGATCGACGGAATGAAGGTGTGCCCGTAGAGGTGATCGCCCAGGGCGAACTGGGCGAAGGTCTCGAACATCGGGACCTGTACTTCTTGGCCGTGGCCGGAGCGTTCGCGGCGGTAGAGAGCGGTGGTGATCGCGTTGGCCGCGGCCATGCCGACGACGCGATCGGCGATCGCGGTCGCGATGTAGGTCGGCTCACCGGTTTTGCGGCTCTGCAGGACCGGCATACCGACAGCCGCCTGGATCAAGTCGTCGTAGGCGGGTCGGTCGGCGTAGGGGCCGTTCTGACCGAAACCGAAAGCGCCGCAGTAGATCAGGCGCGGATTGCGCGCACGGACCTGTTGGTAGGACAAGCCGAGTCGTGCCATCGATTTCGGGCGCAGGCTGTAGAGCAGCACGTCCGCCGAGCCGAGCATGCGCTGGAGTGCGGCATTGCCGTCGGCGGACTTCAGGTCGAGCACCACACTGCGCTTGTTGCGGTTGAGGTGCAAGAAGATCGCACCCATGCCGGGGCTGCGACGGGGACCGACACCGCGGGTGGTGTCCCCGGCCGTGGACTCGATCTTCACCACATCGGCGCCCATGTCGGCCAGCAGCAGGGTCGCGAAGGGGCCCATGAAATTCGAGGTGAGGTCGAGGATGCGCACGCCCTCGAGCGGTCCGGTCATGGTCGTCTCTTTTCGTCATTGGGAACGCGGCCGAGGCAACTCACCGGCAGCGGTCGTGAATCGTGCCGGGAGAACCCCAGGTCCGGTCACCGGCTGCCCTCATCGTAGGCCGGTGACCTGCCCGAACCCAGTGACAAGTCGCGAACCGGGAATTCGCGGTGGTCGAATCGCGGGTGATCACACGCGGCCAGTAGTTATTACTGGGTTCGACCCTTCATAGGAAGAATCTTTCCCATTGTCGGCAGGTTCTGCCGGAGAGAAGGTTGTTGCATCGGCTCCCAGCCGGAGTAGATCATCGAAAGGATCGTGCCTGATGCGCACAAGCGTCACCTTCCCGAGCAGCGGCCTGCGTCCGGCGGGCATCCTGTTCACCCCCGACAACCGTGGCGGCGAGCGCCTGCCGGCCGTTGTGGTGTCGCACCCCGGCGGTGGTGTGAAGGAGCAGACCGCCAGCATCTACGCGCAGCGGCTGGCCGACAAGGGCTACGCCGCGCTCGTGTTCGATGCCGCCTACCAGGGTGAGAGCGAAGGCGAGCCGCGCTTCCTGGAAGACCCCTTCCAGCGCAGTGAGGACGTCAAGTCCGCGGTCACCTTCCTGACCACCCGTGACGACATCGACCCCGCCCGCATCGGCGCGCTCGGTATCTGCGCGTCCGGCGGCTATGTGCCCTTCGCCGCGCAGACCGATCACCGCATCAAGGCGGTGGCCACCGTGAGTGGTCTCGACATCGGCGACTACCTGAGCAACGGCCTGCACCGCGCCCAGGACCCGTCGGTGCTGCAGGAGATGCTCGACGCCGCGGGCGCGCTGCGCACCGCCGAGGCGCAGGGCGCGGAGCCGACCTACCAGATCTGGGCGCCGCCGAGCGCTGAAGGTCTCGAGGACGCGCCCGATCTGTACCGCGAGGCGCATGACTACTACCGCACCCCCCGCGCGCAGCACCCGCGCTCGGAGAACAAGTGGCTGCTGCAGAGCATCGACCGCATCGCCCAGTTCGACGCGTACGCCAAGATCGCGATGATCTCCCCGCGCCCGCTGCTGATGATCGCCGGTTCCAAGGCCGACACCGCCTACTTCAGCGAGGAGGCCGTCGCCAAGGCCGCCGAGCCGAAGGAACTGTTCGTGGTCGACGGCGCCAGCCATATCGACCTCTACGACGTGGACGAGTACGTCACCCAGGCCGTGGACAAGCTCGACGAGTTCTTCGGCAAGGGTCTGGCCGGCTGATCCCGGGTCTTCGTTCATACCGACGTCTGCCCCGCACGGGTGATCCTCGTGCGGGGCAGACGCCTGCCGAGGGCCGATAACGGAGGCGACCATTCGGCACTGTGACTTCTCGCTGAGCGCATTCGGGATAGCGACATGCGCATTCTGGATTGTGACGTGCGTCGCAGCACTCCTAGCATCGTCTCAAAAGGTTACTGCTCGACGTCGATAGGTGAATCTCCCTGTCGCACAGTAGAACTGGTGAGGAGACGGGTCATGCAGGTACGAGGCGCGATCATCTGGGAATCTCCCGGAAATCTGGATGTCGTCGACATGGAATTGTCTGATCCTCGACCCGACGAGGTTCAGGTGAAAATGGTGGCCTCTGGCATGTGTCATTCGGACGATCATCACGTGACAGGTGATTCACCGCTCACCGGTTGCCCTTTCGCGCTCGGACACGAGGGTGCCGGCATCGTCACCAAGGTGGGGCTCAACAGCAAAGGCATCGAAGAAGGCGATCATGTCGTCTTCTCGGGCATACCGTCGTGTGGGCACTGTCGTTGGTGTGCCACGGGAATGTCGAATCTGTGTGATCTCGCAGCCGGGATTCTGGCGGGGCCACGATGGACCGACGGCACCTACCGGTTGCATCTGCCGGACGGTCGACCCGTAGGACAACTGTGCGGGATCTCGACCTTCGTGGACACCACGACCGCGCCGTTGGACTCGGTCATCAAGGTGGACAAGGACATTCCGCTCGACAAGGCGTGTCTGGTCGGCTGCGCGGTCAGCACCGGAT
This sequence comes from Nocardia sp. NPDC050717, assembly GCF_040654275.1. NCBI lineage: Bacteria > Bacillati > Actinomycetota > Actinomycetes > Mycobacteriales > Nocardiaceae > Nocardia > Nocardia sp. NPDC050717. Next base: position 14,812 of record NZ_JBFAHR010000018.1, read on the forward strand.
GGGGTGCGGCTGTCAATTCGGCTGCCGTATGGGGTGCCGGTCGAATTGGGCTATTCCTCGGCACCCTCCAGGACGGTGTGCGCGCCGCGGTCGAGGAATTCGGCGTGGATCGCCTCAGCCCCGGCGACCTGCTGATCTGCAATGATCCGAGCCGGGTCGGCAATCACGCCAATGACGTCTGCTTCATCCGCCCGGTCTTCCACAGTGGCCGGGTCGTCAGCTTCATGGTCCTGCGCGCACACGTGATCGACATCGGTGGCATCACCCCGGGCGGCTTCGACACCAACAAGCGCAATATCTACGAGACCGGACTGCTCATCGGTCCGCGACTGTTGTTCCATGCCGAGGAGCCGGTGCGCGAGACGTTCACGCTCATCTTCGACAACTCCCGCTTCGGCGAAATCCAGCTGCCGGACTACAAGACGATCCACAGCTGCTGTCGATTCGGTGAATCGCTGATCGTGGAGAGTGTCGATCGCTATGGTCTCGACGCGTACCTCGGCACCCTCGAATATCTGTGTGACACCACGGCCGAGCGGATGCGGCTGGCCATCGCCGCACTGCCCGATGGGGACTACGAGGGCACGGCGAGTATCGACGCCGATGCCGAGGACGCCGACGAGGAATACCTCGTGCGGGTGACGGTGGTGAAGCGGGGCGACCGTATCGAAGCCGACTTCAGCGGGTCCTCCCGCCAGGCCAGGACCGCGATCAACGCCGGCGCGCTGGACGCGAAGACCGCTGTCGGGGTCGGGTTGAAGGTGCTGCTCGATCCGCTCGGGCACTTCACCTCGGGTTCGTTCCGCAACATCGACATCGTCATCCCGCCGGGCACCATCGCCAGTGCGCTGCCGCCCGACGGCGCCATCTTCTTCTACTGGGAAGTCGCCAACGCGGTGATGACCGCCCTCATCGATGCGTTGCGTGATGCGTTGGGGGAGCGGGCAATCGGTGGCGACTGCGGCTCCAACAACGTGCACAACGCCTTCGGGGTCACCGCCGACGGCACACCATGGGCCGCCTCGGCGGTGGCAGGCGCGGAGACGGGACCCGTCGGTGCCGACCGCCATGCCGACGGCGAGGGGCACATCTGCCCGTACCTGATCAACATCATCAGCCCGGCGACCGAAGGCATCGAAGCGCAGTTCCCGGTGATGGTGATGCGCAAGGAGTATGCCGCCGATACGTCGGGCACCGGTCTGCACCGCGGCGGTGCCGCGATCATGAAGGACATCATGCGGACCGGTCCGGCCAGGCATCAGGTCGCGCCGTTCCGCTTCCGGAAACCGAGCGGGATCGGTGTGCACGGCGGGGAAGACGGCGTCCAGGGTGGGGTGTGGATCTTCGGTCAGGACGGCGCGGACCTCGGCTTCGTCCCCGACCGCGACGATGCCTACCGCGACGCGACTCCTGTTGCGGGAGTGATGGATCCGGAGTCCAACCAGCTCGACCCTGCCGGGGTCTACGCGTACTACGCCAGTGAACGCACCTGGGCGACGAAGCCCGGCGCCACCTTTCGCTATCTGACCAACGGCGGCGGTGGCTGGGGTGATCCGTTCACGCGAGACCCCGAAGCGGTGAAAACCGATGTGCGCGACGGCTATGTGTCGATCGAGGCGGCGGCCGAGCGCTACGGCGTCGTCATCGTCGGCGACCCGACCACGACCCCGAGGGTTTGCACGTGGACATCGAGAAGACCACCGCGTTGCGGCTGCGCAACGCCGACGAGGAGTAGGTAGCCATGCCCATTCATTTTCCGCGACCCACAGAACCGACCTTGGTGGTCGACCGCGAGACCGTCACCGGCACCTGCCCGGAATGCGCCAGTGCATCGTTGCGGCGCTACCCCGTCGTCGCCGAGGACGGCTGGTTCGACGTGGTGAAATGCGCGAATTGCCTCTGTTCGGTCTCCCGGGAGCCCGGGTCCAAGCTCGGCGTCGTCGAATTGCTTTCCGACCGGCTGTGACCGGGCGCGAAGCTCGCTCTGGCCGAGGTCGACGACAGATCTCGTTTCGGTACGGCGAAATCCGGATTTCCCAATCGCCAATTGACTGTGGCCGCGCGGCAGCAGATCGTTGGTGAGAGGTTTGCATCACATTTTCCGGGCGGAGTGACAGTGCTCACGACAATGTCGCCCTCCCTTCGAAGTAGAACAGGCGGTTAACCGTGCGTCTCGACAACGCGGCACATTTCTTCATCGGTGGCAATTGGGTGGCCGCGACATCGGATGCGACGTTCGATGTCGTCTCGCCCTTCTCCGGTGAGCTTGTCGGTACGGTCGCGGCCGGGTCGAAGGCCGACGTCGACGCCGCAGTGACCGCGGCCCGGGAGGCCTTCGACAAGGGGCCCTGGCCCCGCATGACCCTGGGCGAACGTGCCGACCTGGTTCGTCGCTTCCGGGAGAACCTGGCCGCCGACGCGCCGCGGATCGCGGAGACGGTGACAGCCGAGATGGGGGTGCCGATCGCACAGACCACGGCGTCGCAGGCCGGGGCGGCACTCGCGCTGCTCGATACGAATCTCGAACTGGCCGAACAGTATCCATGGCGGTCGTTGCGCCGTTCGGCGCTGGGCAACGCGCTCGTCGTGCGGCGGGCGATCGGTGTGGTCGCCGCGGTGATCCCGTGGAACGCGCCGATCTCGGTGGCAATGCTCAAGCTCGCTCCCGCGCTGTTGGCGGGCTGCACGGTGATCCTCAAGCCCTCACCGGAGGCACCGCTGAGTTCCAACCACCTCGCCGCGGCGGCCGCGGCCGCGGGTGTGCCGGACGGTGTGCTGAACATCGTCACCGCAGACCGGGCCGAGAGCGAATACCTGGTCACTCATCCCGGCGTCGACAAGGTGTCGTTCACCGGCTCGACGGCCGCCGGCCGCCGGATCGCCTCGCTGTGCGGCGACGACGTGCGGCGGTACACGTTGGAACTCGGCGGAAAGTCCGCGGCCATCGTGCTGGACGACGCCGACATCGCCTCGACTGCCAATGCCCTGCGCACCCTCTCCTTCCGCTACAACGGCCAGGCGTGCACCAACAAGACCCGGATCGTGGTACAACGTTCGATGCACGACGACCTGGTCGAGGCGCTGGCGAGCGAGATCAGCGCTATTCAGGTGGGCGACCCGAGCGATCCTGCCACCGAACTCGGTCCGCTGGTCAGCGATCGGCAGCGCACCCGCGTCGAGGGCTACATCCGGGCCGGACTCGACGAGGGAGCGGCTCTCACCGTCGGTGGCGGTCGACCCGCCGGACTCGACGCCGGTCAGTTCGTCGAGGCGACGATGTTCACCGGCGTCACCAACGACATGACGATCGCGCGCGAGGAGATCTTCGGTCCGGTCGTGGCGGTCATCGCCGTGGACGACGTGGACGAGGCCGTCGCCGTCGCGAACGACTCGCTCTACGGCCTGTCCGGCGCGGTGTTCAGCGCCGACGACGAGCGGGCGATGCTGGTCGCGCAGCGGCTCGCGACCGGGAGCGTCGAGGTGAACGGGGCGAGCACCGGATTCCACGCGGCCCTTGGCGGTTTCAAGCACAGCGGCATCGGTCGAGAGGCGGGCCTGGAAGGTTTCGACGCCTTCACCGAGATCACCTCGTTCGGTGTCCCCGCGACGCTGGCCGACGCACTCGCCTGACCACACCTCGAAAGGACATCGCCATGCCCGCACGACGTCTCATCCCTTTGGCGGGGGCCTCGATCACCCTCGACAGTGGCCTCATCACGATGGGAACCCGAGGTCCGCTGACGGTGCCGATTCCGACCTTTCTCATCGAACACGAGCGGGGACTGGTGCTTTTCGACACCGGTCTCGTGCCGGAGGCGTGGTCGGATCCGCGTGCGGTCTACGGCGATCTGGTCGACATGTTCGAGCTCGACTGCCCGCCGGAGAACACCCTCGAGAACCAGATCGAGCTGGCCGGATACACCCTCTCCGACGTCACCCACGTCGTCATCTCGCACTCGCATTTCGACCACACCGGCGGCATGTACCTGTTCCCGGACGCCCAGTTCTTCATGTCGGAGGTCGACATCCGCTACGCGATGTGGCCCGACCCCTACTTCCGGGGCTTCTATCGCGCGGCGGATTTCGAAGCCGTCCGTGACTACGCCTGGAATCCGCTGCGTGAGGATCTCGACCTGTTCGGTGACGGGGCCATCGTCCTGTATCAGACGCCGGGACACACCCCCGGTGAGATCAGCATGATGGTGGAGCTCGCCGAGACCGGCAAGTTCCTCATCACCGGCGACACCGTGCACCTGCGCTCCGGTCTCCAATACGAGTGCCCGTGCCCGGTCGACTACAACGCGCACGAAGCGATCACCTCGATCCAGCGCATCAAGCAGCTCGCCACCGCCCAGAACGCGCAGATCTGGGTCCTGCACGACCCGGAGGACTGGGCGAAGTTCGCTGCGGCTGGTGCGATTTCATGAGCGATTCGATGGACATCGTCACCCGCGATCTCGCCACGACCACGGCCGAGATCGCGCGCCACGTCGCCACGGTCGCCGAGACGCCGCCGCGAGCAGCGGACGTCGAGGCGCTACGCCGCTTGCTCCTGGACAACTTCATCGTCTCGCTGTGGGGGATGACCCGACCCGTGACGACCGAACTCGCGGACTGGACAGCTCGGTTCGCCGGTACCGGCAACAGTGTTGTGCTCGGGCGTGAGTGGACTACCGACCCGTCGATCGCCGCCCTGGTCCACGGCACCGCGGCGCATGCTTTCGAACTCGACGACACCCACAACGCGACCGCCAGCCACCCCGGCTCGGTCATCATGGCGGTCGCGTTCGCGATCGCCGCCGAGAACGGCCCACCGGTGTCTCGGGAGCATTTCTTCCAGGCGATCACGGCCGGGTACGAGACGATGGCGTTGCTCGGTGAGGCGGCGGGCGGCATGAGTATCGTGCACCGGGGCTTCCACCCGACCTCCCTACTCGGAACCTACGGGGGCGCGACCACCGCGCTCGTCCTTCGAGCCCTGCGCGCGGGTGATCGAGTCGACCCGGTGACGCTCGAGACCACCTGGGGTCATGCGCTGTCGCAGCCCTCCGGTTCCATGCAGTTCTCGGCCGAACCGCGAGGCGGCGAGGTGAAGCGGGTGCACGCGGGGCTCGGCGCGCACAATGCGATTCGGGCGGTCGACTTCGCGGCCCTGCCCGCGGTGAGCGCACCGCGGCTCGCGCTCGAGGGGACCTACGGCCTGGCGGCGTGCTTCGGTGGGGACCTCACCCCTGTCCGGCTCGACAGAGGGCCGGGGATCCATCAGATCAGCCTGAAGCCGTACGCGTGCTGTCGGCTGTTCCACTCCACGATCGACGCGCTTCGTGAGGTGACCGACGGATTCACGATGTCCGCCGACGACATCGGAGGCGTGTTGGTGACCGGCCCCCGACTGATCGCCGAGCAACACCTCACCCGTGCCGACTCGTCGATGACCGCGCAGTACAGCTGCCCCTTCGTGGTGGCGGCGACAATCGTGCACGGCCCTGAGCGCTACGACGCCTACAGCGAGGAAAACCTCAGGAACCCCGAGGTTTCGAGCGTCCTCGACAGGGTCCGGTTCGAGGTGGACCACGCCATGGAGGCCCAGTTCTATCCTGAGCACTTCGCGACCGCGGTCCGTCTGGAACTGCGCGACGGAACTGTTCGCACGGCACGGGTCGTCGACAGTGTCGGAACAGCCGAACACCCGATGTCGGTCGAGCAGATCACCGCCAAAGCCGCCGGTCTCGCCCCCGCCGGGGCCGATGGTTGCGGTGCACGGTTGGCCGCCGCGATCTGGCGCGCCGACGCCGATCCGTCGGCATTCGCGGCGGCCCTGTGGTCGGAGGCCCGGAACCTGGCCGCAGCGCGGAGTCTGCGTGGTGCGGCGGCGCACGCCGGCATTCCGTGATGCAATGGCAGGTCGACGTATTCAGTCTGCGACTTTTCCTCGCGGCCGTCGAGGAACGCCAGATCGGACTCGCGGCAGCCCGCCAACATATCGCGCCGTCGACCGCCACCAAGCGTATCCAAGCACTCGAAACGATGGTCGGACTCCCGCTGCTGGAGCGGACACGAACGGGTGTGGTGCCGACCGAGGCGGGCGAAGTGGTAGCCCGACACGCACGGAGCATGCTCGCCGAATTCGACGATCTGCGCTCGGAAATCGCTGCCCTGCACGGTCAGCCGGCGGATCGGCTGGTGGTCGCCGCAGCGCATTCGGTGATCATCGATCTGCTCGCGCCGGCGGCTCGGATGTTCATCAACGAGCACCCCTTTGTCGAACTGATGCTGCATGAGGTGGACAACCATGAGGTCGTCCGCGAAATCGAAGCCGAAGAATGCGATATCGGTGTCTTCGCCTGTGTCGGAGAACCGAAATGTTCCGCCGCCGAGATGGAACTCCTCGGCAGTGAACCGCTCGTCGCCGTGCTGCCACGAGAGCATCGTCTTTCGACTCTGAACTCGGTGCGATTCGGCGAAGTCGCCGCCGAGGGGCTCATCGCGACCCATACGACGGCCGAGATATTTCGCGCACACGGTGCGCGTACCAGCGACATTCGGCACGTAGTTCGCACGGGCGAGGTAGCACTCGGCATGGTCAGGGCGGGGCTGGGCGCCACGATCCTCCCACAGGGAATGGTGAGCCAAGCTGCCGATTCCGAAATGTCGGTTCGGGTCCTGGACGAAAGCTGGGCAGTGCGACACATCGTCGTCGCTACCGCGAAGCGGATGCTCGGGGCCCCGACGGCGGCGGCTTTCGCCAGATGCCTGAGCAGCCGGGCGTTGTGAGGGCGGGTTTCGAAAATATCAAAGCTTGCCTGCCATATCGGCAATTGACTGTTGTGATGTGTCACTACATAGTTGGTTGAGGCGCAGATCACAACGCACTGAGAATGTGAGTTGGGGCGCTACGTCATACAAAGGTTCACGCGCGCACCGTATATGGGAGCCGGTCGTGCCCGACTCGCGAAAGTAAGCAATTGCACATGACCTACGCTATTTCTGTTGTCGTCCTGGCTGCGGTTTTCACGGTCGCCTCCGTCACTCCGGTGAACATGGGAATATTGGCGTTCGCGGCGGCTTTCATGGTGGGCACCTGGGTGTCGGGTATCCCCATCGCGGATATTGTCGACGCGTTTCCATCAGGAACTTTTCTCATCGTCGGTGGAATCACATTGCTGTTCGCGATTGCGAAGGCGAACGGAACGCTCGATTACATCATGAAACGATGTCTCCAGCTCGTGCGCGGGCGACGATGGGCGATCGTGTGGATGTTGTTCGCGCTGTCGGGTCTGCTGATGTCATTGGGTGCGGTGCTGGCGGTGGGAATGCTCGCACCCATCGCGATGCCGTTGGCCGCGCGAAACCGCATCAACCCCTTCCTCATGGGCATGATGATCACGCACGGCGGGCTGGCATGTGTCTTCTCTCCGATCAACCTGTACGGCGCACTCGTCACCGGCATCATGCAGTCCGCGGGGTTGCCGACCAATCCTGGCGCGATCTTCCTGGTCCCGTTCGTGTTGAACGTCGCGATCGGTGTCGTCCTGTTCCTGGTTCTCGGTCGCGATCTGGTTGGCAACGGCGCTCTGCGCGATGACGCCCCGGCGGTGGACGAGCCGGCCCCTCGGATCGGGACATCGCAGTCGTTCGCACCGGATGGTTCCGCTCCCGCCGCAGTGGTGATGACGAAGAGCCGACCCGATACCGCCGCGGCGGCTCCTCGGCTCGACCGACATCAGTGCGCGACGATGGTCGGAATCGTCCTTCTGGCAGTCGGTTCGATCGGTTTCGGCATCGACATCGGCGTCAGTGCGATCTGCGTGAGCGCGGTGTTGCTCCTGATGGCTCCCACCGCGCATCCGAAAATCATCGACGAGGTGGCTTGGCCTGCGGTAGTCCTGGTCTGCGGCATGCTCACCTATATGGCGGTGCTGACCAAGAACGGAACCCTGAATTTCATCGGCACCTCGGTCACCTCCGCCATCGCGCCGTTGTTCACGGCATTGGTCCTCTGCTACGCGGTCGCGATTCTTTCCGCGTTCGCCTCGTCGACCGCGACGATCGGTATCGCCGTGCCGCTCGCGATGCCGTTGCTGCTCGCCGGTGAAATCGGAGTCCTCGGCATGGTCGCCGCGATCGTCTTTTCGGCGACGGTGGTCGACGTGAGTCCGTTCTCGTTGCACGGAGTCATGATTCTGGCCAATGCGGAAGTCGAGGACAAGGTGCGCTTCCAGCGAAAGATGTTGGCGTACTGCGGAATCATAGTCCTCCTCGCGCCGCTGGTCGTGTGGGCGCTGGTGGTCGTTCCGACCTCGATCTAGCGTGGCGGGAACGAGGCCGATGCCCGGACCCGCTCATCCGAACGTCTGCCCCGCACAGGTGATCCTTGTGCGGGGTGAACGTGCTTGCTCGGTCAGATGCCCAGGAAATCGTGGTAGCGGAAGGTGATGTCGCCGTCGAGCATCTCGAGGAGTTCGGCGATCACGCCGGACTCGTCGCGCCATGCGAGGTAGGCCTCGAAATCTATACGGCTGTCCCACTTCTCGACGAAGAGGATGCGGGCGGGCTCGTCCTGATTGCGCGCGACCTCGACGTTGATGTTGCCGGGATAGTTGCGGGTGCCCGGCAGGTTCTTGATGAACCATTCGCGCAGATCATCGATTCGGCCCTCTTTTGCCGTCATGTCGATTGTCACCTGAATAGCCATGAGAATGCGCTCCTGTTATGGAATGGGGAATGTTCGGCGGAAATCCAGCAGCGAACGAGACGACCGTACGCGCATCACATTCGATGCCAATTGATGTTTCGGAAATCGGTGATTCGAAACGGGTGAAGAGTGGTAGCCGGCGCGGGGTTGCGACCCCTCGCCGATAGCAACGCGCGCGACACGAAGTGTCCAAGAATCTGGACGCTAGTGTGATCTGTGTTTCCCTACAGTCGACATTGCGCCGCTGGGCATCGGCAAACGTCTGCCTGGCGGACGACCGAATCATCCACATATTCCCGCCCCGCCGGATTCGCCGGCAACTCGACACAGAGGTGAGAAATGACTGCCACCCTCCCCGAAACCGCCGCCGTCGACCGTGACGGTGTGCCGCACTACCGGTTGTTCATCGATGGTGCGTGGGTCGACACCGATACCGTGATTCCGGTGATCGATCCGGCCACCGAAGAGGTTGTGGTCACCGTCGCGCTTGCCGACACCAGCCACGTCGACGCGGCGGTCGCGGCGGCGAAGCGGACGCACGAGTCCGGCGTCTGGCGTAATACCCCGCCAGCCGAGCGGGCCGCCGTGATCGACCGTGTGATCGCCGCACTGAGCGGCGAGATGGAGGCGCTGGCGGTGCTGAGCGCCAGGGAGACCGGCATGCCGGTGCGGCTGGCGGGCGCCATCGGCGTCGGCTTCCCGCTGATGCACCTGGGCCACTACGCGGAACTGACCCGCACCTACGAGTGGGAGCGCCCGGGACCTGTTACCGGGCAGGTGCTTTCGGCGAGCTTCATCCGCAAGGAGCCGGTCGGGGTCTGCGCGGGCATCGTCCCGTGGAACTTCCCCGCGGTCATCGCGGTGTGGAAGTCGATCCCGGCGTTGGCGGCGGGCAACACCGTGGTCCTCAAGACCGACGAGAAGACCCCGATCTTCGCCCTCGAGCTTGCGCAGATGCTGAAGGAAGCCGGGCTGCCCGACGGTGCCCTCAATGTCGTCGTCGGTGACGGCCCGACGGTCGGCGCCCACCTGGTGAAGCATCCCGACGTGCGGCTGGTGTCGTTCACCGGCTCCACCGCCACCGGCCGTCAGGTGATGGCCGACGCCTCGGGCACCGTCAAGCGCGTGCTGCTCGAACTCGGCGGCAAGGGCCCGAACATCGTCCTCGACGACGCCGATCTGGCTGCGGCAGTGGATGGTTCGATCTACGCCTTCCTGCTGCACGCGGGTCAGGCGTGTGAGTCCGGCACCCGGCTGCTGCTGCCCGCCTCGATCCACGACGAGTTCGTCGCCCGTCTGGTCGAGCGGTTGAAGACCCTGAAGATCGGCAGCCCGCTGGATCCGGCCACCGACATCGGCGCGGTGATGAACAAGACCCAGCACGAGCGGATCCTCGGCTACATCGAGAAGGGCAAGGCCGAGGGCGCGACCGTCGTCGCGGGCGGCGGCGTGCCGACCGGGGCGGGTTTCGAGAAGGGCTACTGGGTGGAGCCCACGGTGTTCACCGGTGTCACCAACGACATGACCATCGCCCGCGAGGAGATCTTCGGCCCCGTGCTCTCGGTGCTGAAGTACGACTCCGAGGACGAGGCGATCAAGATCGCCAACGACACCGAGTACGGTTTGGCCGCCGCGGTGTGGAGCCGCGACAACCAGCGCGCGCTCAAGGTGGCCCGCCAGATCGAGGCCGGTTCGGTGTGGATCAACGACTACCACAACATCTCCCAGTACCTGCCCTTCGGCGGATTCAAACAGTCCGGCACCGGTTGTGAGCTCGGGCTCGACGCCTTGAACGAATTCACCCAGGACAAGGGCATCACCATCGATCTGTCCGGTGATGTCAGCCGCCGTGCCTACGGCCTGGTGCTCGGCACCCCGCCCGCGGCCGAGTAGCACGTCCCCACAGAACGAGCTCGGTCGTGACAGTGGAAGAAATGGTGCGGTCGGCGCTCGGTTCCGGCGCCGGGCACCTGCTCATCGACGGTGAGTGGGTGCCCGCCGCGGCGGGTTCGACGTTCGATGTCATCGATCCCGGTACCGAAGAGGTCGTCGGCCGGGTCGCCGAGGCGGGGGTCGCCGATGTCGACGCCGCGGTCGCCGCGGCCCGGCGCGCGTTCGACGAGCAACGTTGGCTGCGTTTGTCGTCGGCGCAGCGCGGTGTGGTGCTGTGGCGGGTGGCCGACCTGCTCGAGGCGAAGTCCGCGGAAATGGCGCGGCTGGACAGCCTCGACGTGGGAATGCCTGTTTCCCAGGCGAAACTGATGGTGGCCGAGGCGATCAACCAGTTCCGCTACTACGCCGGATGGGCGGACAAGATTCAGGGCACGACCGTCGACATCGGGACTGCGGAGCGTCGGCTCCAGGGCGCCACTTACCGTGAACCTGTCGGCGTCGTGGCGATGATCGTGCCGTGGAACGCACCGCTGATCGCCATGTCGATGAAGCTGGCGTCCGCGCTGGCGGCGGGGTGCACGTGTGTACTCAAGCCGTCGGAGGAGGCCCCGCTCTCCGCGCTCGCCCTCGGGCGGATCCTCCTGGAAGCAGGCGTTCCGGCCGGTGTGGTCAACATCGTCACCGGTTTCGGGGCGACGGGCGCGGCGATGGCCGAGCATCCCGGCGTCGACAAGATCAGCTTCACCGGCTCCACCTCGGTAGGTCGCAAGATCGTCGCCGCGGCCACCGGCAACCTGAAGCGCGTGTCGCTGGAACTGGGCGGCAAGTCGCCGGTGATCGTGCTGCCCGATGCCGACATTGCGGCCGCCGCGGCGGGTATCGCGATCGGCGTGTTCTGGAACTCTGGCCAGATCTGCAGCGCGGGCACGCGATTGTTCGCCCACGCCGACATCTACGACGAGCTGGTCGAGGGCATCGCCGAGCAGGGCCGCGCCATGAAGGTCGGCTACGGCACCGACCCGGACGCGCTGCTCGGCCCGCTGATCTCGCAGCGTCAACTCGACCGGGTAGCGGGATACGTCGACGACGGCAGGGCGGCGGGGGCGCGGGTCGTCAGCGGCGGCGAACGCTTGGACGGACGCGGCTTCTACTACGCGCCGACCGTCATCGCCGACGCGACACCGGACATGCGGATCGTCCGCGAGGAGATCTTCGGTCCGGTCCTCGCGGCCATGTCGTTCACCGATCTCGACGCCGCGATCGCCTCGGCCAACGACACCGAATACGGGCTGGCGGGCAGTGTCTGGACGCGCGATGCCGCCCTGGCTCATCGCGTCGCCCGTCGGCTGCGTAGTGGTCGCATCGGTGTGAACATCCACCGTGCCGGTGGCGTCCAGATGCCGGTCGGCGGCTTCAAACAGTCCGGGTGGGGCAGAGAGAACGGCCCCGAGGCGCTTGAGGAATATCTCGAGACCAAATCGGTCGTCACCTTGCTCGACCGCTGACGGCCTCTGTCGCGCGAGCCGGGTCCAACGGCATTGGTGGGCTGGCTCGGCTTGATGTCCGCCGGGTTGCAAGGGGCAGGACGCCGATTGTAGGTGTCGGTCGCCCTTCTCGAACCCGGATGGGCCTCCGGGAACTTTCTCCACGCGCACGGATGGTGTCGTTTCGGCGACCACCACCCGTGTTTGTCGTTGTAGGACAGTTTCAGGCCGAGCTGTCGGTAGACGTGATGCTGGACCATGAGGCTGGGAAGGATCGTTCCTAGGCAGAGTTTGGACCTTCTTCTTCGATCGGAACCGCCCTACCGTCAGTTGTAGCCAGCGGATAGCTGATCGAACGATTAGCTGACAGAACGGGAGAGGAAAGGTCATGGCAGACGACATCAAGACGGTGGCGGTCAAGGGTTGGGCCTGGGACATCGCGACCGACATCTACTTCCCGCCGGGTTTCGACGAGTCCAAGGTTTATCCCACCATCGTCTCCGCGCATCCGACGGGCAGCTGCAAGGCGCAGACGTCGGGCAACATCTACGGCAAGGCGCTGGCTGAGGCGGGCTTCGTGGTGGCGGCCTTCGATGCCAGCTTCCAGGGTGACAGCGGGGGCGACCCGCGCTCTGTCGAGGACCCCGGCTTCCGGACCAGCGACTTCAGCTTCGTGATCGACCACCTGGTCACGCTGCCGTATGTCGATGCCGACAATATCGGTGTGCTCGCGATCTGTGGTGGTGCGGGGTACGCCGTGGCAGCGACCAAGATCGAGCGGCGGATCAAGGCGCTGGGTACCGTGGTCGGGAGCAATGTCGGCCGGTTGATGCGTGAGGGTTTCTCGGAGTACAACCCGATGGGCATGCTCGAGGCCATCGCCGCCCAGCGCACCGCGGAGGCGCGTGGCCAGGCGCAGGTGATCAACGACCTGCTGCCGCCCTCGGTCGAGGCGGCCAAGCAGGCGGGTGTCACCGATATCGACGTGCTAGAGGCCACCGAGTACTACAAGACCGATCGCGGCCAGGCCCCTGGCGGCAAGACCAGCTTCAATTTCGGTCGCCAGGCGGCCCTGGCGGATTGGGATGCCTACGACCGGGTCGAGGTCTTCCTGACCCAGCCGCTGTGTGTCGTGATCGGTGACAAGCCCGGAGCCTTCGCCTCGCAGCGGTTGAGCATGGAGCTCTACGGTCGGGCCGCGTCGAAGGACAAGCAGCTCGTCGTGGTCGAGGGTGCCTCGCACTACGACCTGTACGACCAGCCCGGCCCCACCGGCGAAGCGCTGGCGAGCCTGGTGCCGTTCTTCCACAAGAACCTGGGCTGATCGCCAGCTCGGTACACGAAGCGAGGGCCACCGGAGCGCCGGTGGCCCTCGCTCTGTTCGTGACGTGTGGCGACGGGCTGATCGAGTGTCCGCGGCGCCATCCCGCGAGCCACCTCGCCGCTTCCAGGAGTTCGGCACGGGCGATCGGCACGGATGCGGGGCATCGCGCTCGTACGGGGTGAGGTGTCCCGGGTGGTGATGATGCTGGTGGGGCGCGGCGGGCTCTATGAGGTAGGCGCCGTCGCAGGCGTGCTCGTGCGGGACAGCTGAACGGCCAGTCCGCCGAGGCTCGCCACGAGCAACACCACCACCGACCACGGCGGCAGGTGGTAGGCGACGATCGATACGGTGATCAGCACGGCCGCGCCGACCACGCGGGGCACCCAATCACCGCGCGTCTCACGGAAGAAGTAGAAGGCCTGCGCGAGCAGGTAGACGGCGGGGCCCGTCAGGACGAGTACGCCCGCGATACCGGCGGGCGTGGTGTGCGCGTGACCGAGCAGTGTTTCCGCGCCCGCGGCGAACATCACCAGCCCGGCTACCACTCCGTATATCGCGCTGAGTCCGAGGTGCACGGCGGCGATCGGGTCGGCGGTCCGGGTGATGTGACGGACCACTTGGCGCTCGGCGCGGGCGAAGTACATCTGCCACAGGCACACCAGCGCCAGGAAGCAGCCGAAGGCGAGGGTGAGTACCAGGGCGTCGTCGTGGTGCTCGGTGATGACCCGGCCCAGCGTCAGCACGGTCTCGCCGAGCATGATGATGAGGAACAGCCGCATGCGTTCGACGATGTGTTCGGCGTCGAAGGCCAGTTCGCGCGAGTGGATCCGTCGCCCGGGGATGGGGTGCGCCGCCCAGGTGCCGATCAGGTCGATCGCGGCTGCGGCTGCCCAGAACCACAGGCGGGTCTCGGGTTCGGTCGCCGCGCCGATCAGCCACAGGGGAGTGGAGACCGCGAACCACAGCAGCACCCGCAGAAAGTGCTCACGCAGGGCGCCCGCGGGCGCGGTCACCGCGGCACAGATGCAGGGGCCGATCAGCGCGGCCAGCATCGGCACCACGAACAGCCATGGACTGTCGTCGAACGCGTGCTCGATTCCGGCGTTGGCGAACAGGCCGAACGCCATCACCACCACGGTGATGATCTGGGTGGTCTTGCGTTCGACGTCGAGCATGGTGATCTCGAATGTGGTGAACGTCCAGATACCGACTACCGCGATCAACGCGACCAGCGTCTCGGCCGCGCCCCGCCAACTCAGATGGGACACCAGATGATGCGTGAGCTGGCCCAGTGCCAGCACGAAGACCAGGTCGAAGAACAGTTCCAGCGGCGACACCGCGCGTGCGAGCGGAAGACGCGGTGCGCTCATGGCTTCCTCCGTAGCTGTTCTCCAGCGGTGCCCAGCGAAGTCTCAGCATACCGAGCGGTGCGGTCCGGATCCGCCTGTCGCCACGCCGGTGAGCGCCCGCATCGCGGAACCGGCCACGCTCCGACCGCGTCCTTCAGGAGCGGACGGCCGCGCGGGCGCCGATCTCCCCGGCGCAGTAGTCCACAGCCTTGGCGATGTCGTCGAAACCGAATGTCTCGGTGACCAATTCGTGCAGCAGTAGTGCGCCGCGTTTCGTAGAGCTCGACCACGACGTCGGCACCGCGGCGGCCGGTGAGCGAACACCACACGATTGCTGTCACCGGAGCGCACGGCACAGCGCCGACCCGTAGGCGCGCGGTGCAGCCCGTCATGGCTGAGCATCACTCCCGTGGGCTGCCCGGTGGTTCCCGAGGTGCAAAAGGATGTCGGAGATGTCGTCGGCAGTGCGCAGTCCGTCCGGCGCGGCGCCGGGACACTCCGCGCCGACGCTCGATCAGGCGCGCAGGGCGGTGTATTCGGTGTGATGGTCGCGAATGACCAAGGCCGAGCGCAGGTTCCACAGCCCGGCGGGGTCGGTGGTATCGAAGCCGGTGAGCCGGAAGATCCGCTTGAGCCGGTAGTCCACGCTGTTGGGGTGCAGGTGCAGTCGGCGGGCCGTACGACGCCGGTCGAGGCCGCTCTCCACGTAGGTCCGCAGGGTCTCGATCAGATCGGGGTGGTCCTCGAGTGGGTCGAGCAAGGCCGACAGGGCGTCGCGTCCGGGGCCGGGGCGGGTGAGCTGGTATTCCACCGCGATGTCACTGAAGCGATGCAGACGCTCGGTCATCCCGAGTCGGGTGACGACGTCCAGGGCGGCGTGCACCTGTTCGGCCACCGTCGGCACGTCGGCGGTCGGCGCACACATCATCACCCCGGTCGGGATGTCGCCCTCCGCGGTACGGAGCGTTTCGACGAAGCCGGTGAGGGCGGGGAACTCGCTGAACGTCGTGTCGGGAACGAGGACCGTCGCGCCGGCGGCACCCAGCAGCGCGAGTGCGCTCGGGCCGAATCGTCGGCGCAGCTCCGAATACAGCCGCGCCACAATGGGTTCGGCCAGACTACGCGGCGCGTCGTGTGGTCTGCCGCGGCGTGCGGGCAGATGAACGGCGATGATCGCGTAGGCGTCGGCGACGGCTATCTGGTTGCACTGTCCGAGCACTTTCGACGAATCGCCGCGTAGCAGTGCGGCGGCGACTTCCTGTGCCGCTTGGACGCTGTCGTGGGTCGGGTTGCCCTCCTGCCCGTAGACGCGAGCGACGATCCCGGTGGCCACGCGGACCGTCCGCAGTATCTGCCCGGACCCGGCGGCGAAGGGGGACGCCGCGGGCGCGGCGTCGACGACCAGTTCGATGGCACCGATGACAATCGACAAGGTCGTGTCGAGGTCGATGCCCAACCGGACGCAGGCGGTCACGGCCCGTTCCAGACCTGCCACCGCCTCGCCGTCTTCACTGAGCTTGCCGGCCGAGGCGAAAGATCGGGAGGCCAGGACGAGTAGCTGTTCACGCACCTCGCCGGAAGCGCTGTGTGTGGTGACTGCGGAGTCGACCATCCGGGTGATTGTCTGGTTCACCTCGTGAACTCCCGTCCTGCGCCTCGTCGATCCCGGCATGCTGGAGCTTGCCGGGTGCTCGCCCGAAAGAAGGGGCGACGTTCGGCGAGCCTAAGCCGTGCTCGCGTCGTCGGGTGTCCAGCAATTTGGACACCCTCAACTGGACAAACGCTCAGAATTTTGGCGTCACGCCTGGGGTTGATGTCACATATGAGGCATAATGCATGAAAAGGCGACCGAAAGGACCCCGATGGACACCACCCTGCAGCGTTTGCCTCGCAGCGCGAACAAGCAGCGCCATCAGCTGTCGGAGGATGTCGCGACCTACGTCCGTGAACTGATCATCTCGGGCCGCGCGCGTCCCGGTGAGTTCCTGCGGATCGAACCGATCGCCGAGGCGGTCGGTGTCAGCAACACCCCGGTGCGCGAAGGTCTGCTGCTGCTCAGTGGCGAAGGCTTCGTCGAGTTGGTGCCTCGACGCGGCTTCATGGTGTCGCAGTTCAGCAAGCAGGATGTGCGCGACCTGTTCTGGGCGCAGGCGACGATGGCCGGTGAACTGGCGAGCCGGGCCGCGAAATCGATCTCCCAACGTGAACTGGACCATCTCGCCGACGTTGTCGAAGCGCATGCGAAAGCGGCCGAGAGCGGATCCGACGACGCGCTCGTCACCTACGGTCACGAGTTCCATCGCTCGATCAACCTCGCGGCGGACTCGCGCCGGTTGTCGATGCTGTTGGCGACGGTCGTCAAACAGCTGCCGAATCGCTTCTACATCAGTATCGAGGGACATGGCGAGGACGTGCTGCGGGATCACCCCCTGATCCTCGACGCACTGCAGAAACGGCGCCCCAAGGCCGCCAATACGCTGATGCGCGACCACATCATGTCCAGTGCCGACGAATTGGTCGCCATGCTGGAGAAGCAGGGTCTCTGGGCCGAGGCGGCCCGCAAGTCCACGGCCTGACCACGGTCGGCATCAACGCGGGAAGTCCTCGTTCACCTACGTTGTGCCTGATGAACGGCCTGGTGTATCGATACTGAATATAGTATATATTTTAGTACGTTACATGCGTCACAGTGGTGAGAGGACTTTCAATGACGAAGTCGGTTGCGGCGGGCGTGCTGCCCGTGCACCCCGAGGCGTCCTATATCGATGGCAACTGGGTGCCGGTGTCGTCGTCGGAGACCTTCGAGGTCGTCAACTGCAGCACCGAGGAGGTCGTCACCGCCGTCGGCGCGGCGACCGTCGAAGACGTGGATGCCGCGGTGCGGGCCGCGCGCAAGGCCTTCGACACCGGCCCCTGGCCGTTGATGTCGCCGACCGAGCGCGCCGGGTACCTGCGTGCGATCGCCGCCGAATTGACCAGGCGTGGTGACGATTTCGCCCGGCTGTGGTCGATCGAATCGGGCATCGTGTATTCGCTGGCCAAGACCAGGCTTCCGCTGTTCCTGTCCGGGGCGTTCAACGCCTATGCCGGGCTGGCCGAAACGTTCCCGTTCCGGGAGTCGCACACACCCGCCGCCGGAGGCGCCGGGCTGCTGGTGCGCGAACCGGTCGGCGTGGTCGCGGCCATCGTCCCCTGGAACGGCCCCGCGGGCCTGATGGCCTACAAGTGCGCGCCGGCTCTGCTGGCTGGTTGCTCGATCGTGCTGAAGCCCCCGCAGGAGGCACCGACCTCGGCGTATCTGTTCGCCGAGATCTGCGACAAGGTCGGGTTGCCGCCGGGGGTGGTGAATGTGGTGACCGCCGACCGGCAGGTGTCGGAAACACTCGTCCGCCACGCCGGCGTCGACAAGGTGACCTTCACCGGATCCACCGTGGCCGGTCGCACGATCGGCGCCATCTGTGCCGATCGGATGGCGCGCTGCACCCTCGAACTCGGCGGTAAGTCGCCCGCTCTCGTGCTCGACGACTACGACATCGGCACGGCGGCGAAGGTCCTCGCCGGTGGCATCAGCTACCTGGCGGGCCAGGTCTGCCACAGCCTGACGCGCGTCATCGTCTCCGAGAAGCGCCACGACGAACTCGCCGACGCGCTCGGCGCCGCGATGAGCGCCGTCCGCGTGGGTGACCCGTTCGACGAGAGCGTGACCATGGGGCCGCTCGCCTCCGCTCGGCAACGCGACCGCGTCGAAAGCTACATCGCCGCGGGCAAGGCCGACGGCGCGCGCCTGGTGACCGGCGGTGGCCGACCGGCCGGCCACCACCGGGGATTCTTCCTCGAGCCGACCGTTTTCGCCGGTGTGGACAACCGCTCGGTGCTAGCGACCGAGGAGATCTTCGGCCCGGTCCTGGCGGTGATCGCGGCGAAGGACGAGGACGACGCCGTGGCGCTGGCCAACGACAACCCGTACGGTCTCAACGCCTCGGTCTTCACCAACGACACCGACCGCGCCTATCGCGTGGCGCGCAAACTACGCACCGGCACGGTCGGTCAGAACGGTCCGCGTACCGATTTCTCGATCGCCTTCGGGGGTTTCAAGTTGTCGGGCGTCGGTCGCGAAGGCGGTTCGGAAGGTCTGCTGCCTTTCCTGGAAACCAAAACGTTGGTACTCGAGAACGAACCGACCGATATTCCCGGTCTCGGCAACTGATCCTTCTGTCCCGCACCGATATTTCACCGGCAAGGTCCCGTCTACTTCGGTCGGCGGGACCTTTGTGCTGCTCGGCGATATCCGGAACGGCGATCTCGGAAGATTATGTGCTGTCCATATTCTTGGACATTGCGTGCACGGAAAGCCGCCTACCGTTTGTCGGGAAAGGGTGACATACGGACACTGTCGCCCGGTTCGTTCCCGCGCAGATCGCGCATGTCTATTCGACCGGGGAGCAGCGGTGCTCGTCGGTCGGTCGGAGGTAGCATCCATGTTCTCCACCCAGCGTATTCGCCCCCGGCGCGCGGCCGCCGGCCTCGCTGTGTCGCTCGCACTCGCCTCGGGAAGCTGGCTGAATTCCTCGGTCGCCCTGGCGGATCCCGGGACCAGGTTCCTGGTGATCGGCGGCACGGCGTCACCGAGTATCAGTGTGCTCGGCCTCGACGATGCGGGCAGGTTGTCGGCAGTGCCCGGCTCACCGTTCGCGGCGGGGACCGGTTCGCTCGCGGTGACGGTCACGCCGGACGGCCGCTACGTCTATTCGACGAATACGGTGTCGGGCACCGTGAACGGATTCCGCCTCGGCGGCGACGGCGTTCTCACCCCGATACCCGAGGCGAACCTCGAACTGGGCGCTCCCGGTGTCGGCGCCGTGGTCGCGCCCGACGGAAAGCGGCTGTATGTGACGAGCGGTTCGGTGACCAACGAAATCCGCACCTATTCGATCACCGCCACCGGCGGGCTGGTGTTCACCGGTGCGGTTCAGGTGCCCGGAGTGAGTGCGCTCAATCAGATGGCGGTCTCGCCGGATGGTCGTTTCGTATTCGCTGTCGGCTGGCTGCAGGCGACGACCTTCAGTTTCGCCGTGGGGCCCGACGGCGGGCTGGCCCTCGTCGACTCCGTCCCGGCGGGTCTGATGTCGACCCTGCCCGGTGTGACGCCCGACGGCCGGTTCATCTATGTCAGCAATGAGGCCAGCGGCAGTATTTCGGGCTATGCGATCGGTGCCGACGGAAAGCTGAGCCCCGTGCCGGGCTCACCCTTCAGTACCGGGCTGATGTCGTTGCCGCACGCCGCGCAGTTCACCGCCGACAGCCGCCGGATGTACATCGCCGAGGCGATGGCCGGAAAGATCGGTGGGTACGAGATCGCGGAGAACGGATCGTTGAGCCCGCTGCCCGGGGCGCCGTATTCGGCACCGGCGGGCACGCTGCCGGGCCGTGTGGTGGTCGACTCGGAATCGCAGCGGGTCTTCCTCGTCGACACGCTCACCACCGGTGTCACCGCGCGCGTGCATCCGTACACGATGGCGCCCGACGGGCGGCTCACCCCGACGGGGGAGCAGTCCGTCGACACCGGGCTGATCTTCGCCGACGGCGCCAACGCGGTAGTGGCGGTGCAGTGATGATATTACATATATTATATTGAGAAGACTCGCTCAGTAGTTGCCAAGGAGGCACACGATGAAACCGTACCGCTCGATGCTCTTCGTCCCCGGTCACAAGGGTTCCTGGGCCGACAAGGGTGTCGCCTCCGGCGCCGATGCGCTGATCCTCGACCTCGAGGACTCGGTACCCGCAGCGGACAAGGTCGAGGCGCGCGGGACGGTCGCGGCGACGATCGACCGCCTCACGGCCGAAGGCGTGCGTCCCGACCTGTGGGTGCGGGCCAACCCGGAGGTGAGCGGGCTGCTCGGCGGTGACCTGGAAGCCATCGTGCGGCCGGGCCTGGCCGGACTGTTCCTGGCGAAGGTGTTCACCGCCGACGAGATCGTGCGCCTGGACGCGGTGCTGAGCCACATCGAGCAGCGTGAGGGCATCGAGGTCGGAACGGTGCAACTGATCGTGTCGTTCGAGACCGCGGTGTCGATGGCGCACTGTGAGGACATTGCGGGCGCGAGCCCCCGGGTGGCCTCGCTGCTGGGCGCCACCGGCCCCAATGCCGATGTGGGCCGTGAACTCGGCTTCGAGTTCACCCCCGCGGGCCTGGAGACGCTGTACCTGCGCAGCCGGATCATCCTGGCGGCCAAGGCGAACGGGCTGCACCACCCCGTGACCGGTGTGTGGCAGGACATCAAGGACCTCGAGGGCGCACGGCGCTTCTGCCTGGACAACCGGCAGCTCGGCTACCGCGGGCTGGTGGCGATCCACCCCTCGCACGTGGCGATCGCCAACGAGGTGTTCTCGCCGTCGCCGGAAACCGTCGACTACTGCAGGCGCATGATCGCGGCCTTCCACGAAGCCGAGGCCGTAGGCAGCGCGGCGGTCGACTTCGAAGGCCAGCACATCGATCTCGCCCATGTGAAGACGGCGGAGGGTGTCATCGCCCTGGCCGACGCCGTGGCGGCCAACGCGTAACGGGCAGACGAAAGCGGGGGTGGCGCAGCCACCCCCGCTTTTTCGTGCGGCCGATCAGCTCACGATCAGCAGGACCGTCTCCGCGACACAGGCCGGTTTGGCCTCGCCGCCGTCGAGTACGTACTTCGCCGTCACGACGGCACCGGCGGCGGTCTCGGCGACATCGGTGATCGTGACCGTGGCTCGCAGGTTCGATCCGGCCCGCAGCGGAGCGGGGAAGCGAACCTTGTTGACGCCGTAGTTCACCCGCGCCGAGCCGAAGGTGAATTCCAGCAGTTCCGGCCGGAAGTGCGAGATCAGCGACAGTGTGAGATACCCGTGGGCGATGGTGGTGCCGTAGGGCCCGGCGGCGGCGCGCTCCGGGTCGACATGAATCCACTGCTCGTCGTCGGTGACGGCGGCGAACGCGGCGATCCGCG
Source organism: Nocardia sp. NPDC050717 (assembly GCF_040654275.1). Lineage (NCBI taxonomy): Bacteria > Bacillati > Actinomycetota > Actinomycetes > Mycobacteriales > Nocardiaceae > Nocardia > Nocardia sp. NPDC050717. Next base: position 36,540 of record NZ_JBFAHR010000018.1, read on the forward strand.
CCTGGTCGACGAGGAACGGTTCACTCGGGCCGATGGGTTCGCCCACCGCGGCGCGGACCTCGTCGAGGGTGGTGAAAACGCGGGTCACGATGTCTCCTGGCTACTCGGTGGTGAGGTCGACGGTGGCGTTGGGCCCGGCGGATTCCCCACCGGGACCGAACAATTCGAGTGCGACACCGTCGGGTACCGCGGTGGCGAGCAGGCGAGCGGGCTGCCCGCAGAACAGCGGCGCCCGGCCGCGATGACGCAGCTCGCGTATCGGCGCCCCACCCATCAGACGATGGACTTCGGCCAGTGCGATCGCCTGCAAGGGACCGTGGACGACCAGCCCCGGATACCCCTCCACACCGGTGGCGTACGGCCAGTCGTAGTGGATGCGGTGCGCGTTCGCGGTCGCCGCGGAGAACCGGGCCAACAGCGCGGGATCGGTGCGCAGCTCCCACGCGTCGTCCGCGACGCGGCGCAGTGGGGGACCGGGCAGGGTGTCCTCGGCGGACGGCAGTTCCGCGGCGCGGTTCGGTGTGGGCGCTGCCTCCCGATAGATCAGGTTCTGCGATTCCTCGATCGCGAGTTTCCCCGTGTCGTCGAACAACCGGATCTGCACATCGACAACGACCAGGGCCCCGGAGCGCCCGTTCTTCTCGGTCACCGATACCACTTCGGTCTCACGGCGAACCGTGCTGCCGACGAGAAGTGGTGCGTGGAAGCGGATCTCGCCACCGGCGAACATGCGTCGCGGCAGTTCCACCGGGGGCAGGAACGAACCGCGCCGCGGGTGTCCGTCGGGGCCGAGCTCGCCGGAGGCGGCCCAGCGGGGCAGGGCTACCCAGTGCCACAGCGGTGGCAGGGTATCGCCGGGGCCAGGAACGGGGAGACCGTCGTCGAGTAGAGCGGCCAGCGCTGCCACCGGCGCGGGATCGAGGAGCTCGGTGGAGGTCTCGAGGTGGGGTTGCCAGGTGCTCACATGAACCGCCCGCCGGTCACCTCGAGCACCGTGCCCGTCATATACGAGGACATGTCGGAGGCGAGAAACAGTGCCACCGCGGCGATCTCGTCGATCTCGCCGGCGCGGCCGAGCGGGATCTCTGCCATCTTCTGATCCCACACCTTCTGCGGCATGGCCTCGGTCATGGCGGTGCGGATCAGGCCGGGCTGGATGGCGTTGACCCGCACACCCAGGTGCGCGAGCTCTTTCGCGGCGGCCTTCGACAGGCCGACGATGCCCGCCTTGGCCGCGGAGTAGTTGGTCTGCCCGGGCAGGCCGATTTTGCCCGACAGCGACGACATGTTGACGATGGCGCCGCTGCCGCGTTCGCGCATCACCGCGCCGGCCAGCCGGGTGCCGTTCCAGGTGCCCTTGAGATGGACGGCGATGACCTGGTCGAACTGGTCCTCGGTCATCTTGCGCATGGTCGCGTCGCGGGTGATGCCCGCGTTGTTGACCATCACGTCGACGGGGGAGAAGGATTCGGCAGCGGCGTCGATCAGGGCTTGGACCTCGTCGGCGACGGTGACATCGCAGCGCACCCCGCGGGCGACGGTCGAGCCGCCGAGCTTGTCGGCGGCGGCTTGGGCGGAGGTCCCGTCGATGTCACCGATGACCACACGCGCGCCCTCGGCGACGAAGCGTTCGGCGATGGCGTAGCCGATGCCCTGGGCGGCGCCGGTGATGACGGCGGTCTTGTCGGCCAGAAGTGGTCCGGTCATGACTGTTCCTCACTGTCGGTGGTGGCGTCGAGCTGCGCCAGAATGCGGCGGGCACGGTCGAGCACGGGCTTGTCGACCATGGCACCGTCCACCACGACCACACCGGAGGTGTCGGTGATCGCGGCGAAGATCCTTCGTGCCCAGGCCTGTTCGGCGTCGGTTGGGCGAAACGCGGTCGCTACCGGGTGGAGCTGACGTGGGTGGATGCAGAGTTTGCCGGTGAAGCCGAGCCGCTTGCTGTAGCGGGCGTCGTCCTCGACGAGGTCGGTGTCGTCGACGGCGCCGGTGACGCCATCGATCGGGCCCGGCAACCCGGCGGCGGCGGCAGCGAGCACCAAGGCGTGCCTGGCTCCGGCGAGTGCCTCGCGGTCGGTGGGGTCGACTCCTAGTTCGGCCGCCAGATCGAAGGTGCCGACCGCGAGCCGGTCCACGCCCGGCGTGGCTGCGACGGCCGCGGAACGCAGGACGCCCGCCGCCGTTTCGATCAACGCGATGAGCAATGGTTGGCTGCCGGCGGCTTTCGGGCGGTAAGGGGCACTCGCTCGCGCTTCGGTGAGGGCATCGATGACACCCTCGACATTCCCGATGTCGGCTTTGGGTAGCACGACCGCGCAGCGCAACGGTGCCAGCGCGGCGAGATCGTCTGCATGCCAGTCGGTTCCGGCCGCGTTGATACGCACCGCGCACTCGTTGCCGGCCGCGATCCAGGCGACGGCGTGTTCGCGGGCGGCTGCCTTGGCATCAGGTGCCACGGCGTCTTCGAGGTCGAGGACGACCAGACCCGGATTCGCCGCGGCGGCCTTGGCGAAGCGTTCGGGACGGTCGGCCGGGACGAACAGCAGGGTCGACGCGACGCGGATCCGGGTCGCCAGCTCCGTCGTGGTGCTGGTGCTCACGCGCGCTTCTTCGCTTCGCGCACGAGCCCGCCGCCGATGATCAGGCGCTGGATCTCGCTGGTTCCCTCGTACAGGCGCAGCAGGCGGACATCGCGGTAGATGTGCTCGACGGTCACTTCGCGCATGTACCCGCTGCCGCCGTGGATCTGCACCGCGTTGTCGGCGACCCGGCCGACCATCTCGGTGCAGAACAGCTTGGCCACCGAGGGGGAGATGCGCCGGTCCTCGCCCGAGACGTACTTGGCCGCGGCGTCGCGCACGAGCGCGCGCCCGGCCATCACCCCGGTCTGCATGTCGGCGATCATCGCCTGCACCAGCTGGAAGTCGCCGATGGGCGTACCGCCCTGGGTGACCGTGGCGGCGTAGGCGACGGATTCGTCGAGTGCGCGCTGGGCGGTACCGACCGACAGCGCGGCGATGTGCACCCGACCCCGCGAAAGGGAGGCCATCGCGGCCTTGTAGCCGACATCCTCGGAGCCACCGACCAGCGCATCGGCGGGCACTCGGACATCGGTGAACGTGACGTCGGCGGTCCAGGCGCCTTCCTGGCCCATCTTCGCGTCCTTGGGGCCGACGATGACGCCCGGAGTGTCGGCCGGAACCAGGAACACCGCGATACCGGGCCCGTCCGGGCCGGGCTCGGCGGTGCGTGCGAAGGTGACGAACAGATCGGCCAGCGGTGCGTTGGTGATGAACCGCTTCTGGCCGTCGATCACCCAGTCGTCACCGTCGCGGCGGGCACGGGTCCGCAGTCCGGCGGGGTTGGAACCCGCACCGGGCTCGGTCAGCGCGAACGAGGCCAGCACCTCGCCCGCAGCGATCCGTTCGAGCCACTGCTTCTTCTGTTCGTCGGTGCCGTAGTTGACCAGTACCTGACCGGCGATGCCGTTGTTGGTGCCGAACAGCGACCGCAGCGACAGCGAGGTGTAGCCGAACTCCATGGCCAGCTCGACATCCTGGGTGAGGTCGACACCGAGGCCGCCCCACTGCTGGGGGATGGCGTACCCGAACAGGCCCATCTCGGCGGCGGCCTGGCGAATGTCGTCGGGGATCGCGTTGGTCTCCAGGATCTCCTGCTCGCGCGGGACCACCTTGGTACGGATGAACGTACGGACGTGAGCCAGGATCGGCTCGAAGTCCTCGGCACTGAGTTCGGACACTCTCGGCTCCTCTGTGGTTGAGTCTGATACTAGATATAATATACAATGATATAATATACGATGAGCCGAACGGTGAGGTAGCATCCGTTCGACACCGTCTAGTACATAATATATTCTGAGAGGACGCGACATGGCTGGCCTGTATTTCGAGGAGTTCGAGCCGGGGATGGTTATCGACCACGTGAACCGTCGCACCGTCACCGAAGCCGACAACACGCTGTTCAGTGTGATGACGCTGAATCTGGCGCCGCTGCATCTGGACGCCGAGTACAGCAAGGGCTCCATCTACGGCCAGCGTCTGGTGAACAGCCTGTTCATCCTCGGGCTGGTCTCGGGTATCACCGTGCCCGAGACCACGCAGGGCACCACCCTGGGCAACCTGGGCTTCGAGCAGATCAAGTTCCCGAAGCCGGTGTTCCACGGCGACACCATCCACGTGCAGACCAAGATCGAGGCGAAGCGGGAATCCAAGAGCCGCAACGATTCCGGCATCGTCACCTTCCGTCATCTCGGGATCAACCAGCGCGACGAGGTGGTCTGTGACGCCGTGCGCGTTGGCCTGATGATGAAGCGTCCGGCCGAGCAGGCCTGATCCGCCACCCGACGAACCAAGCAACGAGGAGGACACGTCATGGTGGACGTTCAGCCTGCCGAGCAACCGGCCTGGGTGCCCGACGAACAGATCCGCGAGCGCAGCCGTCTGCTCGCGGCGATGCGCGCCTGGGGATTCGGTGACGATGCCGCGGCGGTCGCCGCGCTCAACGAGCGAGCCATCGCCGAACCCGAATGGTTCTGGCGGGCCGCGACGACCGATCTGGGCGTGGACTTCTCGGTCCCGTTCGACCGTGTCGTCGACGACTCGGCCGGAAAGCCGTTCCCCCGGTGGTTCACCGGCGGCGGCGTCAACATCGCGCAGCTGGCCGCGCACCGGCACGCGCGGGGCTCCGCCGCCGATCGCCTCGCGGTGGTCTACGAGGGCGACGAGGGTGAACGGCGCACGCTGACCTTCGCCGAACTCGACGAACAGGTGCGCCGGTTCGCCGCCAACCTCACCCAGCTGGGTGTGCGGCGTGGAGACCGGGTGGTGCTGTTCATGCCGGTGGTGCCCGAAGCTGCGGTGGCCTTCCTCGCGATCGCGAGGATCGGTGCCGTCTCGGTACCCACCTTCAGCGGTTACGCGCCTGATGCGCTCGCAACCCGCCTGCAGGATTCCGAAGCGGTGCTGCTGGTGACCGCCGACGGCACGACGCGGCGCGGCAAGCGGGTCGAGCTGAAGGCGACCGCCGACGCGGCGCTGGAATCGGCGCCTACGGTGGCCAAGGTCGTCGTCGTCCGGCACCTGGGCACCGAGGTGCCGATGCGCGCCGGCCGCGACGTGTACTACGACGAGCTCGACGCCGACCCGGCCCCGGTGCCGACCGCCGACACCGAGTCCAACGACCCGCTGACCATCGTCTACACCTCGGGCACCACCGGTCGTCCCAAGGGCATCGTGCACTCCCACGGTGGTTTCGCGGTGAAGACCGCGGTCGACTTCGGCTACGGCTTCGATGTGCACGAAGGCGATGTCGTCTCGTGGATCACCGACCTCGGCTGGCTCGTCGGCCCCATGCTGATGACCGGTCCACTGCAGCTCGGCGCCACGATCGTGATGATCGAGGGCTTGCCGACGCACCCCACCGCGCACCGGATGTGGGAGATCATCGAACGCAACGGTGTCACCGTCGCCGGCATCGCGCCCACCGCGGCGCGCGCGCTGAAGGCGGCGGGTGAGGCGATCACGCATGCGATGCCGAGCCTGCGCGCCTTCGTGTCCACCGGCGAGGCCTGGGACGAACCCACCTGGTGGTGGTTGTTCTCCGAGGTCGGCGGCGGTACGCGGCCGATCGTCAACTACAGCGGCGGCACCGAGGTCGGCGGCGGCCTCCTCATCGGATATCCGTTCCTGCCCGCCGCCCCGGCGGCCTTCACCGGCGCGCTGCCCGGCGTGGACGCCGCGGTCTTCGGTGAGAATGGCCAACCGGTTGTCGGTGAGATCGGTGAACTGGTGGTACGCAACACCTTTCCCGGTATGACGCACGCCTTCTGGCAGGACCGCGACCGCTATCTCGACACCTACTGGAGTCAGTGGGACGGCGTGTGGGTGCACGGCGACCTGGCCAGCATCGACGACCAGGGCATGTGGCGCATCCACGGCCGTTCCGACGACACCATCAAACTGTCGGGTCGCCGGGTCGGTCCGGCGGAGATCGAGGCGGCGCTGCTGCGCGACAACCGGATCGCCGAGGTCGCCGTGATCGGTGTGCCCGACGAACTGCGCGGCCAGCGCGCGGTCGCCTTCGCGGTGTTGCGTTCCACCGGTCAGACGCCGGAAGACTTGCAGGACACCGCGATCGGGAATGCGGGCCGCTCGTTCGCCCCCTCGGTCGTCGTAGTGGAGAGCCTGCCCAAGACCAAGAACGGAAAGATCATGCGCCGGGCCATTCGGTCCCGGTATCTCGGGGCGCCGACCGGAGACATGTCCTCCCTCGACCCCGCCACCCCACTCGAAGCGATCCCCGTGTCCGCGGGCGACGAACAGGAGTAGCAATGACTGCCGCTACAGCGACCGACGACAACGTCGAACTCGTCCGTCAGGCCACGCGTGAACTCGCGCGCAAGTTCGACAACAACTACTGGCTCGACAAGGACAACAAGCACGAATACCCCTGGGAGTTCGTGAAGGCCTTCGCCGCGGGCGGCTGGCTCGGCGCGATGATTCCCGAGGAGTACGGCGGGATCGGCCTCGGTCTCAAGGAAGCCGCCGTGATGCTCGGCGAGATCTCGTCCTCCGGCGCGGGCATGAGCGGCGGCTCGGCGATTCACTTCTACGTGTTCCCGCCCGCGCCGATCGTGAAGTACGGCTCGGAGCAGATGAAGCGCGAGTACCTGCCCAAGCTGGCCTCGGGTGAGCTGCTGATGGCGTTCGGCGTCACCGAACCCACTGCGGGCGTGGATACTTCGCGGATCAAGACCAAGGCGACCAAGGTCGACGGTGGCTGGGTGATCAATGGGCAGAAGGTGTTCATCACCAACGCCCAGAACGCACACAAGATCCTGCTGCTGGCCCGCACATCGCCGCGGCGTGCGGACAAGCCGCTGTGGGGGATGTCGCTGTTCCTGGCCGACATGGACCGCTCCAAGGTCACCGTCCGCGAGATCGACAAGCTCGGCCGTGCCGCGATCGACACCAACGAGCTGTTCATCGACAACCTCGAGGTGGCCGACGACCGGCTCGTCGGCGAGGTCGACAAGGGCTTCTACTACCTGCTCGACGGCCTGAACCCGGAGCGCATCGTGGTCGGCATGGAAGGCGTGGGCCTCGGCCGTGCCGCGCTCGAGATCGGCGCCGAATACGCCAAGAACCGCGTGGTGTTCGACCGCCCGATCGGCCAGAACCAGGCCGTGGCGCATCCGCTGGCCGATTCCTGGATCCGCCTGGAAGCCGCTGAGGGCATGATCATGCGTGCGGCGGAACTGTTCGACGCGGGTCTGCCTTGTGGTCCCGAGGCTGCCGCGGCCAAGTACCTCGGTGCCGAAGCCGGTTTCGAGGCATGTGATCGCGCGTTCTCCACGCTCGGCGGGTACGCCTACGCGAAGGAATACCACATCGAGCGGCTGTGGCGGGAGGTGCGTCTGCTGCGCAATGCGCCGTTCTCCCAGGAGATGGTGCGCAACTACATCTCCCAGCAGGTGCTCGGCCTACCCCGTTCCTACTAGGAGGAGAACCGATGACGGGACCGTTGGCGGGTGTGCGCGTCGTCGTGCTGGCGGGCATGGGACCGGTGCCCTATGTCTCGATGCTGCTGGCCGACATGGGCGCCGAGGTCGTCCGGGTGGTGCGGCCACCGCACCGCTCGGCGCGTGAGCTGAGCCAGACTGTCGGCCTGACCGAGGAGACCGATGTGGTCAACCGGGGTGTCGGGTCGGTTGCGGTGGATCTGAAGGACCCCGACGGGCGTGAAGCTGTTCTGCGCCTTGCTGATTCGGTCGATGTCTTCATCGAGGGCTATCGTCCCGGTGTCGCCGAGCGGCTGGGTCTCGGCCCCGACGTCGCCACCACGCGCAACCCGCGTCTGGTCTACGTCCGGCTCACCGGATACGGCCAGACCGGTCCCCGCGCCAAGGACGCCGGACACGACATCAACTACGTCGCCCAGTCCGGCGCCCTGCACGCCCTCGCCGGCGAAGGCGGGGCGCCGCGACCGCCGATCAACCTGCTCGGCGACTATGCCGGTGGCGGGGCGATCGGCGCATTCGGCATCGCTTGCGCGCTGGTGGAGGCCGCGCGCACCGGCCGCGGTCAGGTCATCGACGCGGCGATGGTCGACGGCGTCGCCGTATTGACGGCGAAATTGCAGGGCCTGCGCGCCGCCGGGCTGTACTCCGACGAGCCGGGAACCAACTTCCTCGACTCCGGCGCCCCGTTCTACGACACCTACCGGTGCGCCGACGGCCGGTACCTGGCGGTCGGCGCGCTCGAACCCGACTTCTACCGCGAATTCGTGAGCCGACTCGGCGTCGACACCACGGACTGGCCCGGCCAGGACGACCGCGAACAGTGGCCGAGACTGCGTGAACTCATCGCCGATGCCGTGTCGCAGCGGACCCGCGACCAGTGGTGGCAGATCTATCAGGGCACGGATGCGTGCGTATCACCGGTGCTCACCTTCGACGAGGCCGCCGAAGACCCGCACAACGTGGAACGCGGAGTGTTCCACCGTGTTTCGGGCGTGCTGCACCCGGCGCCCGCACCGCGGTTCGACCGCACCCCGGCTCGCACCCCCTCGCGCCCACCCGCCGGACTCGGCGACCTCGACGACATCCTGACGCGGTGGGCGACCACCGGCGCCGACACGGTGTCGATCAGCGAATGAAAGGACAACAAGTGCCCGGTTACGAGGAGTTCTCGTCGTTGACGATCGACCGCCCCGCCGACGGCGTGCTGCGGATCGTGCTCGACGGCCCGAACCTGAATTCCGTCGGCGCCGAGGCACATCGGCACCTCGCCGACATCTGGCCGGTGATCGCGCTCGACGAATCGGTGCGCGCCGTCGTCATCCGCGGAGCGGGGGAGCGGGCCTTCTCCGCAGGTGGCAGTTTCGATCTGGTCGAGGCCATGATCGATGACTACGCCTCGCGGACCCGGGTGATGCGTGAGGCGCGGGACCTGGTGCGCAACATCATCGAGGTGCCCCAGCCGATCATCTCCGCCATCAACGGTCCCGCCGCGGGCGCCGGTCTGGTCGCGGCGCTGCTCGCCGACATCTCGGTGGCCGGTCGGCGCGCCAAGATCGTCGACGGACACGTGCGCCTCGGGGTGGCCGCGGGCGATCACGCCGCGATCTGCTGGCCGCTGCTCACCTCGATGGCCAAGGCCAAGTACCACCTGCTCACCAACGAGGTGCTCACCGGCGAGGAAGCCGAGCGCATCGGCATGGTGTCGTTGTGCGTCGACGACGAGCAGGTCCAGGACCGTGCGATGGAGATCGCGCAGAAGCTGGCCGCCGGTTCGCGGGCCGGTGTCCAGGGCACCAAGATGGCGCTCAACGGCTGGTACCGGCAGGCGATGCCGATCTTCGACGCGTCGCTCGGCCTCGAGTTCTATCACTTCGGCGGCCCCGATGTCGTCGAGGGCGTCGGCTCACACCGGGAGAAGCGGGAGCCCAAGTTCTCATGAGCACCGAACCTACGCGTGCTCCGCTGGCCGGGGTGACGGTGATCGGCCTCGAACAGGCCATCGCCGCACCGCTGTGCACCCGGCACCTCGCCGACCTCGGCGCCAGGGTGATCAAGGTCGAGCAGCCCGGATACGGCGACTCCACTCGGCACTACGACACGGTCGTCGGTGGTCTGTCGGCGCATTTCACCTGGCTCAACCACGGCAAGGAATCCGCCGCGCTGGATCTGCGCGCCGCCGAGGACCTCGCGGTCCTGGAAGCGATGCTGGCCGGGGCCGATGTGCTGGTCAGCAATCTGGGCCCCGGTGCGCTGGACCGGCTCGGTCTCGGTGTCGACGAGCTGACGCGCCGGTTTCCCCGGCTGATCATCGTCGACATCTCCGGCTACGGCCGTGGCGGCCCGCTCGACCACAAACGCGCCTACGACCTGCTGATCCAGGCCGAGGCGGGTTCGTGCGCGATCACCGGCACCCCCGGATATCCGGCCAAGCCCGGCATCCCGGTGGCCGATATCGGCACCGCGCTGTACTCGTACTCCGCGGTCCTGGCCGCCCTCTACGACCGTGAGCACACCGGCCGCGGCGCGGTCGTGCCGGTCGCGATGCTCGACGTGGTCTCGGAGATGATGGGGTTCGCGCTCAACCAGGTGCTGCACGCGGGCACCGAGCCGGTGCCGGTCGGAATGGGTTCGCCGATGATCGCCCCGTACGGCGCGTATCCGACCTCCGACGGGCAGACCGCGGTCCTCGGCACGACCAGCGACCGGGAGTGGCGGCGGATGACCGAGCTCATGGGCTGCCCCGAACTCGCCGGGGATCCGCGCTATCTGCACAACGACGACCGGGTCGCCCGCCGCGACGAGGTCGACGAGATGGTTGAGAAGTGGTGTGCGACAAGAACCCTCGCCGAGATTCAGGATGCCGCCGACCAGGCGGGCATCGGCAACGCGCGGCTCAACGGCGTGCGGGAACTCGCCGAGCATCCCCAGCTGCGCGAACGCGGCCGGTGGCGCGAGATCGACACTCCCTCCGGCCCCGTACCGGCCCTGCTGCCGCCGGGGACGGCACGGGACTGGCCGGTGACCCACGGTTCGGTGCCCGCGCTCGGTGCGCACACCGACGCGATCCGGGCCGAGTTCGCGCCACGGATCGCCCAGCCGAGCGAGACCTGATGGACCTGCCGCGCGTCGCCCCGCCGACCAGCCTGAAAACCACCGCCGTGCAAGAGATCCGGCGGCGGATCTTCGCGGGCGAGCTGCGTCCCGGCGACAAGATCGACCAGGACGAGATCGCGGATTCGCTCGGCATCAGCAAGCTGCCGGTGCGCGAGGCGCTGATCGCCCTGGAGTTGGAGAGCATCGTCGACATGCCACCCCGGCGTGGTGCGTTCGTCGCTCCGATGACGCGTGACGACGTCCGCGACCACTACTGGTTGCTCGGCGTGGTGTCCGGGCTGGCTGCCGCCCGCGCGGCCGAGCGGATCGGCATTTCCTCGCTCGACGCGCTGGGCGTGATCCTGGACCGGATGCCGGCCGCGTCGAGCCGGGACCGCGAAACGCTGAACTTCGAATTCCACCGGATGATCAACCGCGCCAGTGGGTCCCGGCGTCTGCTCACCGAACTCAAGGTGCTCGGCAGCGCCGGCCCGCACGGTTTCTACGAGACCCACGACGACTGGTCCGACACCGCCGACCGCGATCACCGCGAGATCCTCGCCGCGCTACGGGCCCGAGACGCGGACACGGCGCGCGCCGTCACCGAGGAGCACTTCCGGCACGGCGGGGATCGGGCGGTGCACATGCTCGAATCCCGCGGGTTCTGGCAGTGATATAATATTTTATGCGTTAACTAGGGAAGGGTAGGCATGAGCCTCACAGCCGATGAGCAGCAGATGGTCGATCTGGTCGCCGATTTCGTCGATCAGCGGGTCAAGAATCGCGTTCGCGAGTTCGAGGAAGACGATGTCTACCCCGAGGAGTTCATCGAGGAGATGAAGAAGCTCGGCTTCTTCGGCCTGCTCGCGCCCGCCGAATTCGGTGGTGTCGATGTGAGCACCGCCTGCTTCGCGGCCGTCACCGAGCAACTCGCGCGGGGCTGGATGAGCCTGGCGGGCGCCATCGGCGGCCACTCCGTGATCACCTACCTGATCAAGACCTTCGGTACCCCCGAACAGAAGTCGAAGTACCTGCCGAAGATGGCCGAGGGCGCGATCCGCGCCACCATGGCGCTGACCGAACCCGCGGGCGGCAGCGACCTGCAAGCCATGCGCACCGTCGCCGTACGCGACGGCGACCAGTGGTCGATCTCCGGTTCCAAGACCTGGATATCCAACGCCGCGCACTCCGGGTTGATCGGCCTGTTGTGTATCACCGATCGCGACGCCGAGCCCGCCCACAAGGGTATGAGCGTTATTTTGGTCGAACCCGGTGACGGGATGACCATTTCCAAGAAGCTGCCCAAGCTCGGTTACCGAGGTGTGGAAGCGTGCGAGCTGGTGTTCGACGGCCGCAAGGTCGGCGACGACGCCATCCTCGGCGGCGTGGCGAACCTCGGCTGGAGCCACATGATGCGCGGCCTCGAGGTCGGGCGCATCCAGGTCGCCTCGCGCGCACTCGGTGTCGGCCAGGCCGCACTCGACGCCGCGGTGCGCTACGCGCAGGAGCGCGAGTCCTTCGGCAAGCCGATCTGGAAGCACCAATCCGTCGGCAACCTGCTGGCCGACATGGCGACCAAGCAGCGCGCCGCCCGCCTGCTGACCCTCGACGCCGCCCAGAAACTGGACGCGGGCGTGCGCGCCGACATGGAAGCGGGCATGGCCAAGCTGTTCGCGTCCGAGACCGCGATGCAGATCGCGCTCGACGCGATCCGTGTGCACGGTGGCTACGGCTACTCCAAGGAGTACGACGTGGAGCGCTACTTCCGCGACGCACCGCTGATGATCGTCGGTGAGGGCACCAACGAGATCCAGCGCAATGTCATTGCCGCACAGCTCATCGCGCGCAACGCGATCTGATCGGAGTCGATGGATGTCAACCCTGCGCCGGGCCGCGATCGTCGCGCCCACCCGCACCCCCGTCGGCACCTTCGGCGGTTCCCTGCGTGATGTGTCGGTCGAAGACCTGGGCGCCACCGTCGTGAACGCGGTGATCGAGCGCTCCGGAATCGATCCCGAACGCATCGACGATGTCGTGTTCGCCCAGTCCTACGCCAATTCCGAAGTCCCGTGCGTCGGTCGCTGGCTGGCGCTGCACGCCGGGCTGCCGATCTCTGTGCCCGGCATGCAGCTCGACCGCCGCTGCGGTGGTGGCCTGCAGGCTTTGGCCACCTCGGCGATGATGGTGCAGACCGGTGCCGCCGATGTGGTGCTCGCCGGCGGCGTCGAGTCGATGAGCCGCATCGAGTACTACTCGACCACCACCCGCTGGGGTGCCCGCGCGGGCACCGTGCAGCTGTTCGACCGGCTCGACCGCGGTCGCGAACGCTCCCAGCCGGTTGCCCGGTTCGGCAAGATCTCCGGAATGATCGAGACGGCCGAAAACCTCGCGAAGGATTACGGGCTGATGCGCGAGGAAGCCGACTCCTTCGCCGCGCGCAGCCACCAGCGGGCGGCCGCGGCGTGGGCGGAAGGGCGTTTCGCCGACGAAGTGGTTCCGGTGACGGTGCCGCAGCGCAAGGGTGATCCGGTGGTCTTCGCCGCCGACGAGGGCATCCGTGCGGACTCCACGCCGCAGACGCTGTCGAAGCTGCGCACGATCATGCCCGACGGCACGGTCACCGCGGGCAACTCGAGCCAGCAGAACGATGCCGCCGCAGGCCTTCTCGTCGTCGCCGAGGATCAGCTCGACGCGCTCGGGCTCGAGCCGATCGGTTACCTGACCGGCTGGGCGGCCGCGGGCTGCGAGCCCTCCCGGATGGGTATCGGACCGGTTCCGGCAGTCGCGAAACTCGCCGCGCGCCGGGGCACCGACACCGTCTCGCTGCTCGACTCGATGGATCTGGTCGAGGTCAACGAGGCGTTCGCGGTGCAGGTCCTCGCGGTCCTGGAAGGCTGGGGCTGGCGCGATCACGACCGGCTCAATGTCAACGGTTCCGGCATTTCGCTGGGGCACCCGATCGGCGCCACGGGCGTGCGCATGGTCACCACCCTGCTGCACGAACTGCGCCGCCGCGGCGGCGGCAAGGGCATCGCCACGATGTGCATCGGTGGCGGCCAAGGGATGGCCGCCACCTTCGAGACCGCCTGATCACCGTTCAGGCACCGACCGTGCCCCGGCGAACCGAACAGGCCCGCCGGGGCACAGTCATTCGCAACGACGAGTACATGCAGGTCGACAGCCGATGAAATCCGACAAGCGATCACCCTGTCCGCACGAACCCGATGTTCGATTGATGGTCCAGTTCGCCACCATCCGAATGGAATTCGTGGCGTGCCTGACGGCCGCGCTGGTTTTCGTCCAGGACGTGGCCGGTCGTCATCTCTGTGACATCACGGTCGCAGCCGCACACTATGCAGACCTGCCCCGTCTGCCGAACGAACGCTTGTATTTGATGCCCTGACATAGGAAAAGCGTGGCCCGACTTGATAATCCGAGTCGGGCCACGCTTCTCCATCGGGTCAGTCGCGCAAGAGCGCGGCGAACTCACCGACCGGGGTGGCGGGATCCCCGGAGTTGATCGCGGTCAGCAGGGCTTCGCTCCGTTCGGCACCCAGGTCGGCGACGGTGAGGTCGCGGAACTTGGCGTCCAGATCGGCCTGCGTCATCGGGTTCTCGGCGGTGCCCCGCGGGTTGTCGACGAAGACGTGCTGGGTGGAGCCGTCGCGGTAGGTGACCGTGATGTCGGCGATCCAGCGTCCCGCGTACTCGGCGTCGAGTTCGGTGTCGACCTCGATCTTCACCCGCCGCGCCATCTCGGCGACCTCGCTGCCCTCGCTCAGGTCCAGGCGTCCGGCCATGTAATCGTGGTGTGCGCGGAAACCGTTGCCGCGGCCCAGGATCGCCAAGGCGAACTGGAACGGCAGGCTGTACTGCAGATGCTCGATGATCTGCGGGGCGTAGGCGTTGGCGTTCTGGTTGCCGATGATCACGTCACCGCCGGACTGGATGCCGAGCCGAACGGACTCGACCTCGGACGCCCGTGCGGTGAGCTGCTGGGCGCCGTCGATGTAGGCGTGGTTGATGCCGCAGCAGCAGTACGGCTTGATCCACACGCGTGTGATCTCGAAAGGCGCTGTCGGGGAGAACAATTCGACCGCGTTCTCGGCGACCGGGCGGCCGACGAAGGTGCGGTAGAAACCCTTGCCGCCGCTGAGGAAGGTGGTCGGGCCCGTGATGCCCGCCGCCGCCATCTCCGCGGCGCGGATACCGTTGCGGGTGCCGATGCCCGAATGCAGCCGCTTCACCGAGCCACCGGTCGAGGTGTACTCGGTGGTGCCCGAACTGTGGCTCATCGCGATCGACAGCGCGTGCACGGTGCGCTCGGCGTCGAATCCGCGCATCTTCGCGACCACGGCGGCGGCACCGAACGCCGACAGTACCCCGTGCGGATGGAAGCCGCGTTCGAGCAACTGCGGGGCGGCCAGGATGCCGATCCGGGTGTAGACCTCGTACCCGGCGACGATGCCGGTGACGACCTCCGCCATCGAGGCGCCGAGTTCCTCACCGACGGCGACGGCCGCTGAGACCACCGCGCTGCCCGGATGACTGGAGCTGGAGCGGTGGGCGTCGTCGTACTCGAAGCCGTGCCCGTAGGTCGCGTTGACGAAAGCGGCGTCGGCGGCGCTCATTTCGTCACCTGACGCGGTGACGTGCGCCGAACCGGGTGCGTGCGAGGCCTTGGTCAGCTCGAGCACCGCCCGGCTCCACGACAGTGATGCGCAGCCGATCTGCACCGCCAGCTGGTCCTGCATCAGGCGCCGGGCGCCGGCCAGCGCGTCGGCAGGGATCGAGTCGTATTCGAGGTCGGTGACCAGCCGGGCGACGGCGGCTTCCAAGGGGGGTAGGGAAGGCATGAAGGACCTTTCGGAAAGTGGGCGTCAGGCCAAGCTGTCGAGCAGGGGCTGCGGCAGGCCGTAGGACTTGCATTCGATATAGGCGTCGAAACCCTCGAGCCCGGCTTCGCGGCCGATGCCACTGTTCTTGAAGCCACCGAGCGGAGCGAAGAAGCCGGCCGGAGTGCCGTTGACTTCGACAGTGCCGGTACGGATGTGGCGAGCCACCGCCAGCGCGTGCGCGGGGTCGGCGGCGAAGACCGAACCGTTGAGGCCGTAGTCGGAGTTGTTGGCGATCTCGATCGCCTCGGCTTCGGTGTCGAAGGTGTGCACGGTGAGTACCGGACCGAACACTTCCTCCTGCGCGATCTTCGCGTTGGGGTCGACGTCGCCGAAGATCGTCGGCTCGACGTACCAGCCGCGCTCCAGGCCCTCGGGCCTACCGCCGCCGACGACCACCTGGGTGCCCTCGGATCTGGCCTGCGCGATGTAGTTCTCCACGCGTTCCCGTTGGGCGCTGGTCACCAGCGGGCCGAGTTCGGTCGCCGGATCGAACGGGTCGCCGATCGGCATCGAGCCGACCATGTCGCGCAACCGGTCGTAGAGCTCGTCGCGCAGCGAACGGGCGACCACGATGCGGGTCTTGTTGCTGCACACCTGACCGGTGTTGCGCAGCGACAGCGCCCGGATCACCGGGACCACGGCATCGAGGTCGGCGTCGTCGAGCAGCACCGCGGCCGACTTCCCGCCGAGTTCGAGGGTGACCCGGCGCAGGTCCTGCCCGCAGATGGCAGCGATCCGGCGGCCGGCGGCCGTGGAGCCGGTGAACGAGACCTTGTCGACGCCGGGGTGGCGGACCAGGTGCTCGCTGACCTCGCGGCCCGCGACGACGATGTTCACCACGCCGTCGGGCAGTCCGGCCTGTTCGAAGATCTCGGCGAGCAGATACGCCGACATCGCGGTCTCCGGCGAGGGCTTGAGGATGGCGGTGCATCCGGCCAGCAGCGCGGGCGCCAGCTTGATCATGGCGATCTGCAGGGGCGCGTTCCACGGCACCACGGCCGCGACGACTCCGGCAGGTTCGCGGGTGACGAGCGCGTTGCCGGTGACCGAGCGGCGGATGTCGGACCACTGGTACTGCGGAGCGAGCTCGAGGAACGCGTCGAGCAACATGCGGGTGCCCATCGACTGCATCCGCGTCGACAGCGTGATCGGGCACCCCATCTCGGCGCTGATCAGCCGAGCGATCTCGTCCTGCCGGTCGGCGAGGATCTCACTCACCCGGGTGAGTACCGCGATCCGCTCCGCGAGCTCCATCCGGGGCCACGGGCCACTGTCGAAGGCGATGCGCGCGGCGGCGACAGCGGCGTCGATATCGGCCTCGCTGCCCTCGGCGATGCGGGCGAGGGGCTCCTCGGTGGCGGGGGAGACCACCTCGAACGTGCGCTGCGTTGCCGGATTCACCCACCCGCCGCCGATGAACAGCTTGTCGAACTGTCCCTGCCACAACTCTGTCTGAACACTCATGGGTAGACCTATCGTCTTCGTCGGCGATTGTGCCGGGGTGGGAATACGCTGGTCAGCGATAGGTTCGTGCGCAGCGTCTCGCATGGCCATGTGACCCGGCTCATGTAAAGTATATGATATAACTTAGCCCACAGGCCAGGGCTGCTGTGCTCGCTGTCACTGTGCTATGAGATAATATATAATATGAGCACGTGACTAGAGGGAGACAGGCTATGCAGCACAGGCCGCTCGACGGAATCCGGATCCTGGAGATCGGGGGCTACATCTCGCTCCCGTTCGCCACCTCCATGTTGTGCGCCCTCGGTGCCGAAGTCGTGAAGGTGGAGCGGCCCGTCGTGGGCGAGGATTTCCGCCGTCACCAGAACGACGCCAGCCCGTACTTCCGTCAGTACAACACCGGCAAGCGCAGCCTGGCCGTCGACCTGAAGCAGCCTGAAGGCATTGCCCTGGTGAAGGCGCTGATCCCGCGCTTCGACGTGGTGCTCGAGAACATGCGTCCCGGCAAGGTGGCCGCGATGGGCTTGGGGCCGGAGGTCTGCCGCGAGCTACGCCCCGACATCGTCTATGGCTCGGTGACCGGCTTCGGCGCGGGCGGTCCGCTCGCGGCCCGGCCCGCCTACGACACCATCGGGCAGGCTTTCGGTGGCCTGTATTCGCTGCTCGGCGACGAGGGGCATCCTCAGCTCACCGGCGGCCTGAGCGCCGATCTGGTCACCGGGTTGAGCACGGCAGCGGGCGTGCTCGCCGCCCTGGTCGGCCGGTATCGCACCGGGGAACCGCAGCACGTGGAGACCTCGATCATGGAGGCCGTCAGTGTCCTCGTCACCGACGGCATCACCCAGGCTTTCGAACTCGGTGCCGACCCGACCCGGCGCAGCAGGCATCCGCAGGCGCAGAACTTCTGCGCGCCGACCGCCTCGGGGGAGTACATCGCCGTGCACCTGTCCTCGTCGCAGAAGTTCTGGCAATCGCTGTGCCGGGCGATGGACCGCGCCGACCTGGCCGTGGACCCGCGCTTCGCCGAATACCGGCCACGGGAGGCGAACTATTTCGAGCTCGTCGAGATCGTCGAGGCCGAATTCGAACAGCGCTCGTTCGCGGAGTGGGAGAAGCGGCTCACCGCCGAGGACGTGCCGTTCGCGCCGGTGCTGTCGATGACCGGTTATGTCGAGCACGAGCAGGTCGATTGGCTGCGCATGATCGAGCCGCAGGACGACGGGCTCGCGCTGGTGCGTCCGCCGTGGCGCTTCGCCGGTGAACGGCCCGAGCGTCCCGGCGTCGCTCCGCGAGTTGGCGCGGACACCCGTGCCGTTGCCGGCGAGGTGTACCCGGCCGATAAGATCGACGAACTCGTTGCCTTGGGCGTGCTCTCGGCAGACGGCTGACCATGAGCACACAGAATGTAGCGGAACACCTTGTGGGAGAACGCAAGTCGGGTGCACTGGCCGACCTGCTCACCACGTGGTGGAGCTGCCGGGCGCGTTCCCGCCATCAACTATCGCACCAGGCGCGCACCGTTGGACGAGGTCGTGACCTGGTGTAGCGAGTAGCTTCGTAGGGCCGGTGCTGAAGACGATGTTTCTTCAGCACCGGCCCTATTGCTGTAGTCCGGCGATATCGGGCCGCGAGGCTATTCGGTGGTGCCGAGAACTCCCGCGGAACGCAATTTCCCGAGTTCGCTGTCGGTGAGACCGAGGACTTCGGCCAACACCTGATCGGTGTCGGCGCCGAGGGCCGCGGCCGGGCGCACCGGGCCGTACTCGCTGTCCGCACGGATCGGGCTGTGTGCTGAGATGACCGGGCCGATACCCGGCTGGTCGACTTCGGTCAGCACCCGGCTGCCGACGCCCGCCTCGAAATCGGCCACCACATCGCTCATCTGGCGGTAGCGGCTCCACAACACACCGGCTTCGGCGAGCGCCGCACCCACGGCATCGAGAGGCAGCCCGGCGAACCACGGCCGCATCACCGCGGCGATCGTCTCCCGGTGGATGTACCTGTGCGCTTCGTCGGCGAAGTCCACGCCCAGGGTCTGTTCGAGCGAGGCGATCACTTTTGCCGTCCCCGTCGCCGTGCACAACGCCTGCCACTGCCGCGGCGTGAGCGCGACCACCATGACGCGCCCCTCGTCGGCGGTGACGAAGTCGGCGCCGAACGAGCCGTACATGTAGTTGCCGTGGCGCGGGCGGTCGCCGCGTTCCCGAACCTCGCTGAGCCACCCCAGATTCGCGACACCGGCCAGGGCGACATCGGCCAGCGCGATCTGCAGGTGCGCGCCCTCGCCGGACCGTTCCCGGCCGTGCAGGGCGGCGAGCAGGGCGGTGGTCGCGGTCATTCCCGCGACCAGGTCCCACGCGGGAAGCACATGATTCACCGGGGTGCGTGAATCGGCGGGCCCGGTGAGGTCGGTGACGCCGACCTCGGTGTTGACCGTGTAGTCCACCGCGGGACCGCCGCCGGCCTGACCGCCGATGTGCACTTTGATGACATCGGCACGCCGATCCGCGAGCGCCTCGTAGGAGAACCACGGCCGCCCCACCGCGTTGTCGACGACGATCCCCGCGTCCTTGCCCGGCGCGGTCGCCAGTGCCAGCACCAGTTCCCGGCCCTGCTCGCTGCGCACGTCCACGGCGATCGACCGCTTACCGCGGTTGAGCGAATTCCAGTACAGGCTTTCGCCATTGCTCCGGGCGACGGGCCATCGGCGGTAGTCGGGCCCGCCGCCGAGCGGGTCGACCCGGATGACCTGCGCGCCGAGTTGCGCGAGGGTCATCCCTGCCGATGGTCCCGCTACGAAACTGGCGAACTCGACGATGCGCAGGCCCGCCAGCGGCTGCCCGCTCACGCGTGCGCCACCAGGGAAATCGTGAAATGACCTGGCATCTGCATCGCGCTACTCCTTCGTCCGCGGCGGACCGCACCTGTTTGAAATATAATATATCTCAAGCGTCAGGGTGTGAGCGCCATGATCGGTCCGTCGCCCAGCACGGTGCCGGTGTCCACCGACGGGAGGGTGGACAGGGTCAATGTCCCGTCGGGCCGCACGTCGTAGGTGTGTACCCGGGTGGTGATTCCCGTGGTCAGCACGTCGGCAGCGTAGACGTGCCGCTCGTCGTCGCTCAGCACCAGCGTGCCGGGGCCGGAGCCGGGAGGCGCCGGATAGGGCGAACCCGGCAGGGCTGCCAGCGCGCCATCCGCGCCGATCGAGTATCCGGCCACACCTCCGCCGGCGACCACGGGCACGTAGACCCGCGCGCCGTCGGCGGTGACCACTGTGCCGTGCGGCATCAACGCGCTGGCATACGGAGACCCGGGGGTGGGGGTGAGGTGGCCGTCCGGGCCGATGGAGTAGCCGGAGATGTTGCCGCCCAACTCGTTGCTCACGTAGACGAAGCGGCTGTCCGGGGTGTAGCCGGGATTCACCGGCAGCGCACCGCCGGACACCGGAGCGCCGATCGACGTGAGTTCACCATCGGGCCCGATCGAGAAACTGGAGATCAGGCTGTCGAAGGGGCTGACGAAGCGCAGGAACCGGCCGTCCGGGTCGACCCGGATCATCGGGATGGTGCTGAAACCTGGTACGGAGATCGAGGCGGTCTGCGTCAATGCGCCGGATGGGTCGACCGCATAGGTCCTGACGTGCCCGGGCACGCCGCCGACGGCGACGAACAGGAGGCTGCCGTCAGCGGACAGGGCCGAGGTGATCGGAACGCCACCGCCGATCTCCACCGCACCGCCTGGGATCGGGCGCAGTGCGCCCGCGTAGTCGATCTGGTATCCGGTGACTCGCTGTTCGCCCGCCTGGCTGACGTAGACGTGGCGCCCGTTCGGTGCGAGCGTCAGGGACATGACGCCGAGGCCGACCGGCGTCTGGCTCACTTTCGTCAGCCCGCCGCTCGGTTCCACGCGCAGCACGGTCACGTCTCCGCTGACTGTGCCGCCTACGAGGAGGAACTGTGGGTCCTCGACAGGTCCGGCCGCTGCCGTGGACATACCCGCCGCGCTCAACAGAGCAGTGGCCACCGCGACTGCCGCCTTCTTGGTCCGTACGGCGAAACCTGTTGTCCCTGTCGTGGATTTCGTCATCGACGTTCCTTCCGGCGCGTGAGCGCTGTTTCCGGCTGGCCGCAGGGCTCCGCGGCCCCGGGGCGTTCGAATGTAGGAAGGTTCGGTCGCACGAAGTGTCCAGGAATTCGGACACAGTTCAGGGGGAGCCCGTCATCCGGCGCATGGAAACGGGGGCGCGCCAGCCGCACGGGAGACCGCAGGTCGCTATGACCTCGTGCTGGATGGAGTCGTCGCCGAAGTGCTTGACGACTCTCGAAGCCGAAGCGGGGTAGCCGCAGGCGCCGCATCGCCCGAAGTAGTCGAGGAGCTCGTGGACGGTGGTGCGGACCGGGGCCGGTGTTTCCCGCCCCGCGGAAGTGCGGGGATCTCGGTCCGAGTCCGCCGGATTATTACGCATAATATATTAAGACTGTCAATGTGTGATGACCGGAGGCTGGGACCGGTTCGTTCGAAAGGGTCAGTTCGGGTGGTCTGCCGGGTCCCGTCGCGGGACCGGTGCCGACCATGAGGTGAGGATGCGCAACTTCTCATGGGAGGTCGTGCCCGGCTCGGCCGACCAGAGGACGAGGTGCTGTTCGGAATCACCCGACGAGCTGAAAGTATCCCAATTCAGGGTCATCTCGCCGACATCCGGATGGTTGAGTGTCTTCGAGCCGAACTCCTGCCGGGCCACGTTGCGCGCCGCCCACCACTGCCGGAACTGTTCGTCGGCGATGGACAGCTCGCCGACCAGTGCCGTCAGCTGAGGATCGGTTGGATTGGCCGCGGCATCCATGCGGAGGATGGCGACGCACGTACGAGCGACACTTTCCCAGTCGGCGTAGAGGGTGCGCATCGCGGGGTCGGTGAAGACCATCCGCACATAGTTGCGCTGCCTCGGCGGCATCTGGCCGAAGTCGGTGATCAAGGCCGCCGCGAGGTGGTTCCAGGCGAGGATGTCGAGGTAGCGGCCGAACACCAGGGCCGGTGTCTCGGTGAGCTGGTCGAGCAGGCGCTGCAGCTGGGGACGCACGGATTTCTGGCCTCGCTTGGCGGGGCGGCGGTCCGCGCGGCGGACGAGGTTCTCGGCGTAGTCCCGCTGGGCGTCGTCCAATCGCAGGACGCGCACCAGCGCGTCGAGCACCGGCTCCGACGGTGCCAGGCGGCCCTGCTCGATCCTCGTGTAGTAGTCATGGCTGATCGCGGCCAGGTCCGCGACTTCCTCTCGGCGCAGACCTGCCACCCGGCGAGCGGCGGCACTGTGCACGCTCAAGCCCACGTCCTCGGGGCTGAGCTCGGCACGCCGTGCTTTCAGGAATCCACCCAGCTCGCGAAGGTGGGGCGCTCTCTCGGTCATTTCTCCACGATATGCCCGGCGGTGTCGCGGTGCCTGGGACAAATCCTTCCCACGCCGACCGGAAAATGGTCGGGATCGCGGCAAACCCCGAGGAACCTAGCAGATATTGTGTATAAAATACGAGTGTGCTCGGTCACAGAGGACTGGGCGTCGACCGCATGTTCAGGCGGCCGGGACAAGGTGGTGTTGAGTATCCATGACTGTGTTGCAGGCTTACCGGGATTCGACTCGACCGGACATCGAGTCGGCGTGGGCCCGATCGCGGCTCAACGGCATCCGTGAGGACGCGATGCCGCCGTTCGACCTCGCGAGCAGAAATGCCGACAGTTTTCTCGCGCGAGCGGCGAGCCCGGTGCTGCGCCGGGTCGCGAGTGAACTCGAAGGCACGCCGGTCGCGTTGGTGCTGGCCGATCAGGCCGGCCGGGTGGTCGACATCCACGGTGCCGCCCGATCGATCCGGCGCGCGGTCTCCGACATCGGCATCGTGCCGGGTGTCGAACTCGGTGAAGATCGCATCGGTACCAACGCGCTCGGCACCCCGCTGGAGACCAGGCGCAGCCTGCTCGTGCGGGCCGACGAACACTATCTTGCACTGTTCCGCGGCTTCACCTGTTACGGGCATCCGATCTTCCATCCGGTCACCCGCCGCCTCGAAGGGGTGCTGGGGATCGGCGCGACAACCAGTGCGGACCACCGGTTGTCGGCGCTGCTGGCCCGCCGCATGGTCCGCGATATCCAAGAGCGGCTCCAGCGCGACTCACCCCGCGCGCACAGCAGATTGATGAGCGCCTTCCAGGCCGCCGCGGGCCGCCGAGGCCGGGCCGTCGTCGTGATCGGTGACGGGCTGGTCCTTGCCACCCCCGCCGCGGTCGACCTGCTCGAGCCGGCCGACCACGCGGCGTTGCGTGCCTGCGCCGAAGCCGTTCCCGTCGGCGGCCAGGACAGCCGGGAACTGGTCCTGACTTCCGGTCGTGCCGTGCGATTGGTGTGTCAGTCGATCGAGGGAACCGACGGGGTGCTCGTCGACATCACCCAGGAGTCCGGTGTTCGACGTACCAGAGTGGCCTCGGACCGGATGCCGCTGTGGCCGCTGCTCGTGGTCGGCGAGACGGGAACCGGCCGAACCACCGAGGCGCTGGGGCTGGTCGGCCCCGCGGCCCGCACGCTCGACGCAACCGACATCGTGCTCATCGGTGACACAACGTGGGCGGCTCAGCTCGGCGAGACGCTCGAGGCCGGCGGCCCGCCGGTGGTCATCGAGAACATCCAGCTGCTGTCCGAGCAACTCACCGCGCTGCTCGCGCAGCGGCTGCGGGAAACGTCGCGCGAAGTCGTGCTCACCTCGACGCCGGGCGAGCACCTCGACGCGGTGCACGCCGCGCTGCCCGCGCTGTGCAACGACCGCAGGGAACTGGTCCCGTTGCGCAGGCGCAGGCACGAGGTACCGGGGCTGGCCCAGCAGATGCTGACCGAGGTCACCGGCCACACCGGGACACGGTTCACCGCCGAGACGATGCGGGTGCTCGCCGCACAACCGTGGCGCGGCAATCTCGCCGAACTGCGCCGCGTCGTGGAGCTGGTGGCGAGTGCCCGATCGGCCGGCGACATCATTCCGACCGACCTGCCCGCCTCGCACCGAGGTGGCCAGGCGCCCGGCTCACCGATTCGCGAGGCCGAGCGGGAGGTCATCATGGCGGCGCTCGAGGCCGCGGGTGGAAACAAGTTGCAAGCCGCGCGGGCACTCGGCGTCAGCCGCTCGACGCTCTACAACCGGATCAGGGCACTGCGCATCGCCTGAGCGGATCGGCCGGGGCATGTCCAGTTTGTTGGACATGCCCCGGCCGCAGTCATGTCTACAGTCGACAGCACGGCAGGCGAGCAGCAGGCCGGACACGAAAAGCCCCGCGCGCGTAGGGGGCGAGCGGGCTTTTCGGCTATGGGGTGGAATGTTCAGCAGGGGCTGTTCGGCGCGAGCAGACGCATCACGGTGCCGAAGTCGTCGATCTTGTCGACGCCGAGCACGGTCTCCACCACCTGATCGATCCTGTTCTCGGACAACACTTCTTGTGCGTTGATCCGGAATTTTGCAACCAGTTCGTCGGTGGTCATTCTGGTGCTCGGGTCGGGGGAGGGGCTGCCCTTGGGGTAGGTCCGCTCCGCGACGAAGGTGGTCCCTCGGGCGTCGACCTCGACCTTGGTCGGGCGCGCGGAGGGATGCGCGGACAGTGCCTTGAAGTAGTCCGGGTGTGGCGCGAACGTGACCTTGTCCATCAGGCTGAGCACCGAATCGCTGAACACGAGTTCCGGTGCGTGCCAGGCCCGGCTGGGGGTGACCCGGTGTGCGCCGACCGACAGCCCGTGGGCGATGTCGAACTGCGCGTCGTGGGTCTTCTCGATGACCCGGCTCTGCCACAGCGGGTGCATCACCGCGGCCTCGCCCCAGCAGCGGATGGCGTCGATCTCCTCGGGCCGGATGTCGTTGGTCTCGAGGATCTCGGTGAGCGCGTGCAGCGGTGCGTGCAGGATGCGACAGTGCGGGTAGGGCTTGTAGGACTGTTCGGCCAGGAAGCGCCATTCGGTGCCGAGCGCGTCGGTGAGATTCTGCGGTTCCCATCGTCGGGTGCCGATGTATGTGCGGAAGCCGACCTCGGCGTCGTCGAGGATTTCCAGGTCGCCGGTGTGGCCGAGTTCGGCCATGAACACCGCGGTCAGGCTGGCCTGGGTCAGGGTGCCCGCGAGCAGGTACTTGAGCGTGGAGCTGGGGGCGTGCTTGATCCACGGCCGCATTGCGTTCACCGGGGCGGTGGCGGCGGCGATGCCCAGCGCGTTCGCGAGGGTCTCGGTGGACTGGCCCGCGAGCTTGCCCGCGGCCGCGGTGCCACCGAAAACGGTGACGCTGTAGCCGATCACCGGTGACAGGTCCATCGAATCGTTCTGGACGTCGCGCAGATAGTCCATCGACTTGTAGAAGCGGTAGGACATCTCGTGGGAGAGGGCGACGGCCGCGAGTACCTCGCGGCCGGAGCGGCCCCGGCTCTCGGCCATGGCCATCGTGGTCGGCAGCACATAGGGCGAGACGTGTCCGGGCGGCAGCACCGCGTCGAAGTCGAGGGCGTTGATCAGCTCGCCGTTGGCGAAGGAGGCACCGAAGATCGACACCCGGTCGTCGGTGCCGATGATCGTGGCGTCGCCGTCGGTGCCGCCGGTGAGCTTGCCGTACTGGATCCCGATCCTGCCCTTGGGTTCCTCGACGGCGCCGAGCGCGCAACCCATCGCGTCGAGCAGCAAGCGCTTGCCTTCGTCGACCGCCTCGGGCGGCAGCGTGTCGTAGTTCGCGCCGGTGGTGAACCGGGCCAGTTGCTCGACGATGGTGTCGGCCATGGACTGTCCTCTCACAGGGGTGCGAGGACAGCAGACCTGCCCGCACCAGTCGCTACACTATATATTATGTAAGCATCGCGAACGGGTTTCCGGCAACCTCTCGGCTCAGGATACGACGCTTCCGCGCAGCCAGTACGCGACAGCTTCCGCGCGGTTCGCCGCCCCGAGTTTGCGCAGGATGTGGGTGATGTGGGTCTTGACCGTCGCCTCGGAGATCGCCAGGTCGCGGGCGATCTGGCGGTTCGCCCGGCCCGCCGCCAGCAATTCGACGACTTCGACCTCGCGCGCCGAGAGCGCGGGGCCTTCGGGGTGGCCAGGGGCGGCGGTCGCCGAACCGGTCAACCGATCGAATCCGCTGCGCAGCGCGGTCACGCCGTCGAGTAGGCTCGCCCCCGCCAGTGCATGGCCGAGGCCGGCGGCGAAGACGGCGAGCATCGCCCGCGCCGTCGCGTCGGCTTCGCGTCGCTGGAAGTAGTAGTCGCCGTGCACCAACCCCACGACCGCGCCGTTCATCGTCAGTGGGGCCACGGCGTAGGAGCTGCACTGCGTCATCTCCACCAGCGGCCGGACGACGCGCGGATTGTGCTGAACATCGAAGACCAGTCCCGGCCGTGCCCGCTGCACGATATCGCTCTCGACCAGATGGCCGTCCAGGGTCGGTGAGGACTCGCGCCCGGCCGCCAGAATCGCGTCGGCCCAGGGCTTGTCGTCGACGACGAACATGGTGTGCAGGTGCCACCGCTGTCCTTCGGTGGTCGACACGAGCGCGCGGTCGAAACCCATCGCGCCCATCGCTTCCGCGGCCCGGCTCAGGAGGTCGTCGACCCCGCGTGCGCCGTGTAGTCGTGCGATCGCCTGCGCGGCCATCCGCAGGTGGGTGGCCGAACCGGCGGCGTCGGCAGCCGCCAGGTCGGCCTCGAAGGCGCGAATGCGGGCCAGGAGTGCGGTCGTTCGCTGGATGTCTGCTCGGTTCGTGGCGTCGGACAGGGTTGCCACGGCCTCGTCCCACAGCCGCGCCAGCACGCGCTTGGCCGCGTCGGTGGAGTCGGCGCCGGGTGGCTGGATCCGGCGGCCGAGGATCTCCGAAGCCTCGGCGGCGAGGGTGACGAGCTCGGCTTCGAGTACGGCACCGCCGCCGGGTGTCCTCATGTCGATCACCACGTATCAAATCCTCGTACCACGTCCGAACAGAATATGCAATATATCTGGTGATCCGGATGGATGCGTCCGAATCGTGTCCGAATCTTGCGCGCGGCATCGACCGCTGGTCGTAGCGCCATAATCCCTTCGATTGATCCCGCGTCGAACCGCCGGTGAGCTGCACCACTGCATATTTAATATTCCGCACAGCTCGCGAAAGTGATCTGAGTCTCAGAGGAGAAACCCATGCGGGGAGCATCATGACGACGTCCACCGCGGCGGCAACCAAGCCCCGCCCCAGCCTGCGCGACCAGCTCGGTCGTTCGGAGCAGGCCTATTTCGTTCTCGGCATCACCGCCGTGCTGTGTGTCGTCGGCGCCGCAACGACGCCGGGATTCCTGACCACCGGGAACTTCGCCAGCCTGTTGCGGTTGTCGGCGGCCTTCGGGATTCTGGCCGTCGGCGTCGCCATCGTCATTCTCGGCAAAGGCATCGATCTCTCGATCGCCGGTGTCGCGCTCGGCAGCGCGCAGGCCACGCTCGCCCTGATGTCGAGCGGCATGCCGGAGTGGCAGGCGATCGCGATCGCCGCGGCGGTCGCGCTGATCGTCGGGCTCGTCAACGGCGTGCTCGTGGCCTATGTCGAAGTGCCGTCGCTGTTCGTCACCCTGGCCACCGGTCTGCTCGTCATCGGTGGGGTGGACATGCTGCTGCTCGACAGCAACTACTATGCCCTGCCCGGCGGCTCGTGGATCGCGGAATTGAGCAACGGTTCGGTCCTCGGTGTGCCGCGGCCGATCGTCATCGCCGCCGTCGTCTTCGTGCTGGCCTGGCTCTTCGTCACCTACACCTCGGCGGGCCGGTTGATCCGGGCGATGGGCGACAACTTCGCCACCGCCCGCGCCACCGGCGCCCCCGTCCGGCCGCTGCAGGTCCTCACCTACGTGATCTCCGCGCTGCTCGCCCTGCTCGCCGGATACCTGACGGTGTCCATCCAGGGCAGCGTGCAGACCACCGTCACCTCCTTCGACCCCCTGTTGTTCACCGCGCTCACCGCGACCGTGATCGGTGGCATCTCCCTGGCCGGTGGCCGGGGCTCGATCCTCGGGGTGCTCGCGGGCTCGCTGTTCATCGGCGTGCTCAACAACCTGCTCGTGCTGCACGGCCTCACCTCCGCGGTGCAGGACCTGATCCGCGGCGGCGTGCTCATCGCGGCCATCGCGCTGGACTCGTGGCTGCATCCGCGCGACGAGGAAACCGCCAAGAGCGGCGAACTGTAAATGCTCTCGCCTCGAAATACCCTCGCTCACAAGGAGTCTTCAACGATGAAGAAGAAGATGATCGCCCTCGCTCTCGCCTCGGTCTCGGCCGTCGTGCTCGCGGGCTGTTCCACCGGCGCCCGCACCTCGTCCACCGGCCCCGCGGGAGGTGAGGGCCAGACCTTCGGTGAGAACGTGCAACTGTTCGACGCGACGCAGAAGGTGCACGAGTCGATGCAGGGCAAGCGGGTCGCCTTCGTCCCGATCCTCTACAAGGGCTACAACCTGACGATGAACTGGGGCGCCTCGATGGAGCGTGCCTTCGGCAATCTCGGCGCCGAATTCCAGATCCACGACCCCAATTTCGACACCGACAAGATGACCAGGATCATCAGCGACCTGATCGCCCGCAAGGCCGTCGATGTGCTGATCCTGCACAACCCCGATGTCGGTGTGCTGTCCAAGCAGATCGAGGACGCCCAGCGCGCGGGCATCTACACCGTGGTGGTCAACATGATCTCGAGCCGCCTCGGTGACGCCTACATCGGTGTCGACAACCTCGCCGCCGCCGAGGACATCGCCCAGCGCGCGGTGCAGGACTGCGAAAAGCGCGGTGCTCCCAAACGATTGGCGATCATCGACGGTCCCGGCAACGACGCGGCCTCGCTGCTGTGGTCGAAGGGCGTGCGCAACGTGCTCGACCCGGCCGGCTTCGAAGTGGTGACCACCGCCCACACCCAGTGGCAGAACTCGCTCGCGCAACAGGCCGCCGAGTCGATCATCCAGCAGCAGAAGAACAACTTCTGCGGATTCCTGGTCACCTACGACCTCAACTCCGTCGCGGTCGGTGACGCCGTGCAGAGCGCGGTCTCGCGCGGGGTGATCCCCGCCGATTCCCTCGGCACGTACACGATGGCTGCCGACACCGTGTGGTGTGACGCGCTGCGCGCGGGCAAGGTGACGGCCTCGGCCTCCTACGATGTCCAGGGCGTCGGCACCGCCGCGGTGGTCACCACCCAGCAGCTGATCCAGACCGGTGCGCCGGCGGGCAGCAGCCACACGGTCGCGTTCGTCCCGCACACCATCGTGGACCGCGCGAATGTCGACAACACCACCATCGCCTGCTACAAGGGGCAGTGAGCGGCGATGAAACTGCAGTCACGCACACGGGGAATCGACGCGTTCCCCCTGACCGGCGGGAAGTGGCGTGATCGGCTCGCGCCGGCCAGGACCCTGTCGGACCTGTTCGAGAAACGCTGGATGGAGGGCGCGGTTCCACTGGCCCTGGCCCTGCTGCTGAGCCTGCTGTTCGTCTTCTTCACTCCGGTCGGCCCGGCCGACACCCCGATCATCATGGACGAGGTGTCGGAGAAGGGGTTGCTCGCGATCGGGCTCACCGTGGTGCTGGTCTGCGGCGGCATCGACCTGTCGATCGGTTCGATGGTCGGCCTGACCGCGATCGGCGCGATGGTCGCCTCCCGTGCCTGGGACTGGCCGATGGCGGTCGTCGCGCCGGGTGCCGTGGTGTTCGGCGCCCTGCTCGGCAGTGTGAACGGCTACTTCATCGCCTACCGCAAGATGCGTCCGTTCATCACGACGTTGGTCACCCTGGTCGCGTTCGGTGGCGCGGCCGCCGCCTTGCAGTCGGCGTTCAGTTTCGAGCTGAGCATGCCCAAGCCCGATATCGTCTGGGACTTCCTCGGCGAGGGCAGCATCGCGCTGATCCCGACCGGCTGGTTCTTCTTCGGGTGTGTGCTGATCGCCGTGCATGTCGGCCTGACCCGGTCGCGCTGGGGTTGGTGGGTCGCGGCGGTCGGCAGCGATCGGCGTTCGGCGCGACGCAACGGCATTCCCGTGGACCGGGTGACCTTCTTCGTCTACGTCCTGTCCGGCGCGCTGGCCGGGTTGGCCGCCCTGCTCACCTCGGCGCGGGTCGGGCGCACCGACCCGGATGTCGGTCAGGGCTGGGAGATCATCGCGCTCACCGCCGTGGTGCTCGGTGGTGTCAGCCTCAAGGGCGGTCGCGGCTCGGTGCTGCGGGCCACCGTCGGCATCATCGTCGTGCAGGTGATCCAGCAGGCCACCGTGGCGCTGCGACTCGAGGGCTCCTACTACACGGTCATTCTCGCCACCGCACTGCTCGTGTTCGCGGTGCTCGACCTGCAGTGGGGCAAGTACCGGCAGCGCACCGCCGACAAACTCAAGATCGATCCGGGCCGGATCACACTCGGCCCCCTCGTCGATGTCACCGAGCCGGGCACGGTGTGGACGATCAACAACCGGACCACCGACGCACCCCCGATCGGCCTCGGCAAGATCGAAGGCGCCGAGGACTGCGCGGTCGACCCCGAGGGCAACGTCTACTGCGGTGATCGCCGCGGCTGGGTGTGGCGTTTCCGCGCCGACAACCCGGACGAGGGTGAGATCTTCGCTCGCACAGGCGGTTTCCCGCTCGGGCACGGCTGGGATCGGGACGGGCAACTGCTCGTCGCGGTCGGCGGCATGGGCATCTACCGGATCTCCCCGGACGGTGAGTCCGAACCGATCGCGACGAAGGTCAAGCGCAGCCGATTCTCCCTGCTCGACGACTCCGCCTTGCGCGCGGTCGACGACCTGGACGTCGCACCGGACGGTTCGATCTACGTCTCGGACTTCTCGACGCGAACCAACGCCGCCGAATACCTGGTGGAACTGGTGGAATCGCGGGCCAACGGCCGGGTGGTCCGCATCGATCCCGACGGTGGCACCGAGGTGGTCGTCTCGAACAGCGTGTTCCCCAACGGCATCTGCACCGCACACGACGGCCAGTCGATCCTCATCGCCAGTACCGGCCTGTGCCGGGTGGACCGGCTCTGGATCGCCGGACCCAAGCAGGGACAGCTGGAACCGGTGCTGGAGAACCTGCCCGGCAACCCCGACAACCTCAACCGTTCCTCCGACGGCAACTACTGGCTGCCGTTCGTGTCGATGCGCACGCCGATGTCGGACCTGCTCAACCGCTACCCGGCGGTGCGCAGGCGGATGACCAAGGAGGTGCCGCTCGACAGCTGGGTGGTCCCGCAGCTCAACGTCTCGTGCGTGATGAAGTTCAACGACCGCGGCGAAGTCCTTCAGGTGCTGTGGGATTCATCGCTGGCGAACTACCCGATGGTGACCGCGGTCAAGGAACGCGCCGGTCAGCTGTATCTGTGCGGCGTCAGCAACAACCGAATCGGTCGACTCGCCCTCGACCCGAGCGAGGTCGGAACGATCGATCCGGCCGCGGTTCCCGGGCTGATCGTGCCCGGGCGATCGATGGTGGAGGTCCAACGGTGAATCGCACGATCAGCGCCCTGAAGGAATGGCTGAACCCCGACTGGGCCCGGCACCGCTCGGTGCCGCCGTTCGAGGCGGGTCTGCGGCCCAATCGCCGACTCGACGAGGGCACCACCCTGCTGCCCGAGGCCGAATTCGAACCCGATGACGTGATCATCCGCGACAATGGGGAGCTCGTCTTCTCCAGTGGTGACGGCATTTTCTCGCTGACCGACGGTGTCGTCACCCGAGTGGCGACGCTCGGCGGGCAGGTCGGGAGTCTGCTGCCCGCCGAGGATCGGATGATCGCCGCGGTCGAGGGCGTCGGTCTCGTCACGATCGACGCGGACGGAGTGACCGCCGATCTCTGCACCGATGCCGAGCTGGCCGCTGGCGTCACCGATCTGACCCTGCTTCCCGACGGCATCGTGCTGGCGACCATCGGTTCGCGAGCGGTGCCGGATTGGTCGGCCGCCCTGGTCGCCGCCGATCGCAGCGGGCGCATCGTGCGCGTCGACGGCTCGCACGCCGAGGTGGTCGCCGACGGTCTCGGCTGGCCGGGGGGCATCGAAAACGCCGGAGCCGGTGAGGTTCTGGTGTCGCTGGGTTTCGACCATCGGGTCGAACGCCGAGCCGTCACCGCCCTGGGTAGAGCAGGGGCGGCAGTGGGGTCGAATCTGCCGGTGTATCCGGGCCGAATCGCGACCTGCACGGACGGATGGTGGGTCGCGGCGCCGTACGCGCGCAATCGTTTCACCGAATTGCTGCTCGACGAACCGGATCTGCTGCGGGAGATGACCGCCACGATCCGCCAGGACCAATGGTTCGTCCCGCGCCTGCGGTGTCCGGATCCGTATACCGACACCCTGCAACTGGGCCAGTTGCGCGTCCACGGCGTCATCAAACCGTGGGCACCGGCCCGCTCCTACGGTCTGGCATTCCGGATCGATCAGCGGGGACGGATCGCCGAAAGTGTGCATTCACGCGCGGACAGCGACCGCCACGGGGTCACCGGCGTGGCGTCACGTGACGGACGAATCGTGGTGGCGGCGAGCGGTTTCCGCAACCTACTCGAGCCGCAGAAAGACAACGAAAGGTGAGCACCGTGAGCGACACCGCCGTCGCCGCCGAGCCGGTGATCCGGCTCAACCGGATCAGCAAGCACTACAACGGAACCTACGCGTTGCGCGACGTCGACTTCGAAGTCGCACCGGGGGAGATCCACGCCCTGCTCGGTGAGAACGGCGCGGGCAAATCGACTCTCGTGAAGGTGATCTCGGGCGCGATCGAACACGACGCCGGGACGTTGCAGGTCACCGGACGGATGCGCAACTTCAGCACCCCCAAGGAATCGGCCGAGGCCGGGGTCGCGATGGTGTACCAGGAAGGTTCGCTCGTCGAGTCGATGACCGTGGCGCAGAACCTGTTCCTCGGCGACGAGAAGGCCTTCAACAACCTCTCCCAGCTCAATGTGGTGGCCCGAGAACTGTTGGAGTCACACAACTTCCACATCCGGCCGGAGGTGCCCGCAGGTGCGCTCGGCATCGCCCAGAAGCAGATGGTGGAGATCGCCCGCGCTGTGCACCGCGACGCCAAGGTCGTCATCCTCGACGAACCGACCGCCTCGGTGACCCCGGAGGAACGACTGCAACTGTTCCTGTCGATGCGCAGGCTCAAGAAGCAGGGCATCGGGGTCGTGTTCATCACCCACATGCTCGACGAGGCGATGGAAGAGGCCGACCGCATCACCGTGCTGCGCGACGGCGAGGTGCAGGGCACGCTGGACAAACCGGCTTTCGACCGTGCCGAAGTGGTGCGGATGATGGTGGGGCGCAGCGTGGAATACCAACGGGTGCCGCCGAACCGCGAGCCCGACCCGGCACCGGTGCTCGAGGTCGAGGACATCACCCTGCTTCCGGCCGTCCGCAATATGTCGTTCTCCGCGCACGCGGGCGAGATCGTCGGCATCTACGGGCTCGTCGGCGCCGGGCGCAGCGAGACCGCGATGATCGTCGCCGGGGTGACCAAGCGACGGCGTCTGCGCGGCGGCACCGTCCGGCTGGCCGGTCGCAAAGTGCGTTTCCGGACCCCACGGCACGCCCGCCGCGCGGGCCTGGTGTACATCACCGAGGACCGCAAGGCCTCGGGCTTCTTCGGCCACTTCTCGATCGCCGACAACATCTACTTCGGGCACCTGTGCAGCGCGCCACGGCTGCCGTTGCTGGTGCGACCGGGGGAGCGCAAGACCGTGGCCCAGCGCTTCGTCGAACGGTTCCATGTCCGCACGCTGCGACCCGAGCGGGCCAACCTCGAGGAACTCAGCGGCGGCAATCAGCAGAAGGTGGTGCTGGCCAAGGGGCTGACCAGGCAGCCGCTGGTGGCGATCATCGACGAACCGACCCGCGGCGTCGACCTCGGGACGATCACCGAGATCCACGCGATGATCCGCGCCCTGGCCGACGACGGTGTCGCGGTGATCGTGATCTCGTCGTACCTGCCGGAGATCCGGGCGCTCTCGGATCGCATCCTGGTCGCCAAGCAGGGCAGCATCGTGGCCGAGTTCGATCCCGCCGAGGCCGACGACGCGAAGCTGATGTTCGCGGCGGTGCACTGAGGGGGAGGGATCCTTCCCAGGAACGGAGTCGTCCTGCCAGGGGCTTTCCGGATGACGAAGACTGATGTCATCCGGAAAGAACCCCGACGAGCCGAGGTCATTCATCGTGCAGCACATCGATTTCCCCAACGCCACGGTCACCATGGCAGGCGATCTGTACCTGCCGGAGAATTTCTCCGCCGACCGGTACTACCCGGCGATCGTGTGCGTTCATCCGGGCGGGGGCGTGAAAGAGCAGACCGCGGGCCTGTATGCGGCGAAGCTGGCTGCCGAGGGCTTCGTCGCTCTCGCCTTCGACGCCTCCCACCAGGGCGAGAGCGGCGGAATTCCCCGACGGCTGGAGGACCCCTTCGCCCGGGTCGAGGACGTTCGCGCGGCAGTCGACTATGTCTCGACCCTCGACTTCGTCGACGCCGACCGGATCGGCGCGTTCGGTGTGTGCGCCGGCGGCGGTTACGCGATCGACGCCACCAAATCCGACCGCCGGATCAAGGCCGTCGGCACGGTGAGCCCGGTCGACATCGGCGCCACCTTCCGGCGCGGCTGGGAGGGCTCGCTGCCACTGGAAGCACAGCTCGCCACGCTGGACGCCGTCGCGGGCCAGCGCGCGATCGAAGCCGCGGGCGGGGAGATCGCCGAAATCACCTACGTGCCCGAAACCCTGGACGACACAACCCATCCCGACATGGTCGAAGCGCACGAGTACTACCGCACTCCGCGCGCGCAGCACCCCAACTCCGACAACCGAATGCTGTTCACCGCCAGCGTCACCCGGATCTTCGACTACGACGCTTTCGCCGGTGCCGAGTTCCTGACCCAGCCGGTGCTGCTGATCGCCGGGTCGGCCGCCGGTTCCCTGTGGCAGGCGGAAGCCTTGCACAAGCGCCTGCCGGAGAACACCGACCTCGTACTGGTCGAAGGCGCGGGCCACGTGGGTCTCTACGACCGCCCCGCGTACGTCGGCCAGGCCATGGCCGCCCTGACGCCCTTCTTCACGGCCAACCTCTGACTGATCCGGCCTTGTCAAACCATGCCCGACACCGAGATCGATTCCCGACGTCTACGCGGAGTCCATCGGTGACCTGCACGGCGAGGACGGCAAGGCCGACGACGACACGATCGTCGAGGTGCGCGCGACCGAGACGGTCGACATCGCCACCATCATCGACGGCGGGGAAAACGTATTACGGATCATATATTGTGCGATATTGTGATGTGCGTCGCGCGGCTGTCGGCCGCGCTCGCACGTTCGAAGGAGTACGAAAATGGATGGTCCGGCCCCGCGTCGACGCAGCGGCCTCGTCGTGGTCATGCTCTGCTTTCTCACGATCGTGGCCGACGGCTACGACCTGATCGTCTACGGGGCAACGGTGCCGAGTCTGCTGGCGGAGCCGGGCTGGGACATGACAGCCGGCACCGCTGGTCTGATCGGCAGTTGGACCCTGGTCGGCCTGATGGTCGGCTTCCTGCTGGCGGGGCCGCTGGCCGACCGCATCGGACGACGCAAGGTGATGATGGTCGGGGTCGTGTGGTTTTCTGTCGGCTGTGCGGTCTGCGCGGTCGCGGCCTCACCCGAATTCCTCGGCGCCGCAAGGTTCTTCACCGGCATCGGGCTCGGTGGTGTCGTTCCGTCGGCGGTGGCCCTGACGATGGAGTTCGCGCCGCGCAATCGTCGACAGATCTACAACGGCATGATGCTCACCGGGTACTCCTTCGGCGGCATCATCGCCGCGCTGGTCGCGATCGCCCTGCTGCCCGACCACAGCTGGCGGATGCTCTACGCGGTCGGCGCGCTGTGCGTGATCGTGGTGCCTGCCATGTACTTCTGGCTGCCCGAATCGGTGAATTCGCTGGTGGCGCGCGGCAAAGACGCCGAGGCCGCCGACGTCGCGCGGGCCTACGGCCTCGACATCGACGTGATTCGCGCCGAACAGCGCCTCCAGCTCCAGACCTCCGCCGCTGCCGAGAAGAACGGCGGGTGGCGCATGCTGCTCACCCGCCGGTACCTGCCGTCGCTGCTGCTGTTCGTCGTGGTCTGCGTCTGTGCCCAGCTGATCACCTACGGCCTCAACACCTGGCTGCCGGTGCTGATGCGCGAGGCGGGCTACCCGCTCGGCTCCTCGCTGCAATTCCTGCTCGTCCTGCAGGTCGGCGCGATCGTCGGCATGATCGGCGGGTCGATGCTCGCCGACCGATACGGGTCACGGCGAATCCTCGTGCTGTTCTTCCTGATCGGCGCGGTGTCGCTGCTGGCGTTGAGTCGCAAACTCGACACCGCGGTGTTGATGGTGGCCGTCGCCGGTGCCGGGCTCGGCTCCATCGGCAGCAGTTCGCTCGCCTACGGCTATGTCGCCGCGAAGTACCCGGCCCCGTGCCGTGGTTCGGCCGTCGGCGCCAGCATGGGGCTCGGCCGCGTCGGTTCCATTCTCGGCCCGTCCATCGGCGGCTGGGTCGTCGGCTCCTCCCTGGGCAACCAGTGGAACTTCTACGCCTTCGCGATCCCGGCCGTGATCGCCGCGATCATCGTGGTCCTGATGCCCGCCTCGACGATCGACGACGAGGTCGCCGAGGTGCGCACCCTGGAGGCTGGCCCCGACGACCTGGTCGAACCGGTGCGCTAGGACCGTCCCAGCTCGCCGTGCTGTCGACGAGCAGGCGGGTCAGGCCGAGTCGGGTACACCGTCGCGTCGCCGGCGTCGGAACGGTTTCCTCCTCGGCCGGCCGCCCGGCCCGCCGCAGCACGGTGCCGAACAGCAACCCGGCGCGTAGCCGCGCCGGCGGTCTACGGTCCGCGTCGATGTCACCGAGGGTCCGCGCGCCGCCGAACGCTTCGAGCTGCCCCGCCTCGCGGCGGGCCTGCACAACGAGGAGGTGCGCGCGGGTTTCGGCCTCGACCTGGGTCAGGCCGAGCGAATCACGACCCCGCGCGTGATTCGCCACGACAACGAAATCGTTGCCGCTGTCGATGAATTCGACGAGGATGCCGCCATCCGTTTGTTGCCGCGCGGGCGAGTACGGACACGCGGTGATACGAGCCGAACGGCTCTTCGCGACGCGGGCCGGACCGCCTGGACGAGGTGGGCGAGAACCAGGCGACACTGTCGTCGTCCTCGTCGACGGTGGGCCAGGCGACGGTGGCACCGTGCTCTACGAGCTCGTCGTGCCCGTAGTCCGTCGCGCCGCACACAGTTGCGCGCCGAAGGCGTCGGCGGGCCGGTCGGCTGGGTCGGAAGCCGTCGCGTGCTCGATCACCGACCGGACCGCGGCAGGCACGTGCCCGCCCGATGCGCCGACTCCAGCGCACCCGCCATCTTCGCACCGAGCGACAACGTCGCCGCCTGGTCGAGTGGACCGACGGTGCGGATGCGCTGCTCGAGCGGCCCACGGGCGTGATACGGCATCACCAGGTAGGGATGTTCGGCTGGCGTCACAGCCGTTTCGGCCAGTAGTGCACCCAGCGGTACCTGGCTCGCTCGCGCGGCGTCATCCCGCCCCAGATGCCGTGCGGCTCGTTGGTGGTGACCGCGTGGTCCAGGCAATGGGTCAACACCGGGCAGTCCGCGCAGATCTTCTTGGCGGCGAGCACTTTTCGAGATTCCTGGCCGGTGTCGTAGAAGTCGTTCACGTCGTAGGCGCGGCAGGTGGCGTGCATCTGCCAGGCCCAGGCTTCCGCGCGCGGCGCGGGCAGTTGCAAGGACTTCTCGCCCGCCGGTCTCATACCGGTTCACCGACGGTGACGCCGAGTGCGCGCCGATACGCGGCCGCGGCCAGTTCCCGTTCGCGCGCGCTGTCGGGTCCGCCGAGACCGGCCAGATGGTCGTGCAACCGTGCCTTCGCCGCGTACCAGGCGGCGAGCGCTTGCGCGTCAGCGCCGGGCGCGGGACGGGTCAGGCACAACGCGGTCATTTCGATCAGCACGTTCATGATCGGTCCTCCGACTTGCCGGGATCAGTCGTAGACGACGACGCCCCGCAGGTTCCGACCGGCGTTCATGTCGGCGAAGCCTTGCGTGATGTCGTCGAGGGAGTAGCGGGTGGTGACGAGTTCGTCGAGTTTCAGCGAACCCTGCTGGTACATCGCCAGCTGCGCCGGGATGTCGGCGGTGGGCGAGCTCGCGCCGAACAGTGAGCCCTGCAGGCGCTTCTGGTACAGCGTGAGCTCGTGCAGGTTGATGTCACCCGCTCCGACGGTGGCGTCGCCGAGCCCGACGGCGACACAGGTGCCTGCCTTGCGTACCGCGCCGAGCGCCTGCCCCACGTGACGGCCGGTGGTGATGCCGACGGTCACGATCGCGGAGTCGGCGCCCTGACCGTTGGTCATGGCGCGGGCGAGTTCGGCTGCCTCCTCGATGTCGGCGACGGCGTGAGTGGCGCCGAGCTTCAGCGCGGAGTCCCGCTTGAACGGCACGGGGTCGACAGCGATCACCGCGGCGGCGCCCGCGTGCGCGGCACCCTGCACGGCGTTGATTCCGATCCCGCCTATGCCCATGACGATCACGACGTGCCCGGGTTTCACCTCGGCCGAGTTCACCGCCGCACCCCATCCGGTGCCGACACCGCAGCCGGTGAGGCAGGCGATGTCGAGCGGGATCGACGGATCGATCTTGATCGCCGAGACCGCGGAGACGGTGGTGTACTCGCAAAAGGTGCCGAGCCCGGCGAGCTGACCGACGGGTGCGCCGTCGAGGGAAAGGCGATACGAGGTCGGGTCGTCGAAACGCGCGCCCGTGGCCAGGAACGCGCCGAGGTCACAGAGGTTCTGGTGCCCGTGTGCGCACCACCGGCAGCGGCCGCACACCGGGAGGAAGGAGAACACGACGTGGTCGCCTTCGGCGAACCCCTTGGTGCCGGGGCCGACCGCTTCGACGACGCCCGCGCCCTCGTGCCCGCCGGCGAGGGGAAGGATCCCCGGCGTCTGCGTGCCGACAGCGAAGTGGTCGTCGGAGTGGCACAAGCCCGCCGCCGCCATCTTGACCCGGATCTCGCCGGGGCGGGGGTCTTCGATGTCGAGTTCGACGATCTCGTAGGCGCCAGGGGTCTGCCGAAGCACCGCGCCCCGGGTCAGCACGAGGTGGCCTTGTCGTCGGTGTTCGCGCGGCTGGTCATCGGTACGCTCCTCGGGTTCTTTGATTCAGTATAATATATTATGCGACCTTCGTCACGCGATCGGCCGGAAGCTTCGCACGTCGACGGCGCGATGCGCGTCGGCCAGCGCGCACAAGGTCGCGGTACCGAAGACGCCCACCCGGTCGAAGGCGACGGCGGTTCCGA
Organism: Nocardia sp. NPDC050717; assembly: GCF_040654275.1. Lineage (NCBI taxonomy): Bacteria > Bacillati > Actinomycetota > Actinomycetes > Mycobacteriales > Nocardiaceae > Nocardia > Nocardia sp. NPDC050717. The sequence continues at coordinate 75,900 of NZ_JBFAHR010000018.1, forward strand.
CCGCGATGCCCGCCTCTTCGATCCGCTCGGTGGTGGCGAAGCCGACCGCCGGCCCCACCGGCAGGCGGCCCAAAGCCAACGAGACGTCGGCGTTGATGAATTCGAGTCCGTTGCTGCCGAGGTTGACCGCCACATTCGCCACATCGGCGATGCCTGCGGCCAGCTGGAACGGCGTCACCTTCTCGCCCTCGACTACGGGGATCTGCTCGTGCCAGATCGTGTTGCGAGCGTCGTTGGTGGATTCGGCGGCGTCGCCCCATCCGGTCTGCTCGGTGAAGTAGAGCCGGTGTTGGGCTTCGACCAGTGCGGTGCCGAACGGTGGCGGCTCCGGCTGCGCACCCCCCGACCAGACCGCGCCCGGCGGGCTCTGGCCGGGCGCCAGCCACAGCGCCGAGGCCCGGGCGACGTGCCGCCCGTCCTGTTCGAGCACGGTGTCGATCAAGCACAGCCGCCTGCCTTCCCGGACGACGGTCGCCGAGGCGGTGCACGAACGTAACCGGGCGGGCCGGAAGAGGTCGACAGTCCACCGCACCGGTGCCAGATCGGTGCGCTCGATGGTGTGGATCTGCTGCTCGGCGGCGCGTGCCAAGGCTGAACTCACCGCGAGTCCGCGCATATGCTCCTCGCCCCACCCGCTCGCAGCCTCGGCCTGGGGGATCAACTCGATCCCAGCTCGGCTGTGCTGAGTGCGGAAGAATGCTCCGGTCATCAATGCCCCTCTCGGATCGGCGCGGCTATAATATTAAATATATGATAAGGTCGTGGTCTGAACAGTAGATTTCCCGAGATCCTTCTGAGCCCGGGGGTCTCGGGCCACGACGTCGGTCACCGACGGCGCATGCCACATCCACGCGCCCCATTCCTCCGGTGACCGACGTCGTTTCCATGGGCCGGTGCTGCGCGATCGTGCTCCCGGGCCGCATAATGCGTAAGTGCCGAACGACAAAGACCCACTGAACGCCGATTCGTGGCCGCGGGAGTTACCCCGCCGGGCGAATTCGCAGCGTCAGCAGTTGTCCGAAGACGTCGCGAGCTACGTGCGGGAACTGATCATCTCCGGACGTGTGCGCTCCGGTGAGTTCCTGCGAGCCGAGCCGATCGCCGAAGCGGTCGGAGTGAGCAACACGCCCGTGCGTGAAGGCCTTCTGTTGCTCAGCGGGGAGGGATTCGTCGAACTGGTCCCGCGGCGCGGGTTCATGGTGTCGGCGTTCAGCAGGCAGGACGTGCGTGACCTGTTCTGGGCGCAGGCCACCCTCGCGGGCGAATTGGCTTCGCGCGCGGCGAAATCCATCTCTGCGCGACAGCTCGCCCATCTCGCCGATGTGGTCGCCGAGCACGAACAGGCGGTAGCCGAGGGGGCCGACCTCGACCGTATCGTCGCGCTCGGCCACGAGTTCCATCGCACCGTGAACCTGGCCGCCGATTCCCGCCGGCTCGCGCTGCTGTTGCGTTCGATCGTCAAACAGTTGCCCAATCGGTTCTACGGAAATATCGAAGGCCATGCCAACGAGTCCCTCGATTTCCACCCGGCGATCCTCGAGGCGCTGCAGAAGCGTCGCGCGAAGACGGCGAGCAGCTTGATGCGCGACCACATCATGTCCGGCGCCGACGAACTCATCGCCATGCTGGAGAAGCAGGGAATGTGGTCCACGCCGGAGAAGTCGACCGCCTAGATCGAGTGTCCAGAAAGTTGGACAGTCGGCGCACCGGTTCACGCGCAGCATGGGTGGAGCAGGACCCTGCAGCAATTGGACAGGAAGGCACCGTTCAACGATGAGCACTACCCCCGATCAGGCCACCAAAGACCTCGCGGACAACTGGGTCAAGGCCCTCACGAACATCGATCTCTTCAAGGAGATCAGCCACGACGACTGCCTCGTGTGGCACAGCGCCGACGACAAGTGGGTCACCGTGGCCGATGCCGTCGCGGCCGTCTACGAGCGTTCCGCGGGCGGTGCCGTTCCGACCTTCGTCTCCCTCGGGGTCACCTACACCGAGCACGGTTTCTTTCACGAGTGCACCACCGAGGTATCGATCGGTGGTCAGGAGATGAAGCTGCACCTGCTGCAGAACGTCGAGGTCCGCGACGGCAAGGCCGCGCGGGTACGTGAGTACATCGGCCCGGAGATGGGCGTCCAGCCCTGATCCCGGGTTCTTCGCGCTGAGGGCCGGTGTCGTGACCGAAATGGTCACGACACCGGCCCTTTTCGCTCGCCTAGGGGGTGATGGCGACCACCGGCCCGTCGGACATCACCACGCCGGTGTCGACCGACGGCCGGCCGGAAGGGGTGAGGCTGCCGTCGTCACGGATCGTGTAGGTGTGCACCCGCGTGGTCACCTGGGCGGTGAGCACGTCGACGAGGTACAGCGTCTTGCCGTCGGGATGCAGGGCGACCTGGCCGGGCAGGGTGGCCGGGGGAGCTGCGTACGGTGAGCCGCGGAGTTCGACCAGTCGCCCGTCCGGGTGCAGAGCGAATCCGGCGATCGACTGACCCACGGCGTTGGGGACGTACAGGCGGGTGTTGTCCGCGGTCGCCACCGCGCCGTGTGGAACGCCGTGGGTCGGGTAGGGCGAGCCGGGAGTGGGCGTCAGCTGCCCGTCGTCACCGACCGCGAAGCCGGACAGATCGAAGCCGAACTCGTTGCTCACGTAGAGGTATCGGCCGTCGGGGCTGAACCCGGGGGCGACGGGGCCGAGCTTCACCTCGACGGCGCCGAGCGGGGTCATCGTGCCGTCCGGCGAGATCGCGTAATTGGACATGGTGTTTCCGAGGTAGGTGACCACGCGCAGGAACCGCCCACTGGGGTCGACGGCCGCCATACCGACCGCGCTGAACCCGTCCACCGGAACGGTCGGCGCTCCGGTGGGAACGAGCGCGCCCGATGGCAGCACCGCGAACGACTCGACGTGGCCCGGCGCTCCGCCGACCACGACGAACAACTGCTTGCCGTCCGGGCTGAGAGTCGCGGCGGTCGGCGGCCCGCCGACGGTGATGTCAGCGCCCGGGAGCGGATGCAGGGCCCCGTTGTCGTCCAGGCGGTATCCGGAGACACCGAAGTCGCCGGCGTGCGGAACGTAGACGGTGCGCCCGTCCGGGGCGAGCACCAGCGAGAGGACGCCGAAGCCGGTCGGAAAGGGGCTGTTCGGGACGTTCGACAACGTCCCGTCCTCGGCCACGCGCAGGACGCCGATGCCCATCGACGCGGTGCCCGCGACGACCAGGAAGCGGGAATCCGTGGCCGACGCGGGGGCAGGTGCTGTGTTCCAACCGAAAACGCTGAGCAGCATTGCGATGAAGGCCATGGCGGCGCAGCGGCGTAGTCGCCTGCTGGGCCGGGGGTGGCAGGGCGGGGGGAAGGGAGTCATCGGTGATCTCCTCGATGGGATTCGGAGTCGACGATCGAGACAAGAGGATCGCGGACAACCCGGAACGATCACATTTTGTCCATGATCTGACAACCTTGGTTGTGCGCCGTGACAACCGGTGAGCTGTCTCATCAACCGATTTCAAATAACAGCCCAGCCGTGGAACGCACAGTATATTGTGCAGAATTCAGGGCAGGCGACGAGGCTTGCCGATACAGGAGGTACCTCATCCTGATGCTCAGGTACGCATTCACACCGCGACGGGTCGCCGCGGGCGTGGCCGTCGCGCTCGCCCTGTCGCTGTCTCCGGCCTTCGCGCATTCGGCCCCCGGCGAGGCGCCGCGCTATCTGCTGGTCACCGGCACAGGTTCGTCGAATATCAGCGTTCTGCGGGTCGACGACAGCGGCGCGCTCACCCAGGTGCCAGGTGCGCCGTTCGCGACCGGCACCGGCTCCCTCACGCTGGAGATCACCCCGGACGGCCGCCGGGTCTACACCGGGCACGTGGTCTCCGGTTCGATCATCGGTTACGACTTCGGCACCGACGGTTCGATGCACGAGATCGCAGGCAGCCGAATAGATTTCGGCGCTCCGGTGATCGGTGTGACGATCACCCCGGACGGCTCCCGGCTGTTCGCGACCGTCGGCTCGCTGACCACCGAGGTCCGATCCTTCGACATCACCGCCTCCGGCGTGCTCGTTCCCACCGGCGCGCCCGCCACGCCGGTACCCGGAACGAGCGGCCTGAGCCTGCCGCAGGTGACTCCCGACGGACGCAACCTGATCGTGAGCACGTTCATCGGCGCCACGGTGACCAGTTACGCCATCAATGCCGATGCCTCGCTCACCCAGGTCGGACCGACCATGGCGACCGGTGAGCGCCCCGCGCTGCCCGCCATCACCCCGAACGGTCGCTACCTCTACATCAGCAACGAAGGCAGCGCCACCCTGTCCGGGTACGTGATCGCACCGGACGGCAGCCTGTCGAACGCGCCGGGCTCGCCGTACCCCACCGGTGCCACCCCGCACGGCTCGGCGATCACGTCCGACGGCACACGCATGTATGTGCCCGCGTCCAGCGGTGGCCGGGTCGACGGTTTCCGCATCGGTGCCGACGGCGCGCTCTCGCCGCTGCCGGGTTCGCCCTACCCCGCACCGGGCGGCACGATCCCGGGCCGGGTGGTGCTCAGTGCCGACGAGGACGAGCTCTGGGTCATCGATTCGCTCACCGTGAACGGGACGGCGAGGGTGCACACCTACAACGTCGCCGCGGACGGCAGCGTCGCCCCGTCGGACCTGCCCGCGGTCGACACCGGCGTGGTCTTCCACGACGGCCCGTCGGCCCACCTGAGCCCAGCACGATGACGCCTCGCGGTGGGCCGCCCGGCCCACCGCGACGTCCACGCCAGTCCACCCCGAGGAGAACCGCTGTGCCGTCGGCCGATGCAGAGTCGAGCGTCGAGGACACCCGTTCCGCCAGCTCACGGCGCCCGTTGCGGGGCCGTTTCGGCACGAGTGTGCGAACCCGCGTGCTGGCGATCGCCCTGATCCCGAGTCTGGTGCTGCTGGCGACCGGCGCGGTCGCGGTGACGCTGGTCGGGCTCCGGGCACAGTCGGTCAAGGAATGGTCCGACTACCGGGGCACAGTGATCGACCCGCTGCTGCGGTTCGTCACGTCGATCCAGGCGGAACGGCTGGCCAGCGTTACCGCACAGCAGCACGCACCGGGCGCGGACGCGGAACTGCGCACCAGCCGCGACGACACCGACCGCGCGATCGCCGAGACGGGCCGGATCGCCTCGGCGGCACAGGACATGGATCAGGACACCGGTGCCGAGTCCATCCAGGCGCTGTCGGATCTCATCGGCCGGATGCAGGTGATCCGGGAATCGGTCGACGGCAGGCGGGCGACCTCCGGCGACGTCGACCAGTATTTCAGCGACCTCATCGCGGCCATGCTCGGCGCGGGCCAGGACTCCGCACGGTTGAAGTCCTCCGACACCACGACGATGGACGCCGAGGTGACCGCGATCGAGCTGCTGCGCGCGGCCGAAAGCCATTCACGCGTGGTGAGTCTCGTGGCCGCGGGGACCGCGGCGGGGGAGAGGCTGTCGCCGTACGAGCGGCGAGTGCTCGCGCAACATATCGGTGTCTACCGCGAACAGTTCGAGCTCGTCGACACCCGCTTGTCGACCGCCGTGCGCACCGGCGTCCGCTCCCTGACCGGCGGCGCCGACTGGCGTATCGGCACCACCGGTGAGGACGAGATGGCCGAGCGTGGCGAGCTGTCGATGCCGGTACAGCAATGGCTGGCCGCCGAACGCGCGGTCGACACCCGCCTGATCGCGGTGATCCGGGATCAGTTCCGGGTGACGGTCGACGCGACGAGCGCGGCGGCCGACCGCTTGATCGACCGGCTGCTCTTCGTCTCGGCCATCATGCTCGTCGTCACCGTTCTCGCGGTATCGGGCTCGCTCGTTCTGGCCAACCGGTTGTTGCGCCGCCTGCGCACCCTGCGCTCGGCCAGCCTCGAGCTCGCCAACGACCGGCTGCCCGATCTCATCCGTCGCATCCACAACGGAGAAGAAATCGATACGCAGGCCGTAACCGCCCCGGTCGACCTGGGGCGCGACGAAATCGGCCAGGTGGCAGAGGCTTTCGCTGTCGCCCAGCGCACCGCGCTCGAGACCGCGGTGGGTGAGGCGAGCACCCGCAACGGCTTCAACAAGGTCTTCCTCGACATCGCGTTCCGCAGTCAGGCGCTGGTGCGCAGGCAACTCGACGTGCTCGACGTCGCCGAGGCCCGCCAGGACGACCCGGAAGACCTCGAGCTGCTGTTCCAGCTGGACCACCTGGCCACTCGCGCGCGCCGCAACTCCGAGAACCTGCTCATCCTCGGTGGTCGCGCACCAGGACGGCGCTGGCGAAACCCGGTGGCGCTCGAGGAGATCGTGCGCAGCGCGGTGTCCGAGACCGAGGGGTACGCGCGGGTGAGCGCGATCCGGTTGCCCGCGGTCAGCGTGCTCGGCGCGGCCGTCGCCGACCTCATCCACCTGCTGGCCGAGCTGATCGACAACGCGACCGCGTTCTCCCCGCCCGACGCGCCGGTGGCGGTGCACGGCAACTCGGTCGGCAGGGGAGTGGTGGTCGAGGTCGACGACCAGGGCCTCGGGATCTCGTTCGAGGAACGGGAACGCCTCAACGCGATGCTGACCGAGCCGCCACAGTTCCAGGAGATGGCCTTGGCGGGGCATCGCCATCTCGGGCTGTTCGTCGTGAGCAGGCTCTCGGCGCGCCACGGCATCTCGGTGACCCTGCAGGAATCGCCGTACGGTGGTGTGCGCGCGACCGTGCTGGTGCCGTGGGCCGTGCTCGAGGCCGGGGACGACAACCCGACAGCGGCGGTCGAACCCGTGCACAGCCGTGACGCGGTGCACCGAGTTGCCGGCGTCGCCGCGTTGCCCGGCGCGCCCCGGCCCGATCCGGCGCCTGCCTTACCGGAGCAGATCCGCAGGGCCGAGCCGGTGCGGCGCAACGGGTATCACGCGGCGGGCGACGAGCCGCCGGCCAGGCTCGACGGTCCCTCGCTCGCCGAGGTGGACCACCGGCCCGCCCTGCCGAGACGTGAACGGCTCACGCACCTGTCGCCGCAACTCAGTGCCGATGTGGGAGAAGAGGATTCGTACAACCCGGCGCCTGGAGGGGCAGCACGCGTCCGAGCGCCGGAGACGGTGCGCACGGCGATGAGTTCGCTGCAGAACGGCACGCGACGGGCTCGCGTGCGACCACCCAACTCCCATCCGTAGAACGGTCAGAACATGAACGAGGACATGATGGTTCGTCACGCCCCGGCAGGCACGCTCGACTGGTTGCTCACCAACCTGGTGACAACGACATCCGGCGCCGAACACGCGGTGGTGTTGTCCGCGGACGGACTGGCACTGGCCGGATCCGACGGTTTCGAGCGGGAGGCTCTCGAACATCTGGCCGCCATGTCGTCGGCCCTGCACAGTCTGGCTCGTGGGGTCGGCACGCGCTTCGCCAAGGGCCCGCTCCATCAGACCGTCGTCGAGTTGGAGTACGGCTATCTGTTGGTGACCGAGGCCGGCCACGGCGCGTGTCTGGCCCTGCTGACCGACGCCGACGCGGATCTGGGCCTGATCGCCTACGAGATGAACGTGATCGTCGGCCAGGTGCGTGAGCACCTGTCGGCCGCGCCGAGAAATTCGATGTCGACCCGAGTGCCGTGAGTGAGGGGCCGACCGAGGTGTGGGGCTACGAGGACGAGGACCCGGGGCCCCTGGTTCGGCCGTTCGCGCTGACCCGAGGTCGCGCCGGCCGGGATCTGCCGGACCTGGACATCCTGACATTGGTGATCTCGGTCGGCTATGACTCCGACGTGAACAAGCTCGACCGCGAATACGCCCAGATCTTTCAGCTGTGCCGCCATCAGCCGATGTCGATCGTTGAAATCGCCGCCCACCTGAAATTGCTGCTGGTCACCGTGAAGGTGCTGGTCAGTGACCTCATCGCGGCAGGCTATGTGATCTTCCGATCTCCACCGAGGGCCGAAGCGGGCCCCGACCCCGAACTATTGCAGGCGGTACTGGATGGCATACGTAACCTCTGACGGACGCGGTCCGGCGGTCATGTCCACCGAACTGGCGGTGAAGATCCTGGTGGCCGGGGGATTCGGCGTCGGGAAGACCACGATGGTCGGTGCGATCAGCGAGATCACCCCGTTACGCACCGAGGAGCAACTCACCGAACTCGGTAGCTCCGTGGACGACCTGCGCGGTATCGAAGCCAAGCGAACAACCACCGTCGCACTGGATTTCGGCCGGATCACCATCAATCCGCGGGTGATCCTGTACCTGTTCGGCACGCCGGGGCAGGACCGGTTCTGGTTCTTGTGGCCGGAGCTGTCGCGTGGCGCGCTCGGCGCGGTGGTGCTGGTCGACACCCGACGGCTGGCCGACAGTTTCGCCGCGGTGGACTATTTCGAGTCCAGGCGGATCCCGTTCGTGGTCGCGGTGAACTGCTTCGACGGCGCGGACCGGTACGCCCCCGAGGAGATCGGCGCCGCCCTCGGCGTGCCGACCCACGTGCCGATCATGCTGTGCGATGCGCGTGACCGGGCGTCGTGCAAGGAGGTGCTGGTCTGCCTGTTCGAGTACATCATGGCGAGCACTACGGCGCAGCGACCACGTTCGGTGTGAATTATCAAGTAGCACAATGACTCTGACACAGATTACGAAAGCAGAATATATATTATTCGGTATCCGGAACTCCGGATGCGAACCTCACCGAAAGGTCCAACCCATGAGCGATCTGCTCGACCTCGTCAACGTGCACTACGCCGGACTCGAAGGCGGCGATCTGGAACTGGCCGCGAGCCCGTTCACCGAGGATGTGGCGGCGCAGTTCCCGTCCGGCCCGCTCGCCGGCATCGAGGCGCTGCGCGGCATGATCGGCGCTTTCATCACCGCGTTCCCCGGAATGAAGATCGAGCGTCGCAACACCTGGGTCGACGGTGACACCGCGATCGCCGAGATCGTCTTCACCGGTGTGCAGACCGGACCGTTGGCGACCGCCGACGGTGAGGTGCCGCCGTCCGGTCGCACGGTGACCTTCCCGCTCATCGACACCTTCACCCTGCGCGACGGCAAGGTCGCCGAGCACCGCGTGTACTGGGACAACGTCAGCTTCCTGACTCAGCTCGGGCTGATGCCTGCCCAGGGCTGACCGACCCATCTCCGCGAACGACCCCTTCGGTGCCGGCCGGAGGGGTCGTTCGCTGTCCATGTCGGTCGCAGGTGTGCAATTTTCTGGACATTTCGATGGTGGTGCGCGTCATAACGTCCAGAGATGACCTCTGATTCAACGTCGACAAGTGGCTCGGGGACACGGCGCGCGCGAGCGGGCTGGGTGCTCGCTCTCGCGGCGACTGTTCTGCCCGGCTTCACGGCGACAGCTGCACCCGCGGCGGCCGACTCGGTCGGCTACCACATCTACGCGCACGGTTTCCTCGGCAACGGCATCGCCGGTTTCGCCGCCTCCGACACCGGCCGGCCGACACCGGTCGTCGGTAAGCCCATGCCGGGCGCGTTGAACTGGCCGCAGACACCGACGCCGGACGGCCGCTTCCTGTTCGTCGCTCCCGGCTCGAACCGTCAGCTGATCCCCCACGCTATCGGTCCAGGCGGCGAACTCACCGCGGGGACGCCGCTGGCTATGCCCGATGTCCCGGTCGACATCATCATCTCGCCGAACAACCGCGATGCCTTCGTCGTCGTCGGCCTGCAGAACGCGCAGGTCGTCCCGGTTCGGATCGGGGCGGACGGCACGCCGGCTCTCAACGGTTCCCCCGTACCGTTCGGGGAGTCGGCCGACGGGATCGCCTCGGGCACCATCTCGCCGGACGGCAAGCAGTTGTACGTGGCCACCCTGCTGCCGCAGCAGCTGCTGGTGTTCGACGTCGCCGCCGACGGATCGGTTTCCCCGGCCAAGCAGCGCGCGGCGACGGGTGTGAATCCGATCTATCCGCGGGTCACCCCCGACGGCAGGCACGTGTACGTCATCGACGAGGTCATGGGTTCGGTCACCGGCTTCAGGCGCGCTGCCGACGGTACGCTCACCGAGATCGAGGGGTCGCCGTGGCCGACCGGTTTCCTGCCGCACGTCCCGAGTTTCACCCCCGACGGCCGGTTCCTGTATGTGCCGAACATGGGGTCGGGCCACATCACGTCCTTCGCGGTGGCGCCGAACGGTGTGCTGACCCCGCTGCCCGACATCGCTTTCGCACCGGAGAAGCCGGGCACGTTCGCCGAATCGACCGTGATGTCACCGAGCGGCGAGGTGCTGTGGGCGCTCGGCACCGACCCGGCGCGCGGCGGTGAGGAGATCCTGCGGAGGTTCACGATCGGCGCCGACGGCGTCCTCGATCTGGATGAATCGGTCGGGGTCTACACCGGCACCTTCTTCGCCAACGGACGCACGATGTCGCTGGTTCCGCGACGCTGACCCATCGACCAAGGCCCCTCCGGTTGCGATCGGAGGGGCCTTTCGCATGTCCACGGTATGTGCGGCATCATGACAGCTATGCAACTAAGTTGTGCAATTTAGTTGTATGGTTGGCTAATGACTTCCGCACCCTCCACTGCCCGCGAGCTGGGTGAAGTCCTGCATCCGATCGCCCGGCGGCTGTTCACCGGCCGCACGATCTCCAGCGGAAAGCTCGGCGTGCTCGTGTACCTGTCCACTCATGGACGCGCCACCGCCAGCACGCTGGCCACTGTCCAGACGGTCAGTCACCAGGCCATCGCCACCGCCGTGCGCGAACTCGAAGCACTCGGGCTGGTCCTGCGCACCCCCGACAGCGAGGACCGGCGTCGCGTCTGGGTCGAAGTCACCGATGCGGGGCGGGCCCGGCTCCTCGAAGAGCGGGCGGTCGGGCAGGACTGGCTGGCGCGCGCTCTCGCTGAACGACTCACCGACGAGGAACGTGCGGTCCTCGACGAGGCGCTGCCCGTATTGCGAAAACTGGCTGCCGCGGGGTCGGCCGAATGATCGCCGCGCGCCGATTGACCCCCGCCCTCGTGTACACGGCGCTGACCTCGGCCATCGTCAGCTCGCTCGGCATGCTGCTGGTACCCGCGATTTCGAATGAGATGCAGGTCGACGTCAGCGCGGCGCAGTGGATGCTCACCGTCAACCTGCTGGTCGGCGCGGTGACGACCCCGGTCATGGGCAGGCTCAGCGACGGCCCGCACAAGAAGCGGCTGCTGCTGTGGTCGCTGATCATCATCCTGATCGGGTCGGTCGTCGCGGCCGTGGCGACCGATTTCGCGGTGTTCCTGCTCGGGCGCGCGTTGCAGGGGCTCAGTTACGGCATCGTGCCGGTGACCATCGCCCTCGCCCGCCGATATCTGCCCGCCGACGAAGTGCGTAACGGCATTTCGACACTGTCTGTCACGGTGACCACCGGTCTCGGACTCGGCTACCCGCTCACCGGGATCTTCGCCGATGTCTTCGGCTATCGCTTCGCCTTCTGGGCGGCGGCGCTGTTCCTGCTGACGACCGTGCTCGTGGTCTGGAAAGTGGTGCCGGACGGCCCGGACGAGCGAGCCCCGCACATGCCGTTCGACCTGCGCGGCGCCCTGCTGCTCGGCGCGGGTCTCGCGGCGTTGCTGCTCGTCGCGGGCGAGGGCTCGCGGTGGGGGTGGGGTTCGCCCTGGACGATCGGCCTGCTCGTCGTCTCGCCGGTGATCCTGACCGTATGGGCCCTGGTGGAACTGCGCACCGAGCACGCGCTGGTCGACCTGCGGGTGCTGCGCGCCGGAGACGCACTCGTCGCCAACGGCACCGCCATCGGGCTCGGTGCCGCGATGTACGCCTGTCTGTCGATCGCCAGTCTGATCGCGCAGGCGCCCGCCGGCACCGGCTACGGCATCGCGATGCCGTTGTTCTGGGCCGGCTTCGTCATGCTTCCGCTGTCGGTGGGAAGTTTCGCGGCCAACCGCGTCGTGCGGGTGGTCTCGGCCCGTATCCCCATGCGCGCTCTGCTGATTCCCGGTGCGGCCCTGGTCACTGCGTCCAGCCTGCTGCTGTGGCTGGCCCACGACGAACTCTGGGAGATCCTGCTCGGCATGTTCGGCTTCGGTGCGGGCATCGGGACGACCTACGCGGCGATGCCCGCGCTGATCGCGCGCAGTGTGGCCGACCGCGAGCTCGGCAGCGCGGTGAGCTTCAACCAGGTGCTGCGCACCGTCGGCGGTTCGTTCGGTAGTGCGATGTCCGGCGCGGTCCTCGCCGCGCACCTCGCCTCCGACGGCTACCCGAGCAGCACCGGCATCGGGATCGCCCTGGCCGTCGGCGCTGTCGGCTGCACCGCGGTGCTCACTGTTCTCCTGGTCGCCCACCTGATGACGCGCCGCGAACGACAAACCTGACCGGCAGCGAGATCGGCCGCGGTCGCCACCTGGCAACCGCGGCCGATGCCGTGGACCGGCCTTGCTCACGAACCGGAGTGGAACTCCGTGGCGAACTCGGTGATGAGCGAGACCGTGGCGTCCTTGGTGACCGCGGTCGCGCCGCCGTCCACCGGCAGCGCGACGCCGGTGATCCACCCCGACAGATCGCTGGCGAGGAACAACGCGGCGTCGGCGATATCGCCGGCTCGGCCCGCGCGCCCGATCAACGTCTCACCACCGATCCGGTCACCGATCCCGGTGAGGAACTCCTCCTCGCGCTCGCGGCTCACCCCGAACATGTCGGTGATGATCGAGGTGAGCACCGCGCCCGGCAGGATGGCGTTCGAACGGATACCGGTGCCCTGGTTCTCCACGGCCGTTTGCCGTACCAAGGCCAGCACCGCGGCCTTGGCCATCGAGTACGCGCCGCCGTTCCACCCGGCCTGCAACGCCGCGACGCTGCCGGTGGTGATGATCGAGCCCGGAACGCCCTGCGCACGGAACTGCCTGGCCGCGTACTTGTGTGCTGCGACATGGGCTTGCAGGTTCAGCGCCAGCGTGCGGTCGAGTCCCTTCGGAGTGAGGTCGTCGATCGGCGAGAGATCCACGGCGGCACCGGCATTGCTGAACATGACATCGAAGCGGCCGAAGGTGTCCACCGCGGCGCCGACGACGGACTCGACCTGTGTCGCGACGGTGACATCCGTGCGCACGAACAGCGCCGAATCACCCAGGCGGGCGGCGGCCGCCGCGCCGCGTTCCTCCTGGATGTCGGCGAGCACCACCTTCGCCCCGTGTTCGACGAAGGTTTCCGCGGTGGCCAGACCCATCCCGCTCGCCGCACCGGTGATGACGGCGACCTTGCCGTCCAACAGGTTCACAGCGGCCACTGCAGGTGCTTGACTTCGAAGAATTCGCGGAAGCCTTCTTCGCCGCCCTCCCTGCCTATGCCGCTGTGACCGGGGCCGCCCCACGGGGCGTCGGGGCGCATACCGCCGCCGCCGTTGATGGTGACGGTCCCCGAGCGCAGACGCCGGGCGAATTCGATGGCCTGCGGGGTGGGTCCCCAGACGTTGGCGTTGAGGGCGTATTTGACGTCGTTGGCCATGCGGACCGCGTCGTCGAGGTCGGTGTAGGGCATGACCACACCGACGGGTGCGAACAGCTCCTCCTGGGCGATCTCGGCTTCGTTGGGCACCCCGGTGACCAGGGTCGCCTCGAGGAAGAATCCGTCGTCGAGGCCTGCCGGTCGGCCGCCACCGACGGGGATGGCGGCGCCCGCGTCACGCGCTCGGGCGAGGAACCCTTCGACATCGGCGCGGTGTTCACCGGTGATGAGCGGGCCGAGGACGGTGTCGGCCGCGAGCGGGTCGCCGACGGTGAGGGTGTGCAGGAAAGCGCCGGAACGCTCGACGTATTCGTCGAAGTCGGCCTGGGGCACCAGGGTTCGGGTGGTGGCTCCGCAGGCCTGGCCGCTGTTGCGGGTGAACCGCAGCGCCGAGGCGGGGACCGCGCGTTCCAGGTCGGTGCCGGGCAACACGATGTTGGGTGACTTGCCGCCCAGCTCGAGAACCACCTTCTTCAGCGTCGGTGCCGCCAGGGTGAGGATCTTGCTGCCGACGGCAGGGGAGCCGGTGAAGGTGACCATGTCCACTTCGGCGGCGGTGACGACCTGCTCGGTGACCGACGGTGGTCCGAACACCAGATTGACCGCGCCCGCCGGGAATCCGGCTTCCTCGACCCACCTGACGAACGCGGCGGTGAGCAGCACGGACCTGGGTGAGGTGACCAGCACCGTGGAACACCCGGCGGCGAGGGCGGCGCCGAGTTTGTAGGCGCTCATCATGATCGGCACGTTGTAGGCGACGATCGCGGCGACCACCCCGGCGGGTTGGCGCAGCAGCAGGCTGCTGGTGGTGATCGGGTCGTGGTCCAGCGGCATCGGCTGTTCGTAGCCGTCGCGGGGTCCACGGATGGCGGCGTCGGCGAACCAGCGGAAGAACTTCGCGGGCAGGTCGACGTGCAGAGTCGGTCCGCTGCTGATCGGGGTGCCGATCTCGGTGGCCGCGAGCTGCACCAGCGACTCCCGGTTCTGTTGCAGCAGGTCGGCCAGGCGGTGCAGCAGGGCGCCGCGCTCGACCGGACCGAGACGGCTCCACTCGCCCCCGTCGAAGGCGCGTCGGGCCGCCGAGACGGCCTCGCTCACCTGCGCGGGGCCGGTGGCGGGGGTGAGCGCCACCTGGAGCCCGGTCGCGGGGTTGATCGTGGCGATGGGCTCGCCGTCACCATCGCGCCAGCGACCGTCGATGTAACTGGCCGCCGCGCCGATCATGGTTGTCATGCGTGAATCCTTTTCGGGAAGAGATCAATTCGAGAAGCGGGCGGTCAGCCCGCCAGATAGCCACCGTCGACGACGAACTCGCCGCCGGTGGCGTAGCCGGCGCGATCGGACAGCAGCCAGCACGCCATCTCCGCGATCTCCCGGGGCTGGGCGAGCCGGGCCGAGGGGATGCGCGCCATGATGGTGTCGCCGCTGCGGCGCTTGGCGTCCTTCATCAGGTCGGTGTCGGTGTAGCCGGGACACACCGCGTTGATCCGGATGGTCGGCGCGTACTCGAGGGCGGCAGTCTTGGTGAGTCCGATGACGCCGTGCTTGGCCGCCGAATACCCGGCGGTGGTCTTGAAGCCCGACAGCCCGGCCAGCGACGCGGTGTTCACGATCGCCCCGCCGCCCTGGGCTTCCATCTGCGCCAATTCCGCACGCAGACAGAGCCATACGCCCTTCAGGTTCACCGCGATCGCGCGATCGAAGGCGTCCTCGTCCCACTCGCCGACGCGGCGGCCGCCTTGGCCGATCTGTCCGCCGCTGACCCCGGCGTTGTTGAACGCGCCGTCGAGGCGGCCGTATTCGGCGACGACCGCGTCGATCAGCGCGTTCACCTCGGCACCGTCGGTGAGGTCGGCGGGCAAGGCGAGAACCTCCCCGCCCGCGGCGCGCACCTGCTCGGCGGTGGCTTCGAGGCGATCCTTCGACACATCGGTGAGCGCGAGCCGCGAGCCTTCCTCGGCCGCGAGCAGCGCGGTGGCCGTACCGATCCCGCCTGCGGCGCCGGTGATGAGGACAATTTTCCCGTCGAGCAACATGTGGATCCTTTCGGAGCGAAAGAAGGGGGAGGGTTTATCCGACGCGGGAGGCGGGCCAGTCATGGGCGGGCGACCGCCACGCGGGCCAGTTGTCTTCGGGCTCGGGCCGGGTCACCGACACGTGGTGGAAGCAGCGCTGGCACTTCACGACCATGCGCGGCCCCAGGAAGTTGGCGACGGGATAGCGGGCCAGTTCGGGCGCACCGCAGGCCGGGCACACACCGTCGACGGGGACGCGCTCGACGTACACGCGGTCGGTCTCGGGGCGGGGGAACAGGAGTCGATCGACTGACATGTCAGTGGTCCTTGTCTTTCAGAGGGTCCAGGTGAGGGGAGTGGCGACCGGCACCTGCCAGCGCCCCCCGGCACGCTCGGCCGCCAGGCGCGCACGCTGGGCGGTGGTCGCGGCTTCGTCGACGTCGCCGTCGGCGAGCACGACTCCGTAACCGGCAGCGGCGAATTCGGGGCTCACCAGCCCGGCTCGTACGTCGGCCGCGACGCGATCGGCGTCGCGTTCGAGCGGGTCACCCCAGCCGCCACCACCGCCGATGACGAACCGCAGGGCGTCACCGGCCTTCAGGATCAGGCCGGAGAACTTGCCCGTCTGATAGCGCGCGCCCCGGCCGAACTCACCGTGGTTGGGGTCGGGTCTGCCGTCGGCGTCGAACATGCCGAACAACGGCTCGATCCCGCGCAGATCGAGCGGATCGCCGTGCCGGGCGAGATCGAAATTCTCGATGTACCAACCGAAGGCGGGTGCGCCCGCGCCGCCGCCGTTGGACCCGGGCGCGCCGACGCGGATCCGGTCGGCGGTGACGGTGACCATCGTGTCGGACTCGGCGTAGATCGAATACACCGAACCGGCACCGCCGCGGTACCGGCCCGCACCGGCGGTGTCGACGACCATCTCGTGCTGGACGACGACCAGCGGGCTCTCGATCTCGAGGTGCTCCTGAACGGAGGTGCGGCAGTTGCCGATCGGGATCACGCAGAACGAGACGCCGTCTTCTTTCCAGGTACCGCCCCAACCGCCGCCGGCGAGTGCGAACGCACCCCATGGTGTGCCCTCGTGTCCGGCGCGGGTGTCGATGCCGCCGAGGCTGACGACCACCGCGGTGCCGGTGTCACAGGCGAAGGCCTCGTCGGTGGCCTGGCTCAGCGCCTGGGTCACCACATTGATGCCGCGCGCGCCGATATCGGCGTGGTTGGAGCAGCTCGACGGCGGCAGCACCTGCACCACGCTGCCGGGCGGCAGGATGGTTTCGACCGGTCGCAGGGTGCCGCTGTTGACCGGCGTGGACGGGTCGACCATCAGCTTGACCGCCTCGATGCAGCGGGTGGCCTCACACCAGGCGGTGCCGCAGTTGCCCAGCGGTTGACGCCCCGAGCCGGAGAAGTCGATCTCCATCGAATCCCCGCGGACCTTCACGGTGACGTGCACGGGGATCGCCTCGTCGCTGACCCCGTCCTCGTCGAGGAAGTCCTCGGCCGTGTAGTCACCGTCGGGGATGCTCGCGATTCCACGGCGCATGCTCGCCTCGGTGGACTCGATCGCATAGCGTCCCGCCGCCCGGATCTTGTCCAGGCCGCTGCGGGCGACGAGCTCCTGCAGCTGGCGTTCGCCGACGACCAGGCAGCCGTGCAGCGCGCGCAGATCGCCGAGCACCAGCTGGGGCACCCGGTTGTTCTCGAGGATGAAGTTGAAGGTCGGTCGCACCGGAACGTCGTTGGCGTACAACAGCGTCGGCGGCAGTTTGAGCTGCTCCTCGAAGTGGGTCTGGGTGCCGTTGGAGAAGCCGCCGGGGATCGCGCCGCCGAGGTCGACCAGGTGCGAGGTGGAGTGCAGCAGGAATTCCACGCGGCCGTTCACGAAGACCGGACGCAGCAGGTTCACATCCGACTGGTGGATGGTGCCGCGCCACGGGTCGTTGACGAAGATGACGTCACCGGGCTGCATCGTGTCGATGTCCCAGTCGTCCATCACGAAGTTCGCGATGTGCGGTGCCGTGAAGGCGTGCTGCATGCAGCCCTCCCACAGCGCGACCGTCTCCCAGCCGTCGTCGGTGCGCATGTGGACGGCGCTGGTGCAGTCGAGGATGTCACGGCAGACCGGCGAGAAGGCGCTGCGCATCAGCGAATCCAGCATTTCGCGGGCGACTTCGACGAGGCCGTAGCGCAGGATGTCGAGCTCGACGTCGACGGCGGGGCCGGGGGTTTCGATGGTGGTCATGGTTGCTCCTCAGGCCTGCGGCTCGATGATGAGGTTGAGGTCGTCGTCCACGTGTGCGGCCCGGCCGGGCAGCACGAGGGTGGTCGCGAATTTCTCGGCGATCAGGGCGGGGCCGGGCACCGGGTGGTGCGGCGCGAGACGTTCGCGGACGTGGATCGGAACCTCGACGGGCTCGGTGGTTCCCGGCACGGTCAGCCGGGTGGTGCGCAGGAAGGACTCGCCCTGCTCGGGGGTGTGGTCCGCGGCGCCGAGTTCGCGCGGAATCACCGCGGTCACCTCGACAGTCGAGACGACCACGGGGATCTCGGGGGCCGCGAAACCGTAGGATTCCTGGTAGAACTCGTGGAATCGGGGGATCAGCTCACCGACCCGCTCGGCGGTGATCGCGCCCGCCTCGATCGGCAGGCGGTTGTCCCAGGTCTGGCCGCGGTACATCGCGAACACGGCACGCTCGAAACGCAGACGCGAGACGTCGATGCCCTGGTCCCGCAGATCGGTCCGGATGCTGTCCTGCAAAGCCGTGAACGCGTCCTCCACCGCCTCGGCGCGGTCGGGCGCCAGGGGCGTCATGATGGATTGCGCGCGCGTCACCATCAGATCGCTGCGCAGCAGACCGAGCGCGGAGAACTGACCGGGGCTGCGCGGCACGATCACCTTGTCCAGCCCGAGGATCTGACCGACCCGGTCGGCGAGCATAGGCCCCGCCGAACCGGACGGTTGCAGGGCGAACTCGCGGACGTTGAGGCCGCGGTACACCGAGATGCTGCGCACCTTCGCCGCGATGTCCTGGCAGGCGATTTCGTAAGCGGCCGAAGCGAGTTCGAGCGCCGACATGTTCCACTGCTTGCCGGTCGTGCGCAGGGCCTCGACGGCACCGTCGACATCGAGCTGGATCGCGCCGTTGGCGAACAGGTCCGGTTGCAGGATGCCGAGCGCGGCACACGCGTCGGTGAGCGTGGGTTCCACGCCGCCGCGCTGGTAGCAGACCGGGCCGGGATTCGATCCGGCCGAGGCCGGGCCGACGGCGACGGTGCCGAGGGCGCTGGGCCGGATGAGGCTGCCGGCGCCGGAACCGATGCTCTCGACGTCGACCAGCGGCATGGTCAGCGTCAGCCCGGTCTCGAGCGTCCAGGTGTCGGTGAGCGGGGTCTTACCGCCGCGGATCGCGGCCACATCGGTGCTGGTGCCACCGACATCGATGGTGAGCAGATTCGGCGCGCCGCTCTCGTTGGCGAGTTTGACGCTACCGCTCACCCCGCCGACCGGGCCGGAGACGAGCTGGAACACCGGTGCGCGGCCCGCATCGGCGAAAGTCGCCACGCCGCCGTTCATCATCATGATCCACAAGGTGCCCCGGTAGTCCTGCTCGGACAGCCGGGCCATCAAACGCTCGAGGTAACCGACGACTGCCGGGCCGACGTAGGCGTCGAGCGCGACGGTGGTGGTGCGTTCGTGTTCGCGCGTCACCGGGTACAGCGCCGAGGTCTGGATGTAGGCGTCGGGCAGTTCCTCGGCGACGATCTCGGCGGTGCGCTGCTCGTGGGCGGTGTCGATGTAGGAGTTCATCAGGCACACCGCCACCGAGCGGGCGCCCTGTGCGCCGAGTTCGCGCGCGGCGCGGCGTACCGCGTCCTCGTCGATCGCGAGCAGTTCTGTGCCGTCGTAGCGCAGACGACCGGGGACACCGAAACGGGATTCGCGACGCACGATCGGGCGTTCCTGGTGCGGGCGCAACCAGGTCGGATCGTAGAAACGGTCACCGAATTCGCGGTGCATGCGCCCGATGTCGAGCAGATCGCGGTGGCCACCGGTGGCGATCAGGCCGGTGGGCGCGCCCGTGCGGCTCAGCAGCGCGTTGATGCCGACGGTGTGCCCGTGCACGATCTCGGCGACCTCGGGCACGGCGACTTCGATCGCCGCCAGCGCCGCGAGGACGCCGACTTCCTGTTCGGTGGTGGACAGCACCTTGCCGTCGCGGACCTCACCGGTGGATTGGTTGAGCCCGATGATGTCGGTGAACGTGCCACCGACGTCGATGCCGACGATCCAGTCGGCTTCCCGTTCGCTCTGTGTCATACCGCGCCTCCGTGCCGTGTGCGGCGGCTGTGCTGCCGCTCTATGTCACACGTCACTTTTCCGCCCGGCGGGCACGCCGACATCTGGCGCGGGTAGGAGTTTCGTACGACCTTCGGCCGGTTCGCGACGCATCAGGCGCGCAGCGACCCGGACGGCTCCGAGTTCCGCAACCAGATCGACACCGCTTCCGCCCGATTGGCGGCACCCAGCTTGCGCAGCACACGGGTGATGTGGGTCTTGACCGTGCCCTCGGAAACAGTGAGTTTGCGGGCGATGCGGGCATTGGAGTCACCCTCGGCGAGCAACCGGACGATCTGGACCTCGCGACGGGTGAGAACCTCGTCGTCGTCACGACTCACCGCGATCGATCGGGTGACGGTGCGGCCCGGCGTCGACCACCTCCCCAGCCCCTCGAGCTGGGCGCGGATCGCCGCCATGCCCTCCAGCATCGACACGCGCGCCAGCTGCTGGCTCACCCCCTGAGCGAAGGTGGACAGCAACAGTTGGTCGACGTCGTCGAGCACGCGCTGCTGGTGATAGCAGTCCCCGTGCACGAGGCCGACCACCTCACCGTCGACCAGCAGCGGCGCGATCCCGTACGAGGAGGACTTGGTGATCTCCGCCAGCGGGCGGTTCACCCGTGGATTGGCTTGCACCTGGTGCACGAGTACAGCGCGTGCATGGACGACCGTGTCGTTCTCGACCAGCCCGTGGTCGAGAATCGGCGGGTTCTCCCGCCCGACCGCGACGATGTCGGCCGCCCACTGCGGATCACGGACGACGTGCATCGTGTGCAGGCGCCACGCGCCGTCCACCGTGGAGACCAACGCGCGGTCGAACCCCAGCCCGCAGGTCGCCTCCGGGATCGCGGTGAGCAGCGAATCCACGCTGGTCACCGAGCTCAGTTCCGACAGCGCGGCGTGCACCTTGCTCAGCCGCTGGGTCCGGTTCGCGAGCCGAAGCCGCGCCTGCATCGATTCCGCCGCCCTGATCCGGTCGAGTAGACCGATCAGTTCGGCCAGCCGGGTGGGCGAGGAGCCCGCGGCCGCGGCGTCGCGCAATGCGTGGGTGGTGACCAGGTCCCAGAGGGCGCCGAGGCTCTCTCCACCGGGGTCGAGCTGGTGCGCTACCGGATCCCGATCGAGCACGGCATCGGCGTGCTCGGCGATTTCGGCGATGGTGGCGTTCAGCTCGGCGAGACCGCCGTGATTCGATGCGCTGCCCATGTTCGGCTCCTGTACTCCGCCCGCACTCAATCGAGGCCGGTCCGGCTCGCGGTTTCCGACGGCAGTTCGCCGAACCGTTCGCGGTACTGCTGGGCGAAGCGGCCCAGATGGAAAAAGCCCCACCGCATCGCCGCGTCACTCACCGAAGCGGCTCGGCCGGAAGACAATTCGTCGCGCACCCGGTCCAGCCGCACCGAGCGGACGTAGGCGCTCGGCGACATGCCGACCGCGTCGCGGAAGGCCAATTGCAGTGCCCGGGCGGTGACCCCGGCGCGGGCGGCGAGCTCGGCGGTCGAGATGTCGGCGTCGGGGTGCGCGTGGATGTAGGCCACGGCCTCGCGGACCCGCGTGTGCCCGATACTCGGCGCGGAACCGGTGAGGACCGGGGTCAGCTGACTCGGTGCGGTGAGCAGAATCTGCGTCATCAGCGTCGACTCGAGCTCACGGCAGGCCAACGGCATCGTCGCCACACCGCCTTCGCGGGCCAATTCGTCGTAGACGAACCGGGTCGAGGCCAGCAGGGCGCGGCCCGCGGGGGTGTCGATGGGGAAGGTGAGGTCGAACAGGACCGGCTCGGTGTCCCGGCGACCGAGCAGCCGAGCCGCGTGGCGTTCGAACGGCACGCGGCGCAGATTGATGTGATAGTGCTCAGCGTCGGCGCTCCAGCGAATGGACACCGGGGCGTCGTGCACGAACGCCACGCCGGCCTCACCCGCGCCGAACGATCGGCGGGTGCCGTGTTGCGCCACGGTGCTCTGGCCGGCTACGGACAGATTCAGGTGATAGCACGTCTGCATCGGGGGGCCGTCGATGCGGGCATCGGTGCCGTACGCCATCCGGCCGACCGTCAGGCTCTCGGACCGGACCGTCTCCAGGGCGAAGTCGATCCCGTGCCGCTCGTCGAGGACGAGTTCGTGGTGGGCGAAGGCGGCGGCCACGTGATCGTGTGCGGCGGCCGGATCCTCCGTGCGAAAGGCGCTCACGCACGCCGCGGGTGCTGGCGACAACGGCAGACCCTCCTTTCAGGCGTGATGGGTATCACATAACTAATATAATATACTTTCTTCGATTCGAGTCATGCTTCGCTCGATGGACAGTGCACCTTCGCCGAGCGGATTGTGACCCAGGTCTCCCGATCCTACCGTCGTCCTCACGGCATCCCGGCCGCACATTCATCGCCGTAGGAGGACCCAGCCATGGCTGACGCACCCACACCACTCGAGGTGGATCGCGAACCCCGCGACGGCGCCTGCCCACGATGTGGCGCCGCCGAACTTCGCGCGTATCCCGTCGTCGGCGAGCAGGGCTGGGTGCAGGTGGTCAAGTGCCAGCGCTGCCTGCACTCCGTGTCGCGGGAACCCTGGCACCGCCTCGGCCCCATCCAGCTGCTCGCCGACCTCGTCTGAGCACTGAATCACCTCAGGAGACACCATGATCGCAGTCGATGTGGGCGGCACGTTCACCGACGTCGTCGCCTGGCGCGACGGGCGAATCCACACCGCCAAGATCTCCACCGACTACACCGAGGTCGCCGGCCCCGTACTGCGCGGCGCGGAGGTGCTCGGCGTCGCCGACGCCACGGTGTTCAACCACGCCAGCACGCACGGGCTCAACGCCGTGATCACCCGCCAGCTGCCCAAGATCGGCTTCCTGACCACCGAGGGCCACCGCGACATCCTCGACATGGGTCGGGTCTGGCGCCCGGCCGAAGCCATCCTCGACCCGCACTGGCGGCGCAGTTTCGGCGACGCCTCGCGGCCACTGGTGCAGCGCTACCTGCGGCGCGGCATCCACGAGCGCATCACCGCCGACGGCGGCGTGCTGTTCGCCCTCGACGAGGACCAGGCCAGGACCGAGCTCGAGGTGCTGCGCCGCTGCGAGGTCGCGGGCGTCGCGATCTGCCTGATCAACGCCTACGTCGATCCCGTGCACGAACTGCGGCTGCGTGAGCTGGTGCGTGAGGTGCTCGGCGACGTGCCGTGCTCGATTTCGAGCGAGGTGTCACCGCTGGCCAAGGAATACGCCCGGGCGTCAACCACCGTGATCGACACACTGATGAAGATCATCTACTCCGACTACACCGCCGGCCTGGAGAAGGGCCTGAGCGAACTCGGATTCGCCGGCCAGCTCAACTTCGCCGACTGCGCGGCAACCCTTGTGCCCTCCGCGCAGGCGATGGAGCAGCCGTTCCGCATCGTCTTCTCCGGCCCTGCCGCCGGAACCGTCGCGTGCGCGCACTTCGGCGCGCTCATCGCGGAGAACGACCTGCTGTGTGCCGACGTGGGCGGCACCTCGTGTGACATCAGCGTGGTCAGCGGTGGCGAACCGTTCGTCGACACCACCTTCGAACTCGAGCACGACCTCGTGGTCAATGCGCTGGCCAACGACATCTCCAGCATCGGCGCGGGCGGCGGCAGTATCGTATCGATCGGTGCCGCGGGCGAGATCCAGGTCGGCCCCGACAGCGCGCGGGCACAGCCCGGACCGGCCTGTTACGGCCGTGGCGGCACCCAGCCGACAACGACCGACACCTGCCTGCTGATCGGGATCCTCGATGCGGACGACTTCGCGGGCGGCGAACTGCAGCTCGACGCCGACGCGTCGCGGCGGGCGTTCGAGTCCCTCGATACCGAGCTGGACCTGGCGCACCGGGTCCGCTACGCCTACGAGATGGCGGTCAACAACATGGCCGAGGGCGTGTTCAACGTCGCCATCAAGAACGGTGTCGATCCCCGCGACTACAGCCTGGTGGCCTTCGGCGCGGCGGGCCCGATGCTGTTGCCCGCGGTGCTCGACACCGTGCAGTGCAAGCAGGTGATCGTACCGCCGAATCCCGGCCTGTTCTCCGCGGTCGGGTTGCTGTCCACCGACCAGGTTTTCACGGTCGACCGCAGTGCCTACCTCATGCTCACCGGCGACGCCGCTCCCGCGATCGACACGTTGTTCACCGAGATGGAGGAAAAGCTGCGGGCGCGCACCGGTGGCGGCTCGGTGCGGATGCTGCGCAGCATGGACGCGCACCTGGCCGGACAGAGCTGGGAGACCCCGTTCGTGCCCGTGCCGAGCGGCACCATCGACGAGGCCGCCGTCGCCACCATGGTGTCGGCGTTCCACGACACCTACGAGGCCCGCTCGGGCAACCGCTTCGAGATCATGCCCGTCGAAGGCGTGACGTTCCGGGTGCGCGCGATCCTCGACACCCCCAAGGTCGAATACGCCGAGCTCCCGGCCCGTTCCGCGGGCGACGGCCCACTCACCCCTCGCCGCACCGTCACGCTGCGGTACCTGGGTGACCTCGACTCGGACGGTATCGGTGCCCAGCAGGCCCACGTCTACGACCGCACGAGCCTGCGCGCAGGCGACGTACTCGACGGTCCCGCCGTGGTCGAGGAAGAACTGTCCACCACTCATATCGGCGCGGGCCAGCAGGCCACCGTCGGCGAGTACGGCGAAATCGTGATCCGGAGGAAGTGACATGTCCCGTCCGACCATTCCCACCACCCCCCGGCTGCGCGACCTCACCGACGCCCAGTTCCGTGAGCGCTACGGCGCCGACAGATTCAGCGCCACCGTGATCACCAACCGGCTGCGCTATGTGGTCGAGCACATGTCCACCGGGTTCATGCGCGAGGCGTTCTCACCCATCATCCGCGACTGGTACGACTTCGCCTGCACCATCAGCGGTCCCGCGAACAAGGGCTACCCGATGGCCGTGGTCAGCAACAGCCTGGTCGTGTTCCTCGGCACCATGGGTGACGCGGTCCGCAACGCCGTGGAGGAGTACGGGCCCGAGAACCTGCGTCCCGGTGACGTGTTGATCTGCAACGATCCGTACCGCGGGGGCAGGCACGTGAACGACGTGGCCTTCACCCGCCCGGTGTTCGTCGACGGGGAGATCGTCTCCTTCGTCACCATGTGCGCGCACCAACTCGACATGGGTGGCACGGTGCCCGGCGGCTTCTCCGCGACCAAGAGCAACGTCTACGAGAACGGCCTCGTCATTCCGCCGATGCTGCTGTGGTCGCAGGACGAACCGGTGCGCTCCACCTTCAGCCTGATCTTCGACAACACCCGCTGGGGCGGTATGTTGCTGCCCGATTTCAAGAGCATCTTCCAGCAGCTGAAGCTGGGGGAGCGGCTGATCCTGGAGAACATCGAAAGATACGGACTCGCAGCCTATCTCGGCACACTCGACTACTCCTGCGACACCTCCGCCGAGCGCATGCGCGACGCGATCGCCCTGGTACCCGACGGCGACTACGCGGGCTCGGCGCTGATCGACGCCGACGGTCTCGACGACACCGTCGACTACACCGTGCGGGTGCTCGTGCGCAAGCGCGGCGAGGACATGGAGATCGACCTGTCCGGCACCTCGCCCCAGGCCAGGACCTGCATCAACTGCGGTGTGCTCGACGCCAAAACCGCTGTGGGCGTAGCGCTCACGATGCTGCTCGACCCGAAGGTGCCGTTCACCTCCGGCACCTGGCGCAATGTCGACCTCGCGGTTCCCCCGGGCACCATCGTCTCCTCGCTGCCACCCGACGGTGGCATCATGATGTTCTGGGAGGCCTCCGGCGCCGTCGCGTCCGCGATCTTCGACGCCCTCAACCCCGTCCTCGGCAAGCACGGCGTCGGTGGTGACTACGGCTCGACCAACACACACAACGCCTCCGGCCTGCGGCCCGACGGCACGCCGTGGACCTCGGCCACCCAGTGCGGCGGCGAACACGGACCCTGGGGTGCCACCCACGTCGGCGACGGCGACAGCTACACCGTCCTGTTCACGCTCAACAACCTCGACCCCGCGACCGAGACGATCGAACGTGAGTCGCCGGTGGTGCTGTTGCGCAAGGAACACGCCATCGACACCGGCGGCGCGGGCACCTTTCGCGGCGGCGCGGCCAATCTCAAGGACGCGCTGTGGCTCACCGCCGGCGCGCACTACCTGTCACCGTTCCGAACGAAACATCCCTCGGGCGTCGGTGCCAACGGCGGACAGGCCGGGCCCACCGGCGCGATGTGGCTGTTCCCGCCGGGTGCGGACGGCGCGGCCCCCGGCCTGCTCGGCACCGACGCGCATGTCTACGCCGACAGCGTGCCGGTCGCCGGAGTTCTCGACCCGGAAACCAAGGCGCTGGACCCGGTTGACGGCCGCTACCACTACTTCGCCGCCGAGCAGGTGTGGTCGACAGGACCGAACACCATCTTGCGCTGTCTCACCAATGGTGGTGGCGGATGGGGCGACCCGCTGCACCGCGATCCCGAACGGGTGCTCGCCGACGTCCGCAACGAGTACGTGAGCGTCGCGGGCGCCGCGCGCGACTACGGGGTCGTCATCGAGGGGGACCCGCATCTCGACCCCGAAGGACTGCGCATCGACCACGAGGCGACCGCGCGGCTGCGCGCCCACCCCTCCGCTTGATTTGCCCGCACGAGACAGGAGAAGAACTGATGAAGGGGATCTTGTTCCCGGGAGACGGCACCACGGTGCTGAAGGACTTCCCCGAACCCGAACCGGGCTACGGCGAAGTCGTGGTCAGGATCCGCGCTTCGGGAATGTGCGGCTCCGACCTGCACTTCTACCACGGCGCTTTCGATTTCGACCACGGGGTGATCCAGGGTCACGAACCGTGCGGCGAGGTGTACGCGGTCGGCGACGGTGTCGACCCGGCCCGCTTCGGCGTCGGTGACCGGGTGATGATCCACCACTACTTCGGCTGCAACACGTGCCGCCGTTGTCGTGCGGGCTGGCCGCAGATGTGTGAGACCGCGCCGGGCAAGACCATGGCGGTGCACGTCAACGGCGGCCACACCTCCTTCGCCCTGGTGCCGACGGCGGCGCTGCTGCCGATGCCGGAAGGACTGTCGTTCAAGGCAGGCGCGGCCATCGGGTGCGGCACCGGGACGGCGTGGGGTGCGATCAAGCGCGCCGGTGGCGTCGCGGACACGACCACGGTGGTCTTGGGCCAAGGGCCGGTCGGCCTGTCGGCGACGATGTTCGCGGCGTCGATGGGCGCCCGCGTGATCGCCGTCGACGTCGACGACCGCAGACTCGCCGAGAGCGAACGGTTCGGTGCCGACATCGTCGTCAACTCCCGCGAGCAGTCCGTGTCCGACGTCGTCGCCGAACACACCGGCGGCCGCAAGGCCGACGTCGTGCTGGAGACCTCCGGCCGGGCCGGTGCGGACGCCCTCGCCGTGCTCGGCACCTTCGGCCGGGCCGTGTTCATCGGCCTGCCCGGACACGTCGAGTTCGCGACCCAGTCCGTCTACAAGAACCAGTGGACGCTGATGACGTCCTGGACCATGTCGACGATCGAACAGGCGCGCTGCGCCGATTACGTTACGGCGCACAATCTTCCGGTCGACGACCTGTATTCGCACACCTGGACCCTCGAGCAGGCGGAAGAGGCCTACCGATGGTTCGACAAGCAGGACGCGGGCAAGGGCGTCTTCCTTTTCGACTGACCCCCACGTCCTTTCGTTGATTCGGAGAGATCCATGACCACCACCCATCCGGTGCCCGCCTTCGTCGGCACGGCCAAACACAACCTGATCGGCGGACGCTGGGTGCCCGCCGCATCCGGCGAGACCATCGATGTCGTCAATCCCGCCACCGGTGCCACCATGGGCACCATCGCCGCGAGCGGCGCCGCCGATGTGGACGCCGCCGTCGCGGCTGCCCGCACCGCCTTCGAGGGCGAATGGAGTCGCTGGACCCCGCACCAGCGGCGCTCGCTGATCCTGCGCGTCCACGACCTGGTCCTCGAGAACTTCGAGGAACTCGCCACCATCGAGACCCTGGACATGGGCGCCCCGCTGACCCGCACCCGCGGCCTGCGCGAGTGGACCTCGCAGGTACTGCAGTTCTTCGCCTCCCAGGTCGACGCGGGCACCGCAAGCACTCCGCCGAACTCGCTGCCCGGTGACTTCCTGACCCTGCGCTACCGCGAACCGGTCGGCGTCGTCGGCGGGATCATCCCGTGGAACGGCCCGCTCATCGGTCTCTGGTGGATCTTCGGCCCGGCCCTGGCGACCGGCTGTACCGCCGTCCTCAAGCCTGCCGAGGACGCGTCGCTGTCGGTGCTGCGGGTGGCCGAATTGCTGACCGAAGCAGGCGTTCCCGACGGTGTCGTCAACGTGGTCACCGGCTACGGCAAGGACGCGGGCGCGGCGTTGGCCGAGCACCCCGGTGTGGACCGCATCGCGTTCACCGGGTCGGTCGGTACCGCCCAGACCATCGTGCGCGCCTCGGCCGGGAACATGAAGCGGCTGCAACTCGAGCTCGGTGGCAAGTCGCCCGACATCGTCTTCGCCGATGCCGATCTGGACCTGGCGGTGCCGGGCGCGGCGATGGGTGTGTACACCAACAGCGGTCAGGTCTGCGTGGCCGGCACCCGCATCTTCGTCCAGCGCTCGATTCACGACGAATTCGTCTCGCGCATGGCCGAATTCACCAAGACGATCCGCGTGGGTGACGGCCTCGAGCCGAACAGCCAACTGGGCCCGCTGATCTCACAGCGCCAACTCGACCGGGTGCTGAACTACATCGATATCGGTTCCGGTGAAGCCGAACTGGTCAGCGGTGGTAAGCGGCTCGACGGCGACCGCGCATCGGGCTTCTTCGTCGAGCCCACGGTGTTCGCCTCGGCCACCAATGAGATGACCATCGCGCAGGAGGAGATCTTCGGCCCGGTGGCGACGGTGATCCCGTTCGACGACACCGAGGAGGCGCTGCGCCTGGCCAACGCCACCCCGTACGGGCTGGCCGGTGGGGTCTGGACCAGGGATCTCAGCACCGCGCACCAAGTATCGCGCGGCATCAACGCGGGCACCGTCTGGGTGAACTGCTACGGGATCCTCGACCCGTCGGTCGGATTCGGCGGAACGAAGATGAGCGGCTACGGCTGGAAGGGCGGCCGCGAACATGTGGAGAGCTACCTCTACCCGAAGGCCGTCTACATGAACCTGGGCTGAGCCGCCCAGCGAGAACTGCCGGGAGACGATGAAGTCTCCCGGCAGTTCGTCTTGTTCGTCGAGGATCAGCGAGTCACGCGCAGCCGTTCGCGATCGCGGATCGGATCGGCGAGGAACAACGCCGCCGCCGCGGCGATCGCGCCCACCACGCCGAGGCATTGGAAGGCGGCCGTATAGCCGTCGACCTTGCTCGACGACGCGTCGACCACGATCCCCATCGACCACGGACCGATGATGCCGCCGATCGCTTGCAGCGCGAAGAACGCGCCGATCACCCCAGCGGTCTGACGCGGCGGGCACGTCGCGATCACCGCGGCATTGAGCAGCGGGAAGATCGCCACCACCAGGCCGTAGGCCACCGACACCGCGATCACCGCCAGCAGTGGCGATCCGAGCACGGGCAGGCTCAGCAGCAGCACACCGGCGATCATGACACCGACACACGGCACGACCACCCGCACCAGCCGGGTGGACAGGCCACGACTCACGCCGCGATCGCTGAGCCACGAACCACCGACGAGCGTGGCGATCCCGACGAAACTCGGGGCGGCGAACAGTGTGCCCGACTCCAGTCGCGAGTAACCGAGGCCCTGTTCGAAATACGAAGGCAGCCAGGTCAACACGACCGACATCAGGGCGTACGCGGTGATCGCGACGACGACCGCCGACACGAAGGTCTTCGACGTCAGCAGCCGCCGCCACGGCACCGCGGGTTCGATCGCGGCGTCTTCGGGCGCGGCATGCTTTCCGCCCACCTGATACGGGCCCGGCCGCCACGTCAAAAGCCATGGGACGCACCAGAGGGCGGTCGCGGCGGCGAGCACGATGATCGCCGCGCGCCAGCCGTATTCCGCGACGACCAGCGCCAGCAGGGGGACGACGGCCATCTTGGCCAGCATGCTGCCCGTGAGAATGAGCCCACTGGGTAGTCCGCGCTTGTTCGGCGGATGCCACGAGTACGCCGCGGTGTGCAGCAGGGCCGAGGTCGGTCCTTCCGTGAAACCGAGCAGCATCCTGCTCAGCAGCAGCACGGCGAAGGTCGCCCACACCACCAGCGGCAGCATGACCAGACCCCACAGCACCGCGATGAGCGCGATCGACCAGCGCAGCGCCATGAGCTTGTTGATCGGTCCCGCGAGGAACCCCCCGACGGTGAAAGCGAGGAAGAAGAGGCTGCCGGTGAACCCGATCTGCGAGGCGCTCAGATCCAGATCCTCGCGCAGCGGCTGCGCGATGAGCCCGAACACCGCCTTGTCGGACGCATTGAGGAGGTAGAGCACCACCAGCATCCCGGTCAGACCCCACCCGGTTATCCCAGGGCCTGGGGTCGGTGGTGGTGTGCTGGGCGAGGTTTGCTCTTGCGCGAGTTGTGTCATGTGCGTGTCCTTCGAGGGCTCGGGGTCGCTGTACTCAGCACGAGGTGGGCGGCCCCGATGAGCCGCCCACCGGCCGTCTGTTTCTGGCTGGGGAAGGGGGCGTCGACCGTGTCCTGGTATCGGATGACGGCCGCGATCGCCACCGGAGCGCCGGCCAGGATCTCGCCGCGGTCGGACCGGTTGCTGGTGGGCAGAAACTGCCACCGGACAGCGCGAGATCTGCATCAACCCGCAAGCGGATCGGAGCAGAAAACATAATATATTCGCTACGCGCGATTCCGGATCGGGTTTTCGAGAACTTCGTCCGAACCGCGGCTTCGACGCCAGTCTGGTCGGATCGCCAGTGATACGTCACACTCTTTGATACAGTGCTTTATATATTATACGAAACTGTGGCGTCGGCCACCTTTGATGAAGACGGAGACCAGCGTGGGTTTCAACCATCGAGCCACCCCACCCGGGAGCGATCCGGCAGCGCCGACTACCTCGCTTCGACGGCTGCCCGGAGCTTGCCCGGGTGGTGGCAAGCCATGACGCGTCGTCCGAAAGCGGCATTGGCAGCGCTGGCCGCGATCCTGGTCGCCACCGTCGGCTGCGGCTCGGCGGAGCATGGCTCCGACGAAGGCATCACACTGGTGGTCGCCGACGGATTCTCCGGTGGGCATCCCGTCAGCAAAGGTGGCTCCGCTCCGTTTTTCGCTTATCTGCGAGAGCATGGTCCCGAGGTCGGCCTGCACCTGGACTACTACGGTGCCGGACAACTGGGCAAGACCCAGGAAATGCTCACCCTCGTCCGAACCCGCGCGGTGGACATGGGATTCGTCCTGCCGGCCTACCTGGCCGACGAGTTGCCGCTGACCGGAGTGGGTGATCTTCCGGGGCTGACCGACGATCCGTGCACGACCGTTCAGGTGCTCGATCCCTTGGTCAAACCCGGCGGGATCATCTATGACAAGGAGATCGAGCAGCGCGGTGTCGTGCCACTGTGGGGTGCCGCCGTCTCCGGGATCGAGGTCTTCACCGCCGACCGCCGCGTCACCCGACCCGACGACCTCGCCGGGCTGTTGGTGCGCTCGCCCGGTGGCGTGGGTGACCGGGTCGCGAAAGGCCTTGGCGTGGCCCCGGTCTCGTTGCCGGTCGGCGACATGTACGAGGCGCTCTCACGCGGAACGATCGATGGTGCGCTGCTGCCGCGCTATGCCGTGCTCTCCTACAGCTTCCAGGAGGTGCTGCGGTACGGCACGCTGCGGGCGAATCTGGGCTCGAGCAGCATCTGGTTCACCATGAACGCCGATGCCTGGGCCGAGCTCGACGATGCGCAACGACGGGTGGTACAAGAAGCCGCTGAAGTGGCGCGCGCCGGAGCCTGCACGTCGATCGCCGCGGCCGACACGAAGGCCGTCGACGCGATGCGGGCGGCCGGAATCCACTTCGACGAGGTCAGCCCACAGACCCGCCCACAGTGGGACGCCGCGCTCGCGAACGTGCGCGCAGAATGGGTTCGCGACCTGGAATCAGCCGGCCTGGACGCCCGCGAGGTTCTCGACGCGATCGAAGCCCGGGTCGGGGAAGCGGCGAAATGAGTATCGTTCACCCCTTCCGGCACGGCGCCGCCCAGCGCACCATGTTCGGTTATCGCACCGAGCAACACCCCGGACTGGACCGCGTCCAGAACGGCATCTCGGCGGTCTGCGGTGTCGTCGCCGGCATCGCGATCGTCGCGATCGTCGCGTTGACGCTCGTCGACGTGGTCCTGCGTACCTTCTTCTCCGTCACATTGGGTTGGGCGGTCGCGTTCATCGAGATGTACCTGCTCACCATCGTGGCGTTCTTCGGACTGGTGACCGCCTATCGCAGCGGCGCCCACGTCGCCGTGACCAGCCTCTTCTATCGCCTGGGCGTGCGGATGCGGAAAGTTCTGCTGATTCTGGCGTACCTGGTGCTGCTCATCGGCATGGGAGCACTGCTCGTCGCCGGCATCGAAGGCCTGGGGTTCGCGATCGCCATCGACGAAGGACCGATCCGCGGGTCGTCGGAACTGCTCATACCCGGGTGGTTCATGCGCGCGATTCTGCCCGTCTCGATGGTTCTCGGCATGATCGTGGTGCTCATCGATCTCATCCGCGAGCTGATCGCGCCATGGACAGTCCTCGCCACCGACTACGACCCAGGCGACACCCCTGAAACCCCGGTGGCTACAAGCCGTTCCGGTACCGACATCGCGGGAGGTGCGCGATGATCGCGCTGGTCATGGCAGTACTGCTGATCGTGCTGATCGCCGTCCGAGTGCCGGTGTCGTTCGCGATTCTCGGCGCCGGTCTGGCGGGCTTGGCGCTACAGCTGTCGGTCGGGGCCGGACTCGGAGTCCTGGAGGCGATACCGGTGGGGTCGGTGCAGTCGCTGTCCCTGTCGGCGATTCCGCTGTTCATCCTGATGGCACATCTGATGCTGATGTCGGGAATGATGGACTCGCTGTTCAACGCCGGGCGAACGATGTTCGGCCGGATCCCGGGCGGCACCGGAATCGCTTCCACCGCAGCGGGAGTCGGGTTCGCGGCCATCTCCGGTTCGTCGACCGCCGCCGCGGCGACACTCGCCGAGACGACCAGCAAACGCATGATCGACGAGGGATACCGCCCGACCACCGCCACCGGCATCGTGGCCTCGGTCGGCACGCTCGGCGGCATGATCCCACCCAGCGTCATCCTCGTGTTCTACGCCGTCACCGCGGAAACCAGTGTCGGTGACATGATCGTCGCCGGCCTGGTTCCGGGGCTGATCATCGCCGCGGCGCTGCTGGCGGCCATGCTGCTGCCCGCCCTGCGCGACCCGTCCAGGATGCCGCGCGGCGAGCGGTCCTCCTGGTTGACCAAGATCAAGGCGATCCTCGAGGCCCTGCCGATCGCGGTCGTGTTCCTGGCGGTGGTCGGGCTGATCTACTTCGGCATCGTCACGCCCACCGAGTCCGCGGCCATCGGTTGCCTGGTCGCCGCACTGCTCGTCGCGATTCGCGGCCGCATGACCGTCACCGGTCTCGTCGACGCGGTAATCGATTCGGTCAAGTCCAGCGCGATGATCTTCGCCATCGTGATCGCGGCCCACGTGTTCGGTTACGCGTTCGCGCAGACCAAGGTCGCGGCCTCGATGGTCACCTGGATCGAGGGTCTGCCGGTTCCGCCGATCGCGATCATGCTCGCGTTGCTGGTCATGTACATCGTGCTCGGCTTCTTCATGGACCAGGTCGCCATCATCGCCCTCACCGTGCCCATCGTCTTGCCACTGGTGGAAACGATCGGCTACGACGTGATCTGGTTCGGCGTGTTCGTTGTCCTCATGGGCGAGATCGGCCTGATCTCCCCACCGCTCGGACTGAACGTCTTCGTCGTCGCGCGCGCGACCGGCCGCGACACCGTCGAAGTGTTCCGGGGTGCCGCGCCCTACGCGGTCGCCATGGTGATCGTCGCCATCGGCTTCATCCTGTGGCCCGATGTCGTGACCTGGCTACCGGATTCGCGATAGCTGCCGGCGTCACGGGCTGTCGGAGACACCGATGTCCAGAGGTGAGCGCAGGCCGGCAGGTCGACTTCGATGCCGCGCCTGCGCTCCCGCGCCGATGATCACGACGGCAAATCGAAACCGGGGCGCGCGTGCTCAGCCGTTCCCCATGACCAGCACGATCTTTCCGACGGCTTCGCCGGATCGCAGCCGATCGGCGGCTGTATTGCTCTGTGTCAGGCGCAGGGTGCTGTCGATCACCGGTCGGATCTGCCCGCGAGCGACGGCCGGGATCACCTCGGGCAGGAGCGCGGCGATGACCTCGGCCATCTCCTGGTCGCGGGTGAAGCCGAAAGAGACTCCATGAATCGTGAGATGCCGGTAGGACACGGCGTCGAGGTCGATGGTGGAGGCCGGGCCGGCGAGGCGGCCGATATTGACGACGTGACCGTCGACCTTGGTCGCGGGCAGACATCGGGCGAAGGTATGGCCCGCGACGTGGTCGAGCACCACGTCGACGCCCTGACCGTCGGTGGCATCGAGGGTGGCTTCGGTGAGGTCTTGTTCGTCGGTGGCGATGACCGTGTCGACCCCCGCCCCCTCCAACAGCTCGCGTTTCGCGGCGCGGCGGGTGGTGCCGATGACCTGGGCAGCGCCGAGGGCTTTTGCCAATTGGGCGCCGATGAGTCCGATGCCGGTGGACGCGCCGATGATGAGCACGCTGTGTCCGGCAGTGAATCCCGCGGCGGTGAGTGCGCCGTGTTCGGTGAGTAGACCGGTCGGCAGCGCGCACGCCACGGCCGGATCGAGATCGCCGGGGCGGGGGAGAACGAAGCGTTGATCGGCGACGATGTATTCGGCGAACGACGCCGGAATCGACCCCATCACCGGATCGCCGACCTGCCACCCGTCCACGCCGTCGCCGAGCGCGGCTACCTCACCGGCGTATTCGAAACCGGCGATGAACTGGTTGCCGTGTCCGCCGTGAGTCGGGTCTGCGGCGGCGAGCATCGGCAGGTCGGCATTGTTGGTGGCGGCGGCCCGATTACGCACCAGGATCTGGCCTGCCGCGGGCTGCGGGCGCGGAACCTCTCGCAGTACCCAGTCGGGGCCGATTCCGGAAACGAGTGCGCGCATCGTGTCGGTCAAGCGTGCTCCTGGCGATAGCTGGGTCAGCGGCGCCCGACGGCTCTCGGGCCGGGGGTGAGGTCGATGCCCACCCCGGCCCGGTCAGGATCAGTTGAACAAGTCGAGAAGCGAGCCCTCGTTCTCGGACCCGATGATTCCGACCGGCGTGCTGCTGCCATCATCCAGGATGGCGTCGAGGTTCGCCTGGATGTCCTCCGGCGTCGCCTCGGGGTTCGTATACCCGTCGTTCATCGTGAGTGCGAAGCGCTGCATCAGACCGCCCTGGCTCAGGAGGGTCTCGCCGGTGATGGAACAGTCCTCGTGCGCGAGGTAGGCGACCGTCGGAGACACCATTTCGGTGGTCATCGTCGCCTCGAGCTTCTTCTTGAGATCATCGGGGATCTCCGCTTCCGCCGCCATGCGCGTGTAAGCGGTGGGGGCGATCGCGTTCACGCGAATACCGACCGCGAGCGCCTCCATGGCGAGAGTGCGGGTGAACGAGAAGACCGCACCCTTCGAGGCCACGTAGGCGCTCTGCTGTTCGAAGCCGACCAGCGTCGGTGACGCGGTGTTGACCACTCGCCCCGCGCCCGACGCGATGAGATGCGGCCAGGCGGCGGCCGTCACGGCCGCGGTGCCGAGAAAGTTGACCTCGATGTGCTGCCGGATGCCTTCGATCGCCTCCGGCCCGAAAGGGGTCATGTGGTTGATGCCGGCATTGTTGACGAGAATATCGAGACGCCCGAACGCCTCGATCGCGGTCTGCACGATCGACTCAGCTCCGGTGGTCACGCTGTCGTGGTTCGCCACGGCCTTTCCACCCGCTGCGATGATCTCGGAGACCACGTCGTCGGCCGGAGAGGTATCGGATCCTTGCCCGGCGGCAGAAGATCCGAAGTCGTTGACTACGACCGATGCTCCCCGTGAGGCCAGCAGCAGCGCGTGCGAACGGCCGAGCCCCCGGCCGCCGCCCGTGACGATGGCGACCTTCCCGTCGAAACGCAACATGGTCTCTCACTTCCCTCCATGCATGGCATGGACGCAGGTCGACGGGTCGCGCGGCGGCCCATCTGGTTTAAATATATTTAATAGTATATGTCGACTCAAGGATGGTGGTGCAAGGATCAGGCGAAATCGGCCGACAAGACGGCGCGGTGACCAGGTCGGCGCGGTGCGAACGGTCGCGCTACTGGATCGGCTCGGGTCGCTCGGCCCGCGACGGGCGGCGCGGTGCGGGTTGTCGGAGGCAGGTTGACCAAGCAGGTGGATGTCACCTATCGGCCGTTGGCATGACACCCAAGATGGCGGCCGTCGCGCCGACTTGACGGCGGGTGGTCCCGGGCCTGCGCTCGGCAAGCCATCTCGGTCGATACCGATCCTGTAGCAGCCCCTGCTCCTACTGCGACACCGGCTTCGCCGGAGCATGCCCTCGGCGATCTTGTCCGAGAACAACCGCTCCACGGCCCGTGGTAACCCGGGAGTGCCCCGCGACCGCATCGGCGCGCGTCCGATGCTTTCCGCAACGCCTGCGTATTGGAGTACGCCCCCAAGATCAAGTCTGGCGGCTTGGAGAGGGCGGGCCTACCGACGGTGCTGAGTGCTGAGGTGGGTGAGGCACTGCGGGTGCTGCTGCAATTGATACCGGCAACGGCACTGCCGGGTCGCCCGCGAGTAGATCCGTCGGGATGTCATCTCGCCGCCGCACGCCTGGAGCTGTAAGTGTTGGTGAATCCTGCCGGCGTCCTGGTCGTCCCCTGGTTGAACCGCCCCGGTGAGTCCGGAGACCTATCGGTGTGACAGCCCAACGGTGTGCTGGGCTGAGTGTTGAGCGTAGTGCGCGGCCTCCATCTCCAC
>NZ_JBFAHR010000019.1:0-94582 GCF_040654275.1 Nocardia sp. NPDC050717
ATCTCGGCGAGCAGGTGACCGTAGTCGGGTTCGTCCACGCCCATCATCTGCTGCATCGCCTTCGACGACAGACCCACCTTGTGCCCGACCACCTTGGCGCCGGCCTTCAGGCGACGCTGGATGTTGAGCAGTTGGATCTCGTAGGCGTCGACAACATCGATATCGGGATACCGGTCGACGAGCGGCGCCACGGCGACACGCTTCTCCTCGGCATCGGCGAGTTCATCGGCGAGTTGGGTTCGTACCGCGTCGGGCAGCACGCGGACCTCCTTGGCAGCACGGTCAATGGTGGCCCGGTCGAGCCGGGCCGCGGCCCATGGACCGAGCAGCACAGCCCGGAGGTTCCGGACGTCAAAACTGTAACGGGTTGCGCATCGTTGCGTCAGCCGTTCACCTGACCATACAACGCGACCGGAGGTGATTTCTATAACACGTTCCAGTATGTGTAGGCGAAACGCCGAGGCCACTGGAACAAGTTCCAGTTTTGACTGTCGAACGGGCGGACCCTTCTATAACGTGTTCCACATGAGTGATCGGGAATACGATGTGGTGGTCGTCGGTAGCGGCGCCGCCGGGATGACCGCCGCCCTCGCCGCGGCACACAACGGACTGAGTGTGGTCGTGCTCGAGAAGGCCGCCCACTACGGCGGCTCCACGGCCCGATCCGGCGGTGGCGTCTGGATTCCGGGCAACAAGGCGCTGAAGGCGTCCGGCCGCCCCGATGATCGCGAGAACGCCCGCACCTACCTGCACAGCATCATCGGTGACGTGGTGCCCGTCGAGAAGATCGACACCTACCTCGATCGCGGTGCCGAGGCGTTCGACTTCGTCCTGGACCACACCCCGCTGAAGATGAAGTGGGTTCCCGGCTACTCCGACTACTACCCCGAGGCGCCGGGCGGGCTCGCTCAAGGCCGCTCCTGCGAGCCGACGCCGTTCAACGGCAAGGTGCTCGGCGCTGAACTGGCCAATCTGGAACCGCCGTACGCCAAGGCGCCGCTGAACGTGGTCGTCATGCAGGCCGACTTCGTGCGCCTCAACCTGATCAAGCGCCACCCGAAGGGCATGATGCGCGCGCTACGCGTCGGCGCGCGCACCTACCTGGCCAAGTTCACCGGTAAGCACCTGCTCGGCATGGGCCAGGCGATCATCGCCGCCATGCGCAAGGGCCTGCTCGACGCGGGCGTTCCGGTGCTGCTGAACACCCCGCTCACCGACCTCGTCGTCACCGACGGCCGGGTCACCGGTGTCAAGGCGACCGTCGACGGCGAGCCGGTGACCTTCACCGCGCGCCACGGCGTTGTCCTCGGCAGCGGCGGCTTCGAGCACAACGCCGACATGCGCGCCAAGTACCAGCGACAGCCGATAACCACTGAGTGGACAACCGGTGCCGCGGCCAACACCGGAGATGGCATCGTCGCGGGTATGGCAGCGGGCGCGACGGTCGGGTTCATGGAGGACGCCTGGTGGGGTCCCACCATCTTCAAGGGTGGCAAGCCCTGGTTCGCGCTGGCCGAACGCAATCTGCCGGGCACCATCATGGTCAACGACCGCGGTGAGCGGTTCGGCAACGAGTCGGCGCCGTACGTCGAGGCCGTGCACACCATGTACGGCGGCGAGTACGGGCAGGGCGCGGGACCGGGCGAGAACATCCCGGCCTGGCTGGTGTTCGATCAGCGCTACCGCAACCGCTACATCTTCGCGGGCCTGCAGCCGGGTCAGCGGTTCCCCTCGCGGTGGCTGGAGAACGACTACATCGTCAAGGCCGACAGCATCGAGGAGCTGGCCGAGCGGATCGGTGTGCCCGCCGAGAACCTGGCCGCGACGGTCACCCGGTTCAACGGCTTCGCCGCCACCGGCAAGGACGAGGACTACGGCCGCGGCAACAGCCACTACGACCGCTACTACGGCGACCCGACCGTGAAGCCGAATCCGTGCCTGGCCGAGATCTCGCAGGGCCCGTTCTTCGCGGCCAAGATCGTCCCCGGCGACCTCGGCACCAAGGGTGGCCTCGTCACCGATACCGCCGGACGCGTGCTGCGCGAAGACGATTCGGTGATCGAGGGCCTCTACGCCGCGGGCAACACCAGCGCCCCGGTGATGGGCCACACCTACGCGGGCCCCGGCGCCACCATCGGCCCCGCGATCACCTTCGCCTACCTGGCCGTGCTCGACATCGTCGCCAGGAAGACCGGGGCGAGAGCATGAACGTGAGCCCCATGATCACGATCGGCTATCTCGCCGTCCTCGACATCACCGCGAGCGGGTCGGCGAACGAGACAGGAGACAACCGTGCCCATTGATCCAGCCATCGCACTCGGTGCCGAGCTGCCCGCGCGGGAGTTCAGCTGGACGCCCACCGACGTGCAGCTCTACCACCTCGGTCTCGGCGCGGGCGCGCGGCAGACCGACCCGGTGGAGCTGACCTACCTCGACGACAACGCGCCGCAGGTGCTGCCCACCTTCGCGACGGTGGCGCCGACCCTCGGCGAGACCGAACCGCCGAAGGTGAGCTTCCCCGGCATCGAGATCGACCTGGCCAAGGTCGTGCACGGGCACCAGGAAGTGGTGGTGCACAAGCCGATTCCGGCCAGCGGCAAGGCGACCAGCACCGGCCGGATCAGCGAGATCTGGGACAAGGGCGCCAATGCGGTGATCGTGCAGGAGCACACCGTCGTCGGCTCCGACGGCGAACCGCTGTGGACCGTGCGTTCCTCGATCTTCGCCAGGGGCGAAGGCGGTTTCGGTGGCGAGCGCGGGCCCGGCGCCAAGGCCGCGCTGCCGGAGCGCGCGCCCGACGCGGAGATCCTGACGCCCACGCTGCCCCAGCAGGCCCTGCTCTACCGCCTCTGCGGTGACCGCAACCCGCTGCACTCCGATCCCGAATTCGCCAAGGGCGCGGGCTTTCCCGCCCCGATCCTGCACGGCCTGTGCACCTACGGCGTGGTGTGCAAGGCGCTCACCGACGAACTGCTCGACGGTGACGCGAGCAGGGTCGGCGGGTTCAGGGCCAAGTTCGCCGGGGTGCTGTTCCCGGGCGAGACGCTGCGGATCAAGGTCTGGCGCGTGGGCGAGGAGCTGATCGGCGCCGTCACCGTGGTCGAGCGCGAGGACGCGCCGGTCCTGGGTGAGGTCGCCCTGACGATCGCCTGACCCCCACGCGGATGCCCGCCGGTTCCCCCGACCGGCGGGCATTCTTGTGCCCCAGCGGCCTACGCGGGCCCGTCCGCCATCGCGGCATCGTCGCGTCCGGAGTCACTGTGCACCTCGGGATCGGTCGCGCCCTTGCCCGCGAGCCCGCCGACCAGCAGCGCGTAGATCAGCACGATCAACACCGGCGCGGCCAGCGGCGCCCACACGAGCTCCACCGGGACGAGCGCGGCGGTGGCGGCGGCGATGGTGAACAGCACCGCGCCGCCGACCGACGGAATCGTCGTCGGCACAACGCCTTCCGGCGCGTGCAGGACGGCGGCGTTGAGCAGATAGGTGGTCGCCACCAGCCCGGTCGCCGCGGCGGCGATCACACCCACCTCCGCGAAGGCGAGCACCGCGATCACCACGAGGACGGCGCCCACCGAGGCGGGCCGCCACCACCAGCTCGCGATGACCAGCGCCAGCGCGAGAATCCCGGCGAGCGGCTGGATCAGCGCGACCGCGGCGACCAGCAGCAGGCCGGCGAGCAGGGCGAGGAATCTGGTCATCGGCGCACCCGCACCGTCCGGCGGTGTTGCGGCAGCAGCCGCATGGACTGGTCGAGCCTGGTCTCGGCGGGCCAGGCGATGATGTCGACGCCGACCGAACCCATGTCGCGATACATCGACGCGCGCTCGAGCTGCCACATCCTGGCCATCGTCGGGTCGAGCCCGTCCTCGAACGGGGTGCCGCGCAGGACGTCGACGGCGACCACCACGTGCCCGCGTTTGCGCAGGTCGATCAGGGCCAGCGCGAACTGGGTGTCGAGCAGGGTGGAGAAGGCGACCACGATCGCGCCGATCGGCACCGCGGCGTGCGGGGCCAGGGTGCCGGTGGTCGGGACGTGCTCGTCGCCGACGCCGAGCACGGTGTCGACGATCCGGTAGAACTGCCTGCGGCCGATGTCGGGGCGCAGCCAGCGCGGCGAATCGCCGAGGCACACGACGGCGGTCCGGTCGCCGGCCTGCAGCGTGGACTGCACCACCTGGGCCGCGCCGCGCACCGACAGTTCCAGCGACGCGGTGGCCGGACCCGGCGCCTGCTGCGAGGTGTCGACCAGCACGACCACGTCGGCGGACCGATTGGTGAAGCGTTCGGTGACATAGAGCCTGCCGCGACGCGCGCTGACCGGCCAGTTCACGGTGCGCAGCTGATCGCCGGGGGCGAAGGCGCGGATGTCGGCGTATTCGACGCCGGGGCCGTGCTTGCGGGTGAGATGGGTGCCGATCCGGTCGGGAAGTTCCGTGCGCGGCAAGCGCATTCGCTGCGGATCGGCGATCGGGTACACGTACAGCTTGGCGGCGGGCAGTTCGGCGGTGGCGACCGCGAGCCCGGCCGGGCTCAGCGCGGAAACCTTGACCTGCACGGGATATCGGCCCCAGCGGGTCGCGGACAGGCCGAGCCGCATGCCCGCGGGCGCGGTGCCCGAATCGTGCGCCTCCTCGACCTCGATGTCGAGTCCGGTCAGCGGCACCGTGGTCATCCGCAGCAGCGCGTGCCCCTGTTCGACGAAGGCGACCGCGTTGCAGCCGACCACCTCGCCCTCGAAACAGCGCACCGTGCCGCTGCCGTCGACCTGGATCCTGGTCGGGTTCCGCTGCCACGGCGCGGTGACCAGCACCCCGAGCATCGGCGCGGCGAAGACGACGAGCTGCCACTGCCCGCGCAGGACCGCGACGACCAGCGCGACCGCCGCGCACCCGGCCAGGATGAACACCAGCGGCGCCGGTCGCCACCGCAGGTCGACCTCGACGGTCCTGGATTCGTCGCGGTGCTTCATGTGCTGGTGGCGCGGGGCACCGGTAGACGGCGTAGCAGCTCGGTGATGACGTCCTCACCGCGGATCCGGCGCACCCACATCTCGGGGCGCAGCGTGATGCGGTGCGACATGGCGGGCACCGCGAGCGCCTTGACGTCCTCGGGGATCACGTAGTCGCGCCCGAGCAGCAGCGCTCGCGCCCGCGACATCTGCACCAGGTCGAGCTCGGCGCGCGGACTCGCGCCGACCTCCACCTGCGGGTGGCTGCGGGTCGCCGAGGCCAGCGCCACCACGTAGTTCACGACATCGGGGTGCACGGTGACGAATTCGACCGACTGCCGCATCTCCATCAGGCCCTGCGCGTCGACGACCTGCCCGACCTGCGGCGGGGTGGACCCGCGTTCGAGCCTGCGCCGGATCATCTGCGTCTCGTCCTGCTCGGAGAGATAGCCGAGGCGCAGCTGGATGGCGAACCGGTCGAGCTGGGCCTCCGGCAGCGGGTAGGTGCCCTCGTACTCGATCGGGTTGTCGGTGGCCAGCACGATGAAAGGCTGTGGCAGCAGGAAGGTTTCGCCGTCGATGCTCACCTGACCCTCGGCCATCGCCTCCAGCAGCGCGGCCTGGGTCTTGGGCGGGGTGCGGTTGATCTCGTCGGCGAGCAGCACATTGGTGAACACCGGGCCGCGCCGGAAGTTGAACCGGCCCGAGGACATGTCGTAGATCGTCGAGCCGAGCAGGTCGGCGGGCAGTAGATCGGGTGTGAACTGCACGCGGGTGAAATCGAGGCCGAGCGCGGCGGCGAAGGACCGCGCGATCAGCGTCTTCCCGAGGCCGGGCAGGTCCTCGATGAGGATGTGTCCTCCGGACAGGACGGCGATCATGATGAGCTGCAGCTCATCTCGCTTGCCGACCACGACTCGGCCCAGCTCACGCAGCACGGCGTCGGAGCGCTGGACGGTCACGTTCAACGGCATGGTCATCGGTGGCCTCTAACCCCTCACATCGTCTGCAATCGGCGCAGGATCTCATCCAGCGCCGCCCTACCCGGTGCGCGACCGACCTGGTCGCGCAGTGCCGAGTTCGCCGGATCGACCCAGCGCCACAATTCGGGACCGAACTGCAGTTGTCCGGCGGCCTCGGTGGCGCGCCGGTTCTTGGCGACCCGCAGGCCGGTGGACAGTTCGAACTCCTTGGCGAGCAACGGCCGCAGGTGCCGGTCCCAGTCGGCCCTGGTGCCGTCGGCACGGGCGGTCAGCATGGACGCGCGCGCGTGCCAGCGGCCGAGCATCTCGGCCGGGCCGTTGTCGATGTACTCGGTGAGCGGTTCCTCGCGCACCACCCGCTGCCGCATCGACCAGACCAGCATGGCCAGCGCGACCGCGACCGGCAGGGCCACCGCGAGCAGCACCGCGTCGCGGGCCGTGCGCACCAGCAGCACTTCGAGCGCGGCCACCACGATCACCGCGGTCCAGACGACTCCGGATCGGTTCACGCTGTGTCCTCTCGGCATGCTCGGGCGCCCTGCGTGGTCACGCAAGCTACCGCCTCCGGGCGCTGACCGCTCATGCCGGCACCAACCTTCGCTGCAGATCCGAGAGCACGATGCGCAGCAGCTGTTCGGCGCGCATGCGCTGCCATTCCAGCATCGAGTGCGGGCTGAACCGCGCCTCCTCGAACAGCGCGACCAGCTCGCGGGCCGAAGCGTCGTGCAGCACACCGCTTTCGAAGGCGCGGGCGAGCACTTCCATCGGGGTGTCGGAGGCGAGCGGACGGGCGGCGCGGTCACTGGACAGCCCGCGTTCCATGGCCACGTAACAGGCGATGATGGCGGTGCGTGGATCCTGGCCCGGCGCGTTCATCGCGGCGAGGCCCATCTCGGCGGCCCTGGTGAGCGAGTCGACGGCGCTGGGCGGGGTCTCGGCCTGCGCGGGCGTGGCGGCGGAGGGTTCGCGGCGCGCGGCGGCCGCGACGACGATCAGCCCGAGCAGCGCCAGCACGATCAGCGCGATGGCCAGGGCGGCCGCGATCAGCAGTGCGGTGCCGGTCAGTTCGGCGGGTCCGGTGCCGGGGTCGGGGGCGGGCGCGTCGGTGGGGGTCGGCACCGGGCCGGAGCCCTCGGGCCTGGTCGCCGTGCCCGGCCGCGTGGTCCGCGCGCCGGGCAGCAGGAACAGCGCGGCGACGCCGGCAGCGAAGACCAGGGTGATCGCGGCGAGGACCAGGGGGCCGAGCAGCGCCAGGCGCCGCCAGTTGAAGGGCGGTGTCGCCTCGCGTTCGACCTGCGGCATGGCCAGCGGCAGCCGATGCTGGCTCGCGATCACCCCGGCGACCAGGATGACGATGGACACCAGCAGCAACACCGGCATCACCGCCACCAGCAGGGGCGAGGGCGTGCTGTTCGACGATTCGGTGGATTCGGCGCCTGGCAGATATCCGTGCAGCGCGATCGTGGCAGCGACGAGTAGCGCGATCACGACGATCGCCCGCGTAATGGGCTGACTCACCCCGATCACTGCTGTACCACCAAACCCAAGAGCCTGCACAAAACAGCCACATAGTTACACGCCGGGTGGTGTGCCCGGGAGGAAATCGATACTTCGGATGACCTCCCTTTTATTGTCCTCTCCGCCGGTGTTACACGGTACGAATGGCTGTATCGGCGATATGTGACGTTTCACTGAGTCGGCTGGCCGTGCGGGCCAGGTCGGGCACCGCGGGTACCCCGGCGGTCAGCTCGGCGAGGGGCGCGGCCGCGTGCACGGTGCAGGGCAGGTCGGCGTCGTAGAGCACGTCGATCAGGTTGACCAGGCGCATCGCCTGATCGGGCGGCACCTCGCGCAGGCGCGGGACCGCGCGCAGGGTCCAGCGCCGGAAGCGTCCGGTGAGACGCAGGTAGTCGGCGGCGCCGGTCGGCGCGCCGCAGAGGTCGGCGAAGTCGAAGGTGACCGCGTCGGCGTCGACGGCCAGTGCCCGGACCGAGCGACCGTCGCCCAGGTCGACGGTGATGTCACCGCCGAGCGGGGAAGCCGGGTCGAGGAGGTAGGCGCCCGAGCCGAAACCGCTGCCGCGCCGGGGGCCGAGGGTGCGGTAGTCCAGCGGGCCGTCGAGCGCGACGACGTCGAGGTGCGCCAGGATGCGTTCGATGCTCGGCACGAAACGGTCGTGGAACAGCGGGTTGGGCAGCAGCTCGCGGGGCGCC
The DNA here is from genome assembly GCF_040654275.1 of Nocardia sp. NPDC050717. Classification (NCBI taxonomy): domain Bacteria; kingdom Bacillati; phylum Actinomycetota; class Actinomycetes; order Mycobacteriales; family Nocardiaceae; genus Nocardia; species Nocardia sp. NPDC050717. The sequence goes on from NZ_JBFAHR010000019.1 coordinate 8,148, forward strand.
TGATTCGAGGTGACGACGAGGGTGCGGCGCTGGGCGAACAGGGCGTCGAGCAGGCGGGCGATGAGCATGCCGTCACCGATGTCGTTGACGTGGAACTCGTCGAAGCACACCAGCTCGGCGGTGCCGAGCAGGCTGTCGACGGCCCGGTCGATCGAGCCGAGAACGTGTGTGGCGGTGTGCAGCTCGGCGAAGAAGGCATGGAAGTGGAAGCGGCGCTTGTGTTCCGGATCGGCCGTGGCGAAGAAGCGGTCCATCACCATCGTCTTGCCGCGCCCCGGCCTGCCGTGCAGGTAGACACCGCGCTGCCGCCTGCGCGGCCTGCCGTGCCGATCGAGCAGCGCCGCGAGCCTGTCCGCCGCGGCGACCTGCGCCGGGTCGAGTGTCACCGTCATACCGACCTCCTCGTTCCTCTACAGTTGTAGAGGCAGGCGGAGTCGGCTGACCAGGGAAGGTGACGATGTCCACAGACCGCAGAGCGCGGATCGTGACGGGCGCGATCGAGCTCATCGCTGCACACGGCATCCGCGCACTCACCCACCGCGCCGTCGACACCGCGCTCGCCCTGCCCGCGGGCTCGACCTCGTACTACTTCCGCACGCGACAGGCACTGATCGCGGCGGTCGCCGACGGCATCACCGCGCGCTCCCACGCCGACTTCGTCGCGCTGAGAACGGCGGAGATCAGCTCGACGGCCGACATCGCGCACGGGATCGCCACCTGGCTCGACGAGCTCCTCGCGCGGCGCCGCGACGAACTCGTCGCCAGGCACGCGCTGATCATCGAGGTGCGCGGCGATGCCGACCTCCACGCGCGCCTGGCGAACAGCCTGTTCTCGATGACCGCCGCCACCGACCTGTTCGCTGGCCTCGGCGACCCCGAGCCACGGGCCCGCGCCGCCGACTTCCTCGCGCTGCTGGAGGGTCTTGTCTTCGACCGGCTCGCCGGATTGCGCGCCGACGAGCCCGCTGGGACCGATCACAACGTCGAACAGCTCACCCGCCCGCTCGCCCGGTTTCTGGAGCGTGCCGGACCGGCGCGCTCGTCTGCGCCAACGAATTGACGCGCGGGCTCGCCACCATTCCGAAAGACTCATCTGACGTAGTGCGGCACAGCATATTTCAATTCGACGACCCGGCGAGCGCGATCCCGCACCGGCCTACCGCCAGCCGAACTCCGAATAGGGCGCGTGTGAATTCAGCGCGGCGATGCCGAGTGCCGAATATTCGATCACGTCGTCGGGCAGCTCATCGAGCCCGAACCAGCGCAGTGCATAGCATTTGTCGGGCTCCCGATTAGCCGGCTCACCCTGCCAATCGTCGGCGCGAAAGAACAGGCCGAGCCGCGCGTCCCGGCCGGGTGCGGTGACATGGGCGACGTGGATCAGCCGCAGGGCCGCGGGGTCGATGTCGACACCGACCTCCTCGTTCGCCTCGCGCACGGCGGCGGCCGTGGCGGACTCGCCGGGTTCCAGCTTTCCCGACGGCAGGTGCCAGCGATGGTCGAACTCGTCCCCACTGCGGCGCAGGCTCAGCAGCAGCCTGCCCTCGCGGATCAGGAGCAGGTGAACATCGACGACGTGGCGTGGGAGCACGGCACCGAGCCTACGAAACCGTGATGATCGCGCCCAAGGTCACGATGATCACCATTGGGCCATCCCGTCGACCCGGTGGAGCGGCGGCAATTCCTCACCGGCGGACAGATCGATATCGCGGAGAACGTGTGGATCGGCGCGGGGGCGACCATCCTGCCCGGCGTCAGCATCGGGCGTGATGCCGTGATCGCCGCGGGCGCCGTCGTCGCCGAGGACGTGCCCGCGGCGAGTCTGGTCGCCGGACCGAAGGGCGGTGTGCGCCGCACCTGGTGACCGCGCTAGGCGGTGAGGACCAGGCCCGAGGTGGGGACGCCGGTGCCCGCGGTGACGAGGATGCGCTCGAGCCCGTCGACCTGGTTCACCGAGGTGCCGCGAATCTGGCGCACGCCCTCGGCGATGCCGTTCATGCCGTGGATGTAGGCCTCGCCCAGCTGACCGCCGTGCGTGTTCAGCGGCAGCTTGCCGCCGATCTCGATGGCACCGTCGGCGATGAAGTCCTTGGCCTCGCCGCGGCCACAGAACCCCAGCTCCTCGAGCTGCATGAGCACGAACGGGGTGAAGTGGTCGTAGAGGATCGCGGCCTGCATGTCGGCGGCGCTCAGTCCGCTCTGCGCCCAGAGCTGATCGCCGACAAGACCCATTTCCGGCAGGCCGGTCATGGCGTCGCGGTAGTAGCTGGTCATCACGTACTGGTCGGCGCCGCTGCCCTGCGCGGCGGCCGCGATGATCGCGGGTCGCTGCGGGAGGTCACGCGCGCGCTCGGCGCTGGTGACAACGATGGCGACGCCGCCGTCGGACTCCTGGCAGCAGTCGAGCAGGTGCAGCGGTTCGGCGATCCAGCGCGAATCCTGGTGCTGCTCCAGGGTGATCGGCTTGCCGTAGAAGAAGGCGTTCGGGTTCACCGCGGCGTGCTTGCGGTCGGCCACCGCGACGGCGCCGAAGTCGGCACTGGTCGCGCCGGTGACGTGCATGTACCGGCGCGCGACCATCGCGACCTGCGCGGCGGGCGTGCCGAGGCCCTGCGGGTAGGCCCAGCCCGCGTCGATCCCGGAGGACGTCGGCGCGGCGGCGAGCGCGGGTGAGAACTGGCCGAACCTGGCGCCGGAGCGCTCGTTGAACGCGCGGTAGGCGACCACCACGTCGGCCACGCCGGTGGCCACCGCCATGGCGGCCTGCTGCACGGTCGCGCACGCCGCGCCGCCGCCGTAACCGATGTGGCTGAAGAACTTCAGGCTCGGGATGCCCACCGCCCTGGCCACGGCGGCCTGAGTGTTGGTGTCCATGGTGAAGGTGGTCAGGCCGTCGACATCGGCCGGCGTGAGGCCGGCGTCGGCGAGCGCGGCGCTGACCGCCTCGGCCGCCAACCGCAGCTCACTGCGGCCGGAGTCCTTGGAGAAATCGGTGGCACCGATGCCGACGATCGCGGCTCGCCCGGAGAGGCCGGCGCCCGTCGCTGATCCGCCGCGTGCTGCTGTGCTCATTGCTGCTCCAGATCGGGGTGGACGATGACGGCCGTGGCCGTGATGTGCTCGCCGAGGCTGTCGCGCCCGCGCACATCGATGGTGATCCGCGCGCCGTCGATCGCGGTGACCGTGCCCGAAAGCGTCAGGGTGTCACCGGAATACAGCGGCACGCCAAGGCGCAGCGCGATGGACTTCACCAGCGCGCGCGGCCCGGCCCAATCGGTGACCAGCCGCTGCACGAGACCGGTGTCGGTGAGGATGTTGACGAAGATGTCGTCTGACCCGCGCTGCACCGCCTTGTCGCGGTCGTGGTGCACGTCCTGGAAGTCCCTGGTCGCCAGGGCGGTACTGATCACGAAGGTGGGATCGGCGTGGATCACCAGCTCCGGTAGCGCGGTGCCCACCGCGATGGCGGCGGGGTCGAAAGTCGTAGTCACTAGCGGGTCCTTTCCGGACGGGCAGAACGCGGCGGCACGGCACGATCACCGACGGGGTACCGCGCGCCGACGCCGAGGCCGTCGCGGGAACTGTCGGAGGCGGTGGTCACCGCACGGCCCGCCAGTACGGCAGCACCGTGCCGTCGGGGAGTTTCTCGAAGGCGGCGCGCACCGGCGCCCCGATCGCGACCTCGGACGGATCGATGCCGCGCAGCTCGCCGAGCATGCGCACACCCTCGTCGAGCTCCACCAGCGCGACGACGAACGGCAGTTCACGGCCGGGCACCTTCGGCGCGTGGTGCACGACGAAGCTGAACACGGTGCCGGTGCCGGCCGCGACCACGTAGTCGGTGGTCTCGGCCTTGTCCTGCCACAGGGCGGGCACCGGCGGGTGCCGCAGCGAGCCGTCGGGCAGGCGCTGGATGCGCAGCTCGCCGATTTCGGTACCGGCCCAGAAGAATTCGGTGTCCTTCGAGATCACGGGGCCCACCCGGCCCTCGGGCGCGAGCTCGATGTCGCTCGCCGCGGGCGCGGGCGCGTCCTTGGCGGCAGGCGCGAATTTGAGGATGCGGAACAGCATTTCGGTGACCACCTCGTCACCCACCGACCAGGTGGTGGTGAAGGTGAGGAACCAGCCGTCGCCGAGCCCGGTGCGCTTGGGGCCCTTGAATTCCGAGAGCCTGCTGGTGACGGTCACCTCCTCGCCGGGCTGGAGGTAGCGGTGGTAGGTCTGCTCGCAGTTGGTGCCGACGACGGAGGTGTAGCCCGCCTCGTCCAGCAGCTGCGTCGCCAGGCCGAGCGGGTCGTCGGCGGTGCGCTGACCGTGCAGGCCGTTCATCGTCCACACCTGGGCCATGGCGGGCGGCGCCACGATGCCCGGATGCCCGGCGGCCTTGGCGGCGGCCTCGTCGACGTAGATCGGGTTGGTGTCGCCGATCGCCTCGACCCAGTTGTTGATCATCGGCTGGTTCACCGGGTCGCGCCCGGCCCGCGGCGCCGACTCGCCGGCCGCGGCCAGCTTCGCCAATGCCTCTGGGATGTCTTCTGGGGTGATGCTCTCCGGCACGCCCGGCTCCTTGCTCATCGGGGGACGCGCGGCAGTTCGAGGCCGGCCGAGGCCACCAGTTCGCGCATGATCTCGTTGACGCCGCCGCCGAAGGTGACGACGAGGTTCTGCTTGGTGCGCCGGTCCAGCCAGCCGAGCAGTTCGGCGGTGTCCGGCTCGGCCGGATCGCCGTAGCGGCCGATGATCTCCTCGACCACCCGGCCCGCTTCCTGCAGGGATTCGGTGGAGAAGATCTTGGTGGCCGAGGCGTCGGCGATCACCGTGTTCTGCGCGGCGGCCGGGTCGGCGGCCGCGACCTGCCAGTTCAGCAGTTCGTTGAGCCGCACCATGGTGCGCACCCGGCCCAGCGCGCGACGCACCTCGGGCTCACCGAGCACCCGGTGCGCGGCCGACCAGTCGTGCAGGCGGTCGTAGAGCTGCTCGATCTTGCCCGAGGGGCCGAGACTGACCCGCTCGTGGTTGAGCTGGGTGGTGATCAGCCGCCAGCCGCGGTTCTCCTCGCCGACCAGCATCTCCGCTGGCACGCGCACGTCGTCGAAGTAGGTGGCGTTGGTGTGGTGGGCGCCGTCGCAGGTGATGATCGGCGTCCACGAGTAGCCGGGGTCGGTGGTGTCGACGATCAGGATCGTGATGCCGCGGTGGCGCGACTCGACCGAGCCGGTGCGGCAGGCCAGCCACACGTAGTCGGCCTCGTGCGCGCCGGTGGTGAAGATCTTCTGCCCGTTGACGATCCAGTCGCCGTCGCCGTCACGGACCGCGGTGGTGCGCAGCGCGGCGAGGTCGGTGCCCGCCTCCGGCTCGGAGTAGCCGATGGCGAAATGGATGTCGCCGGAGAGGATTCCGGGCAGGAACTTCTGCTTCTGCGCCTCGGTGCCGTACTTCTGCAGGGTCGGGCCGACGGTCAGCAGGGTCACCAGCGGCAGCGGCACGTCGGCGCGCACCGCCTCGTTGAAGAAGATCTGCTGTTCCATCGGGCCGAAGCCCTGGCCGCCGAATTCCTTCGGCCAGCCGACGCCGAGCCAGCCGTCACGGCCCATCCGGCGCACCACCTCGCGGTAGGCGTCGCCGTGCCGGTTGACCGCCATCTCGGCGTGTTCGGCCGGGGTGACGAGATCGGCGAAATAGGAACGCAATTCCTCGCGCAACCGCCGCTGTTCGGCGGTCAGATCGATGAACATCTTGCTCCCAGAAGGTCGAGGCGCAGGCCCGCGCCGCCGAGCAGACGGGCGAGGTCTTTGGCCTGTGAGTAGTACCGGTGCATCGGGTGGGTGATATCCACACCAAGTCCACCGTGCAGGTGGTGACATTGCTGCATGGCGCGCGGAACTTCGGCGGCCGCCCAGTAGGCGAGCACGTCGAGGTCCTCGTCGATGCGGCGCTGGTGCGCGGGCGAGGAATCGTCCTGGGCCAGTGCCCAGCACGCCGACTCGGCGGCCACGTGCAGGGTCCGCGAGACCACGTACAGGTCGGCGATCTCCTGCGCCACCGCCTGGAATTCGGCCAGCGGCCTGCCGAACTGTTCCCGGGTGCGGACGTGTTCGGCGGTGAGCGTGAGCGCGCCCTTGAGCAGCCCGTCGGCGACCGCGCCGAGGGTGGCCAGAGCGTGCCGGTGCAGGCTGGGCAGCAGATCGGGCAGCAGTTGCGCGGCCGGGATCTCGACCTCGTCGAGCACCAGCGACGCCTCGGGGATGCCCGCCGAGCCCGCCACCGGGACGATCTCCAGACCGGGCGCCACCGATTCGACGAGCGCGACGCCCGCGTCGGTGGGCACCAGGATCCAGCGCGCCTGCTCGGCGTAGATCACGCCGACCTTGCGACCGGTGATGCGCACGGTGTCGCCGTCGCGCACGGCCTTGGTACTCGGCGCGGTGGTGAACGGCGCGCCGGGCTCGTTGAGCGCGGCCGTGAGCACGGTGCCCTTGCCGACCTCGGCGAGCACCAGCCCGGCCAGGTCGTCGGGCAGCACCGGCGCCAGCGGCAGCACGCCGAATCCGAAGGTCGGCAGCGCGGGCACCGCCACCGCGTCGGTGGCCAGCTCCATGAGCAGGGCCGACACCTCGAGCAGACCCATGCCGTCGCCACCGAACCGCTCGGGTACCGGCACCGCGAGCAGGCCGGAGTCGATCAGGCTCGGCCACAATTCCATATCTCGGGCCTGCTCGCGTTCGAGCAGGCTCACGACCACCTCGGCAACAGCGTCGGCGCTTTCGTCGCGGGTGAAGTCCACGGCGTCCTCCCTCATCGAGCTAACTGTCCGCATCGCGCGGCAGGCCGAGAATCCGTTCGGCGGCCACGGTCAACAGGATCTGCTCGGTACCGCCCGCGATGGAGAGACAGCGTGTGAGCAAGAATTCTTTCAGAGCGTCATCTTCCAGGGAGCCTTCTTCGCCAGAAAGTTCCAAGGCGTATTCCGCCAGGTCCTGCCGGTGCCGGACACCGACGAGTTTGCGCACGCTCGCCTGGGCGCCCGCGTCCACTCCGGCCATCGTCGCCTCGGCGATGCGCTGTTCCAGCAACGAGCCAGCAATCGACGAGGAGATCAGGGCGCCGAACCGGTCCTCACGCAACTCTGTTCCCCATCCACCGACCGGGAAACGGTCCAGCAGCGCCTCCAGCGCGCCGCCGATGCCGCCGCCGCCCATGGCGACCCGTTCGGCCGACAGGGTGGTGCGCGCGATCTTCCAGCCGTTGTTCAGCGCGCCGACCAGGCAGTCGTCCGGGACGAAGACCTCGTCGAGGAAAACCTCGCTGAAGCGGGCCTCGCCGGTGATCGTCACCAGCGGGCGCACCTGCACACCGGCGGCGTGCATGTCGACCAGGAAGTAGCTGATCCCGCGATGCTTGGCGGCGGTCGGGTCGGTCCGCGCCAGGCAGATGCCCCAGTTCGCCTCCGAGCCCAGCGAGGTCCAGACCTTCTGGCCGCGCAGCACCCAGCCGCCGTCGACCTTCTCGGCCGTGGTGCGCAGCGCCGCGAGGTCGGAGCCCGCGCCCGGCTCGCTGAACAGCTGGCACCAGGTGACGTCGCCGTGCAGCGTCGGCCAGACATAGCGCTCGATCTGCGCCTCGGTGCCGAAGCGCAGCAGCGTCGGCACCGCCCAGCCGGCGACCGCGAGATCGGGGACCTCGAGCTCGGCCCGGCGCAGCTGTTCGGCGATCTGCAGGCATGTCATCGGATCGGCTTCGCGCCCATACGGTTTCGGCCAGTGCGGCATCACGAACCCGCCCTCGACCAGGGCCCGGCGACGCTGCTCGGGCGCCAGCGCGGCGATGGCGGCGATCTCGGCGGTGAGCGCGGAATCGCCGGCCACGTCACCGAGGACACGCTCGGCACCGGTCGTGCGGCGCTGCCCGGCCCTGGTGAGCTCGGCGACCCTGGCCCGCCAGCGGGCCGAGCCACCCAGCAGCTGACGCAGGGCGCTGGCCCGGCGCAGGTAGAAGTGCGCGTCGTGTTCCCAGGTGAAGCCGATGCCGCCGAGCACCTGGATGGCGTCCTTGGCGGTGTCGACCGCGGCGTCGAGCGCGGTGGCCGCGGCGACGGCGGCGGCGATCGGCAGTTCCGCCCCGCCCTCGTCGATCGCGGCGGCGGCGTCGGCGGCGACCGCGCGGATCAGCTCGGTGCGGCACAGCATCCACGCGCAGATGTGCTTGATCGCCTGGAAGCTGCCGATCGGCTTGCCGAACTGCTCACGGACCTTGGCGTAGTCGACCGCGGTGCGCAGGCACCAGCCCGCGACGCCGGCCAGCTCGGCCACCACGAGGGCGACGAACAGGTCGGCGACGTCCACGTCGGGGGCGAAGCCGCGCGCCGTGGGGACGGCGACCCCGGTCGCCGCGACCTGGGCCAGCGAGACGGTGTGATCCGAGCTCGACAGCGGCGAGATGGTGACGGACGCGGCCGGGATCAGCAGCCAGCGCACCCCGTCGACGGTGTTCGCGGGGACGAGCACCTGGGTCTCGGCGTCGGCGCCGTAGACGAATTCCCATGTCCCGGTGACGGTCCAGCCGTCGTCGGTGTCGACCGCCTTGGCCGCCACCTCGTCGGTCGGCACGGCGACACCGCACGGCTCGGCGCCGGTCACCGCGCCCTGGGTGATCAACCCGGCCAGCGCTGTGGCCAGTACCGGTCCGGCGACCAGGTCGTCGGCGGTCTGTTCCAGGAACACGGCCAGGTCGGCGACCGTTCCGCCGAGGCCGCCGTGCTCCTCGTCGAGCGCGACCTCGAAGAGGCCGAACTCGGTGAGCGCGGGCCAGTACGTGTGCCAGCTTCCGGCACCGCCGGCCCGCATTGTTGCAATCGGCGCGACCGAACTCGCCCAGCCCCGCAGCGACTCCGCGGCGGCTTTATGCTCGTCAGTGGTGGCGATGGTCACAAGAAAAACCGCCCTTCCGGCGTGGCTCCCACTCCTAGAACATGTTCTAATATCCGGGCCGGGTATAAGTCAAGAGACCTGCTCGGCAGACGATTCAGGTGCACTCAGCGAAAGGGTTTCCACGATGGACAGTCCCGCCCCCACGCCCACCGTGACGACACTGTCCGAGGACGAGCTGAGTTCCAACGCGCAGCGCGAACGGCGCAAGCGCATCCTCGACGCCACGCTGGCACTGGCCTCCAAGGGCGGCTACGACGCCGTGCAGATGCGCGCGGTGGCCGAGCGCGCCGACGTCGCCGTCGGCACCCTCTACCGCTACTTCCCGTCCAAGGTGCACCTGCTGGTCTCCGCCCTGGCCAGAGAGTTCGAGCAGTTCGAGGGCAAGCGTCGCCCCCTACCCGGCGACGGCCCGTCCGAGCGCATGCACGGCCTGCTCACCCAGATCACCCGGATGATGCAGCGCGACCCGCTGCTCACCGAGGCCATGACGCGCGCGTTCATGTTCGCCGACGCGTCCGCGGCCGCCGAGGTCGATCGCGTCGGCAAGGTGATGGACCGCGTCTTCGCCCGCGCGATGAGCGACGGCGAGCCCGACGAGCGTCAGCTCGCCATCGCCAGGGTCATCTCCGACGTGTGGCTGTCGAACCTGGTGGCCTGGCTCACCCGCCGTGCCTCGGCGACCGACGTCACAGAGCGCCTCGAGCTCACCGTCGACCTGTTGCTGGGTGATCGCGGGTAACCCATACCCCCAGCGCGCCGAACGGCCATATGCCCTCCTACGGAGGATGTATGGCCGTTCGTGCATATGCCCAGGATTTGCGAGACACCGCGCGCACAACCCGCCGCGCCGCCGGTGCGCCAGAATTGACGCAGTATTGTTTTTCGCGCCCCCTGATCAACTCCCCCGATCACTAGGTTGGATGCGTGAGCGCACAGGATCTGCCCTTGGATGTCCGCCGTGCACTGGCGTCGGTTGCGCGCGTGCCACGGCTCTTGGTTGCTTCGGACTACGACGGGACCATCGCCCCGATCGTGTCCGACCCGACGAAGGCGTTTCCCCATCGGGAATCGGTGAGCGCGCTACGCGCGCTCGCCGGTCTGTCCAACACCACCGCCGCGGTGATTTCCGGTCGCGCGCTACGTGATCTGGCCGCGCTCTCGCGCCTACCGGTCGAGGTGCAGCTGATCGGCAGCCACGGCTCGGAGTTCGACGTGGGCTTCGTGCACGCGATCGACAACGACGCCAAGCAGTTGCTCGCCGAGATCCAGACCGCCTTCGCCCAGATCGCCGCCGAGAACCCCGGCGTCACCGTCGAGACCAAGCCGGCCAGCGCCGCGCTGCACGTGCGCAACGCCAGCCCCGAGATCGGCAGGCGCGCACTGAATTCCGTGCGTCAGGGCCCGGCCTGCTGGGTCGGCGTCCAGGTGACCGAGGGCAAGGCGGTGATCGAGCTCGCGGTGATCCCGACCGACAAGGGCACCGCGCTCGACACCATCCGGCACCAGGAGAGTGCCTCGGCGGCGGTGTTCTTCGGCGACGACGTCACCGACGAGAAGGCCTTCCGCGTGCTGTCCGGGCCCGACGTGGGCATCAAGGTCGGCGAGGGCGAGAGCCTGGCGAAGCTGCGCGTCGGCTCCACCGAGGACGTCGCCCGCGCGCTGGCCTTCCTCGTGGAGGAGCGCCGCACCTGGCTCGCCGGCGCGAGCGCGCCCCGCATCGAGCGGCTGACCATGCTGGCCAGCCCGCGCTCGGTCGCGCTGCTCACCCCCGACGCGACGGTCACCTGGTTCTGCCACCCCGAGCCCGACTCGGCGGCGGTGTTCGCGCACCTGCTCGGCGGCGCGGCCGCCGGACACTTCACGGTCGCGCCCGAACGCGCGGGCCTGCCGCTGTCGCAGCGCTACGTGGACGGCACGATGACCGTCCAGACGCGCTGGTCGAGCCTGCAGGTGATGGACTATCTGCCGCACGACGTGCCCGCCGACCGCACCGACCTGACCCGCGTGATCACCGGCGACGCGAAGGCCGTCGTCACCTTCGCGCCGCGGCCGGAGTTCGGCCAGGTGCCGGTGCGCATCGAGGCGGTGACCGGTGGCCTGCGGGTGAGCGGCACCAACGAACCCATGGTGCTGCGCTCCCCCGGCGTGGAGTGGGAGATCCTGTTCGACGGCGTCAGCGAGCAGGCACGCGCGGTGGTCGATCCGTCGGCCGCGCCCGTCGTCCTCGAACTGCGCTGCGGCACAGCCGATCTGGCGCCGTCGATGACGCCGGAACACCAGCGCAGGCAGCTCGCCGAGCAGTACTGGTCGGAGTGGGCGGCCGGGCTGCAGCTGCCCCCGCTCAAGCCCGATCTGATGAAGCGCTCGGCGCTGACCCTGCGCGGCCTGGTGCACCGCCCGTCCGGCTCCATCCTGGCCGCGGCGACCACCTCGCTGCCCGAGGACATCGGCGGCGTGCGCAACTGGGACTACCGCTACTGCTGGCTGCGCGACGCCTCGCTCACCGCGCAGGCGCTCGTGCACCTCGGCTCGCTGACCGAGGCCGACGAGTTCCTCGGCTGGGTGCACCGGGTGCTCGACACGATCCCCGGCCCCGAGCGGCTGCACCCGCTGTACACGATCTACGGCGAGACGCTGCCGCCGGAAGCCGTCATCGACCTGCTGCCCGGTTACGCGGGCTCGCGGCCGGTTCGCGTGGGCAACGCGGCCAACATGCAGGTGCAGCTCGACGTGTTCGGGCCGATCGTCGACCTGATCACCACGATGGCGCACGAGCGGGAACGTCAGGGCATCACCGAGCCCACCAAGGCACTGCCCGACGCCGACTGGGAGCTGGTGCACGCCATGGTGTCGGCGGTGCAGCGGCGCTGGACCGAGCCCGATCACGGTATCTGGGAGATCCGCGGCAACCCGCGCCACCACGTGTACTCGAAGGTGATGGGCTGGCTCACGATCGATCGCGCATTGACCCTGGCCGAGCGGTTCGACCGCCCGGCCGACCCCGAGTGGGCTCCGCTGCGCGACACCATCGCCGAGGAAGTGAAGGCGAAGGGCTGGAACGAGGAGGTGCAGTCCTACACCGCCGCCTACGACGGCACCGACCTGGACGCCGCGACCCTGCACATCGGCCTGAGCGGCCTGATCGACCCGGCTGACCCGCGCTTCGCGGCGACCGTCGTGGCGACCGAGGCCGAGCTGCGCAGCGGCGCGACGGTCTACCGCTACCACCACGACGACGGCCTGCCCGGCGGCGAGGGCGGTTTCCACCTGTGCGCCGCCTGGCTGGTGGAGGCCTACCTGCTCATCGGCCGACGCTCCGACGCCGAGGCACTGTTCGCCCAGCTCGTCGCCGCGGCCGGCCCCACCGGCCTGCTGAGCGAGGAGTACGACCCGGTCGCCGAGCGTTCCCTCGGCAACCACCCGCAGGCCTACAGCCACCTCGGCCTGCTGCGCTGCGCCCAACTGCTCAGCCAGCCCGCCGACGTGCTGGTCTGACGAACCGTCGACGAAGCCGGGCTCGATTCCCGAGCCCGGCTTTTCGATGCGGTTCGTGCTGGGTACTCGGTCCTGCTAATCTAAAACGGTAACGATTTCCATTATGAGTTTTCGGGTTTGCAGGAGTACCGCGTGAACAGTCGATTCGTCCGCATGTGTGCTGGTCTCACGGTGGGGGCGGCCGTCGCGGTCGGGCTCACTGCCTGTGGGGACGGGTCCAAGGATTCCGAGGGGCTCGCGATCGTCGCCTCCACCAATGTGTGGGGTTCCATCGCGACCGCCGTCGCCGGGCCGGATGTCGAGGTGACCTCGATCATCAGCGATCCCGCCGCTGATCCGCACTCCTTCGAGACCTCGGCCACCGATACCGCCAAGATCAGCGACGCCGACCTGGTGGTGTTCAACGGCGGGCACTACGACGAGTTCATCGAGAAGGCCATCTCCGGCAAGGACAAGCGGACCGTCGAGGCGTTCGAGCAGCGCACCGACAAGAGCGACGAGAACGAGCACGTCTGGTACGACGTGACCACCGTCGCCGCCGTCGCCGACCGGATCGCCGCCCAGCTCGGCGAGCTCGACGGCCCCAACGCCGCCGCCTACACCGAGCGCGCGACGACCTTCAAGAACCAGCTGATCGGCGTCAGCACGATCACCGGCACGATCGCCACCCAGCATCCCAACGCGCCGGTCGCCCAGTCCGAGCCGCTCGCGCACTACCTGCTGGTGGCCGCCACCGCGCAGGACAAGACGCCGCACGAGTTCCAGGAAGCGATCGAGCAGGAGACCGACCCGGCCCCGGCCGCCGTCGCCGCCACCCGCGACCTGATCACCGGCAAGCAGGTCAAGGCGCTCATCTACAACACCCAGACCGAGGACAAGGTGACCCAGGACCTGCGCGCCGCGGCCCAGGGTGCCGGTGTCGCGGTCGTCGAGGTCACCGAAACCCTGCCCGCCGGAATGGATTACGTGCAGTGGCAGACCGCGAACGCCAAGGCGCTCGCCGCGGCACTGCGCTGAGGATCGCCCATGTCGACGACTGAGGAAGCGGCACCGGCCGCCACCGCACCGGCGGACGACACCGCCGCGGCCATCCGGCTGCGCGGCGCCACGCTGTCCTTCGGCGAGCGCACCCTGTGGCGCGAGCTCGACCTCGACGTCGCACCGGGCGAATTCATCGCCGTCCTCGGTCCCAACGGCTCCGGCAAGACCTCGCTGCTGCGGGTGCTGCTGGGCAGGCTCGGCCTGACGGCGGGCACCGCGGAGATCGCGGGCAGGCGCGCCGATGTCGGCAACCCCGGCATCGGCTACATCCCGCAGCAGAAGACCATCGACGCAGGCGTGCAGCTGCGCGGGGTCGACCTGGTCGGCCTCGGCGTCGACGGGCATCGGTGGGGCCTGGGCTGGCGCGGGCGTGGCGAGCGGGCCCGCAAGGTCGAGGCCGCGGTGGCCGCGGTCGGCGCGCAGGAGTTCGCGCACGCGCCGCTGGAAACGCTCTCCGGTGGCGAACAGCAGCGGCTGCGGGTCGCGCAGGCGCTCGTCGGCGATCCGTCGGTGCTGCTGTGCGACGAGCCGCTGCTCAGCCTCGACCTGGCCAATCAGCGGTTGGTCGCCGAACTCGTCGATCGGCGCCGCCGCGAGCACGACACCGCCGTGCTGTTCGTGACCCACGAGATCAATCCGATCCTGCCGCTGGTCGACCGGGTGCTGTACCTGGTCGACGGCGAGTTCCGGATCGGCACCCCCGACGAGGTGATGACCTCGGCCACGCTCTCGGAGCTCTACGGCACCGAGGTCGAGGTGCTGCGGGTGCGCGACCGGCTGGTCGTCGTCGGCACCGGCGACGACATGGACGCGCTCGGCGGTACCGCCTGATGGACAAGCTCACCAAGGTCTGGCAGCAGATGTTCGACATCGGCACCACCGCCGACCTGCTCACCTACGACTTCGTCCAGCAGGCCCTGCTGGCCAGCGCCCTGCTCGGGCTGCTGGCCGGGCTGATCGGGCCGCTGATCGTCAGCAGGCAGATGTCGTTCGCGGTGCACGGCACCAGCGAGCTGTCGCTGACCGGCGCCTCGGCCGCGCTGCTGGCCGGGGTGGGGGTCGGGTTCGGCGCGATCGCCGGTTCGGTGGTCGCCGCGATCCTGTTCGGCTGGCTGGGTTCCCGTGCGCGCGAACGTGATTCGGTGATCGCGGTGGTGCTCTCGTTCGGGCTCGGCCTGTCGGTGCTTTTCCTCTGGCTCGCGCCCGATCGGGCGGGGTCGAAGTTCTCGCTGCTGACCGGGCAGGTCGCCAGCGTCGGCTACGACGGCCTCGCCCTGCTGCTCACCTGCACCGCGGGCGTGCTCGCGGTGCTCTCGGTGGTGTACCGCCCGCTGCTGTTCGCCAGCGCCGATCCCGAGGTCGCGGTGGCGCGCGGCGTTCCGGTGCGGGCGCTGTCGGTGGTGTTCGCGGTACTGCTCGGCATCACCGCCGCGTTCGGCGTGCAGATCGTGGGCGCGCTGCTGGTGCTGGCCATCCTGATCACCCCGGCCGCCGCGGCCGCGCAGGTGACGGCGAGTCCGCTGCGGGCGGCGCTGCTGTCGGTGCTCTTCGCCGAGGTCGCGGCGGTGGGCGGGCTGCTGCTCTCGCTGGCGCCCGGCGTGCCGGTGTCGACCTTCGTCACCGCGATCTCGTTCACCATCTACCTGGTGTGCCGGGTGGTCGGGCACCGCAACCGGCGGCTGACACCGGCCCGCTGAGAATTTGGTGTCACTCGGGGCCGAAATGCCCCGGGCGCCGATGGTCAGCGCGCAAACTACACCTCATGATCGACTTCAGCATTCCGGATGACCTGGCCGCCCTGCGCGATCGTGTCCGCGCGTTCGTCGCCGATCGGATCGTGCCGTTCGAACGCGACCCGCGCCTGACCGCACACGGGCCGACCGACGATCTGCGCGCCGAGCTGGTGGAGCTGGCGCGGGCGGAGAAGCTGCTGACAGTGCAGGCGCCGGTCGAATACGGCGGCCTCGGGCTCTCGCACGTGGAACAGGCCGTCGTCTACGAGGCCGCGGGCTGGTCGACGCTGGGACCGGTCGCGATGAACTGCGCCGCGCCCGACGAGGGCAACATGTTCCTGCTCGGCAAGATCGCCGACCCGGAGCAGGTCGACGAGTTCCTGATGCCGGTGATCCGCGGCGAGCAGCGCTCGGTGTTCGCGATGACCGAGCCGGGCGGCGCGGGCTCCGACCCCGGTCAGCTCAGCACCGAGGCCGTGTTCGACGGCGAGAACTACGTGATCAACGGGCGCAAATGGCTGATCACCGGCGCCGACGGCGCCAAGACCTGGATCATCATGGCCAAGCTCGCGGAAAACCCGCACGTGCCGGCGGGGCCAACGCTGTTCCTCGCCGACGGCGGCGCCGAGGGCATCGTGATCGAGCGGGTCATGAACACGATGGACCGCAACTACGTCGGCGGGCACGCCGTGGTGCGCTTCGAGAACCTCACCCTGCCGCCCTCGGCCGTGCTCGGCCGCACCGGGCAGGCCCTGCGCTACGCCCAGCTGCGGCTGGCGCCCGCCCGGCTGACCCATTGCATGCGCTGGCTGGGCGCGGCCGAACGGGCGCAGAGCATCGCCCTCGACTACGCGCGCACCCGCACCGCCTTCGGCAAGCCGATCGGCGAGCACGAGGGCGTGTCGTTCATGCTGGCCGACAACGAGGTGGCCCTGCACCAGTGCCGGTTGACGATCTGGCACAGCTGCTGGCTGATGGACAAGGGCGAGCAGGCCAGACACGAGTCCTCGATGGCCAAGTCGTACGTGTCCGAGGAGCTGTTCAAGGTCACCGACCGCTGCGTGCAGGTGCTCGGCGGGATCGGCATCAGCGACGAGACGGTGGTGGAGATGCTGTTCCGCGACATGCGCGCCTTCCGCCTCTACGACGGGCCGACCGAGGTGCACAAATACGCCATCGGACGGCACCTGCTGCGGGAGTGAAGCCACCTCCGATCCGGCGGCGGCTAGTACCATTCGCCCCATGAGTTCGGAACTGCTCGTCGATGTCGCGGCGGGTGTCGCCGTGCTCACCCTCAACCGTCCCGCGCAGCAGAACGCGGTCACGCCGACGATGGCGGCCGAGCTGAGCGCCGCGCTGCGCCGGTGCGACCTCGAGGACGCGATCCGCGCCGTCGTGATCACGGGCACCGCGCCCGCGTTCTGCGCGGGCGCGGATCTGTCGGCCCGCGCGGGCGAGGTGAGCGCGACCCTCGATCCGCCGCCGTGGCAGGTCCGCAAGCCCGTGATCGCCGCCGTGAACGGGCACGCCGTCGGTATCGGCCTGGCGCTGGCCCTGCAGTGCGATCTGCGCTACTTCGCCAACGACGCCGTCTACGGCCTGAGCCAGGTCCGCCGCGGCGTGCTCGCCGACGGCTACGCGCACTGGACGGTGCCGCGCCTGGCCGGCCTGGCCAACGCCGCCGACATCATGCTCACCGGCCGCACCTTCGACGGCGACGAGGCCAAGTCGATGGGTCTGGCCAACGCGAGCCTGCCCGCGGGCGAGGTGCTGCCCACCGCCATGGCCGTGGCCCACGACATCGCCACCGGACCGGCCCCGCTCCCGGTGGCGCTGACCAAGCGGCTGATCTGGCAGAGCCTCGGGATGACGACGCCGACGATGGTCGGTCAGCTCGAGACCGAACTCAACGCGCACGTCGCCAAGAGCGTCGACGGCGGCGAGGCCATGGCCGCGTTCAAGGAACGACGCGCGCCGAAGTGGTCCGGCAGCATCAGCGCCGAGTGGCCCGCCGGCGACGCCGTCACCGAGCGCCCCGGGTTGGATTGACGCGTCAGAAGTTTCCGTTGCAGGACCCGGCCAGGTACAGCATCGCGAACAGCACCATGAGAATGGTGCCGATGATGCCCGCGATGTAGCCGATCATCACCTGCGAACGCCCACTGAGCGCGCCATAGGACTCGTCGATCTGGTTGAGCGCCCGCTTCCCGAGCACCCACGCGATCGGCCCGAAGATCCCACAGCAGAACGGGCTGAGCAGCCCGAGCACGAGGATCAGGTTCGCCTGCGGGTGCTCGACCGTCTCACCGATCGGCTGATTCGGAATCGCCACGCACCGAATTCTACTGTGCACGAGGGCCGCTGACGCGGTACTACGCGCGGAACGGAACTCACCCCGATCGAGGCCGCGACACACGACGACGAAAACCCGGCCCCGCACGACCCGACCTCGAGGAGGGTCCGCCGCGTCAGCGGCGGGTCGCGGCCGCGCCAGCGCTCAGATAGCCCTGCGCTGTCTGGCGATGTCGGCGAGGACTACGCCCGCCGCGACGGAGGCGTTGAGGGACTCCACCGGGCCCGCCATCGGGATGCTCAGGATCGAGTCGCAGTTCTCGCGGACCAGGCGCGAGAGGCCCTTGCCCTCGGAACCGACCACCACGACCGTCGGCACGCTGGCGTCGAAGTCGTCGAGGGTGGTGTCGCCGCCCGCGTCGAGGCCGACGATCTGGAAGCCCTGCGCGGCCCAGTCCTTCAGGGTGCGAGTCAGGTTGGTGGCCCTGGCGACGGGCAGCCGGGCCGCGGCGCCCGCGCTGGTACGCCACGCGACCGCGGTGACGCTGGCGCTGCGGCGCTGCGGGATCACCACGCCCTGGCCACCGAACGCGGCGACCGAGCGGATGACGGCGCCCAGGTTGCGCGGATCGGAGATGTTGTCGAGCGCGACGAGCAGCCCCGGCTCACCGGAGGTCTTCACGCGGTCCATCAGGTCGTCGGGGTGGGCGTAGCGGTACGGCGGCACCTGCAGGGCCAGGCCCTGGTGCATGCCGTTGGCGCTCAACCGATCCAGATCGGTGCGCGGCACCTCGAGAATCGAGATGCCCATGTCGGCGGCGCGCTGCACACTCTCGGTGAGCCGCTCGTCGTTCTCGGTGCCGACGGCCACGTAGAGCGCGGTCGCCGGGACATCGGCGCGCAGGCATTCGAGCACCGGGTTGCGGCCGAGCACCAGCTCGGGACCGTCGTCGGACTTGCGCCCGACGCGCGGCACCCCGGACTTGCCGGACGGCCGGTTCTGCTGCGCCGCTTTGGCTTTCGCCGCGGCGGCGGCCCGCTTGGCGGCGGGGTGCTTGGTGCGCGCCTCGGCGGGCGGGGTCGCGCCCCTGCCCTCGAGGCCGCGACGGCGCTTGCCGCCGGAGCCGACGACGGCACCCTTCTTGGTGCCGCCCTTCCTGATCGCTCCGCGTCGCTGTGAATTGCCTGCCATCAGTTCGCCTTTCCGCTAGATGCGCCCAGCGACCATTCCGGCCCCTGCGGGGTATCGGTGACCTCGATACCCGCTGCGACGAGCCGATCCCGTGCGGCATCGGCTGCTGCCCAGTCCTTCTCCGCCCGAGCGCTCGCCCGGCGATCCAGCTCGGAGCGGACCAGCACATCGAGCGCGTCGAGCGCCGCCGAATTGTCGGCGGCGGTGTACCAGTGCGGGTCGAGCGGGTCGACGCCGAGGATGCCGAGCATCGCGCGGACCTGACCGGCCAATTCGGCCGCCGTGTCCACCGTGCCCGCCTCCAGCGCGCGATTGCCCTCGTGCACCACGTGGTGAATTTCGGCCAGCGCCTTCGGAATCGCGAGATCGTCATCGATCGCGGCCGCGAATGCATCGGTCCATTTACCGATCGGGACCTCGCCGACGCGATCGAGCACGCGATGGACGAATGCCTCGATGCGCTGATACGAGGCGACCGCGTCGTCGAGTGCTTTGTCGGAGTATTCGAGCATCGAGCGGTAATGCGCGCTGCCCAGATAGAAACGCAATTCCACCGGGCGCACCCGGCTGAGCACATTCGGTACCGAGAGCACATTGCCGAGCGACTTCGACATCTTCTCCCCGCCCATCGTCACCCAGCCGTTGTGCAGCCAGTAACGCGCGAACCCGTCGCCGGCCGCCTTGGACTGAGCGATCTCGTTCTCGTGGTGCGGGAAAATCAAATCCATTCCACCGCAGTGGATATCGAATTCGGGGCCGAGATAGAACTCGGCCATCGCCGAGCATTCCAGGTGCCAGCCGGGCCGGCCGGGACCCCAGGGCGAGGGCCAGCTCGGCTCGCCCGGCTTGGCGCTCTTCCACAGCGTGAAATCGCGCGGGTCGCGCTTGCCGCGGGTGGGGGTCTCGCCCTGGTGCACGTCGTCGAGCTTGTGGCCGGACAGTTCGCCGTAGTTCGGCCAGCTCAGCACGTCGAAGTAGACGTCGCCGTCGGCGGCGTAGGCGTGCCCGCGCTCGATCAACCGCTCCATCAGCCCGACCATCTGGGTGATGTGGCCGGTGGCGCGCGGCTCGGCCGAGGGCGGCAGCACGCCGAGCACCTCGTAGGCCGAATCGAAGGCGCGCTCGTGCGTGGCGGCCCATTCCCACCACGGGCGGCCCGCCTCGGCGGCCTTGTTCAGGATCTTGTCGTCGATATCGGTGACATTGCGGATGAACCACACGTCGTAGTCGTGCGCGAGCAGCCAGCGGCGCAGCACGTCGAACGCGACGCCGCTGCGCACATGCCCGATATGGGGCTGGCCCTGCACGGTGGCCCCACACAGATACACCGAGGCACGGCCGGGGACCAGCGGGGTGAATTCCCGCAGGGTCCGCGTGTCGGTGTCAAAAAGGCGCAAGGTCACGGCATTCGATCCTAGTCGGTGGGATGGGCGTGCGGATGACCGGCCGGTTCGTGGCTCACCGGAAATCCGCGAGCGCGGTGGGGCCGGGCGGAGCAGCGGGTGTGGCGGCGGATTTGCCGGAGCCCGTCAGGGCCGCGGACAGTCCGCCAGCAGACAGGTGGCGATGGCGGCGACGCCCTCACCGCGGCCGGTCAGGCCGAGGCCGTCGGTGGTCGTGCCGGAGACCGAGACCGGCGCGTCGAGCAGTTCGCCGAGCACCTTCTGCGCCTCGGCGCGGCGCGGGCCGATCTTCGGGCGGTTGCCGATGACCTGCACGGCGGCGTTCACGACGGTGAAACCCTCCTCGGCCAGCAGCCTGCGGACCTCGGTGAGCATGGCGGCGCCGGTGACACCGGCCCACTCCGGGCGGCCGACGCCGAAGACGGCGCCCACGTCACCCAGGCCGGCGGCGGAGAGCAACGCGTCGCACAGCGCGTGCGCGGCGACATCGCCGTCGGAGTGACCCGCGCAGCCGTCGGCGTCTTCGAACAGCAGACCGGCCATCCAGCAGGGGCGACCCGGCTCGATCGGGTGCACATCGCTGCCGATACCGACTCTCATCGCGCGACCGCCTCGGTACCGCGATCCGCGGCGTCGGCGGTGGCCGCCACGCCCGTGGACTCCCCCCGGAGCGGGGCACCGCCCTCGATCGCAGGCGCATCCGCGCCGGTCGACGAAGCGGTCTCGGCCACACCAGCGGGGTCGACCGCGGTGGCGGACCGATCGGCGCACAGCGATTCGGCCAGTCGCAGGTCGAGCGGAGTGGTGATCTTGAACGCGAGCGGGTCGCCCGGCACGGTGCGCACGGCCGCGCCGAGGCGTTCGACCAGGCCCGCGTCGTCGGTGGCGCCGACCTCGGTGGCGTAGGCGCGGCGCAGCAGCTCGGCGTCGAAGCCCTGGGGTGTCTGGATGGCGCGCAGGTGCGCGCGGTCGGGAGTGCCGGTCACCACGCCCGCGTCGTCGACCGATTTCACGGTGTCCACGACGGGCAGGGCGGGGACGACGGCGGGACTGCCGGCGTGCAGCTCGGCCGCCACCCGCGCGATCAGCGCCGGCGGGGTGAGCGCGCGAGCGGCGTCGTGCACGAGATAGAACGCGGCATCGGGCGCGGCCGCGATCCCGGCGCGCACCGAGTCGGTGCGCTCGGCGCCGCCGACAACGACCTGCACCGGCACAGGGGGCATCGAACCGCCGGTCAGTGAGGTGGCGGGCAGCAGAGCGGTCGCGGATTCGACCAGGTCGGCGGGCACGACGACCACGACGCGGTGCACGGCACCGGACGCGATCAGCCCGTCGACAGCCAATCGGACCATAGGTATGCCGCCGACCGGGACGAACGCCTTCGGGGTGGATTCACCCAGGCGCACGCCACGACCGGCGGCAGGAACCAGTGCTACGACAGATCGCACTCTAGGAAGCCGCGGCGAGGACCTCGTCGAGCAGCGATTCGGCCTTGCCGTCGTCGGTGCCCTCGGCGAGCGCGAGCTCACCGACGAGGATCTGACGGGCCTTGGCCAGCATCCGCTTCTCACCGGCGGACAGGCCGCGGTCCTGCTCACGACGCCACAGGTCGCGCACGACTTCGGCCACCTTGTTCACATCGCCGGAGGCGAGCTTCTCGAGGTTGGCCTTGTAACGGCGGGACCAGTTGGTCGGCTCCTCCGTGTGTGGCGCGCGCAGCACCTGGAAGACGCGGTCGAGACCTTCCTGGCCGACGACGTCGCGGACGCCGACATATTCGGCGTTCTCCGCGGGAACCCGAACGGTCAGGTCGCCTTGCGCGACCTTCAGGACCAGATACTCTTTCTGCACACCCTTGATGGTGCGGGTCTCGATTGCTTCGATCAGCGCCGCTCCGTGGTGGGGGTAAACGACGGTGTCTCCGACCTTAAAAATCATGTGTCCCGTGCCCCTTTCGATGTTCACAGTTTAACATGCGACTCGATAACGGCGCGATCAACTGTGCAGGTCAGGGCCACAACGAGGCCATCGTAGGGGTTGACAACCCGAATTTGTTGTGCATCACGTTGTGCCAGAACGGGTTAACCACCAGCACAGCGGGTCGTCCTCGCGCACCGCCCGTCCGGCATCGATCCGGCAATCGGCCCCGAGACACCGAACTGTTACTTCCGCGCCCGCGCGTCGCGAGCCCGGACGCCACGCGCGCGAAGCGAACTACTACGCTGCCTAGTTACTACCCTCCGATCCACCCCCGGTGGACGGAGTGAGCCCGGTCGACATGGAGGACAAACCGTGACTGCCCTGAAAGCTGTGACCGCCACGTCGGCGCGACGTCGCATGGCGACGGTTGCCGCCCTCGCCGCTGCCGCGGGCATCGCCCTGAGCGGCTGCAGTGCCGGCCAGCACACCCAGACCTCGTCGCAGGCCGCCGCGATCAACGGCAACAACGCCGAGGTCGGCGCGATCGCCCTGCGCAACGTGCACATCGTGTACCCCGAGGCGTCCGCCGAGCACGACAAGGGCGGCAAGGCCGTCATCGCGCTGTCGATCATCAACGACAGCGAGACGGTCACCGACGAGCTGACCAGCGTCACCACCGACCTGGGCCCGGTGAAGCTGACCGGCCCGAGCGGCGACACCAAGTTCGTGCTGGCGCCGCAGCAGACCGTGGTCGCCGGGACCACCGCGGCAGGCGCCAAGCCCGCCGACGACCACGGCACCACGACCTCGGCCGCCCCGACCACCTCGGCCGCGCCGACCACGGCCGGTGACACACCGTCCAACGATCCGGCCGCCAAGCCCGGCACGATCGAGATCACCGGTCTGACCCAGAAGATCCACCCGGGCCTGACCTACAACGTCACCTTCAACTTCAAGGACGCGGGCACCGTGCAGGTGGCCGTCCCGGTCGACGCCGCCGCCAGCGAGCGCGTCGAGAACGAGCTGTCCGGCCCGGCCCCCGAGGGCGCGGGCGGGCACTGATTCCCCGTACGAGGAAAGCCGTCGCGGTGATCGCGGCGGCTTTTCTTTTTGTCGGAGCCGGTCCGTAGGGTGCGCGTGTGGCCAAGACCAAAGCTGTCTTCCGGTGCACCTCGTGCTCGCACGAGGTGTCCAAATGGGTGGGCAAGTGCCCGGAGTGCGGCGCCTGGGGCACCGTGAACGAGGTGGCCGTGTCGGCGGCCGCCGCGGCGCCAGGGCGGCGGGCGATGCTGCCGAGCACGGCGGCGGCGCCGCTGTCGCAGATCGACGCGAAGGTCACCCAGGCGCGCTCGACCGGGGTCAGCGAACTGGACCGGGTGCTCGGCGGCGGCGTGGTGCCCGGCTCGGTGGTGCTGCTCTCGGGTGAGCCGGGCGTCGGCAAGTCGACCCTGCTGCTCGAGGTCGCCCACCGGTGGGCCGCGCAGCGCAGCGAGACCTCGCTGTATGTGACCGCCGAGGAGTCGGCGGGCCAAGTGCGGCTGCGCGCCGACCGCACCGGGGCCGTGCACGACCGGGTGTACCTGGCGGCCGAGTCGGATCTGTCGATCGTGCTCGGCCACGTGGAGCAGGTGCGGCCGACGCTGCTGGTGGTCGACTCGGTGCAGACGATGCTCGCCCCCGAGGTGGACGGGGTGATCGGCGGTGTCACCCAGGTCCGCGCGGTGACCGCGGCGCTGACGTCACTGGCCAAGGCCAGCGGCATCGCCGTACTGCTGGTCGGGCACGTCACCAAGGACGGCAACGTCGCCGGGCCGCGCACGCTCGAGCATCTCGTCGACGTGGTGCTGCAATTCGAGGGCGACAAGAACTCCACGCTGCGGATGATCCGCGGCATCAAGAACCGGTTCGGCAGCGCCGACGAGGTGGGCTGCTTCGAACTGCACGAGGACGGCATCGCGTGCGTCGACGATCCGTCCGGGCTGTTCCTGCACCACCGCACCGACACCGTGCCGGGCACCGCGGTGACCGTCGCGATGGACGGCAAGCGGCCGCTGGTCGCCGAGGTGCAGGGCCTCACCGTGAAGACCGAGATCCCGCAGCCGCGCCGGGCCGTGAGCGGCCTGGACTACAACCGCGTCGCGATGGTGCTGGCCGTGCTGCAGAGCCGGGGCCGGGTGTTCCTCGGCAAGCACGACGTCTACGCGGCGACGGTCGGCGGCATGCGCCTGGTCGAGCCGACCGCCGATCTGGCCATCGCGCTGGCCATCGCCTCCGCGGAGGCCGATATCGCGCTGCCCGCGGGCTGGGTGATCCTCGGCGAGGTCGGGCTGGCCGGGGAGGTCCGCAAGGTCACCGGGCTCACCAGGCGGCTGGCCGAGGCCGAGCGCTTGGGCTTCACGACCGCCCTCGTTCCGCCCGGATCGGAGCGGACCAAGATCGGTTCCATGCGCATCCACGAGGTCGGCGATCTGCGCTCGGCACTGCGACTGGCCTCGCTCCGCAAATCCCGCGCAGCCAAAGAAGCCGTCCCGGTGGAATAACCCGGGCAAACCTCCGTTATCGGTGAAATCGCACAATTCCCCGCCAACGACGGTTGACGTCGACACCGATCTTGCGAACCCTGCAAATCAACCGAACTCGAACATGTGAGTTATAGCGCACCCGCACAATGCCAGGTCCCGCTGGAGAAGCGGGTGCGTGGCCCGTTCAGTCGGCCAGATTGAAAGGCTCCGCCGCGCTGCGAACGGCGCCGAGCTGAGCGACGACCATGTAGGCGCCCGCGGGCACCTGCAGCCGCTCGCCCGCGCACTCCGGCTGGGAGGTGGTGCCGAACCAGGTGCCCTTGTAGGACAGCTGCTCGCCCGCCTTGAGCGTCTTCACCTCGGGCGGCCCGTCGGGATTGCAGTCGTTGCTCGCCCACAGGCGGCGCTGGCCGTCGAGCGTGTACACCAGGAACTGCGGGCCGGGCCCCAGATCCCGCGAGCAGGCCGCCGAGGAGATGTTGGTGATCACCGTGCCGAAGGCGGGCTGGTCGCCGACGCGGTAGGTCGGCTGGCCGACCGTCACCTTCAAGGCCAGCGACTGATCGCCGCAGGGTTCGGCGGCCGGCTGCGCCGCCGTCGAACTGGCCGGCGCGCCGCTGGTGGCCGAGCTGGTCGCCGAACCGCTGGTCGCGGTGGTGCTGCTCGACTCGGTCGCGCTGGTGCTCGACTCGGCACTGCTCGTCGTGGCCGAGGTCGTGGTGGCCGCCGCGTTGTCCCCCGAGGAGTCCCCGCCACGCGCGACCATCGTGACGAGCCAGATCACGATCGCGAGCGCGACGACGATGACGCCGATGGCGAGTGCCCGGCGACGCCAGTAGATCTCGGGAGGCAACGGTCCATTCGGTTCCAGCACGCCTCAACGGTAAGCGCACCGCGCGGACGAGCGCTCGATGACCTCGGCGTGTCGGGGTTTCAGACCGTCTCGCCGATATTGCCGACGACCCGGCGCAGGTGCACGCGTCCGTCCTCGAGTTTGTAGGTGACGCTCGCGATCGCGCACTGCCCGGTGGCGACCTTCTGCGAGATGATCATCGACCGCTGCATGAGCAGCCTGCTGGTCTCCACCACGTGCCTGGCCTCGAACTCGTCGATCGAGGACAGGCCCTCGCGGCGCCCGACCAGGATCGACGGCGTGACCCGCTCCACGACGCTGCGGATGAATCCGCCCGGCACCTCACCGCCGTCGAGCGCGTCGATGGTGGCCTTCACCGCGCCGCAGCTGTCGTGGCCGAGCACGACGATCAGCGGCACGTTGAGCACCTCGACGCCGTACTCGATCGAGCCGAGCACGGAGCTGTCCACCACGTGACCGGCGGTGCGCACGACGAACATGTCGCCGAGCCCCTGGTCGAAGATCAGTTCGGCGGCGACGCGGGAATCACCGCAGCCGAACAGGATCGCGTGCGGATGCTGGCCGCTGACGAGCTTGGCCCGGTCGGCGGCGCCCTGGCTAGGATGCATCAGAGTGCCGTTGACGAAGCGTTCGTTGCCTTCGCGCAGCGACTTCCAGGCACTTATCGGATTGGAACCAGGCATAGCGACCATTGTGCACAGGCCGTGGGTTACCAGCGAGTCCGGCGCGTTACGCGTCGGCAACGAGTGCCTGGCCGAGGCGGAACGGGAACAGTGAGTATCGACGCGGAAGTCCTGCTGGATTGGTTCGGCGAGACGGCGCGCGATCTGCCGTGGCGCAAGCCGGAGGCGACCGCGTGGCACATCCTGATGAGCGAGATCATGCTGCAGCAGACCCCGGTGGTGCGGGTCGAGCCGATCTGGCGGGAGTGGGTGGCGCGCTGGCCGGTGCCCTCGGCCATGGCGGCCTCCTCGCAGGCCGAGGTGCTGCGGGCGTGGGGCAAGCTCGGGTACCCGCGCCGGGCGCTGCGGCTGCACGAGTGCGCGCGGGTGCTGGCGACCGAGCACGGTGATGTGGTGCCCGCCGACGTCGATGTGCTGTTGAGCCTGCCCGGAATCGGCGCGTACACCGCCCGCGCGGTGGCCTGCTTCGCCTACGGACAGCGAGTTCCGGTGGTGGACACCAATGTTCGACGCGTCGTCGCCCGCGCCGTGCACGGCCGCGAGGTCGGCAACCCGTCCTCGCGCGACCTCGCCGAGACCGAAGCACTGCTGCCTGCCTCGGTGCCGCGCGCCGCGAAGTTCTCCGCCGCGCTGATGGAACTCGGCGCGCTGGTCTGCACCGCGCGCAACCCCGACTGCGCCGCCTGCCCGCTGCCCACCTGCGCGTGGGTCAGCGCGGGCAAGCCGGTCGGCGAAGTGGTCCGCAAGGTGCAGAAGTACGAGGGCACCGACCGGCAAGCGCGCGGGCGGCTGCTCGATGTGCTGCGCGACGCGTCGGGTCCGGTCGAGCGGGTGCGTCTGGATCTGGCCTGGACCCGCGACCCCGGCCAGCGCGCGCGGGCATTGGACTCGTTGCTCGTCGACGGGTTGATCGAGCAGACCGACGACGGACTGTTCGCCCTGGCAGGCGAGGGCGGAGCGAATTAGCCGCGAGCGAGGTCCGAGCGCGGCGATCCGGTTCGCGCGCAACCCGACGCCGCGACCGCGCCGGTCCCGCTGACTCCGTGCGCTCGGCTGAGAATCCACCGATCGTCTCGTCTACGCCGACCGAACACCGCCGCCCAGGGGCCGAACGCGTCGATCTCCGCGACCAGATCCGGGTGCTCCCGGTGGAAGGGTGCTGGTCGTGCACCCGAGCGCCCGGCTGAATCGGGTGAGCAAGTCAGTCGAGCACCCATTGCAGGAACCCGCTGACATGCTCGCGATACACATCCGGCCGCTCGTCGTGCACCAGGTGACCGGCACCCTCGACCAGCACGTACTCGGCGGCGGGGTTCAGCTCCGCCATCGTGCGCATCTGGCCCGGCGGGGTGATGGTGTACTCACCCTCGATCAGCAGCGCGGGCATGCGCAGGGACTTCCATTCGGCCCAGAAGTCGCGCACGCCCCACTCCTCGGAGATCGCGCGGAACGTGTCGACCTCGCCGTGCAGACGATAACCGTCGGCGGCGGAGGTGAACGCGCGCAGGAAGTAGGCGCCCGCGACCGGTCCGAAATAGTCCAGCACCGCGCGGTCGTCGGGGAAGGGCTGGGGCCAGGAGTGGATCAGCTCGGCCCAGTGCGCGGCCGTGCGTCCGGTGAAATCAGGGGCGATGTCCTCGACGACGAGCGCGCGTACCCGCTCGGGGTGGGTGGCGGCGAAGACCCAGCCATGGATGGCGCCCATCGAATGCCCGATCACGACCATCGGTTCGGTGATCCCCGCGGTGAGCTCGGCGAGATCGGCCACGAACGCCTCGGTGGTGAGCTCGGCGGGCGGCGTCCGGCCGTGGCCCGCGGCGTCGACGGTGTACACGTGGCCGAAGTCGCGCAGCCACGGCAGCTGATCGGTCCAGGTGCGCGCGCTGCCCATCAGGCCGTGCAGCAGCAGGATCGGGACGCCGGTCCCACCTTCGTCGTACAACACCCGCCCGATTGTGCCAGCGCAGGCGCATACCGGAACCGGGTTGTTCGCCGAGCGGTCGTATTGTCGGCGGCATGGCTGTTGTGAAGATCAATGCGATCGAGATCCCCGAGGGCGCCGGCCCGGAGCTGGAGAAGCGCTTCGCCGCGCGTGCGCACGCGGTGGAGAACTCCCCCGGTTTCCTCGGCTTCCAGTTGCTGCGTCCGACCGCGGGCGAGAACCGGTATTTCGTGGTGACCCAGTGGGATTCGGAGGAATCCTTCGCGGCGTGGCGCGACGGGCCAGCGCGGGCCGCGCACGCGGGTCATGGCGGCGAGGGCGAGCGGCCCAAGCCGGTGTCGACCGGTGCCTCGCTGCTGGAATTCGAGGTCGTCCTCGACGTGCCCGCCAAGGCCTGACGACGGCGTTTCCCCAGGGCACGCGGGTGCGCGTATTGACGTGCATGGTCCGCGACTGTCACAGTTCGGGTGAAAACACGCGTGGGTGCGCGGTAATTCCGGTGTGAATCCGGAGCGGTCGCGCCACTGTAAAGCCAGACACCGGCACCCGCGTATCGCTCGACCATGGGACGCGTATCCCTGAGGAGGAACCCGAATGGCCATCGCGCATTCACCCAGCCGGTCCACCGGCCTGGACACCCTGGCGACCGTGCTCGTCACGGCAGGTGTCGTTCTGCTCGCACTGCTCACCCTGTACCTGGTCGGTTTCGATCAGGGCGCCGTCTCGCGTAGCGGGATGTTTCTGCATGAGCTGATGCATGACGGACGTCATCTGCTGGGTGTTCCGTGCCACTGACCGGATCACTCAAGACCCTGCTGTTGCGCGGCCTGCTCGCCGGTCTGATCGCCGGTCTGCTGGCCGCCACAGTGGGCTACTTCGTCGGCGAGCCCCAGGTGGACGCCGCGATCGCCATCGAAGAGGCGGGCACCACCGATCATCACGGCGGTGCGGAAGCGCCGGCCGGGCATTCACACGGTGGCGAGGACGAACCGCTGGTCAGCCGGACCGGGCAGAAGGCGGGTCAGTTCCTCGCGCTCGGCCTGGCCGGGATGGCCTTCGGCGCGCTGTTCGCGGCCGTGCTGAATCTCGCGCGCCGGTTCACCGACCTGCCCGGACCGCGTTTGGCGCTGGCCACCGCGGTGCTCGCGTGGGCAGCGATCGTGGCGGTGCCGTTCTTCAAGTACCCGGCGAACCCGCCCGCGGTCGGTGATCCGGAGACGATCAACGAGCGCACCTGGTTGTGGGTCGCCGCGGTCGTGCTCGGTCTGCTCGCTGTCGCGGCCGCGGTCGCGGCGTATCGGGCGCTGGCCGGGCAGCTGGACTCGCTGCGGCTGATCGCGGGAGTCGGGGCGTTCGTGCTGGTCACCACGCTCGGGTATGTACTGCTGCCCGGGGTGAACGAGGTGGCCGAGGACTTCCCCGCGACGCTGCTCTGGCGTTTCCGGGTGGCCTCGCTCGCCGAAACCACCACGCTGTGGGCGGCATTGGGCCTGGCCTTCGCCGCGCTCACCGAATTCGCCTCGCGGCGTAGCACTCCCGTATCGGGCGCGGTCGCTACCGCGGGGTGATTCGCCCCGGTACACCAGCCGGGCAGTGTCGGATTCATGACCGACACTGCCCGTTCTGTTTCCGCCTATCGATCCGTTTCCGGCCACCGGCCCACCGCGGTCGGCGTCGCGTTCGGCGCGCTGATGACCGCGTTGGCCGCGGGCGCCGCGGAAGGACTGCTGCGGGCGACCCGCGGCGGTGGCGAGTTCGGCGCGACGGCGGCGGGGTTGCTCCCCCGGCTCGCCATCTATCTCGTCGTCGCGGCCGTCGCCCTGTACATGGTGCGCGGCAGCCGGGTGGCCCGCGCGCTGCTGACCGTCGGGATCGGCGTGGTGGGGCTGCTCTCGCTGATCATCGAGCCCCTCGCGGTGCTGCTGTCCACCGACGACTACGGTGCGCTGTTCACCGACATGGCGCCGTCCTCCGCCGTGCTGGCGGGCTGCCGGGCCGTGCACATCGTGGCGGTGGTGATCGCGATCCCCGCGATGTACACCCCGGCCGCGCACCGCTGGTTCACCCAGCGCTGACCGATTCCCCTGGCGCAGCCGGTCTGCCGGCTGCGCCAGAGTCTGGTCACCGATCAGGGATCAGATCAGCTCGGCGTCCAGCTCCACCTCGGCCACACCCGCGAGGGCCTTGCTGACCGGGCAGCCGTTCTTGGCTGCGGTCGCGGCGGTGTAGAAGCCCTCGGCGTCGAGACCGGCGGCGACGGCCCGCACGGTGAGCTTGATCTTGCTGATCCGGAAGCCGCCCGCCGGGTCGGGCCCGAGGGTGACGTCGGCGGTCACGTCCAGGCTCTCCGGCGTCCCGCCCACGTTGGCGATCTCGGCCGAGAGCGCCATCGAGTAGCACGACGCGTGCGCCGCGCCGAGCAGCTCCTCCGGGCTGGTGCCGTCGGCCGCGTCGGCCACGCGCCGCGGGAAACTCACATCGAACTTGCCTGCACCGGAACTGACCAGCTCGACCTGCCCCGATCCATCCTGCAGCCCGCCTGCCCAGAGTGTGCGTGCGCTACGAGTCGGCATATCAACTTCCTTCGTGTGTGCGGTGTGGGACGTGTCCGAAGGTACTCGCCGGCGCGTGGCTCAGGGTGCGGTGCTGGTGATTTCGTCGAGCCGTTCCAGCTTCTCCGGCCACACCTGTTGATGCAGGTCGCGTATGGCTTCGGTGGGGAAACCGGAGTGCCGCAGCCGCAGGCGGATGCCGCGGGGCTGTTTCCGGAATTCGGCGGCGACGACGGTCTCCACGCCCTCGGTGGCGGCGGTGACCCAGGTGAACTCGATCCGGCGATCCGGCTCGAGCAGCAGGATACGGCCGTAGTGCGGGTTGCGCTTGTCGGCGGTGCCGGTGTCGAAGTAGAGCGGTTCGTTCACGCCGGGTCGCCCGAGGACCGATCCGGGAACGGCCAGCCACAGGTCGAGGCCCTTGGTCCAGGCCGCGTAGAGGAGGCTGGGAGGTGCCTTCATCACGCGCTCGACCGTGAGCTCGTGCGGTCGCGCAGACAGGTCCGGGGGGCGAACGGCTGACTGGTCCATCAGCCGACCTTACCGGCCGCGACCGGCCGATCACCGCATCGGGTGCGCGCCAGCGTCACTCGGGATTGGTGACGCGGGCGAGCACGATGCCGCCGAGGATCAGCGCCAGCGCCAGCATCCGGCCCGCGCTGAGCGGATCCTTGTGCACGACGACACCGAGGCTGATCGCGCCGAGCGCCCCGATCCCGGTGAACACGGCGTAGGCAGTGCCGACCGGCAGCGTCTGCATGGCCCTGGCCAGCAGGTACACCGCGAACGAGCCGAGGGCGACGCACAGCAGGGTCGGGCCGAGTTTGGTGAAGTTCTCGGTGGGCTTGATGGTCTGGGACCAGATGATCTCGACGAGACCCGCGAGTCCGAGCACGATCCAACTCATCGCACGTAATCCTTTGCCAGCGTGGTGACTTCGGTGAGGGCGGCGGCGAGCGAGGACTCGTGCTCGGCGCGCAGGTGGGCCAGGTTCGGGTCCTGGACGGCATTGGCGAGCTCGGCGTGCACGAACACCGTGTCGGTCACCGCGAAGTGCCCGGCGAAGAAGTCGCGCAGGTAGCGCTCCTGGTAGTCGAACGCGGCCTTGGGCGCGCCCGGCGAGTAGGCACCGCCACGGGCGCTGACCACCACGAACCTGCGGTGCCCCAACGACATTCGCGGAAAGGTGACCTGGTCGAGCCAGGCCTTGAGCGCGGCCGGGATCGAGTAGTTGTACATCGGCGTGCCGATGAGGACCACGTCGGCGGCGAGCAGCTGGGCCAGCAGCGGTTCGACGATCCGCCAGGCCGCGCGCGCCGCGGGCGTGCTCGCGAGCTCCGGCAGCCGGTCGAGGTCGGTCGCGCCCGCGGCCAGCACGGCGTCGCACAGCTCGGTCCACCCGGCGCCGATGAAGGGCGTCGGCTCGGCGGACAGATCGCGGTAGGTGTATTCGCCCCCGGGCGCCGCGGCCCGCCAGGCGCGGACGAATTCCGCGCCGAGCCGACGGCTGACCGAGGTGGTGCGCGCGCTGGCGTCGAGGTGCAGGAGGTGAGTCATCGGAACCCTTCCCATAACTGGACGTTACGTCCACTTCGCTGATTCCACGACGATAGACGACAAGTGGACACCTTGTCCACATATTCTCCGCTGGGCTACAGTCGAAGCCATGGAGCCCCGATCCGACCTGCTCACCGGCGCCGCGCCCCCGCCCGCCGAGCGCACCGACGCGGCCCGCAACCGGGCCAAGGTGCTCAGCGCGGCGGCCGAACTCTTCGCCGCCAACGACCCGCGCACGGTCACCATGGACGACATCGCCAAGGCGGCGGGCGTCGGCCGCGGCACCCTCTACCGCCGCTACCCCGACCGCACCGCGATCGCCGTCGCCCTGCTCGACGAGCACGAGCGCGCCCTCCAGGAACAGCTCATGCGTGGCGCGCCGCCCCTCGGCCCCGGCGCGCCACCCGGTGAGCGGCTCGCCGCCTTCTACGCGGCGATGATCGAATTGCTCACAGCCCACGCGCATCTGGTACTCGGCGCGGAAACCGGTGGTGCGCGCTTCGCCACCGGGGCGTACGGATTCTGGGCCGCGCACGTGCGCGCGCTGCTCGTCGACGGCGATGTCGCACAGCCTGATTCGCTGGTCGACGCGGTGCTCGCGCCGTTGGCCGCCGAGGTCTATCTGCATCAGCGCGAGCGGGGGCTTACCCCCGAACAGATCACCGAGGGTCTGCACACCCTTGCCCACCGGCTACTGGGCTGACCCGCCGGGCCGGGCCGCCACGACCCGCGCAGCTCGCACCGGGTAGCAGCGGCCCAGCAGTTCGCGCGTTTCACGCCAGGTCGCGGCGGCTCACCAGCCAGACGGTGCCGCCGGCGAAGACGACGAGGTACACCGCGAGAACCACGAAAGACTCTCCCCGCGTGAGGATGTCGAGGACCCCGGGTGTCGCCGGGCCGTCGACCGAACGCATCGCACCCGCCAGCGAACCGGCCGCGGTTCCGGGCAGCAGGTCGGTGACCACCTCGATCGGGCCGAAGATGCCCGCCACCCCGCGCAGCAGATTCTCGACCACGAGCACCCAGACCAACCCGAGGCCCACCGCCAGCGCGGGGCCGCGGGCGATGGCGCCGATCAGGCCGCCCGCCAACGTCCACATGCTCAGAATGGCTGTGCCCGTGGCGATTCCGAGCAGAGACCGGTCGACCGAAGGCAACGTCATCGCCTGCCCCTCGGTGACGGCGATCAGCGAGGCCACCCCCACGTCCACCACGAAGGCCACGCCGACCAGCGCGAACACCACCACGAGCAGGCTCAGCAGCAACCCGCCGACCACACTCGCGCGCCGCGGTCCCTGGGTGAACACCGTCTTCCAGGTGCCCCACCCGTACCCGCTGCCCACCGCCAGCGCGCCGAGGATGAGCATCAAAGCGCCACCGAACATGGCCATGCCCTGGGTGAACACCTCGGGCACCGCGGCGGGGAGCAGCCGGCCGAGCAGCACATCGCGCGGCAGGCCGTCCGACATCCCGCCGCTCTCCCCCGAGGTGTAGGCCAGGTAGTTGAACAGGTAGGCGAAGGTGAGGTTCAGCAGCACCCAGGTGCCCAGGATGATCCAGAACGCGGGCCATCGGCCCAGCCGCACCGCCTCCGCGCGCATGGTCGACCACAGTTCGTTCGGCACACCGGTCATTTCGCCACCTCCGCGGCAGTCATCTCGAAGAACACTTCTTCCAGGGATTTCTCATCGACGCGCAGTTCCAGCAGGTCCGCGCCCGCCGCGAGGACCGCGCGGGCCACGGCAGGAGCCGCCGCGGCCGTCGTCTCGACCCGGAGGCCGGCACCGGCCGGGCGCACCGGCGCGTCGACCACGGCGCCGATCGCCGCGGCGGCGACACTCACCGGCTCGGCGCGCACGAGCAGCGATGCGGTGCCGCGCAATTCGGCGACCGTCGACTCGGCGAGCAGCCTGCCGCCGGAGATCACGCCGACCCGATGGCAGATCTCCTGCACCTCGGCCAGCTGATGACTCGACAGCAGCACCGTGTGACCGTCGGCGGCGAGATCGACGATGAGCGTGCGCATCTCGGCCAGTCCGGCGGGGTCGAGGCCGTTGGTCGGCTCGTCCAGGATCAGCAGGTCGGGGTGTCCGAGCAGGGCGGCGCCGACCCCGAGGCGCTGTTTCATGCCGAGCGAGTAGGTGCGGAAGCGGTCGTCCGCCCGGTCGGCGAGGCCGACCCGCGCGAGCGCCGCCTCGACCGCGGCGCCGTCGTGGCCGCGGTAGCGGGCGAGCACCCGCAGGTTGTCGCGGCCGGACAGGTACGGATAGAAGCCGGGGCCCTCGATGAGGACGCCGATCCGGCGCAGCACGGCCGGATCGCCCGGCGTGCGGCCGCGCACGGTCGCTGTCCCCGAGGTGGGCCGGATGAGTCCGGCCAGCATGCGCAGGGTGGTGGTCTTGCCCGCGCCGTTGGGTCCGAGGAAGCCGTAGATCTCGCCGGCCGCGACA
Organism: Nocardia sp. NPDC050717; assembly: GCF_040654275.1. NCBI lineage: Bacteria > Bacillati > Actinomycetota > Actinomycetes > Mycobacteriales > Nocardiaceae > Nocardia > Nocardia sp. NPDC050717. The sequence goes on from NZ_JBFAHR010000019.1 coordinate 42,731, forward strand.
CGCATGCTCACCGCGTCGACGGCCAGGTGTTCGCCGTAGCGTTTGGTCAGCCCGTCGGTGACCACGAGGGAATCGTTCATGGACTCAGAATCGGCGCCCGACCCGGTCCACCACATCCGTCGCCGAGCGGCTTCGGCACTACGCCGCGCGGCGCAGGCGATGTCGGCGTATGCCACCGACACCACGGGCCGGCCCCGGCTCGATGCCGGCCGTTCGCCACGCCGACCGGCCCCGGTACGGAGCTGCCCCGGAATTACGCGCGCAGGCCGACGCGAGCGCGGCCGCTACGCAATAGGGTGAATCGGGTGGGAGCGTCTGCGAAATGGGAGCGTGGCTCGGTCGTCGTCGACTGGGGCCTCGCGGCGGTGGTTGCGGTGATCCAGCTCGCCGGAAGTTCCGGCGCCAACGCGCATCAGACGGGTGTGCGTTCCCTCGACGCGTTCGCGTATCTGTTGCTGCTCGCCGGTCCCATCGCCCTCGGGTTCCGGCGACTGCTGCCCGAACCGGTGCTGCTGGTGGCCCTGTTCGCCGCCGTGGTCTACGTGCTGCGCGACTACGGGTACGGACCGATCTTCCTCTCGCTGGTCATCGCGTTCCTCACCGCCGCGGTGCAGGGGTCGCGCTGGCGCACGTATCCGATCGTGGCCATCGGCTTCCTCACGATGGTGTGGCCGGTGCCGGCGCTGCTCGGCCACGAGACCGGCGCCTGGCCGATCTTCGGCCTGCTCGCCTGGCTGGGCGTGCTGATCGGCATCGCCGAGGGGATCCGGTCCCGCCGGGCGGTGGTGCTCGCGCGCAGGCAGCGCGCCGAGGCCGCCGAACGGGACAAACAGGCCCAGCAGGCGCGAGCGGCCAGCGAGGAACGTCTCGCGATCGCCAGGGAACTGCATGACGTTCTGGCGCACAGCCTTTCGCTGATCAACGTGCAGGCCTCGGTGGCGCTGGAACTGTTCGACCGCAAGCCGCAGCAGGCCGCCGCCGCGCTGGCCACCATCAAGACCACCTCCAAGGAGTCGCTCACCGAGGTGCACACGCTGCTGCACGCGATCCGCAGCGGCGCACCGGTCGCGCCCGTCGTCGACGAGATCGCCCCCGCGGCCGAGGCGCAGGCGCCCACCGCAGCGCCCGAGCCGCCGCGCCCGGCGCCGCGCATGCCCGCCCCCACCCTCGAAGACCTCGAGGCGCTGCTCTCGCGCACGCGCTCGGCCGGGCTCAGCGTCGACACCAAGATCATCGGCACCCCCAAGAAGCTGCCGAGCGTGATCGATGTGGCCGGAGCCAGGATCATCCAGGAATCGCTGACGAACGTGGTGCGGCACGCGCCGGGCGCGAGCGCGCTGATCACCCTGCGCTACACCCCCACCTCGGTCGACATCACCGTCGACAACACCCGCCCCACCGGTGTCGCGCCCCGAGGTGGGCCGGGTGGAAACGGCATCATCGGGATGCGCGAGCGCGCCCACGCCCTCGGCGGCGCGCTCACCGCGGGGCCCAAACCGTCCGGCGGATTCCGGGTGGCGGCCAGATTACCCACGCGGGCGATGTCGGCGCCGGACGTGACCGAACAGACGACGCCGCCCGGTCCGGGGAAGGCCGCGGGCGAACCGGGTACCGGCACGGCAGCGAGCGCGGGCCGAGCGGAGAACGCGAGTCAGCCGGGCGCGACCCGGGATACGGCCGCGCGCCGGTCGGACACGGCCCGTTCGGTCCCCGGCGCCTCCGCGAGCGGGGAGCCGACCGCATGAACCAGCCTCCGCCCCAGCCAGTCCGGGTCTTGGTCGCCGACGACCAGGCGCTGGTGCGCGGCGGATTCGTAGCGCTGCTCGACGCCCAGGACGACATCGAGGTCGTCGGCGAGGCCGAGAACGGGGAGCAGGCCGTGCGGATGACGCGCGCGCTCGTGCCCGATGTGGTGTTGATGGACATCCGCATGCCCATCCTCGACGGTCTCGCCGCCACCAGGATGATCGCGGACGACCCGCAGCTCGCCGAGGTGCGCGTGGTCGTGCTGACCACCTTCGAGCTCGACGAGTACGTCTTCGAGGCGATCCGTTCCGGCGCCGCCGGATTCCTGGTCAAGCACACCGAACCCGCGGATCTGCTGCGCGCGGTGCACGTGGTCGCGGCAGGCGACGCGCTGCTCTCCCCCGGCGTCACCCGGCGGCTGCTCGCCGAGTTCGCGACCCACGCGAAGCAGCCGCCGCCCGCCGCACTGGCCGAGCTCACCGACCGCGAACGCGAAGTCATGGCGCTGGTGGCCGAGGGCCTGACCAATGCCGAGATCGGCGCGCGCCTCTACCTCAGCCCGGCCACGGCGCGCACCCACGTCAGCCGCATTCTCACCAAGCTGGGTGCCCGCGACCGCACCCAGCTCGTCGTCCTCGCCTACGAATCCGGCCTGGTCCGGCCGGGCTGGCAGTAGCGGCGCGACCGGGAATCAGACCCCGGGGTTCGCCCCGCGCCGCTCCTCCTCGGTGAACTCGGCGCGCGGCGCTCCGGGCGCGGCGGCCTGTGCCCGGCGCGAGTACGCGGCGGCCGCGCCGAACGCGCCTGCCACGCCGGCGGGCGAGGCGGCGTAGGTGATGGCCTGACCGGGGGCGATGCCGAGATTGGTGCCGATGGCGACCGCGTCCATGTTCGCGCCGAGGAACAGGAAGGTCCAGTCGTAGCGCTCCTCCTGCTGTTTGATCAGCGAGCGCACGGCCTCGTTGGTCCACTCCCGGCTGGAGTTCTCGTGGCCGTCGGTGAGGACGACGACGATCACCGTGCCCGGCCGCTCGTGCTCCGGCCGCGCGGCCAGTTCGGCGCCGACATCGGTGACCAGCTTGCCGATCGCGTCGTAGAGCGCCGTTCCCCCGCGCGGCACCAGATTCGGCGGCGGCACCTCGGCCAGCGGACGATTGGCGTAGACCACCTCGTAGCTGGTGTCGAACTGCGCCAGCGTCACGTCGATGGTCTTCGGCACAGCCCGCTGCTGCTCGAAGTAGGCGGCCAGCCCGCCTTCGGTATCGGCCTTGATCGTCTGCATCGACCCGGACCGGTCGAGCAGCACCGCGATCAGCGAGCGATTGGAATCCGTCATACCCACACCCCCGTGCTTGTTTTCCGTGAACGATTCCCACCGTACGCCGGACCACCGACCCGCGAATGCCACCGCAAGCGGGCGAAAAGGTATCGCCAAGCACCCGTTGCGACCGTCGTTCCCATGGGCCTGGTCTATGTCTTCTCCCGCATCACCCGAGCCGAGGCGGCCCTGCTCGCCGAGGCCCCCGACACCGCCGACGAGCTGCTCGAATCACTGCACGAGCGTGACGATCTGCCCAGCGGCGACCTCGACAAGGCCTGGGACGGGCTGCGCTGCCTGCTGACCGCGGCCCTCGACTTCGACCTGCTGCGCGAAGACGAGACGAGCACCCGCGAGGACTGCCTCACGGTCTGGTCGCCCGACGAGATCGCCATCGCCGCGGCGGTTCTCGCCGCCACGCCCTTCGACCAGCTGGCCGAACACTTCTCGCCGGAGTTGATGGACGAGGAGGGCGCGCTCCCCGACATCTGGGACCAGGAGTGGAGCCTGGGCTATCTGCGCGACGCCTACGACGTCCTGCGCATCTTCTTCACCCACGCCGCCACCACCGATTCGGCGGCGCTGGCCCGATTCGAATAGTTACTACTGGCGACAAGGAGAAATGGTATGGGGTTGATCATGTCGTTCACCAGGGTGAGCGCGGCGGATCTGGAGCGGATCAGCGCGGTGACAGAGGTGCTCGACGAGTTTCTGGATGAGCTGGAAAGCCCGCAGGGCGAGCCGAGCGGGTATCTGGACAAGGCCTGGGCGGGATTGGAATACCTCTTGACGGAAGCTCGCGTCGGCGTCGACCTGTTCTATACCGGCAGGCCGCTCGCCAGGGACAACTACTTCGCGTGGAGCCCCGACGACGTCGCCGACGCGTCGCGGCGGCTGAACAAGTTCCCCTTCGACGAACTCGCACTCTTCTACGACCCGGCGGCGATGGACGCCGCGCGTCTGTACCCCAACATCTGGGTCAGGGACGGTGACGACGGCTTGCGGTACCTCCGGCATCACTACTACGGGCTGGTCGACGTGTTCGCGTACGCGGCCGACCGCGGGTCCGGATTCCTCCAGCACTTCGGCTGACACCAACTCTGGCGTTTGAGGCGGCCGCGTCGGCGTTTGGGGCGGGAGCGGCGGGACGCGTCCTTGTTGCATCAGGCATGACGACAACGACGACGGCCGCCCCGGCGGCACCGGAGACCCAGCGCCGGGCGTGGCCCGCGCTGTTGACCATGTTCCTCGGCAGCTTCTCGCTGGTGACCGCGGAATTCCTGCCGCCCGGTGTGCTCACCGTGCTCGCCGACGACCTGGGTGTACGCGAGGGCGTCGTCGGGCTGTCGGTGAGCGTGACGGCGCTGACCGCGCTGCTCGCGGCCCTCGGCCTCGGCGCGCTGTTCCCCCGGGTGGATCGGCGGACCCTGCTGGTGGTGCTCACCGTCGGCGCCGCGATCTCGAACATCGTGGTGGCGCTGGCGCCGAACATCGCGACGCTGCTGCTCGCGCGGCTGCTGCTCGGGGTGGCCGTCGGCGGGTACTGGTCGATGGCGATGGTGATCGCCGCCCAGCTGGTGCCCGCGGCACGGCTCGGGAAGGCGATGATGATCGTGAACGGCGGCACCACCGTCGCCACCGTCGCCGGGGTGCCGATCGGGGTGCTGCTCAGCGGGTACGCGGGCTGGCGGACCACCTTCGTCGTCGCGGCCGTGGTCACCGTGGCCGCCGCCGTGGCCGCGCGGCTGATGCTGCCGCCGATCGCGCCGAGCAAGGGCGTCGGCTTCGCCGCCATGGGCGCGGTGCTGAGGGTGCCGAGTGTCGCGTTGGGGCTGGTCAGCGTGGTCGCGGTGATCGGCGGACACTTCGCGGGCTACACCTACATCCGGCCCGCGCTCGCCGAACTGCTCGGCGCTGGTCCGACGGTGATTCCCGTGCTGCTCGCCCTGTTCGGTGTCGGCGGGCTGATCGGCAACTTCGTGCTCGGCGCGCTCACCGATCGGTATCTGAACGTCCTGCTGCTCGCCGTGCCGACGACGATCGGTGCCGCCCTGCTCGCCGTCATCGCCTCCGCCGCCGTGCCTGCTCTGGGCTACGCCGCTGTGCTGATCTGGGGTGCCGCGTTCGGCGGGATCCTGAACGTCATCCAGGTGTGGCTGTCGCGGGTACAGCCCGACCGGGTGGAGGCGGGCAGCGGGCTGGTGGTGGGCGGGTTCCAGCTGGCCATCATCCTCGGCTCCGCGGTCGGCGGGCTCGGCGTGGACACCGTCGGGCTGACCGCCACCTACACGCTGGCGGCGATCGCCGCGCTGGTCGGCGGCGTCCTCATCCGGAGCTCGCTGCCCCGCGCCGCCCGCTGACCTACCCTGCGGACCGCACGGCCGCACGCCGCCATTCCGACGGTGTGCGGCCGGTGTGCCGTCGGAAGGCGCGCCCGAACGCGGCCTCCGAGCGATAGCCGAGGCGGCGCGCCACCGCGCCGACCGACGCGTCCGGCTGGGCCAGGAACCGCTGGGCGCGCTCGACACGCAGGCGCGTCAGGTACCGCCCCGGCGTGAGTCCGGTCGCCGCCTGGAAGCGCGCGGCGAACCCGGAGCGAGAGGCCAGGGCGACCTTGGCCAGCGCCTCCACCGTCCAGTCCTTTCCCGGATCGGCGTGCAGGGCGGCGACGGCCCGCGCCACCCCTGGCTCGTCCACCCGCAGCAACCACTGTTCCGGCGCGCAACCGCGCGCGTACCAGTTCTCGATCGCCATCGACGCGATCAAGGTGACGACCCGATCGCCCTGCACGCCGGCCGGGTCGGGGCACTCCCGCACCAGATGGCCGAACATCGTCGCCACCAGCGGTACCTGGCCGGGCAGATCGGTGAGCCAGATCCGCGACGGCAGCGCCGCGAGCACGCTGTCCGCGCCGAGCGAGGCGAGCCGCACGCACAGCACGGTCGATGCCGCGGGCGCGGTGATCGCGAAACGTTCGGCGCGGGGGACGAACAGGAAGTCTCCGGTCGCCAGATCGCGGGTGGCGGTCAGCCCCTCGACGCGGATCAGCCCGTCGAGCACCAGCAGGGCGACCGGTTCGCCCACCAGATGCGCCACCCCGCCGTCCGGCAGCACGAACTCGTCGCGTCCGGTATACCGCCACTGCAGCGCGGCGAGTACCTCGTCGAGGCCATCGGCACCGGTTTCGATCAGCGTCACCACACACCTCCAACCGCCTCACGGTACCAAGCTGATTCGCCGGGTGAGCGCACGCGCGCTACGCCCGCTGACGTACCCCGGATCGCGCCGCGCGGCCGATGTCACCGGCCGCGGGCGCGAGCAGGCTGAGGACATGAACACTTTCGACACCACCACGACACTGACCCTGCTGGCCGACCACTACGACGGCGGCTGGCACCCCTGGCCGTTCTTCTGGATCTTCCCGCTGCTGTTCTGGCTCACCGTGGTCGCGCTGATCTTCTTCGCGCGCAGGCGATACGCCCACCGCGGCGGCGGCATCGAGGCACTGCGCACCGGATTCGCTCGCGGTGAGATCAGCGAGACCGAGTACCGGAGCCGACTCGCGGTGCTCACCGAGCCGCGCAAGAAGAGTTAGGGCCCGCCATGCGATTCGGCATCATTCTCACGCCCAGCCCCGGAACCCAGTGGACGCGCGCGGTGGCCGAGGCCGAGCAGCAGGGCTACGACACCGTGCTGCTGCCGGACACCCTGTTCACCCCCTCGCCACTGCCCGCCCTCGCGGCGGCGGCCGCGGTGACCACCACGCTGCGGCTGCGGCCCAACGTCTTGGCCGACCCGTTGCGTACGACCGGCGCGACCGTGCGGGAAGTGGCCGCGCTGCAACTGCTTTCGGACGGCCGGTTCGAGCTCGGCATCGGCAGCGGTCGCCCCGATGCCCAGCGCGAGGCCGAAAGGCTCGGTCTGCCTTGGGGTTCGGCGGGCGAGCGGCGCGAACACATGGTCCGCACGATCGCGGCCGTGCGCGCCGAAGTTGACCCGGCGCCGCCGATCGTGATCGCCGCCGGCGGTCCGCGCATGCTGGCCACGGCGGCCGGCACCGCCGATCGGATCCTGCTGGCCGCGGCGCCCGACGCCACCGAGGACGACCTCGCCCGCATGGTCGCCACGGTCACCGCGCACACCGACCGCGAGGTGCGGTTCACCCTCCAGGCCGTCGGGATCGGCGAGCGATTGCCGGTGTGGCTCAGTGCCCGGCTCGGCCACACCGCGCACGCCCTGCGCGCGGCGGGTGCCGTGGGACTTCTCCCCAGTGATCCCCAGGAAGCTGTGGACGTCCTGCGCTCCCGCCGCACCCGGTACGGAGTCGACGAACTGATCGTGCCCGGCGAACTGGCCGACGCGTTCGCCCCGATCATGGCGGCCGCCCGTGTCGGCGCCCGCTGACAGTTTCGACGAGATCAACGGGAGAAGGTTCCTGCGGCTAGCCCCCGGCACGACGAAAAGGCCCGCCCCTGGAATTCCAGGGGCGGGCCTTTCGAGTTCCGCTGACTTACTCGCCGGAGGCGGCGGCATCGGGCGCGGTGCCCTCGCCTGCTCCGGTGAGGACGACCTCGGGCTTGTCGTCGCCCGCGGCGGCCTTGGTCAGCTTCGTCTTGCCCGCGAAGGTGAACTTGGCGTCCTCGCCCTGGCCCTCGCCGTTCCAGCCCTCGACGTCGACCTCGATGGTCTGGCCGGGGCCGATCTCGCCGAAGAGGATCTTCTCCGACAGCTGGTCCTCGATCTCGCGCTGGATCGTGCGACGCAGCGGACGGGCACCGAGGACCGGGTCGAAGCCGCGCTTGGCGAGCAGGGCCTTGGCCTGGTCGGTGAGCTCGATCGCCATGTCCTTGTTCTTCAGCTGCTTGGCGACGCGGCCGATCATCAGGTCCACCATCTGCACGATCTGTTCGCTCGTGAGCTGGTGGAAGACGATCACGTCGTCGATGCGGTTGAGGAACTCGGGGCGGAAGTGCTTCTTCAGCTCGTCGTTGACCTTGAGCTTCATCCGCTCGTAGTTCGAGCCCTCGGCGTTGGACTGGGTGAAGCCCAGGCCGACAGCCTTCGAGATGTCGGAGGTGCCCAGGTTCGAGGTGAAGATCAGCACGGTGTTCTTGAAGTCGACCGTACGACCCTGGCCGTCGGTGAGACGGCCGTCCTCGAGCACCTGCAGGAGGGTGTTGTAGATCTCCTGGTGCGCCTTCTCGATCTCGTCGAACAGCACCACCGAGAACGGCTTGCGGCGCACCTTCTCGGTGAGCTGGCCGCCCTCCTCGTAGCCCACGTACCCGGGAGGGGCACCGAACAGGCGCGAGGCGGTGAAGCGGTCGTGGAACTCGCCCATGTCGATCTGGATGAGCGCGTCGTCGTCGCCGAACAGGAAGTTCGCCAGCGCCTTGGACAGCTCGGTCTTACCGACACCGGACGGACCGGCGAAGATGAACGAGCCGGACGGACGCTTCGGGTCCTTCAGGCCGGCGCGAGTGCGGCGGATCGCCTTGGAGACGGCCTTGACGGCATCCTCCTGGCCGATGATCCGCTTGTGCAGCTCGTCCTCCATGCGGAGCAGACGGGTGGTCTCCTCCTCGGTGAGCTTGAAGACGGGGATACCGGTCCAGTTGGCCAGCACCTCCGCGATCTGCTCGTCGTCGACCTCGGCCACGACGTCCAGGTCACCCGAACGCCACTGCTTCTCCCGCTCGGCGCGCTTGGCGACGAGCTGCTTCTCCTTGTCGCGCAGGCGCGCGGCCTTCTCGAAGTCCTGCGCGTCGATCGCGCTTTCCTTCTCGCGGCGGGCGTCGGCGATCTTGTCGTCGAACTCGCGCAGGTCCGGCGGCGCGGTCATCCGGCGGATGCGCATGCGCGCGCCCGCCTCGTCGATGAGGTCGATCGCCTTGTCCGGCAGGAACCGGTCGTTGATGTAGCGGTCGGCCAGCGTCGCGGCGGCGACCAGGGCACCGTCGGTGATGGAGACCCGGTGGTGCGCCTCGTAGCGGTCGCGCAGACCCTTGAGGATGTTGATGGTGTGCTCGACGGTCGGCTCGCCGACCTGCACCGGCTGGAAGCGGCGTTCCAGGGCGGCGTCCTTCTCGATGTACTTGCGGTACTCGTCGAGGGTGGTCGCGCCGATGGTCTGCAGCTCGCCACGGGCCAGCTTCGGCTTCAGGATCGAGGCCGCGTCGATGGCGCCCTCGGCGGCACCCGCGCCGACGAGCGTGTGCAGCTCGTCGATGAACAGGATGATGTCGCCGCGGGTGTTGATCTCCTTGAGCACCTTCTTCAGGCGCTCTTCGAAGTCACCGCGGTAGCGGCTGCCCGCGACCAGGGAACCCAGGTCGAGGGTGTAGAGCTGCTTGTCCTTGAGGGTCTCGGGGACCTCGCCGTTGACGATGGCCTGCGCCAGGCCCTCGACGACCGCGGTCTTACCGACACCGGGCTCACCGATCAGGACCGGGTTGTTCTTGGTGCGGCGGCTCAGCACCTGCATGACGCGCTCGATTTCCTTCGAGCGGCCGATGACCGGGTCGAGCTTGCCCTCGAGCGCGGCCTGAGTGAGGTTGCGGCCGAACTGGTCGAGCACCAGCGAAGTGGACGGAGTGCCCGCCTCACCGCGCGAGCCGGAACCCTCGACGGGCTCCTTGCCCTGGTACCCGGACAGCAGCTGGATGACCTGCTGACGGACGCGGTTCAGGTCGGCACCGAGCTTGACCAGAACCTGGGCGGCGACGCCCTCGCCCTCGCGGATGAGACCGAGCAGGATGTGCTCGGTACCGATGTAGTTGTGGCCGAGCTGCAGCGCCTCGCGCAGGCTCAGCTCCAGCACCTTCTTCGCGCGCGGGGTGAAGGGGATGTGACCGGACGGCGCCTGCTGGCCCTGACCGATGATCTCCTCGACCTGGCTGCGCACACCCTCCAGCGAGATGCCAAGGGACTCCAGCGACTTCGCCGCCACGCCCTCGCCCTCGTGGATCAACCCAAGCAGGATGTGCTCGGTGCCGATGTAGTTGTGGTTGAGCATCCGGGCCTCTTCTTGGGCCAGGACAACGACACGCCTCGCGCGGTCGGTGAACCTCTCGAACATCGCTCCCTCACTCTCCTGCTCCGACATTCTGGCAACAGACGCCGACCGACAACTGTCGCCGTCAGCCTGCCATGAAGCCCGGGGGTTGCGGCCCCCGCCATCCACTCTAGTTGGCAGGGGATTCCGCCGCCGCCGGTCCACCCTATTGATGACCGGCGGCAACATGGTCATTCACTCATAACGCGCACGTCGCGGCATTCGTTTCCCCGCGAGTTTTGCCTACAGCGAAATATGGCGGACGGGTGACGGCTCAGCCGGTGAACGGCGGCACGAACTCACACGGTACCGGTGCCCGCCTGGCCGGATCGAGGGCGTTGAGCGCGTGCGCGGCGGCCCGCGGACTGCCCGCGATGGCCATGTGCTCGGAGTAGTCCTGGGCGCACCCGTCCTGGACGACGATCGAGGTGGCGTTCGGCCCCGGCACCAGGCCGGAGGTGTACGGCACGACCAATTCGTCGATCGAGGACACGATGTTGGTATAGCTGACCTGCGGGCTGTACACCCCGTCGGCGTTGAGGGCGGTCAGGAAGGGCGAGCCGCTGAACATCTGCCCGCAGGCCTGGCACAGCGACGAGGACACCGCGTCGAAGGCGGGCCCGGCACCCAGCGCCCGGCTGAAGGTGGCGATGTCGCCGGCGCCGAACGCGTTGGTCCCGAGCCAGGGCGGGGCGATGCCGACCAGCTTGTCGACCTTCGCGGCGCCACCGAGCCGCTTGATGTAGTAGTTGCCGACGATGTTGCCCTGCGAGTGGGCGATGAAGTCGACCTTCGCGGCGCCGGTGCGCGCGAGCACGTCATCGACGAACGCCGACACCTCGCGGCCGCTCTGCTCGATCGGCCGCATGCCCCCGATCGCCGAGACGGGCCACGGCAGCCCGTACTGGCCATAGGTGAGCGAGTACACGCAGTACCCCTCGTTGGCCAGCAGCGGGGCGTACACACCCCAATTCGTCTGTGCCCCACCGCCGGTGCCGTGCAACAGCACCACCGGATTCGGATGCTCGGCCGAGGGCACGCAGTCCGGATCATTCGCGCCGGGCAGTGATCCGCCGGGGTTGGCGAGTTCCGGCGCGATGCCGGCGAAGAAGTTGTAGTCCACCGGGTACGTCTCGGCGGTGGCGGTGTGCGCGCTCGCCCAGGTCAGCAGGGCGGCGGCGGCAAGAACCAGCAACGATCTCGAACTACGTCGCATGCGACGACTCCTCACTAGAACGTGTTCCAGCATTCTGGAACACGTTCTAGCGATCGCGGGGCACTATCGGCCGATTGCCGTCATCGCCGGTACGGCGCGGTGCCGTAGCCACCGGCCTGGGGTGCGGTCATCGTCTGCGAAACCGGCTGCGCGGCAACGACACCGGTGGCCGAGATGCTGGACTTGCCCTGCTGCACCCCCGCCGCGAACAGCGCGCCGCACAGCACCAGGAAGGCCGCGGTGTGCAGCACGGCCCGCAGGATGTTCCAGCGCACCCACGCCGCCTCGTAGTCGGCGCGCACGGCGGCGGCGTCGATGATCGCGGCCGGGTCGCCCGCCGCGTCGAGCGCGTCATTGAGCGGCACGTTCAGCGCGACGGTGACGCCGAAGGCGATCACATTGAGCGCCAAGGCGATTCCGAGCCAGACCAGCGTGGCGCGATGCTGCGATCCCAGGCTCAGCACCGTCGCCAGCGCGGTGAAGCCGACCGTGCCCATGAACCCGAGCATGAACCACGGATTGATGATCACGACGTTCACCTTCTGCATGACCTCGATCAGCGTGCGATCCCCGGTCCGGGCGAGCGCGGGCATCACCGAGATCGCGTAGGCGTAGAACACGCCGGCGATCAGCCCGGTGCTGAGCACCGCCAGCACGATGGCGGCCATCCGAACTGCGAACATGATGTCTCCTGACTCGTCGTCCCGGAGCCCCGCTCCGGCGTTACGACCAAGTCAACCGTGTCACGCGCCACACCGACATCGTTCAGACGCTCACGAACCTGCGCGAGCGTCGCCGCCTCACAGATCGTGGTCGGAGATCATCCCGCTCTGCATCGCCAGCGCGGCCAGCCGGGTGCGCTTCTGGTTCTGCGGCAGATTCTCCACCCCGAACTTCGCGAACAGGGCGCGCAGATGGGTCTTGATCGCATCGATCGAGAGGAACAATTCCTCGGCGATCTGCTGATTCGAGGCGGGCGTCGCGAAACCGGTGCCGTGTTTGTACGGACGGCACAGCGCGATCAGCACCGCGCGCTGGGTATCGGTGAGCGAACGCATGGTGGGTATCGAACCGGAGGAGGTGTGCGTCGCGTCGTCGACGACGCCGCCGAAATCGAAGAAGTGCACGAGCGTGGTGCCGACCCGGATGCGGTCACCGGGGCTGAGGCGGCGGCGGCCGATCAGCCGTTCGCCGTTGACGAAGGTGCCGTTGCGGGAAAGTCCGTCGTCGACGATGGTCCAGTGCGCGCCGAGATATTCCACCGCGGCGTGCAGCCTCGAGACTTCAGCGTCCCAACCGAGGACGAGATCGGCCTGCACATTGCGGCCGATGGTGAAACGCTGCCGTTCCGGGTCGAGGGACAATTCGTGCTGACGCCCCGTGTCATCGGTATACCGGAGAAAAGAACTGGCCATCGCGGTCACAGCGTCATCCCGCCTCTCCACGAATCAGGCCGGTCCCGTGCGAGATCGCCCCTGCCCGACGAGTTACCCATGTACTCGCCGGACCAGGTCGGATGGTCGGCCGCGGCCGACTTGAAAAACCTTGCGCACGAACATCAGTCTATCTCCACGAGAGAGACCCGTCGCCTGCCCCGACCGGAGTGGGCATCGGCTCCGCGAGGCCGGTCCGGGATCGAGCCGAAGCGATCCCGGACCGCGGTCGAGCTCAGGCCTTGCCGACTTCCTTGTTGTAGGCCTCGGTGATATCGGCCGAGATACGACCGCGAGCGGAGACCTTGTGGCCCTTGCGACGAGCCCATTCACGAATTGCGGCGCTCTGTTCCCGATCCATGGAAACGCGGCTCTTGCCCTGCGGAGCGGGGGCGCCTGCCGCCTTGGTGCGGCGACGGCCACTCACCCGACGGGCGTTGGCGACCCATTCGTCCAGGCCTTCGCGCAGCCGGGCCGCGTTGGCCTCGGACAGGTCGATCTCGTACGACACACCGTCGATAGCGAACTCGATGGTCTCGTCCGCGATGGACTCACCGTCGACATCGTCGATCAGGCTAACGGTGACCTTCTTTGCCATGAGATGAACGTCCTCTCGAAATCGTCAAGCCTGCCTCCAGGCCGAATACCCGAGGCAAGAATACCTCTAAATACGAAAATTCCAACACGAGCCCATCGGCTCGCAAATCTACTGGTCAGCGACTACTCGGCCGGACAATAGGGAACAGGATCGTTTCCCGGATTCCCAAACCGGTCAGTGCCATCAACAACCGGTCGATTCCCATACCGGTTCCGGTGGTCGGCGGCATGCCGTGTTCCATCGCCGCGAGGAAGTCTTCGTCGAGGACCATCGCCTCGTCGTCACCGGCGGCGGCCAGCCTCGCCTGATCGACGAACCGTTCGCGCTGGATCACCGGGTCGACCAACTCCGAATAGCCCGTTGCCAACTCGAAGCCGCGCACATAGAGGTCCCACTTCTCGGTGACGCCGGCCTTGCTGCGATGCTGACGGGTCAGCGGTGAGGTCTCCACCGGGAAGTCCCGGACGAAAGTCGGCGCGTACAGCTTGTCGCCATACGCGTGTTCCCACAGTTCTTCGACAAGTTTGCCGTGGCCGTAGCCCTTGCCCGCCGGAATTTCCAGACCCACCCGATCGGCGAGCGCCAGCAATTCCTCCACACTCGTTTCCGGGGTCACCTCGACACCGATGGACTCCGACAGGGACGGATACATCTCGACGGTCGTCCACTCGCCGCCGAGATCATATTCCGTACCGTCGGCGAGGGTCACCACGAGGGTGCCGAATGCTTCCTGCGCGACTTCCTGGATCAATTCCCGGATCATCGTCGCCGAGTCGTCGTAGGTGCCGTAAGCCTCGTAGGTTTCCAGCATCGCGAACTCCGGGGAATGCGTGGAGTCGGCGCCCTCGTTGCGGAAGTTCCGGTTGATCTCGAAGACCTTCTCCAGGCCGCCGACCACGCAGCGCTTCAGGAACAGCTCCGGCGCGATACGCAGGAACAAGTCCATGTCCAGCGCATTGGAATGGGTGACGAAGGGGCGCGCGGCGGCGCCACCGTGGATGGTCTGCAGCATCGGGGTCTCGACCTCGAGGAAACCGCGGCGCTCGAGCGCGGTGCGCAGGGCGCGGACCACGTTCACCCGGGTGCGGGCCATTTCCCTGGCCTCTGGACGCACGATCAGGTCGACATAGCGCTGTCGGACGCGCGACTCCTCGTTCATCTCCTTGTGCGCCACCGGCAGCGGGCGCAGCGACTTGGCCGCCATCGACCAGGAGTCGGCCATGACGCTCAATTCACCGGTCCGCGAGGAGATGACCTCGCCGTGCACGTACACGAAGTCGCCGAGGTCCACGTCGGACTTCCAGGCCGCCAGCGCGTCGGCGCCGACACCGTTGAGGCTGATCATCGCCTGCAGCTTGGTGCCGTCGCCCTCCTGCAGGGTGGCGAAACACAGCTTGCCCGTATTGCGGACGAAAATGACGCGGCCCGCGATCCCGGCCTGCAGACCGGTCTGGGTATCGGGCTCCAGATCCGGGTAGGCGGCGCGGATTTCGGCCAGCGTGTGGGTGCGCGGCACCACCACCGGATAGGCCTCGCCGCCCTCGGCGAGCAGCCGTTCCCGCTTGTCCCGGCGAATCCGCATCTGCTCGGGGACATCACTGTCCACGGCGGAACTGACGGCGCGGCCGGATTCGGCGGGGTTAGGGGTGCTCACATCCGATAACAGTAGCGTGTCACGCAAATGCTATGCGCCCCGCCCGCACCGATCTCGGCGGTCGGCCGACAACGCCCCGACCATTCCTCGGCGCAGTGCAATCCACGTCACACAACCGAAATACAATCCCAGCTCAGCGGGGCCCGAACCCGCACGTGGACACCGCAACTCGGACCGGCGCCGCGAGGCGGTACACGCTAGAGCGCGGCGAGCGCATTCAGCTCGCGGGCGAAATGCGGCGCGGCGACGGCGACCGAGGTCATCCCCGCCGACTTCAGTGCCTGATAGCCACCGATGAGATCGGTGGCCCGGTGCAGACCGAGCTGCTGCAACGACGCCGCGGCCAGCGACGAGGTGTAGCCCTCGGAGCAGAAGATGATCCATTCCACGTCGTGATCGACGGCGAGCGACAAACGCGCCGACGAGGTCGGATCGAGTCGCCATTCCAGGACATTGCGCTCGATGACCAGCGCGCCGGGGAGTGAACCTTCCCGAACCCGCTGCGCCGCCGGGCGGATGTCGACCAGAATCGCGCCCCTGGCCAATGCGGCGGGCAGGTCGTAGACATAGAGCCTGCGCAGCTCGGCACGGGCGTTCTCGAGCATCTGATCAATAGTCAAACGGCTCATCACAGGTCACCTTCGGGCTGGTCGGTGAGGACGGTTTTGGTGCGGCGCAGCGTCCCGTGGCCGGTCACCTCGTAATAGGACATCGCCGACAGTGGCGGGGAATAGGCGTGCACGCTCAGCGTGGGATCGAGCGGACCGACGGATTCGACGGCGGCGGGCGCGCGCACCACGTCGTGCACCCAGCCGATCGGGAACGAGGCCTGATCACCGGCGGCCAGCGTGCGCCTGCGCAACTCCGTGCCATTCCAGCGGAATTCCGAGAGCGCGCCGGACAGGACGGTGAGCGCGCCGAGCGAACCGGCGTGATCGTGCAATTCCGTGGATTTTCCCGGCGTCCAGCTGATCAGCCAGACATCGACCTCGTCGTCGGCGATCAGGCGGGTCGCCCAGCGTTCCTCGGTCGGCCAGAGCCCGTCGGCGGGCAGCAGGTGGTCGTAGCGGCCCGCGAGGACGTCTTCGGCGCCTTCGTCGGTGAGACGCAGCAGGTCAGCGGGGCGCAGGCGGGTCGGCAACGCGGAAGCCACCGCCCGGTCGAGCGGGGGTGTCGCGGAGTAGCCGTCGCGCGCGGAGGAAAGGGAAAGGACAGAAGAACGCATGAGCGAATCTCCAGGAGGTGTGAATCGGTCGAGGGGAAAACGTCAGCCTCGAACGATCGAGGCAGGTCAGCCTCGACAACACTCCTGGGTGCTCACACGGAAATACACGAGCGTGAGTTTAGCAGCTCTCGCGCGCCACGGCGAAAATGAGCTGCGCCACACCTACTTCTTGTTGCGCTCGTAGACGTGCCGCAGGCCGGTCAGGGTCAGATGCGGCTCGTGCTGGTCGATCGTCTCGGACTCCGGGACGATCAGCGGCGCGCCCGCCCCGGTGGCCACCACGGTGACATCGGAGCCGGAGAAGGCGTCGAACTCGTCGCGAATGCGGTCGATCAGGCCGTCGACCAGGCCCGCGAAACCGAACACCGCGCCCGACTGCATGCACTCCATGCTGTTCTTGCCCAGCACCGAGCGCGGCCTGGTGAGCTCCACCCGGCGCAGCGCGCTGCGCTCGACCAGGGCCTCGGTGGAGATCTCCACGCCCGGCGCGATCACCCCGCCGAGGAACTCGCCCTTCACCGAGACCAGGTCCACACAGATCGCGGTGCCGAAATCGACGACGATCGCCGGACCGCCGAAGCGGCGGAACGCGGCGAGACAGTTGACGATGCGGTCGGCGCCGACTTCCTTCGGATTGTCCACCAGCAGCGGAATGCCCGTCCGCACACCGGGTTCCACCAGCACGTGCGGCACATGCGCCCAGTAGCGCGCCAGCATCGTGCGCAATTCGCGCAGCACCGGAGGCACCGTCGACAGGGCCGAGACGCCGACCACCTGGTCGAGTTCGTCACCGACCAGGCCGCGCACCTGCATGGCGAACTCGTCGGCGGTGAGCAGCGGATTGGTGTGGATCCGCCAGTGCCGCACCAGCTTCGCGTGCTCGCCGCTGCCGGAGAACAGGCCGAGTTCGATACCGGTGTTGCGGACGTCGATCGTCAGCAGCATCGCTGTCCCCCCGCCGCGCTCAGGCGAACGACAGGGAGCGCGGGGAGGTCAGGCCGGAGCCCTCGGGCGCGTGCGCCGGGTCCGAACCGAGCTCCACCGGGCGGTTGCGGTCGTCGACGAAGACCACCTTCGGGTCGTAGTCGCGCAGTTCCTGCTCGTCCAGCTGGCCGTAGGCGATGAGGATGACCAGGTCACCGGGATGCACGAGGTGGGCGGCGGCACCGTTGATGCCGATCACGCCCGATCCGCGCTCGCCCGCGATCACATAGGTCTCGAGGCGGGCGCCGTTGTCGATGTCGACGATGCAGACCTGTTCGCCCTCGAGCAGATCGGCGGCGTCGAGCAGGTCCTGGTCGACGGTCACCGAGCCCACGTAGTGCAGGTCGGCGTGGGTCACCGTGGCGCGGTGGATCTTCGACTTCATCATGGTGCGCAACATCGTGGTGGCCTTTCTCAGTGCGCCTGCGAGGCAGGCAGGGAGTTCGCGTCGGGGTGCCCGTCGAGCTGGGCGCCCAGGACGATCGGGGCGTTGTCGATCAGCCGGGTCGTCCCGACCTTGGCCGCGACGAGCAGCCGAGCGTTTCCGTTCTCCGGCGCCGGGCCGAGGTTGGAGTCGCGCAGTTCGAGGTAGAGGACCTCGATGCCGTCGACGGCGTCGAGCACGCCGCGCGCGGCCCGGACGACCGCCTCGGGGCCGAGGCCGGCGGCGTGGCGACCGGCGGCCAGCGCGGCCGAGATGCCGAGCGCCGCCTCGCGCTGGGTGGCGTCGAGGTAGCGGTTGCGGGAGGACAGCGCGAGGCCGTCGGGCTCGCGGACCGTCGGATAGGCGACGATCTTCGCGTCCATGTTCAGGTCGCGCACCATCTGCCGGATGAGCGTGAGCTGCTGGTAGTCCTTCTCGCCGAAGTACGCCTCCGAGGCGTGCGCCAGGTTGAGCAGCTTGGCGACGACGGTGAGCATCCCGGCGAAGTGGGTGGGCCTGGTCTCGCCCTCGAGCTCGGCGCCGAGCGGGCCGGGCATGATCGTGGTGCGCGGGCCCTCCGGGTACATGTCGGAGGCGGACGGCGCGAACACCAGGTCGACGCCCTCGTACCGGAGCAGTTCGAGGTCGGCGTCGAGGGTGCGCGGGTAGGCGTCGAGATCCTCGTTCACGCCGAACTGCAGCGGGTTGACGAAGATCGAGACCAGCACGACCTGATTGGTCAGCTTCGCCTGGCGGATCAGCTGTAGATGGCCCTCGTGCAGCGCGCCCATGGTCGGTACGAAACCGATGGTCCGGCCGGCGCCGCGCAGGGTCTTGGTGATCGTCGCCAGGACCTCGGGGTCGTGGTGGACGGTGAGCACGCCGGGCTGGTACGCGCCGGTCGCCCTGGCGCCACCCTCGTGGTGATGCACTTGCCTGGGTTCCATCAGTGGCCTTTCTCGGCGAGCAGCTCCAGCAGGGCCGGATTGGTCTTTGCCAGTTCGGCGGTGCGCAGCGACATGGCACGGTAGGCCGCGGCCAGGCGCTCGTCCACCGACTCGAGTGCGGACAGGTGCGCGGCGACCGCGTCGACATCGCCGCGGGCCACCGGACCGGTCAGCGCGGCGCCGCCACGGCGCAGCGCGTTGTCGAGCGCGGCCGAGACGAGCGGGGCGAGCAGGCGTTCGGGCAGGCCGTTGGGCTGCTCGTCGACCAGGGGCTGGCCGAGCAGGCCCGGCCCGTCGAGGGCAGAGCGCAGTGCGGCGACCGCGTCGACGATCACCGTCACCAGGTGATTGGCGCCGTGCGCGAGCGCCGCGTGGTACAGCGTGCGCTGCTCCTCCGGCACCCGGACCGGTTCGCCGCCCATCTCGATCACCAGGGCCTGCCCGATCGCGTACCCCACCTCGTCGGCGGCGGTGACGCCGAAGCAGGCGTTGGCGAGGCGGTCGATGTCCTCGTCGTGGCCGGTGAAGGTCATCGCCGGATGGATGGCCAGCCCGAGCGCGCCCTTGTCGGTGAGCGGGGCCAGCACGCC
Source organism: Nocardia sp. NPDC050717 (assembly GCF_040654275.1). Classification (NCBI taxonomy): domain Bacteria; kingdom Bacillati; phylum Actinomycetota; class Actinomycetes; order Mycobacteriales; family Nocardiaceae; genus Nocardia; species Nocardia sp. NPDC050717. Next base: position 61,920 of record NZ_JBFAHR010000019.1, read on the forward strand.
GACACCGTGCGCGCCCGCGGTGTGCGCCACGATCGTGCCGGGGCGCACGACATCCGCCGCGGCGAGTCCGCGCACCAGCCCGGCCAGCTCGGCGTCGGGGACGGCGAGCAGCAACAGCTCACTGCGCTGGGCGATCTGCTCCACCGGCAGGATCTGGGAATCGGGCAGCCGCGTCCGCGCCCGGTGCACGGAGGCATCGGAGATCGCGGCGACACCGAACACCACGTGGCCGGCTCGCTCGAGCGCGACACCCAGCGCCGAACCCACTCGTCCCGCCGAGACGATTCCCACCGTCAGTCGTGCGGGCGCTGGGTCGACACCCACGTTCGCGCCATCGGAATTGACACTTCTCGAGGTCAACGTTGTCCTCTCGATTGCGTTCCAGTCCCGCTGGGCGGGTACCGGACGTACGGATCGAGGATATCGGGCGGTGCCCGGGCGCCGCCATGGGGCCATCACGTGATCTACGACGCTCTTGCCCCGCGGCGCACGGGAGCCCGCCGACCAGGACTTCGCCCGTTCCGGCTGGTCAGGACCGCGAGCTGGACTCCGATTGCAGGTTGGCCATGATGTCGGCGACCGAGAGGCGGGGGGCGCCTTCCTCTTCGGCTCGACGGCGGCGGCGGGAGCTGGTGCCCACGGTGGGGGTGGCGGCGGTCGGCTTCGGGGCCGGTGCCACCGCGTCGCCCTCGGCGGGGGTGGCGGTACTCGTGCCGGGAGTCGGTGCGTCCTCGACCGGCGTAGGTGCCGCGGGGGCCGAAGCCGCTGCGCCGCCTGCCGCGGTCGGAGCGGGAGCGGTCGGGACGGATGCGGCGGGGAAGTCGCCCGTGACCTGGGCGGGCGTCACCGGGAAGTCGCCCGTGGCCGGGGCGGACGCCGGCTTGCCGTCGGTCTCCGGGTCGGCGATGGGATTGCCGTCGTTGTCGACCCTGCGGGTGTTCGGCGCCGACAGTCGCGGGGGCGGAGTCTTGCCGTTGGCCGCCGGCTGCGACGCCTGCTCGGCCTTCTGGGCCTCCGCGTAGTCGTCGAGCTGGACCGCGGAGGTCTCTGCGGTCACCGGGTCGTCGTAGGGGTCGGCGAAGTTGGCCGAAACCGGCTGCATGAACACCGGTTTCAGTGCGCTGGGCGGTTGCTGCCACGGGCCGAACCAGGCGGCGTTGGCATCCACCGGGCTATCCGTAAATTCCTGATCCGCGTCGTCGAAGGCGTCGAAATCGGCGGCGGGCAGGGCATCGATCCGGACCGCGTCGGCCTGCAGAGCGGGCTGTTCCTCGGGGAGCGGGCCGTCGAAGAGGGCCTGCAGGTTCTGGCGCAGCAGCGCCAGCTCGGCGCGCAGGGCCGCGATCTCCGAGGCGTCGGCGCCGACCTCGGCGCGCACCCGCGCCTCGACGCCCATCTCGTACTCGCGCCGCGCGTTGATCTCACGCTCGAGCTGCAACTCGTACACCGTCTGGAGATCGCGCGCCTTGGCCTGGTCGACCGCTGCTTCCTTGCGGTACCTGGTGGCCGCGAGCGCGCCGATCACGGCCGCCCACAGCGCCGCTACCAGGCCTACGCGTACATATTGGACGTTCTCGCTGAAGATCAGGAAAACGCTTGCTGTCAGACCGAGCAGGATGAGCACGCCGATGAAGAGCTTTCCCGCGTCGTCCCGCCGTCGACGGGGCGTTGAGCTACGGGAGGGTGAAACCATGTGGGCCAGGGTAGCCGGAAACTGCTGGTCGGCCCACCAAAGATCGCGGTGATTCCATTCGCAAATTGCTAGGTGGTAGCGGGCTCGTCCGGCGGTTCCTCCGGCGCGCGACAGCAATACTCCAACCACAAGGCCGCAGCAACCAGGGCAGAACCGGCGAACATGCCGACCACGGCACCCGGCGAATCCGCGGCGGCCGCCGTCAGCGTGCCGCGCTGTGGGAATACCCACAGCAGGAATCCCAGCCACACCCCGGCGGCCAGCGAACCCACCTGCAGCGAGGCCTTGGCCAGCGCGACCGTGCGCGCCACGTTGATCGGATGCAGTTCCTTCGGGCCGTCGCCGATCTTCTCCTCGGCGATCTTGGCTTTGATGACGAACCCGAGCGCCGCCTCGATCGCGGCGACCGGCAGCAGCGAGGCGCCCGCCGCCACCGAGATGGACGGGAACGTCGAATACGCGAAGCGGGTGCCGATCCACGCGACCGCGGCGGCCACCACGACGTTCAGCGCGAGGTCGAGGACCCGGGTCGGCTTCAACACGGGCGGGCGCTCTCGTCGCGCAGCACGAGATCGGTGCGCACCACACCGGCGCGCTCGGCCGGATCGAGCCCGGCGAGCAGGTCGACGATCGGGACATCGTTCAGCACCGCCGACGGCTCCACCTCGAGCCACGGGACCAGCACGAAGGCCCGGTTGTTGGCCTGCGGATGCGGCAGGATCAGCGCGGGGTCGCTGTCGCGGACGATGGCGGCGCCGCTCGCGTCGGTGCAGCTCACCACGTCGACATCGAGGGTGCGCGCACCCCAGCGCACCTCGCGGACCCGGCCCGCCGCCTGCTCCAGATCCTGGCCGAAGCGCAGCCAGGCGTAGTCGTCGAAGGCCGGATCCTCGGCCAGCACAACGGCATTGAGGTAGTCGTCCTGCTCGACACCGCCCCACGGGGCCGTGGTGTACACCGGCGAGACCGCGCACACCCGCTCCCCCAGCGCCGCGACCACGCCGCGCAGATGCGCGAGCCGGTCGCCGAGGTTGGACCCGATCGACAGCACGGCGCGACTCATCGACGCGACCCCGGCTGCACCGTGCGGTAGCGGGTGGCGACCACGCGGACATCGGCGAAAGTGTGCGGGATCGGCGCGGACGGCTTGTGCACCACCACCTCCACCGCCTCGATCCGCGGATCGGCCATCACATCGTCGGCGATCTCGGAGACCACCGTCTCGATCAGATCGCGCGGCGGACCGGCCACGATGCGCACCGCTCGCTCGGCGAGGGCGCCGTAGTCGACGGTGTCGGCGAGGTCGTCGGAGGCGGCGGCCGCCGCGAAATCGACCCAGACCGTCAGGTCGACGACGAATTCCTGGCCGTCGCGGCGCTCGAAGTCGAAGACGCCGTGCCTGCCGAAGACGCGCAGTCCGCGCAGTTCGATGCGCGAGGTCGCGGGGCGGCCCGCGGGCGGTGGCAGCAACGGTGAGTTCATCGGGCGACTCCTCGGGCGGCGGTGGCGCGGCGCCACGCGTCGACGACGGCGATCGCGTCCAGCGAGGCACGCACATCGTGCACCCGCACACCCCACGCGCCGTGCGTCGCCGCCAGCGCGGAGACGGTGGCCGTGGCGGTTTCCCTGCCGTCCGGTGGGCGCGGGCCGGACGCGTCGGCCAGTAGTGCGCCGAGGAACCGCTTGCGGGAGGCGCCGATCAGGATCGGCAGACCCGCGCCGACCAGCTCGGGCAGCGCGGCGAGCAGTTCCCAGTTGTGTTCGGCGTTCTTGGCGAAGCCGAGGCCGGGGTCGAGGATCAGGCGCTCCGGCGCGACGCCTGCGGCGACGGCGAGCTCGACCTGGGCGCCGAGTTCGGCGCGCACCTCGGCGACCACGTCGTCGTAGTGATCGGCGGGGCCGGTGTGCCGGTAGTCGGCGCCTGCGCGCCAGTGCATCAGGATCCACGGCGCGCCGGACTCGGCGACGACCTTCACCATGTTCGGATCGGCGCGACCACCGGAGACGTCGTTGATCACCGACACGCCCGCGTCCAGCGCGGCAGCGGCGACCTCGGCGCGCATGGTGTCGACGCTGGTCGGCACGCCTGCGGCGACCAGCGCGCGGATCACCGGCGCCACCCGGGCGGCCTCGGTGGCCGGGTCGACGCGGTCGGCGCCCGGCCTGGTCGACTCACCGCCCACATCGACGATGTCGGCGCCCGCCTCGTACAGCGCGATGCCGTGCGCGACGGCCAGCTCGGGATCGAGATAGCGGCCGCCGTCGGAGAACGAATCGCCGGTCACGTTCACCACACCCATGACCACACACGAGCGGCCGTCCCGCGCGGTCACCAGGTGCTGGCTCATTTGCGCAGGATCAGGTCCAGCGCCTCGGCGCGCGAGGCGGCGTTGGTCTGCAGCAGGCCGCGCACCGCCGAGGTGGTGGTGCTCGCGCCCGGCTTGCGGATGCCGCGCATGGCCATGCACAGGTGCTCCGCCTCGACGACGACGATCGCGCCGCGCGGATCCAGCCGCCGCATCACGGCATCGGCGATCTGGCTGGTCAACCGCTCCTGCACCTGCGGGCGCTTGGCGTAGAGGTCGACGACGCGGGCCAGCTTGGACAGACCGGTGACGCGGCCGTGCGTGCCGGGGATGTACCCGACGTGCGCGACGCCGTGGAAGGAGACCAGGTGGTGCTCGCAGGTGGAGAACATCGGGATGTCGCGGACCAGCACGAGTTCCTGATGACCCTCGTCGAAGGTCGTCGCCAGAACCTCGTCGGGCTCGGTGTAGAGCCCGGCGAACATCTCCCGGTACGCGCGCGCGACCCGGGCCGGGGTGTCGAGCAGGCCGGGCCGGTCCGGGTCCTCGCCGACGGCGAGCAGCAGTTCCCTGACCGCTGCCTCGGCCCTGGCCTGGTCGAACTGTCGTCCCGTCGCCAGCGCCGTCAGCTCCGCCGGGCTGTTCGCGCCGAGTTCGCCCGCCGGATCGGCGAGCTGGCCGTTCCGCACTGGCTCAGCGACCTTCTTGTCGGCCGACACCTTCTCCGTACCTCCACACCGCCGGATCGTTCCGGCTTTTCCGCCGGTCCTGTCCGGCGTCAGACGGTCGAGCGTAGTCGGCCGTCCGTCAGCGACGGCCGTTCGGCCCTTCCCAGTCCTTGTTCTCCGGCTCGGTGCCGGGCGCGGGTTGCTGCGGCGGCGCGGCGGGCGCCTCGCCCCACGGCTGGAAGCCGCCGCCGTGCCGCGGCTGCTCCGGCTGCGCCCACGCACCGCTCTGCCCCTGCGGCGGCTGCTGCTGCGGCTGTTCCTCGCGCGGCGGCCACCCCGGCGCCGACCAACCGGCCGGTGCGCCGTAGTCGGGGCGCGAACCGTGCGTACCGCCCTGGCGCGGGAACGCCTGGGTCGGCGCGCCGGCGGGCAGCGGGTACCCGCTGGCCGGCGGCGCGGGCTGACCGTACTGCGGCGGCTGGGCCGGGTAACCGTTGGCGGGTTCGAGCGGCGCGCCGGCAGGCACCGGCGCGGGCGGCACCGGCTGCACCGGCGGCCACGGCTCGCCGCGCTCGGCGGCCAGCTCGCCCGGCGTCTTCACCGGCGGCTTGTCCGAGGGCAGCCGGTCACCGAAGTCGTTGAACGCGGTGATCCGCGGCCGCTTCTCGACACCGGCGAGGATGGTCTCGAGGTCCTTGCGGTGCAGGGTCTCGCGCTCGAGCAGCGCGGACGCCAGCGCGTCGAGCTGCTCGCGGTACTCGCTCAGGATCGACCAGGCCTCGGTGTGCGCGGCCTCGATCAGGTTGCGCACCTCCTCGTCGATCTCGCGGGCCACCTCGTGCGAGTAGTCGGACTGGGTGCCCATCGAGCGGCCGAGGAACGGATCGCCCTGCTCCTGGCCGTAGCGCACGGCGCCGAGGCGCGCGCTCATGCCGTACTCGGTGACCATGCCGCGGGCGATCTTGGTCGCCTGGTCGATATCGGAGGACGCGCCGGTCGTCGGCTCGTGGAACACCAGTTCCTCGGCCGCGCGGCCACCCATCGCGAACACCAGCCTGGCGATCATCTCCGAGCGGGTCATCAGGCCCTTGTCGTCCTCGGGCACCGTCATGGCGTGGCCGCCGGTGCGGCCGCGGGCCAGGATGGTCACCTTGTAGACAGGCTCGATATCGGGCATCGCCCAGGCCGCCAGGGTGTGGCCGCCCTCGTGGTAGGCGGTGATCTTCTTCTCGTGCTCGCTGATGATCCGGCTCTTGCGGCGCGGACCACCGATCACGCGGTCGACCGATTCCTCCAGCGATTCACCGGTGATCACCGCGCCGTGCTCACGCGCGGTGAGCAGCGCGGCCTCGTTGATGACGTTGGCCAGGTCGGCGCCGGACATGCCGACGGTGCGCTTGGCCAGGCCCTCGAGATCGGCGTCGGGCGCGATCGGCTTGCCCTGCGAGTGCACCCGCAGGATCGCGCGGCGACCGGCCAGGTCGGGGTTGCCGACCGGGATCTGCCGGTCGAAACGACCCGGACGCAGCAGCGCGGGGTCGAGGATGTCGGGGCGGTTGGTCGCCGCGATCAGGATGATGCCGGTGCGGTCGCCGAAGCCGTCCATCTCGACGAGCAGCTGGTTCAGCGTCTGCTCACGCTCGTCGTGGCCGCCGCCGAGGCCGGCGCCGCGCTGGCGGCCGACCGCGTCGATCTCGTCGACGAAGATGATGCAGGGGCTGTTCTGCTTGGCCTGCTCGAACAGGTCGCGCACGCGGGAGGCGCCGACACCAACGAACATCTCGACGAAGTCCGAACCGGAGATGGTGAAGAAGGGGACGCCCGCCTCGCCTGCCACGGCGCGCGCGAGCAGCGTCTTACCGGTACCGGGCGGGCCGTAGAGCAGCACGCCCTTCGGGATCTTGGCGCCGAGGGCCTGGTAGCGGGCCGGATTCTGCAGGAAATCCTTGATCTCGTACAGCTCTTCGACGGCCTCGTCGGCGCCGGCCACATCGGCGAAGGTGGTCTTGGGCATGTCCTTGGACAGCTGCTTGGCCTTCGACTTGCCGAAGCCCATCATGCCGCCGCGGCCACCGCCCTGCATCCGCGACATCACGAAGATGAACAGGCCGACCAGCAGCACCATCGGCACGATGAACAGCAGCAGCTGGGAAAGCCAGCTCTCCTGCTTGACGACCGTGTCGTACGGAGCGCCGGACTTCTGCACGGCATCGAGGACCTTGGCCGAGTTCTCACCGCCGCCCGGGTACTTGGCGACGATCTTGCTGTTGTTGTTCGTCGCCTCGTTGCCATTGTTCAGTTCGACCCGGAGCTGCTGCTCCTTGTCGTCGATCTGCACGTTCTTGACGTTGGCTTTGTCTTCCAGCTGGCTGAGCGCCACGGAAGTGTCGACACTCTCCCAGCCGCGCGTGTCATCGCTGAGAAAGCTGAACAGCCAGATCATGAGCATGATGCCCGAGATGATCGCCAAAGTGCGAAACACTGTCTTGCGGTTCATAGAGCGTCGGCCGGACGGCCCAGTCCTTTCCGGTTATTTCTCCGGGTGTTCCTAGCGAAGCGTCGAGATCGGCGGGTTTCGGATGCGGACATGCCACGTTACCGCGTACGGTCTAGTTCGATACATCGCGCAGTTCGGCTGCTGGTGCAGTTGCACTGGTAAACGCTCGAGGCACGAGGGAGGTTCCCGAATACCTCGGACGTGTTGTTGCAAGTGGCCACAATCATGTCATGCCCGCCATATCGTGGGCGACGACACAACTACAGCGCAGGGGGTATGGACATCGTCGAGCTACGCACACCCACAGCGATTCTGCGCCACGGACGCGGACGGCTCACCGTTCTCCGCCCTGGTACCGACGGCGAGCGGGTACTCGATGTTCCCATCGCCGACCTGCTCAAGGTGCGGCTGAACCGCCGCGCCGACGACGCGGTGGTGATCGAGATCTACCTGCGGTATCCCACCCCGGTGCTCACCGGCGTGCCCGCCGACCGCACCCCGCTGCCGGTCCTCATCGCCGAGCACGACGTGCCCGCCGCACTGGGCATCGTCGACCGGATCAACGACCAGATCATGGCGACCAAGCGCATCGACGTGGCCGCGCCCGATCTCACCCCGCCCCCGCCGGAGTGGGGCAAGTCGGGGCCGACCAGGGCCGATGTCGAGCGCGCGGTGCGCAGGATGGCGCCGCGCCGGGAGTCGCGCGCCGCCGTCAACGCGCTGAACAGGTACGTCACCCCGGACGAGTACGTGCTGGAGACCGCGATCGCCGTGGCGGCGCCCCCGGCGGGCAACGGCACCGGTCTGCTGGCCGCGACGACGACGCGCCTGCTGTTCATCGCCATCGGCGGCGAGCGCTACGCGCACGAACTGCCCGTGCCGGCCATTCTCGGCGCGCGCACCGTCGAAGGCGCACGCTCCGCCCCCGGCGAGATCGACACCAGGCACGGCGGCGGCTCGGGCATGGACGTCAGCGACGGCAATCGCACGCTGCACTTCGCCGGCGTCGACCGGGCCGACACCGAGCGGGTGACCTGCGCGGTCAACTTCGCGGTGCGCAGGCAGGCCGCCGACGGTGCGGCGGGCCCGGCCGACCCGGGCGTGTCCCAGCTCTACGCGGAGTGGGAGCTGCTGGTGGAACGCCACTCGCTCGGGATGGTCGACGACACCCAGTTCCAGCGCTACGGCCGCGGCATCCTGCGCAGCCTGTAGCGACCGGGCCGAACCGGACTGCGGTCAGTTCGGTTCGGTCACCTCGGTCTCCGTCTTCTGCTCCGGCTCGTTGAGCTCGATGCGGCGCCACGGGCTGGTGGGGCGGGTCCACAGGCGTAGCAGTTCCATCCGGCGGTCGACGCCGCCGTTCTTCAGTTCGGCCAGGTCCTCGGTGGCCTGCCAGTAGGTCCAGCCGGCCAGGTAGGCGTCGCCGAACTGGCGCCAGTTGCGGTAGCGGCGCTGGGCGGGCGGGAGCGCGCGCATGACGTACTCCCAGGCCACATCGGCCTCGAGGTAGCCGGCGGTGAACGCCATCCGCGCGACGGCGACGACGCGGGCGAGGTCCCAGGCGTGGATGTCGTTGGGCAGCGGACGGGCCAGGTGCTCGGTGAACCCGATCTTGATGGCCTGCGCCCAGATGTCGTAGTCGCGGACCAGTGCCTCCGGGTTGTCCATCCCCCGAAACGAACCGACCTGACGCAGGAAGGCGCGGTGCCGGTCGGCGCGTTCGCCGAAGCGGTCGCGTTCGCTGGCGTTGATGGAGGCCATCACCAGCGGGTGCACCAGCGCGTAGAGCGGGGCGTGCATGCCCTCGAGCAGCTGTTCCATCGACGCGCGCGCCTCGGTGCCGTCGGTGATGCCCCAGGCGCCGGTGAGCGTGTCGATGGCCAGTTCACGGCGGTCGCCGAGGGGATGCTCGCGTTCGGGGCCGAGCAGCATCGCGTCGTGGAAGGCGTCCCAGCGCGTGGAGTAGAAGGCGCCGAGCGCCAGCGCGCGCAGTTCGTCGTCGCTCACACCGGCGCCGGACCAGTGGTCTTCCTCGCGCTCGTCTAGTTCCGGATACGGAAAGGTGGTCAGCGCTGGTACTCCCCTGGCAGGCATGGGGCCGAGTCTAGTGCCGCGGATGCCTCGCGTGACCTGTCACACAGGTCTATGGTTCTGACATGTGTAGAAATATCACCGTCTTGCGTGGTCTGGAGCCTGCCGCCACCGAGCAGGAGATCTACGCTGCCGCCTTGCAATATGTTCGCAAAGTCGGCGGCATCTCCGGGCTGAGCAGCACCACCAAGCCCGCCGTCGACAAGGCCGTAGCCGCCATCGCCGCGGCGACGACCACACTGCTCGCCGAACTTCCCGATCGCCGGGTGCCGCCGCCCACCGAGCCGCCGCTGCGCCGGATCGCGGCCAGAGACGCCGCGGCACAGGAAGCGGGATAGTGCTTTAGTGAAGTGAACTGAAGCACACAACGCAGTGGGAGCACTCCAGTGACTGAACTCGACCAGACCGCGGCCGTGATCGAAGTACGCAATCCGGCGACCGGTGAGCGCACCGGCACCGTCCCGATCGTCGCGCCAGAGGAGGTCGCGGCGGCGGTTCGCGAATTGCGCCTGTACCAGCCGGAATGGGAGGCGATCGGTCCCGAGGGCCGCAAGCGCTGGCTGCTGAAGATGCAGGACTGGCTCATCGACAACACCGAGCGGCTCGCCGAGGTGCTGCAGTCCGAGACGGCCAAGCCGCGCGTCGACGCGCTCATCGATCCGGCCTTCGCGGTCGACCTGCTCGGCTACTACGCGCGCCGTGCGGGCAAGTTCCTCGCCGACGAGCACCCGTCCCCGCACAGCCCGCTGGCCAGGGTGAAGTCGCTGACCGTCGCCTACCGCCCGTATCCGGTGGTCGGTGTGATCACCCCATGGAACTTCCCGCTGGCGATGCCGGCGATCGACGTGTTCCCCGCGCTGGCCGCGGGCGCCGCGGTGATCCTCAAGCCCTCGGAGGTGACGCCGCTGTCGGCGGTGGAGCTGGCGCGCGGCTGGGCCGAGATCGGCGCTCCGCCGGTGTTCAAGGTGGTCACGGGCGCGGGTGAGACCGGTGCCGCCGTCGTCGAGAACGCCGACTACATCCAGTTCACCGGATCGACCGCCACCGGTCGCCGGATCGCCGCCGCCTGCGCGGAGCGCATGGTGCCCTACAGCCTCGAGCTGGGCGGCAAGGACCCGGCGATCGTACTGGCCGACGCCGACATCGACCGCGCCGCGCACGGCATCGCCTTCGGCGGCATGTTCAACGCCGGTCAGGTGTGCATCTCGGTGGAGCGCGTCTACGTGGAGGCGCCGGTCTACGACGAGTTCGTCGCCAAGCTCACCGATGCCGTCGCGGCCCTGCGCCAAGGCGCCGACGGCCGCGCGTCGAAGCACGACGTTGGCGCGCTGGCCAACGAGAACCAGGTGCGGATCGTGCAGCGCCACGTCGACGAGGCCGTCGCCGCGGGCGCACGGGTCACCACGGGCGGCAAGCGCACGGGGGTCGGCACGTTCTTCGAACCGACCGTGCTGGTCGACGTGGACCATTCGATGTCCTGTGTCGCCGAGGAGACCTTCGGGCCGACCCTGCCGGTGATGAAGGTGGCCGACGAGGCCGAGGCGGTCCGGCTGGCCAACGACTCGATCTACGGCCTGTCGGCCTCGGTGTGGACCGGCGACAAGGCGCGTGGCGAGCGGGTGGCCAGGCAGCTGAACGTGGGCGCGGTGAACATCAACGACGTGTTCGCCAACCTGTTCAACCCGGCGATGCCGATGGGCGGCTGGGGTCTCTCCGGTGTGGGCGCGCGCTGGGGCGGCGCGGCCGGTCTGCGCAAGTACTGCCGCGCGCAGGCGATGACCAAGCCGAAGCTGCCGACCATGAGCAAGGAATTGTTCTGGTACCCGTACGACATGAACAAGCTGGTCGTCGCGGTGGCGGCGATGCGGGCGGCGGGCGCGCGCGGTATACGCCGCATCGACCTGCCCGCGGTGTTGCGGCTGAAGAAGGAGCGGTAGTCGCGATCCGGCCGCGGCGATCGCTCGTCGCGGCCGGATTCCCAGCCGCAAAACCTCTTTGTGACCAAAGTCACTCATTGATCTTGATGGCGGCGAGAACAGTGGTCAGCGGTACGTTTTGCCGCGCGGACCCGGCCCCGGAGCACCCGCTCCGCGCCGCCGATTCCTGTGAGTCCGGCCGCATTCTTGCTGGTCAAACGCCCAGCCCCGCGCGCGACGCCGACCGATCCTCGGGCATCGCACAACAATGACGCCTCAATGATGCAGTGCTACATGCCAGGCCATATGCTGTCCGATACCAACCTGGTGACTGTTTTGATCCACTTCCGCGAACTTCCTTGCCCGTTTTGGCTGGAATTTCCCGACCGATTCTGATAGCAAGGTGCTATGGACCCGCATTTGCGCGATCTGCGGTATTTCGTCGCCGTCGCTGAGGAACTGCATTTCACCAACGCCGCTCAGCGGTTGCACATCGCTCAGCCGACGCTGTCACGCCAGATCCGCCAGCTCGAACGCCAGCTCGACGTGGTCCTGTTCGACCGCAACCAGCGCAGTGTCGCCCTCACCGTCGCCGGTAAGGAACTGCTCGAAGGCGCACGCAAGATCCTGGAACTCTGGGAGGTCACCAACGTCTCCCTGCAGGAGGCCGGTGAGGTGCTGCGCGTGGGAATCCAGTCCGCGCTCGGCCGCGGTCTGCTCAACGACCTGGAGAGCGCCAGCGGCCACCGCCTCGCCCTGCACGCCGCCTCCTGGAACGACCCGTCCAGCGGCCTGGCGGGCCGCCAGGCCGACCTGGCCCTGGTGTGGCTGCCGCTGCCCGACCCCAACCGCTACCGCTGGCAGGTGCTGCGCACCGAGCCGCGCTGGGTGCTGCTGCCGGAGAACCACGCCCTGGCCGAGCAGGAGGCGATCGACTTCGCCGACCTGCTCGACGAGCCGTTCATCGCCCTGCCCACCGAGGCCGGCGCGGTGCGCGACTTCTGGCTCGGCAACGACGCCCGCGGCGGCCGCGCCGCCAAGATCGGCGCCGAGGCGGCGACCCCCGAGGACAAGCTCGAGGCCGTGAGCCTCGGCCTCGGTGTCTGCCTGCTCGCCGAGAACAACGTGCCGATGTACCGCTGGCCCGGCCTGACCGCGCGTCCGGTCACCGGCCTCACCCCGTGTGAGCTCGCGGTCGCGTGGCGGGCCGACGACACCCGCCCGACCATCCTGGAATTCGCCGGTCGCGCCGTCGACGGCGGGTTCTCCGAGCCGCAGCAGCAGCCGCAGGCCATCGCGGTCTAGTTCGTCAGCTCCAGTTGGGCGGCGAGGCCGAGCAAGGTGGCCTCGCTTCCCGGCGGGCCGGCGAGTTGCGCCGCCAGTGGGGTGTGCGCCTCGGGATGGGTGCCCATCGGCACCGAGGCGGCGGGCCAGCCCAGCAGGTTCCAGACGCCGGTGAAGGGCGCGTAGCGCGCCGAGGCGAGGACGTTCGCGGCCCAGCCGCGGGTGCTCCAGCGCTTGGCTTTCGGTGGCGGCGCGGCGAGCGTCGGAGTGATCACCACGTCGAAGTTCTCGAAGAAGTCGACCATGCCCGCTTCGATCCGGTCGACCTGCCCCGGCCGGACCAGGCGCAGCCTGCGGATCACCCGGCCCACGGCCAGGTGCCGCCTGGTCCGGCGTTGCAGCAGGTCGGGATTCGGTAGTCGCTCGGCGTCGGCCAACCCGACGCTCGGCCAGCGCAGCAGCATGGCGAGCGCCGAGTCACCGTAAGGCAGGTCGATCGGTTCCACCAGGTGCCCGGCCGCCGCCGCCCGCGCGCCCGCGGTGCGCGCGGCCGCCGTCCAGTGCCGATCCATCCGGACCAGCCGCGACGGCGGAGCCACGGCCAGTCCGATGCGTAGTCGGTGCGGTGCGCGTAGCTCGGCCAGGTCGGAGCGTTCGGCCAGCACCGACAGGGCCAGCGCCGCGTCGGAGACGGTCGTCGCGAGCACGCCGTTCTCGGCCATGCCCGCCCACGAGTCGGCGCCGATCCCGGCGGGCACCACCTGCCTGCCCGGCTTGATCCCGAAGACACCGCACGCCGCCGCGGGCACCCGGATCGAGCCGAGCCCGTCGTTGCCGTGCGCGATCGGCACCAGCCCCGCGGCCACCGCCGCCGCCGCGCCGCCGGAGGAGCCACCGGCCGACCGCCCGACATCGCGCGGATTGCGGGTGACGGTGCCGTCCTCGTCGGTGGTGGCCCACAGGCCCAGCTCGGGCATCGCCGTCACCCCGACGACGATCGCGCCCGCGGCCCGCAGCCGCGCCACCACCGGATGATCGGCGGTCACCGCATCGGTGGCGGTCGCCGCGGAACCCGTCCGAGTGGGCACCCCCGCCACCCCGATGTTCTGCTTCACCGCGATCGGAACCCCGGCCAGCGGCAGCTCGTCCAGGTCGTCGCGCGCGGCAAGTTCCAGCGCCTCGGCGCGCGCCTGCTCGGCGCGGACGACGGTGAACGCGTTGATTTTTCGATTCTCCGACGCGATGCGCGTCAAGGCCTCGGTCACCACGTCGACAGGCGTGATCGTGCCCGCGCGTACCCGGGCGGCCAGCGCCGCCGCCGGGCCGCCGATGGGATAGGCCTGGGCACCCATCGTCACCTCAGCGTCTGTCACGCCGTCGTCGTCGACGGACTCCCATGCTACCGCTGTGAGGTCTTCGTGCATCTGCGGATTCGCCCCCGTCGCATGGTCTCGAGATTCGGGTGATCTGCCGTGAATGCGCAAGTTATCATTCGGAGAGGGCTTGGGGGCCGATGGTGACGGTGTGGCGCGAACCGGTCATGCCGGAGGCGAGCGCCAGCGAGGTGCGGGCATGAGCGACAACACCGGAAACGGCGACCAGTCCGACGGTCGGACGACGAATGTGCGCGCCGACATGGTCGAGGCGTTCGCCGAGGCGTGGGGTTCGGCCGAGCGGCCGCCCGAGATCGCCGAATTCCTCCCCGACGCGCGCACCCTGCGCAGGCAGGCGCTGCACGAGCTGATCCGCGTCGACCTGCGCAATCGCTGGCTGCACCACGCCGGCGCCGACATCGTCCGCAAGCGCCTCGACACCTACTGCGCCGAGTTCCCCGAACTCGACCGTGCGTCGCTGCCCGCCGGACTGGTGTTCGAGGAATTCGTGATCCGCAGGCACAGCGGTGAGCGCGTCGACCCCCGCGAGTGCCTGCGCGAATACCCGGATCAGGCGTCGAGCCTGCGCGGGCTGCTCAACACCGACGAACTCGAGCAGAGCACGCACCGCGCCGACCCCACCGTGAACCATCCGGCCGAGGTGACTCGTACTACTGAGGTGACCACGCCCGAGCTCGATCTCACCGCGACAGCGACGTCGGTGGCGACCGCCGCCGACTCCTCGCCGGGTGTGTTCGCGCCGCTGGACCGCATCGAAATCGGCCAGCGCATCGACGATTTCGAATTGCTGACCGGGCTCGGCACCGGCGCGTTCGCCCGGGTCTTCCTGGCCAGGCAGCGCTCGATGCAACGGCTGGTCGCGGTCAAGATCTCCGCCGATCGCGGCACCGAACCGCAGACCCTGGCCCAGCTCGACCACGACTACATCGTGCGCGTCTTCGATCAGCGGCTGCTCGACACCGGCGCCGCGCCCTCGGACAAGCGCAGGCTGCGGCTGCTGTACATGCAGTTCCTGCCCGGCGGCACCCTGCTCGGCCTGCTGCGCTGGGTCCGCGCGACACCGCCCGCCGAACGCAGCGGCAAACTGCTGCTCGACGCGGTCGACGCGGCCATGGAGGAGAAGGGCGAGATCCGGCCGACCGACTCGAGCGTGCGCGCCGAGCTGGCCGAGCTGACCTGGCCGGAGACCGTCGCCTGGCTGGGCAGGCGCCTGGCCGAGGCGTTGGACTACGCCGCCGCGCACGGCGTGCTGCACCGCGACGTGAAGCCCGCGAACGTCCTGCTCACCGCCGAGGGCGTGCCGAAGCTGGCCGACTTCAACATCAGCTTCAGCCGGGAGATCGAGGGCACCAGTCCGGTGTCGTATTTCGGCGGCTCGCTGTCGTACATGTCGCCCGAGCAGCTGGAGGCGTGCCATCCCGGCCTGGCACGTTCGGCCGCCGACCTGGACACCCGCTCCGACATCTACTCCCTCGGCGTCGTCCTGTGGGAGCTGCTCACCGGCGCGAAACCGTTCGACGACAGCACCGCCGCGGCCGCGGGCAGCGGCGACGAGACCACCCTCGAGGCGATGCTGGAGCGGCGCACCGGCGGCGTCGAGACCGCCGCGCTCGACCGGCTGCCGCCCGACTGCCCCGCCGCCCTGCGCCGCGTCCTGCTGACCTGCCTTGAACCCGATCGGGACCGGCGCTGGCCCGACGGCGCCGTCCTGGCCAAGCAGTTCGACCTGTGCCTGGACGAGCGCGCCCGCAACCTCGTCGACCCACCGCCGCGGAGCTGGCAGTTCCGGATGCGCCGGGTGCCGCTGCTGGTGATGGTGCTCGCCGTCGGCGTGCCGAACGCGCTGGCCTCCTGGTACAACATCGTGCACAACCAGACGCTGGTGGTGAGCAGGCTCAGCGAGACCGCGCAGCAGTCGTTCGTGGTGATCACCGCCGGGGTGAACCTGGTGTTCTTCCCGCTGGGCACCGTCGTGCTGCTGTATCTGGCCCGGTTCGTGCTGTCGGTGCCGCGCGGCATGCGGCACGGGAAACGCTACGACCCGGCGACGCTGCGCCGGACCAGACACGACACCCTGCGGCTCGGCGACCAGTTCGTCATCGTGGCGTTCTCGCTGTGGGCGATCTCCGGGATCACCTTCCCGATCGCCCTGCGGCTGTCGTCCGGTGATGTGCCCAGCCGCGCCGTCGTCCACTTCCTCGCGTCGCTGCTGGTGTGTGGCGCGATCGCGGTGGCCTACCCGTTCTTCCTCGTCACGTTCTATCTGGTGCGCTGCATCTATCCGATCTTCCTGCGGCACGGCGAGATCAGCGTCGACGACGGCGTCTGGCTGCGCGCGCTGACCAGGCGCTGCACCTGGTACCTGGCCATCGCGGCCTCGGTGCCGCTGCTCGCGGTCGCGGGCGTCACGTTCCTGCCGCCGGGCGACATCCCGCAGGTGATCGTCGCCGTCCGGGTGCTCTGTGTCGGCGGCATCGTCGCCTTCATCGGCTCCTACCTGCTGTTCCGCGCCCTGGAGGCCGACCTCGCCGCGCTCGAGCGAGTTGTCAGCTGATCGGATGAACCACGGGCGCGTCCGCCCCGTACCCCCGTCCGTGAGCCCGACGAGTACCACCGAAGCGACCAGGCCCGCACTCGACCGCACCGCGGACATGCACCCGACCGATCGCCGTGGACTCGACCGCATCGAGGTCGGCGGCCGGATCGGTGATTTCGAGCTGCTCACCGAACTGGGAGCGGGTTCGTTCGCACGGGTGTTCCTGGCCCGGCAGCGGTCGATGCAGCGGTTGGTGGCGGTGAAGATCTCCGCGGACAGCGGCGACGAGCCGCAAACCCTGGCCCAGCTCGACCACGACTACATCGTGCGGGTGTTCGATCAGGACACCCTCGACTCGCCCGTCGCCGATTCCCCGGATCTGCGGCTGCTGTACATGCAGTTCCTGCCCGGCGGCACCCTGCTGGGTGTCCTGCGCTGGGTGCGCGCCACGCCGCCCGCCGAACGGAGCGGCCGGTTGCTGCTCGACGCGGTCGACTCCGCGATGACCGAGAAAGGGGAGATCCGGCCGACCGATTCGGCCGTACGCGCCGAGATCGCGGGGTTGAGCTGGCCGGAGACCGTCGCCTGGCTGGGCAGCAAGCTGGCGGCGGCGCTCGGCTACGCCGCGGGAAAAGGCGTGCTGCACCGCGATGTGAAACCCGCCAATGTCCTGCTCACCGCGGAGGGCGTGCCCAAGCTCGCCGACTTCAACATCAGCTACAACCGCGCCGTCGCCGACAGCTGCCCGGCCGCCTATTTCGGCGGGTCGCTGACCTACATGGCACCCGAACAGCTCGAAGCCGCGCACCCCGCCTGTCCCCGATCCGCGGCCGACCTGGACACGCGCGCCGATATCTACTCCCTCGGCGTGCTGCTGTGGGAATTACTTACCGGCAGCAAACCTTTCGACGACACGATCGCCATCGACGCCGTCGCGCGGTCCGCGTTTCTCGCCGGCGGTCCATCCACCGTCACCGCGACGGCGCTCCCGCACGCCACCGCCGCTCAGCCCGATGCCGTCGGTGCCTTCGCCCTGGGAACGGCACTGCGCCTCCGTACCGCGGGTGTACCGCGGGAAGCGTTGGACCGAGTGCCCGCCGACTGCCCGCCTGCGCTGTTGCGAGTCCTGCTGACCTGCCTGGCCTTCGATCGTGCGGACCGCTGGGCCGACGGTGGCGCGCTGGCGATGCAGTTCGAACTGTGCCTTGACGAGCACGCCCGCGGGCTCACCGATCCCCCGACGAGCAGCTGGCGAATGCGGTTGCGGCCGTATCTGTTTCTGATCCTGGCGCTGTCGATCGCTGTCCCGAATGTGCTGGCCGCCTACTACCAGCGTGAGCTGAACACCGCGCTGATCCACAGCCGGCTCGACCCCGCCACCCGTGCGACGCAACGCGAGGTCTCCGATCTCACCAATCTGGTCTTCTTCTCCGCGGGTGGCGCGGCCCTGATCTACCTGGGACGACGGCTGTTGACGATTCCGCGAAGGCTCCGCGCGGGCCTCGCCTGCGCACCCGGGGCGCTGGAGCGCGCGCGCCGGGACTGTCTCCGGTTCGGGCACATGGCCGTCGCGGTGGTGTTCGCACTCTGGGTCGCCGCCGGGGTGATCTACGCCGTCACGATCGGGGTGGCCGACGGAGCGCTGCCGGTGCGCATCGTCGTGCATCTGCTGCTGGTGGCCGCGATCTGCGCCGCGGTGGCCATGACCTATCCGCTCTTCCTGATCACGCTGTACCTGGTGCGCTGCGTCTATCCGCTGTTTCTGCACCACGGCAAGGACTTTCGCGACGACGGTCGATCACTGATCGCACTGGCCGAGCGGTGTCGTCGCTACCTCGTTGTCGCGGCGTCGATTCCGCTGCTCATCGTCGCCAGCGCGACCTTTCTGCCCGTCCCGGACCTGTTGACGACGATCACCCCGCTCCGCACGATCTGCGTGGGCGGGGTGATCGGTTTCGTGTTCTCCTATGTCGTCTTCCGCCTCATCGAGGCCGACATCCGCGCATTGCTGCGCGTGGTCGGAACCTGATCCTCACCCCGCCTGCCTGCTCAGGTGCTCCCACTTCGTGAGTTCGGCCGTGCGGGCGGCGGTCAGGTCGGCGACCATGCCGAAGGCCGCGTCGCCGAGGATGACGCGTTTGGGCGGTTCGGGCATGTCGACGATGCGCAGGACCACCTCGGCGGCCAGGGCCGGGTCGGCGTCCTTCGACTCGCTCCACATCTGCTCCAGCCAGGTGCGCAGTTCGGCGTAGGCGGGGTTGTGCTCGGTCATGGTGAGTCCGCTGGTGAACAGGCCGGTCTCGTAGCCGCCGGGCTGCAGGATGGTGACGGCGATGCCGAACCGCTTGACCTCCATGGCCAGCGCCTCGGTCATGGCGTCGAGGGCCGCTTTGCCCGCGCCGTACACGCCGGTCGCCGCGAAGCCGCCGGCCGAGCCCATCGAGGAGACCTGCAGGATGTGGCCGGAGCCCTGCTCGCGGAGCAGCGGCACCACCGCCTGACTCACCCACAGGGCGCCGAAGAAGTTGACGTCGAGGTGGTCGCGGGCCTGCCGCTCGGTGAGTTCCTCGAGCATGCCGAGCACCACCCCGCCCGCGTTGTTGACGACCACGTCGAGGCGGCCGAACGTGTCGAACGCCTTGCGCACCCCGGCGAAGACGGCGGCGCGGTCGGCGACGTCGAGCGGGAAGGTGACCAGTCTGCCGTCGGCGGCGGCGACCAGATCGGCCAGCGGGGCGACATCGCGGGCGACACCGACGACGCGGTCGCCGGACGCGAGGGCCGCCTCGGTGAAGGCCCGGCCGAGCCCTCGCGAGGCGCCGGTGATGAACCAGGTGCGGGTTTCGGCTGCGCGGGTCATGCGAGTCTCCTTCGAGTGCGACGAGACGGTTCGTCTCGCTTCGATGTCACCAAGGATGCCGCGCGGTCGTTCGCTTGTCAAGACGGAACGTCTCGTTTCAATTCGGGCTAGACTCGCGGCCATGGCACGCACCCCGGACAGCACCCGCCGCAGCGAGCGGTCCCGCTCGGCGATCCTGAGCGCGACCCGCGAACTCGTCGGCGAGGTCGCCTACGCGAAGCTGACCATCGAGGCCATCGCCGCTCGCGCCGGCGTCGGCAAGCAGACGATCTACCGGTGGTGGCCGTCCAAGGGCGCGGTGGTCTTCGACGCGATCCTCGCGCAGAGCGCGGACGCCGAGGGCGCCATCGAACTGCCGGACACCGGCGACCTCGCCGCCGACCTGAAGACGGTGCTGCGCGCCACGGTCGCGGAGTTCGCCGACCCCGCCTTCGACGCGCCCATCCGCGCGGTGCTCACCGAGGTCATCAACGACCCCGGGCTCGCCGCGCAGTATCGCGAGCAGCTGGAACAGCCGGTGCACGCCGCGAAGGTCCGGCGGCTGGCGAAGGCGCGGTACGCCGGCCAGATCCGCGCCGACGCCGACCTGGATCTGATGGTCGACCTGCTCTACGGGCCGATCACCCAGCGCTGGTTACCGCGCTCCGGCCCGCTCGACGAAGCCTTCGCCGACGCCCTGGTCGACTCGGTACTGCGCGCGTTCACCTGACCGGCCGAGACGCACCACCCAACCCAGCCCCGCACGACCCGACCTCGAGGAGGGTCCGCCGCGCCAGCGGCGGTCGCGGCCGTCCCGTCGAGCGCGCCAGCGCTCCAAAATTACGAGTAGACCTTCGGGTCGAGGGTGCCGATGTAGGGCAGGTCGCGGTAGCGCTCGGCGTAGTCGAGGCCGTAGCCGACCACGAACTCGTTCGGGATGTCGAAGCCCACGTGCGCGACCTCGACGGGGGTGCGCAGCGCGTCGGGCTTGCGCAGCAGGGTCACCACCTCGAGCGAGGCCGGGTTGCGGGTGGCCAGGTTGCGCAGCAGCCACGACAGCGTGAGGCCGGAGTCGATGATGTCCTCGACGATCAGCACATTGCGCCCGGCGATGTCCTTGTCCAGGTCCTTCATGATGCGCACGACACCGGAGGACGAGGTGGACGAACCGTAGGACGACACGGCCATGAACTCGAGCTGCGTCGGGATCGGCAGGGCCCTGGCGAAATCGGTCATGAAGAAGATCGCGCCCTTGAGGACACCGATCAGCAGGAGATCGCCTTCGGGCGCGTCCGGCGGGTACCGCTTGGCGACCAGCTCGGCAAGTTCCTCGATCTTGGCCTTGATCTGGTCTTCGGTGATCAGCACCGAAGCGATGTCGTCTCCGTACACGGAAGTGGGTGTCCCTTCGTGTTATGTGGCATCGAGACGCGGCTGCGCGCGTACCGTCAGCGTGCCATGCTCGCGCGCCACGACCAACCTGTGGTCCCTGCCCCCACCCGCCACGGCGACCCCGCCCTGCCCGCGCCAGTCGCTCACCAGCTCGTCGATCGCCTGTAAATGGGCGTTCAACAACCCGCTGACCCCCTGTTCGGCGAGCCACGCCCGGATCGTCCTGCGGCGCAGGGCCGCGGGCGCAGTGGTCAGGATCTCGAGTGAGAGCCTCGGGCGATCGGTGTCGGCGGGGCCACTGCCGGCGGCGGTCACCGATGTCCCATCGCTGCGAGGGCGGCCGCCACGCCCGGACTCGACCGGTCCGCCCGCACCGGAATCGCGCCCGCCTTCGGTCTCCGTGCGGCCGGCTTTCGCGGCGCGCAGGAGGTCGGTGGTGAGCGCGTCGAGCACCTCACCGTCGTCGCGCAGCTGATCGGCGGTGCGGGCCAGCGCCTGCGCCACGCCGCCGCCGAGGACGTCTTCGAGCAGCGGCAACACCTCCGTCCGCAGCCGCACCCGGGTGTAGGCCGGGTCGAGATTGTGCGGGTCCTCCCAGGGTTCGATCCCCAGGTCGACACACATCCGCCGTGTCTGCGCCCGCCGCACACCGAGCAACGGCCGCCCCCACGGCTCGTTCCACGCCGCCATCCCCTGGATCGACCGCCCACCCGACCCGCGGGCCAGCCCGAGCAGCACGGTCTCGGCCTGATCGTCGAGCGTGTGCCCGAGCAGTACGGGCCGCCCCGCCCGCGCGGATTCCAGCGCCGCGTACCGAGCCGCCCGCGCCGCCGCCTCGACTCCCCCGTTCCGCCCGACCTCGACCGGAACAACCACCGCGTCCACACAGCCGAGCGCCACCGCCTGCGCGGCCGCGCCCGCGGCCACCTCCCCCGACCCGTCCTGCAACTGATGGTCGACCACCACGGCCGTCACCTCCCCCGCCTCCACGACAGCGGCCGCGACCAACGCCAGCGAGTCCGCTCCACCCGAGAGCCCGACGACAACGGGCACTCGCCCACCCCGCGCGGCCACCCACTCCCGCACCCCCCGCCGCACAGCCAACACCGCGGGGGTCTCCGGCAGCCGCACCGTCATCGACCGACCTCTGTCGCCGGATCGGCGACATCCGGGTTCCCGCCGCCGCGGGGCGAACCCCAGCGACGAAGCGCCGCCACGGTCGCGCACACCGGCATCCTCATGTGAGCAGGTTACCGAGATCCATCACGAAGACGGCGGCAGCGCCCGAGCGGCTTTTGCGCGCCACACACAGGGTCCGCGGCGCTGTTTCGATGCGACCGGCGGACGTCGGCTCAGGTCCCACCGACACGGTGCTCGCCACGGTCCCGGCTACAGCACCCGGGCGATCCAGCGTTCCGGATGGTCCACCTCGTCCAGGCGCGGCAGCGTCTCCGCGTTCGTCCACACCGTGTTGAACTCCGTGACGCCCACCCGCTCGACCACCGCGTCGACGAACTTCTTGCCGCGCACGTACTGCGCGACCTTCGCGTCCACGCCGAGCAGCGCGCGCAGCAGCCGCTGGATGGGGTTGGTCGGCTTCTTCCTGCGCTGGTCGAAGGCCGCGCGGATGTCGGCGACCGTGGGCACCACGGCGGGGCCGACGGCGTCCATCACGTGATCGGCGTGCCCTTCGAGCAGGGTGCCCAGCATCAGCAGCCGGTCGAGCGCCTCGCGCTGCGGCGGCGCTTGCGCGGCACGCAGCAGGCCGACGACGCCGCGACTGTTGGGGTCGTCGGCGTTCTCACCGGTGCGCCGGGCCTTCACCTCGGTGAGCAGGCGGCCGAGGAGCTCGCTCATCGGTTCCTCGCCGACCTCGCTGAGAATGTCGACATTGGTGCGCATGTAGTCGGCCAGCCACGGCGCCGAGGAGAACTGCACCCGATGGGTCACCTCGTGCAAGCAGACCCACAGCCGGAAGTCCGACGGATCGACGCCGAGCGCCCGCTCCACGTGCAGGATGTTGGGCGCGACCAGCAGCAGCGTGCCGTCCGCGCCGGTGAAGGGGTCGTACTGGCCGAGGATCGCGGTCGACAGGAAGGCCAGCATGGTCCCGGCCTGCACGCCCGCCGGTTTACCGACGAGCTTGCCGGTGGCGCTGGTGGCCTCGGTGCCGGTGAGCACGGCCATCGACTCCGCGGCGGCCGAGATCCAGCCCGCCCGGTCGACGATCCTGGCCTCGGGCACCGGCCGGTCGTCGAGCAGTCCGCTCACCTCGCGCACCGGGCCCTCGGCCCGCACCGAGGCCTCGGCCAGTTCGGCGACGATCTGTTCGGCGTTGCGGCGGGAGGTGCGCGGTCCGGCGGGCGCGAGCACGGCGCCGGTGCGGGCGGCCAGCCGCCAGTCCACCGCACCGCTGAAGCCGGAGTTCGTGCGCATGTCCTCGGTCATCGCCACCCGCTCTCAGTTGCAACCGCAGTCGCGCAGGGCGCCCGCCACCGCGTCGAGGGCGGGCCTGCTGACCTCCGGCAGCCGGTCGTTGGACATGAGCGCGAAGGTCAATACCCGGCCGTCACGGTCGAGCACATACCCGACCAACGCGCTGGCGACGCTCAGAGTTCCGGTCTTGGCCCGCACCCACCCCGCGCCCTGGCGGTTCTGGGTGACGAAGCGCGGCGCGAGCGTGCCGGTGCCACCGGCGACGGGCAGGTCGTCGAGCAGCGGCGCGAGAGCCGCTGCGCGCGGATCGGTTTCGGGCCTGGCCTGGGTGCCCGCCGGGACGACGGCGGCGGCGCCGGTGGGCTCGGCCGCGGTGGCCACGATGGAGTCGAGCAGCCGCGGCGGCACCCGATCGTCGACCGAGAGGCCGCTGTTGTCGGCCAGATGCAGTCCGCTGACATCGAATCCGGCGCTGGTCAGCGCGGCGGTGGTGGCCGCGACGGCGCCGGCGAAGGAGGCCTCGTGCCCGGTGGCCACGGCCAGTTCGCGGCCGATGGTCTCGGCGAGCACGTTGTCGGAGTGGATCATCATGTCGTGCAGGCGGACTCGCAGCGGCGCCGACTCCACCTTCGCGATCTCCACACCCGTGCGGTCCGCCGGGCCGACCCGCACCGCGCCAGGATCGACACCGAGCGCGGCGGCCAGTGCCCGGCCCGCGTCCAGCGCGGGCGTCGAGGTGCGCGGCGAGTAGTCGGCGGTGTGATCGAAGCGGCCGCCGTCGAGCATGATCGGTTCGATCGGGGTGATCGAGCCCTCGGGGATGTCGATCGGGTCCCAGCCCGAGGCCAGGGTCGGCCCGGTGTAGGCGGTGGTGTCGACGACGATCGCGCTGACCTGCCTGCCCGCGGCCTTCACCTGGGCGGCCAGATCGGCGATCCGTGGCCCGTCGGTGTAGTAGCCGCCGTCGGTGGTGTTGGTCAGGGTCGGGTCGCCTCCGGCGACGAGCACCAGCTCGCCCGGCGCGCCCGCGAGGACCTTGGTGGCCACCCGCTGGTCGTCGGGCAGGGTGAGCAGCGCGGCGGCCGTCAGCATGATCTTGGCCGTCGACGACGGGATCATCGCCTTGGCGGGATCCTGGCTCCACAGCACCGTGCCGCTGGTGGGATCGGTCACCTGTCCGGCGAACGCGCCCAGATCGGGGCTGCCGACCACCGGGGCGAGCGCGGCGGCGATCCCGGCCACCGTGGGCGCGGGGGCGTCGGATCGGGCCGGGGCTACCGCGGCGCCCGGCAGTTCGGTGCTCGGCGCGTCCGCGATCGTGAGCCCACCGTGCCGGAACTCCGGGGTCCACGGCTTGGCGATCGCGGCGAAACCCCCTGCGATCAGCAACAACGCCACCACCACCGCGGACAGCCAGATCCAGCGGGTACCGCGCGAGCGCGGTCCCGAATTCTCCTCGCTTCGACCGATCACGCCCGTCGCTCTCCCTCAACGCCGTCCGACACTGCTCGACTGCGCGCCTTGGCCGCCTGCCGCACCGGTGTACCAGCACACCACACTATCCTCGTTGCGCAACGGTTCCCCAGAACGATCTGGCGATTCGGCTACGACAAGCACTCGAAGCAAGGAGATGGCGTGGAGTTCGACGTCACCATCGAGATCCCCAAGGGCTCTCGGAACAAGTACGAGGTCGATCACGAGAGCGGCCGGGTCAAGCTCGACCGGTACCTGTACACCTCCATGGGCTACCCGGCCGACTACGGCTTCATCGAGAACACCCTCGGCGAGGACGGCGACCCGCTGGACGCGCTGGTGCTGCTGCCGGAGTCGGTGTTCCCCGGCGTGATCGTCGAGGCGCGCCCGGTCGGCGTGTACCGGATGACCGACGAGGCGGGCGGCGACGACAAGGTGCTGTGCGTGCCCGCGGGCGACCCCCGCTGGGATCACATCCAGGATCTGTCCGACGTCTCGGAGTTCGAGCTGTCCGCGATCAAGCACTTCTTCGAGCGGTACAAGGATCTCGAGCCGGGCAAGTACGTCCAGGGTTCGGAGTGGCTGGACCGCGCCGAGGCCGAGAAGATCATCGACGAGTCCTTCGCGCGGCTGAAGGAATCCGGCCACTGAGCCGAGCTCGTACGAAAAACGGGAAGTCCGAACCTGGTTCGGGCTTCCCGTTCTCGTTACCCGGTCCGGGCCGCCGACCCCCCGGCGACGACGCGGCTCGCCTGCGCGAATACCGGTGTACGTAACCCAATCTATCGCGTGAACACAGATGTTCGCCACCGCCGCAACCCGATTCGGGCCCGCGATGATGCCACTATGACGCCGCGATGATGTCGCGGCGGGCGCGCAGCGCGGCGAGGTGGTCGTGCAGCAGGGCCATCACCGGAGCCTCCAGCTCGGCGTCGAGGCGCTCGTGGGTCAGGTGGGGGTCCTGCATCGACTCGAACGCCTCCGCCGCGGCGAGGAACGACTCCTCGGCCGCGGCGGGCCTGCCGATCGCCTGCTTGATCAGCCCCTGCAGCACCAGGACCCGCGCCCTGGTCAGCGGGCCGATGGCCCGGGTGAGCACCTCGATCGCCTCGTCGACCACCGGCTCGGCCTCCGGTGCCCGGCCCGCCATCAACAGCACGTGCGCCAGCCGGGACAGCGCCCAGCCCAGCCGCAGTTCGATCCCGCCGCGCCGCGCCGAGGCGACCGCCTCCGTGCACAGCCGCACGCCCTCGGCCGTCTCGCCCTGATAGACCAGGGTGACGCCGAGTTCGTGGGTCGCCATCACCTCCAGCGAACGATTGCCCAGCTCGGCCGCCATCGCCTTGGCCGTGATCGCGCGTTCGCGGGCCGCCGCGTACTCGCCCGCGTCGGAGAGCGTCTTCACCTCGTGCACCAGGCAGGCGCATTCGATGGCCCGGTCGCCGATCCGCCTGGCCAGCCGGATCGCCCTGGCCGAATGCGCGAGCGGGGCGGCCGTTTCGGTGCCGCGCCGGGTCGAGGACGACAACAGCTGCGCGGCGAACGCGGTGAGCCTGGCGTCGCTGATGGTGCCGCGATCCAGCGACAGCGCGATCCGCTGGTGGTCGCGTCCCTGCCGCAGCGCGCCGAGCGAATAGGCGAACAGCGCGCCGAGGGCGACCCGCACCCGGCACTCCACCGAGCGGTCGCCGGTGCGCAGGGCGGCGTCGAGCAGTTCCTCCAGCGCCCGCGCGACTTCCAGACAGTTCGCGCCACCATCGATGAGTTCGGCCGTGGCCCAGGCGATATCGGCGGCGGGGGCCAGGACGGGCCCGCCGGTCTGAGCGCACTGGCGATACAGCGAGACCAGGTTGTGGCGCTGCTCGACGAGCCAGGCCCCGGCGGCGTGCTCGTCGGCGAACCGGATGCCCCGCGCCGTGGTGGGCCGCAGGTGCTCGGGCAGCCGGGTGCCCGGATTGCACACGGCCACCGTGTGTTTCACCGTGGCCAGGTAGAAGTCGAGCAGCCTGCGCAGCGCGGTGAGCGGCGGATCGGCCTGCCCGGTCGCCGGCAGTTCCCTGGCGAACAGGCGCAGCAGATCGTGATAGGTGTAGCGGCCCGGCGCGGTGGTCTCCAGCAGATTCAGATCGACCAGGTCCTCACACACCTGTTCGGCGTCGAGCACGTCGACGCCGAGGATCGCGGCCGCGCCCTCGGTACAGATCTCGCCGACCTCGGGCACCGCCAGCATCCGGAAGGCGCGCGCGTGCCCGGCGTCGAGCTGGTCGTAGCTGATCCGGAAAGCCAGTTCCACGGCGAGTTCGCCGGTGCGCAGCACGCTGAGCCGCTGCTCGGTGTCGCGCAGCCGCTCGGCCAGGGTGTGCACGGTCCAGGCCGGGCGCGCGGCGAGCCTGGCCCCGACGATCCGCACAGCCAGCGGCAGCCCGCCACACGCGCGCAGCACCGCGGCGACGGCCTCCGGTTCGGCGGCGATCCGGCACGGACCCGCGATACCCGCCAGCAGGCTGTGCGCCTCCGCGTCGGTGAGCACGTCCAGCCGCACGGCGGTGTTGCCCGGCAGCTCCGGCAGCGCCGACCGGCTGGTGACCAGCACGGCCGACCCCGCCGTGCCCGGGATCAGCGGCGCGATCTGGTCCACCGAGCGGGCGTTGTCGAGGACGACGAGCACCCGCTTGCCGTCGAGCCTGCTGCGGAACTGCGCGGCCCGCTCCGCCGCGCCACCGGCGAGCTCGCCCTCCGGCACGCCGAGCGCGCGCAGGAAATCGCCGAGGGTGTCGGCGGCGGTGGCCCCGCCCGCCCGGTCGGCGGCGAAGCCGTGCAGGTCGACGTGCAGCTGTCCGTCCGGGAACCGGTCACGCACCTTGTGCGCCACGTGCACGGCCAGCGCGCTCTTGCCGATGCCGCCCATGCCGCCGATCGTGCAGACCGGAACGCCGGTGCCGACGGCGGTGAGCCGCTCGGCGAGCAGGTCGACCACGTCGCCGCGCCCGGTGAAGTCGACGACGTCGGCGGGCAGTTGCGCCACCCGCTGCGTCACCCGCGGCCGCGTCGGCGTCACGGGTGCGGCCAGCTCACCGGCGAGGATGCGGCGGTGCAGCTCGGCGAGTTCGGGGCCCGGTTCGATGCCGAGCTGGTCGACCAGGTCGCGGCGGGTGTCGGCGTAGACGCGCAGCGCCTCGGCCTGCCTGCCGGAGTGGTAGAGCGCCGTCATCAGCAGGCCGCGCGGCCGTTCCCGCAGCGGGTGTTCGGCGCACAGCGGAGTGAGCTCGGCGACCGCCTCGACATAGCGGCCGCGCCGCAGGTCCAGTTCGGCGCGCTGCTCGCGCAGGAGCAGGCGCCGGTCGACGAGGTGGGCACGCTGCCGTTCGGCGAACGGACCGGGCAGGCCCGCCAGCGGTGTTCCGGTCCAGCGTCGCAGGGCGGCGTCGACGACCTCGCGCGCGGCACCCGGATCGGAGGTGTGCAGGTCGGCCAGCAGTTCGTCGACCTCTTCGATGTCGACGCAGCCGGCGGGCACCCGCAGCGCGTAGCCGCCGCCGAGGGCGACGAGCACGCTCGGCGGCGCGCCAGCCGCCCGCTCGGGTTCGAGCACCCGGCGCAGGTGCAGGATGTGGTTGCGCAGCGCGCCGACGGCGCTGGCGGTGGGGTTCTCGCCCCAGACGTCGTCGATGAGTTCGTCGACGGTCGCCGATCGACCGGTCCGCAGCAGCAGTGCGGCCAGGAGCGCGCGCTGCTGGCGGGAGCCGAGGTCGAGCTCGGTCCCGCCGCGCCAGGCACGGATCTCACCGAGCACGGCGAACTTCAGCATGCGGACAAATCTCTCTCCGGGGGAACTCAGACCGACAATCTAGCCAATTGCCCAGGTTCCGGTCCCACCGAACGCGGGAAGGGGCACCCGGCGTCGCGCCGGATGCCCCTTCGCACGGAGGACTAGTACCAGATATAGAGGTCCCAGCCGTCCCAGTATTCGACGCACTCCCAGTAGTAGCCGCCGGTGTAGGACGACTCGCCGTCCGCCCGGCAGGCGGCGAGGGTCGCGTAGGTGCCGTAGTAGGTGCCCTCCGGTCCGGCGGACGCCGTGCCCGCGGCGACCGTCGACACCCCGGCGACGGTCGCCAGGGCCAGCAGTCCGGCGGCGATGGTGTTATTGATACGCATTTCGGGTACTCCTCTGTGTTCGTTTTCGACGTAACGAACGCTATGGACCCGGACGCTCCGAAACAGCCACCCCTAGGGGGACTTTCACCCCACCATGGGCACTACCACCTTCCCCACCCCGGCTCAGCTCCCTTCCCCGGTGTCCTCGCGCCGACCCGCCGCCTGGATGCCGCCCTGCATGCGCAGCGGCACCTCCTTCCAGAACAGCACCAGGATCAGGGCGAGCAGCGCGACCCCGGTCGCGGCCAGGAACACCGTCGACATCGCGTCGGCGAAGCCCACCTGGAACGGCTTCGCCAGGGTCGGATCCAGCTGCTGGATGATCGAGCTGTCGCTCAGGACCGTGCCCGCGGCCGAGGTGTCGTGGGCCAGCAGACCTTTCGACAGCGCGGCGTCGGCCGGGTCGGCGCTCTGCGCGCCGGCGACGACGGCCTGCTGATAGGCGGGATCGCTCGCCGCCTTCTCCATCTGCTCGGTGATGTTCGGGGTGAGCAGGGAGAACAGGATCGACAGGAACACCGCGGCGCCCAGGGTGCCGCCGATCTGCCGGAAGAAGGTCGCCGCCGCCGTGGAGACGCCCATGTCCCTGGGCGGCAACGCGTTCTGCAGGGCCAGCGTGAGCGGCTGCATCAGGTTGCCGAGGCCGAAGCCGGTGATCGCCATGTACACCATCGCCAGGCCCAGCGGGCTCGTCGCGTCGAGCAGGTGCAGCAGGAACAGCCCGGCGGTCAGCGTCGCCGCGCCGATCACCGGGAACACCCGGTAGCGGCCGGTTTTCGAGATCAACCGGCCCGACAGGATGGAACCGAGCATCAGCCCGAGCACCAGCGGCAGCATCTGCAACCCCGCTTCGGTGGGGCCGGCGCCCCGCACGACCTGCAGGTACTGCGGCAGCAACAGCATGCCGCCGAACATGGCCGAGCCGACGACGAACGAGATCACCACGCCGAGCGCGAAGGTGCCGTTGCCGAAGATGCGCAGCGGGATCAGCGCGGCATCACCCATGAACTTCTCCACCGCGACGAAACCGGCGAGGCCGAGCGCACCGACGACGTAGCAGATCACCGATCCGGTACTGCCCCAACCCCATTCGCGACCCTGCTCGGCGACGATCAGCAGCGGCACCAGCCCGATGGCCAGGATCACCGCGCCGAGGAAGTCGATCCGGTGGGTGGCGTGCGGATTGCGCGGCAGTTTTAGCACCCTGGTCACCACCACCAGCGCGAGCAGGCCCAGCGGCACGTTCACCAGGAACACCCAGCGCCAGCCGGTGACGCCCAGGATGGCGTCCTGCCCGGCCAGCAGACCACCGAGCACCGGGCCGAGCACGCTCGAGATCCCGAACACCGCGAGGAAATAGCCCTGGTAGCGGGCCCTTTCGCGCGGGCTGATGATGTCACCCGTGATCGCCAGCGCCAGCGACATCAGGCCGCCGGCGCCGAGGCCCTGGAAGGCGCGGAACGCCGCCAGCTGATACATCGAGGTGGCCAGCGAGCACAGCAGCGAGCCGAGCACGAACAGCCCGATCGCGGCGAGGAAGAACGGCTTGCGGCCGAACATGTCCGAGAGCTTGCCGTAGAGCGGGGTGCTGATCGTGGCGGTGATCAGGTAGGCCGTGGTCGCCCACGCCTGCAGCGAATAGCCGTGCAGATCGTCGGCGATGGTGCGGATGGAGGTCGACACGATCGTCTGATCGAGCGAGGCCAGCAGCATGCCGAGCATCAGCCCGGACAGGATGGTCAGGATCTGGCGATGGGTGAAGCCCGCGGGCGAGTCGGTCGCCGGATCGACGGTGGTCGTCACGACTCGTCCTCCCCGGTGGTCGCGCTCAGCGCGGGCGAGCGGGTCAGGGCAGGGCGGGCCGCGTCGTAGTCGGCGACGAAGCGGGTGAGCAGCGCGGCGAAGGCCGCGCGATCCTCGCTCGACCAGTCCTCGGTGACGACGGCGATCGACTCGCGGCGTCTGGCCCGGATCCGGTCGGCGGTCTCGCGGCCGGCTTCGGTCGCCTCGAGTACCGTGGCGCGGCCGTCGTCGGGATCGGCGGTGCGGCGCACCAGGCCCCGCTCCACCAGCTGGGCGACCTGCCTGCTCACCGTCGACGCGTCCGAATGGACCGCCTCGGCGAGCGCGCCCGAGCGCATCGGTCCGTCACAGACCAGCCGGAACAGCACGACGAAACCCGCGGGGTCGATGCCGGAATGGTCCTTGATCTGGGCCAGTGCCCGATCGCGCAGCCGGTGCAGCCGGACGAGCTGGATCGCGATCGCGTCGATCGCCGGCTCGTGCTCACTCACGTTGATCTCACCTTTACTTGCATCAATCAAATAGTTGTGTGATGCAAGTATGTAGACAGAACGGCTGCCGGGGCAACCGTTGGATCTGCCTTTACTCGCCCTTGAACTCGGGCGCGCGCTTCTGGAACACCGCCGTGATGGCCTCGGTGAGGTCCTTCGACGGCAGGAACGCCGCGTTCCAGGTCGACACGTAGCGCAGGCCGTCGGCCACCGCGGGGGCCGTGCGGTGCTCGAGCACGTCCTTGATGCCCTGCACGACCAGCGGCGGGTTGTCGGCGATCTCGCGCGCCATCGCGTGCGCGGCCGCGACCACGGCCTCCTGGTCGTCGAAAACCTCGTTGACCAGGCCGATCCGCTCGGCCCGCGCCGCGTCGATGTCCTTGGCGGTGAAGGCCAGCTCGCGCAGGTTGCCCTCGCCGATGATGCCGGGCAGGCGCTGCAGCGAACCGATGTCGGCGACGATCGCCACCTTCGCCTCGCGCAGGCTGAACTTGGCGTCCGCGCTGGCGAGCCGGATGTCGGCGGCCGCGATCAGGTCGAGGCCGCCGCCGATGCACCAGCCCGAGACCGCGGCGATCACCGGCTTGGTGCACTCGGCGACCGCCGTCACCGAATCCTGCATGCCGCGAACCACCTTGAGGAACTCGGTGCGCGGCGCGGCCTTCGCGTCGTCGGCCAGCACCGGCGCGAGCATGCCGCCCATGGCCGCCAGGTCGAGCCCGAAGGAGAAGTGCTTGCCCGCGCCGGTGAGCACGACGGCGCGCACCTGCGGGTCGGCGTCGAGCTCGCGGAAAATCTCCGGCAGCTCGCGCCAGAAGTCGGGTCCCATCGCATTGCCCTTGCCCGGCCCGGTCAGCGTGAGCTGGGCAACGTGGTCGGCGATCTCGACGGTGAAGGCCTGCCAATCAGTCATGCGAGGAGTCTATTGGCGCGAGGTCAGCTGTGCGCGTGTGCCCTGCCCGGCACCCCGAATTCCCACTCCCCCGGCATCTTTCCCGCAATCCACCTACTCTGGATTCATGCGCAGGTCGTCTCTTCCGGCGGTCGCATGCCGCGTCGCCGACACGCTCATCGCCCGTGGGCATCACGGCGTCATCGTCTCGCCCGAGACGCCCGCGCCCACCGCCGCCGATGCCGCCCGCGCGCTGGGCGCCCACCCGACCGCGATCACCACCTCCCAGGTCTTCCTGCTCGACAACGATCCGGTGCTGCTCCTGGTCGCCGGCCATCACACCGTCGACCTGGTCCGCACCGGCAAACGCCTGGAAGGCACCCTCCGGCCCGCCCCCGCCGAACTCGTCGAGCGGGTCACCGGCCAGCCGATCGACGGCACCGCCCCCGTCGGCCACCCGACCAACCTGCCCACCTGGGTCGACACCGCCCTCTCCGAACACACGGAGGTCTGGGCCGCGGGCGGCCACCCGAACACGGTGTTCCGCACCAACTTCCGCGAACTCGTCCGCATCACCGCGGGTCTGCCGATCCAGGTGGATTGAGCCGTCACGGCGGCCGACGGGCGCAGGCAGCCTCGGCAGCCGAGACGGCGGCGGCCGTTCGCAGCCGCTCGCGCCCTAGCAACCACCACGACCCGACCTCGAGGAGGGTCCGCCGACGCAGTCGGCGGGTCGCGGCCGTCCCGCCGCTCCGGGCGCCGGGGGGTGCCCACCCACGTGCAAACCACCCGGC
>NZ_JBFAHR010000020.1:0-93387 GCF_040654275.1 Nocardia sp. NPDC050717
CCGGGGGGTATGAGAAGCGGAACCAATAATAATATTGGCACTGACATTCATCGACACACTATTGAGTTCTCAAAGAACACACGCACAAGCAGAACACCGTCAACGATTCGTTGAGGGTTCCGCTGGGCAGGGTTCAAACTTAACTCACGAACTCGACCGGACGCAAATCCGGTCAGCGTGAGCTGTACTACTTGATGTTGTCGGCGCTCATCGTCCAACCTCGTTGTCCCAGTACTCAGTACCGGGTCGGTGTCCGTGTCGCTCTGACTTGAATTAATTTACGTGTCCACAATTGCGATGTCAAATTCCCTAGTCAGACGGCGTTTCATGGCGTATGTCCGATCGGTAGCGTGCGTGAGCGACAAGGGAGGTCGGCGTGGTGAGTGTTCGGAAGTGGCGGTTTCGGCGGCTTGTCGTGGCCGGGCTGGTGGTCGCCGGCGGACTGGCGGTGGTGACGGCCGGGGCGAACGGGGTGATGTGGGCGTTGTCGTCCGGGCATCGCAGTGATGTGGCGGGTGCGCCGGAGGTGCCGGTGGTGATCGTGCCCGGAGCGAAGGTCGCCACGGACGGGACGCCGATGGCTTATCTGCGGGGGCGACTCGATGTCGCGATCGAGTTGGTGTCGGCGGGGAAGGCGCGCGGGATCCTCCTGTCCGGTGACGCGGGCGGCGCCTCGGGCGACGAGATCGCTGCGATGACTCGCTATCTCCTGGAGCACGGGATCGACCCGGCGATAGTGCGGTCCGATGGGGAGGGGCTGTCTACGCGGGCGACGTGCGAGCGGGCCAGGTCGGAGTTCGGGGTCGAGCGGGCGATCATCGTCAGTCAGTATCAGCATCTGCCGCGGGCGGTCGCGCTGTGCCGGGCGGCGGACATCGAGGCGGACGGGGTGGTGGCGTATTGCGAGTGCCGGCGGACCACTGCGGTGCGGAACAACGTCAGAGAGTGGTTGGCGGCGCCGAAGGCGGTTGTGGAGATGGTGTTCGGCTGAGCGTTCAGTGCCGGATGGCGCGGCGCCACCAGCTCCGCGGCACCGACCGGGCCGCCGGGGCGGTAGGCGCACGGTCCGATTCCGATCGTCCGTGCACCAGCGTTCGGCACAGCGCGCGCACTTCGTCGCGCAGCTCGTCGGGATCGCGGAAGCCCTCCCCCAGGGCGTACGACGCCGACTCGAGGCAGTAGGCCAGTTCGCTGAGTTCACTGCAGGCTCCCCCTGGGACGGCGGCGAGGTGGGACAGCAGCACGTGCGCGATCCGCGACGCCAACTCGGTGTCGAAGCTGTCTTCGGCCAGCAGAGCGGCCGTGTCCCGGCGTGCCCGGCGCAGCCGGACAGTGGCCTCGCGCGCGGCCCACGTCGACTCGGTGTCGGCGACGTGTCCGAGTTCAGCCAATGCGGCGCGGAAAAGAGCGGGGGCTTCGCGGGTGTCGGTGCAGTGCAGACAGGCGAGTTCGACAAGCGCGGGCGAATCGAGGTCGCGGGCGAGCGCCTCGGCGGCTACCAGCGACAGCTCCGCATCGGGCAGCTCGCCCACAGCGAAGCGGTCGGCCACGCGGTCGAGTTCGTTCATCCGGTCAGTGTGCGGCTCTGCTTCTGAACTGGTCAACGGCATTTGGCAGGGAAGGCGCGGGGATTCTGTTGTCGGGAAGCCGGCGGCGGCGTGGGTGACGATCGCCTCGATGAGGCGGTATCTCTGGCGCACGGGATCGACCCGGCGACAGCGGGTTCCGACAGGAGTGACTCCAGACGCGGGCCACGTGCGAGCCGGGCAGGTGGGAGTTCGGGATCGAGCGGGCAATCATCGTGAGTCGGCATCAGCATCAGCCGCACGTGGTCGCGCTGTGCCGGATCGGAGTGGCGGTGTATGCGAGTGCCGGCGGTCCACCGAGGTGCGGAACAACGTCAGGGAGTGGTTGGCGGTGCTGAAGGCGGTTGTGGGGATGGTGTTCGGCTCCCGCTAGGAGAGGTCGTCATCGTCCCGCAGCATCTCGGCGGGCATTCCGACGCGCAGGCGCCGGACGGAGGACTCCCGAGCCGTCCACGCGGCATCGAGGTCGGCGACCAGGCCGAGTTCGGCCATGGCCGTGCGGAACAGTGCGGCGGCGTCACGGGTGTCGGTGCGGTGCCGGCAGGCGAGCTCGACGAGAGCGGGCGAATCCAGGCCACGGGCCAGCGCCTCGGCAGCGACCATCGACAGCTCGGTCTCCGGCAGCTCGCCCACGGCGAAGAGATCGGCCGCGCGGTCGAGTTCGTTCACCCGGTCAGCGTGCGGCTCGGCGCCGAGGATGGTCAACGGAATATTCGGGGGCAGATGGCCGCGCTGCCGCCACGGCCTGGGCGGCTGTGCGAACCACCGGCGATGTCAGTACGGCTTGACATGGGGCGACCTTGTGGGATTCGGCTTGTCGGGCGAATCGGGAGGGGCTCGTCGGCTACTGAGTTAGCCTAACGACCAGTTTCCTACCAGACGGTAGAGCCGTCGTGGTTCGGGGCAGATCGTTTGAGGTACAACAGCTTTGACACACAGTGACCGGGTGGGTGTCCGATCGGGGACGCGTGCCGACACCGCCGAGATGGCGCGCGTGCTGGCTGCCGCTTTCGCGGACGACGACCCGATCGAGGACTACCTCTTTCCCGAGGAGAGTGTCCGCGCTCGACGGGCGCCGCGCATGTTGCGGGCGATGATCACCCACAGGTTCCTGCCGGCCGGCGGCGCCGAGGTCGCGCTCGTCGACGACCGGATCGTGGGTGTGCTGCTGTGGTATCCGGTGGGCTACCGGCCTGGCGGGATGCGCGAATTCCTCGGTGGACCAAGCTATCTCGTGGCGATGGGCGGCGCGGTGCGACGCGGTGTCGAGGTCGACGCGGCGATGGATCGTGCGGCTCCCGCCGAGCCGCACCTGTTCCACGTGTATCTGGGCACCGAGCCGGCGGCGCAGCGCACCGGGATCGGGCGTGCGCTGTACGACTCGCTCGTGCGGAAGGCCGATCGGCAGGGTGCGGCGCTGTGCGCGCTCTGCAAGGACGCCAACCTGAGCTACTACCGGGCCTGGGGGACGGAGCGCGTCGGTGCTGTCCGCCTCGGCGATTCGGGGCCTGAGCTGAACGTCATCGTTCGGCGTCCACATCCGGTCTGAGCAGGGCACGCGGCCACGGGGCCGCCCGCTTCGATCGATTCTTTCCTAGTTCGAGGGGACCGCTATGTCCGATATCGCCATTGTGGGGATCGGCTGCCGCTATGCCGGTGGCATCGATTCGCCGGAGTCGTTCTGGGACTTCGTGATCGAGAAGCGCGACGGGGTGCGTGAGATCCCGCCGGAGCGGTGGGACTGGCGGCGGTTCTATGACGCCGATCGACGTGCGCCGGGCCGGATGTACACCAAGCGCGCCGCGTTCATGACCGGTGATCCGTGGGCGTTCGATCCGGAGTTCTTCGGCATCTCGCCCCGTGAGGCCACGGTCATGGATCCGCAGCAGCGGCTGGTTCTCGAGGTCGCGTGGGAGGCGCTGGACGACGCGGGGCTGGCCGGGCGCAGCGCGGGCGCCTCGGTCGGGGTCTATGTCGGGGCGTTCACGCTCGATCAGCTGGTGGGCTCGGTCGGGCCCGCGCTGCCGCACGTGGACCTGCACACGGCCGTCGGGGTGTCGTACACGATGCTGTCGAACCGGATCGCCTACGCGCTCGATCTGAAAGGGCCTGCGGTGACGGTGGATACGGCGTGCTCGTCGTCGCTGGTCGCGCTGCATCTGGCGTGCCGGGCGATCGAGAGCGGTGACTGCGAGCTGGCGATCGCCGGCGGGGTGAATGTGATGGTGCAGCCGGAGACCTTCGTCACGATGTGCAAGGGCGGCTTCCTCGCCGCCGATGGGCGCAGCAAGCCGTTCGACGCGGCGGCCGACGGGTACGGGCGCGGAGAGGGCGCCGGGGTTGTCGTGCTGAAGACGCTCGCCGATGCCGAGCGCGATGGTGATCGGGTCTATGCGGTGGTCAAGGCAACCGGGACCAATCAGGACGGGCGGACCACCGCCATCACAGTTCCCAACGCGGACGCTCAGGAATCGTTGGCGCGCACAGTCATCCGCCGTTCCGGGATTGCGGCGACCGAGGTCAGCTATGTGGAAGCGCACGGGACCGGTACGCCGGTCGGTGACCCGCTGGAGCTGCGGGCCATCGGACGGGCCTACGGCGCGGGGCGCCCGGAACCGCTGCCGGTCGGTTCGTTGAAGGCGACGCTGGGCCACACCGAGGCGGCATCGGGCATCGCGGGTGTCATCAAGTCGGCGCTGGCAGTGCGGCATCGCATGATCCCGCCCCAAGGCTGGCTGGAGACGCCGAATCCCGATATCCCGTTCGAGGGGTGGGGAATTCGCGTGCAGACCGAGGCCGAGCCGGTCGCGGCCGAGGTGGAGCGGATGACGGTGGCGGTGAACGGTTTCGGGTACGGCGGCACGAACGCGCACGCGATTCTCCAGGAATATCGGCCGGACGCCGGGGCGGATCGCGCACCGGCGCATTTCGGGGTCATGCCGTTGTCGGCGCGGTCGGAAGCCGCGGTGCGGGAGCTGGCGCGTGGGGTCGCCGAGCGCATCGCCGACGGTGCTGACCCGGCGATGGTGGCGGAGGCGGCCTGGCGGCGGCGTCATCATCATCCGGTGCGGGCCGCTGTTCCGTTCGGCGACGACACCGCGCTGGTGCGGGGACTGATCGACCTGGCGACCGGATCGGGGCGGATCGGGCGGACGGTCGCCAAGCGTGCGACCGGGCCGGTGTACGTCTTCACGGGCATGGGGCCGCAGTGGTGGGGGATGGCGCGCGAATTGCTCACCGTCACCGCCGGCGGCCACGGCGTGCTACCCAGCCTCGGACCCACCGGCGCCGCGACCACCTCAGCGGTCGGTGTCTTCGCGGCGGAGGCACGGCGGATCGACGCGGAGTTCCGCGCTGTCGCGGGCTGGTCGATCATCGAGGAGCTGCTGCGGCCCGAAGCGGAGTCGCGGGTGACCAGCACCGAGGTTGCGCAACCGGCGACCTTTCTCGTCCAGGTCGCGCTGCACGCAGCCCTGCGGCGGTTCGGGATCGAGCCGGTGGCGGTGATCGGGCACAGCGTCGGCGAGGTCGCGGCGGCCTGCGTGACCGGTGTGCTGTCGCTGCGCGATGCGGTGCTGGTCAGTTTCCATCGTGCGCGGCTGCAGGCGACGACGGCGGGATCGGGTGGGATGCTCGCGGTGGGTCTCGGCCCCGAGGAGGCGGCACAGCTCGTCGACGGGGTGGATTCAGTCGATATCGCGGCGATCAACAGCGCGGGCGCCGTCACGTTGGCCGGTGCGGTCGACAGGCTCGACGAGATCGCTGAACTGCTCACCACTCGTGGTGTTTTCGCGCGACGGCTGCGGGTGGAGGTGCCGTACCACAGTGCGCTGATGGACCCGATTCTCGACGACCTGCGCGCCGCGCTCGCCGGGCTCACGGTCGCCGAACCCCGGATTCCGCTGTACTCCACGGTCACCGGCGAGGCGGTCGCGGGAGCGACGTGGGATGCCGAGTACTGGTGCGCGAACGTGCGCAGGCCGGTCCGCTTCGCCGACGCTGTCTCGGCCGCGATCAAGGCGGGGCATCGGGTGTTCGTGGAGGTCGGCCCGCATCCGGTGGTGGGAGCCAATATCCGGGAGACGCTGATCGGCGCCGGTGAGGCGGGTACCACCGTCGCCACCCTGCGCCGCGATCGCACCGATGGGGAGAGTCTGCGCCAGGTGCTGGCCGATCTCTATGCGGCCGGTGCGCTCGACATCGAGCGGCTGTTCGCCGACGTGCCGGGTCCCACACCGCATGTCGATCTGCCTCGGTATCCGTGGCAGCGCACCCGATTGCGATCGGAACTGCCCGAGCTGCGGTTGTCCCGGCACGGCACGCCGGGGGCGCCGCCCATGCTCGGCGACCGGCTGCCCGAGGACCCCGCGACGTGGCGGTTGCACGTCTCGATCGCGGCGCAACCGTGGCTGGCCGATCACGTGGTGGGCGGGATGACCATCCTGCCCGGTGCGGGATATCTCGACGCGGCGCTCAGCGCGGCCGCGGTCAGGTCGGAGTCCGCGCAGGTCGGGCTGGAGGGGGTGCGGTTCGTCGCGCCGCTGGTAGTGAACAGCGGGACCGCGCCGGTGGTCGATCTGCACCTGGAGGAGTCGACCGGGCGGTTCACGATCCGTTCGCGGGGCGCCGCAGGCACGGTCTGGACGGTGCACGCGACGGGCCGTGTGGTCGAGGGCGGGTACTCCCCCGTCACCGCCGAGGTACCCGACGCGGAGGCGCTGACGCCGGTCGAGCCCGCCGACTTCTACGCGGGGCTGGCCGCGGCGGGATTGGACTACGGTCCGGACTTCCGGCGGGTCACCTCGATCGCGTTGGGATCGGCGATGGTGGTCGCGCGCGTGGACGGCGGAATCGGTGCGAGCGCCGGGTATCTCGCGCATCCGGCGGTCGTGGACGCGGCGTTGCAAGCCGTCGCCGCGCTGCTGGCCGGACAGGCGCGAGAGGGCACGATGGTGCCGGTCGGGGTGCGGTCGGTGTCCCGCCTCGCGCCGCTGCCCGCCGAGGTCACCGTGCTCGCAAGGCTGCGCGGGGACTCCGTCGCCGACATCGACCTGGTCGATGCCGAGGGCAGAGTGTGTCTGCGGCTCAGCGGAGTTCAGTTCGGTTCGCTGACCCCGCGCGGCGGGCCGCTGCAACGGATGACCGACCTCTTCTACGAGGAGCGCTGGGAGTTGCGTGAGCCCGTCGACACGGCAGGCCTGCCCGGTGGCGACGGCCTGTACAGCCTGGTGCTCGGTTTCGGTGCCGGGATCGAACACCGCCTCGAACAGGTGCGCAAGGCGGTCTCCGTCGACGGTGCCGAATCCGGCTTCCTCCCAGTGGATCTCGACGACGGCGAGCTGGCCACGCGGCTGACGCGACGGCTGCGCGACATCGTCGCGCTCGACCAGGTGCGGCGCGTGCACGTCTGTGTGGTGCCGGGCGCGGCGGAGGACGTCACGGCGCTGTGGGCCCTGCGCGAGATCGCGGTGACGCTCGAGCGGTTCCTCGACGAACGCTGTGCCGAGCTTGGCGTCGACCTGCCGATGACCGGTGACGGATCGCTGCACGTCACCGTCCTCAGCGCGCACGCCTACGCCCACCCCGCCGACCCGACC
This sequence comes from Nocardia sp. NPDC050717, assembly GCF_040654275.1. NCBI lineage: Bacteria > Bacillati > Actinomycetota > Actinomycetes > Mycobacteriales > Nocardiaceae > Nocardia > Nocardia sp. NPDC050717. The sequence goes on from NZ_JBFAHR010000020.1 coordinate 7,184, forward strand.
GCACCCGATCCCGGCCAGGCCGCGATCGCGGGGGCACGGCGGGTGCTGCTCAACGAGCAGCCGAGGTTGCGGTGGCGGCTGATCGATGTCGACGCGGAGGTGACGGCGGCCGAACTCGCCGCCGAACTCGCGGTGCCGGGGGCGTTCACCTACGACCTCAGCGACGAGGTCGTGCTCCGCAACGGTCTGCGGTGGACGACCGTGGTCGAACGCTCGCTGTCACGACGGCTCGACACGCTCGACACCGCGGCGCCGCTCGCCGATCCCGAGGCGAATTTCGCGCTGGAGGTGCCGCCGTCGCGGACCTTCGCAAGGCTGGGGTGGCGGCGCTGTGAGCGGCGGGCGCCCGGCGCGGGCGAGGTCGAGGTGCGGATGCTCGCGGTGGGGCTCAACTACAAGGACGCGCTGAAGGTGATCGGCGTGCTCGGTGAGCGCGAGCTGGCGCCCACGTATTTCGGGACGGTGCCCGGTATGGAGGGGGCGGCACGGGTGGTCCGGGTCGGTCCCGGCGTCACCGGATTCGCGGTCGGCGACACGGTGGTGCTGACCTCCAAGGGCATGGTGGCGCGCTTTCACACCACCGACGCCGATCTGCTCGCACATGTCGACCCGGCGACCGAGCCAGGCCGCTGCACCAGCGGCACGGCCTTCGCCACCGCCGAGCACTCGCTCCTGGAACTGGCCCGTATCCGGCCGGGTGAGACGGTGCTGGTGCACGGCGCCGCGGGCGGTGTCGGGACCGCGGCGGTGCAGATCGCCAAGGGGCACGGGGCCGTTGTCATCGGGACCGCGAGTACCGACGAGCGGCGGGCGAAGGTCCGCGCCGACGGCGCCGACCACGTGCTCGGTTCGCGCTCACTCACCCTGGTCGACGAGGTGCTCGCGCTCACCGACGGACGTGGCGTCGACGTGATCCTCAGTACCGCGCCGGGCGAGCTCCAGCGCCAGAACTTCACCATGGTCGCCGAATTCGGGCGCATCGTCGAGATCGGCAAGGCCGACATCTACGCGGGCGGCGTGCTCGACCTGTCGGCCTTCGACAAGAACATCGCCTACCACTCCTTCGATCTGGACCGGATGGCGCGGGTGCGGCGCGACGATGTGCTCGCCCTGATCCGGCGGATCAACGCCCGGCTCGACGAGGGCACCTACCGGCCGCTGCCGTTCACCTACTACGGCACCGCCGAGGTGGGCCAGGCGTTCGAGGCCGTGGCGCGCTCCACCGGTGGCGGCCGGGTGGCGCTGGATCTCACCGAGACCGAGCCGTCGGTGCGACCGCTGCTGCCGCAGGTGCGCGTCGACGCGGACGCCGAATACCTGATCACCGGCGGTTTCGGCGCGTTCGGCCTGGCGACCGGCCGATGGCTGGTGGGCAAGGGTGCGCGGCGGTTGACTTTGCTCGGGCGCGGCGGCGCTCGCACCGAGGCGGCCCGCGCGCAACTCGCGGCCTGGGCCGAGCAGGGTGTCACCGTGACGGCCGAACAGGTCGACATCACCGACGCCGACGCCGTGGCCGCGGTGATCGCCCGCGCGCACCGACCCTCGACGCCGTTGCGAGGGGTGTTCCACACGGCCGGCGTCATCGACGACCACCGCGCCACGGCCATGGACCAGGACAGCCTGGCCACGGTGTACCGGCCGAAGGTGGACGGGATGCGGGCGCTGGTCGCCGGGCTGGACGCGGTGGGCGCGCGGCTCGACCACTTCGTGCTGTACTCCTCGGGCTCGGCGATGTTCGGCGCCGTCGGCCAATTCGCCTACACCGCGGCCAATTCCGCCCTCCACGCCTACGCCGACGCGGTGACCAGGGCGGGTGGAGTCGCGCTCGCGGTCGGCTGGGGGCACATGTCCGGCGGCGGGATGGCGGCCGCGGACGAGAACATCGCCCGCTATCTGCGGACCACCGGCTTCGACTCCTTCGACATGGACGAGGGCACCGGCTACCTCGAACAGGCCCTGCGCCTGGGCGTCACGCACGCGGTGCTCATGCCGATCGACTGGTCCAAGGTGGCCGCGACCGCGCCGTTCTTCGCGCAGACCGGGCGGCTCGCCGAGCAGATCGCCGCGGCGACACAGGACGATTCGGCGGCCGCGCGCCTGCGCACCGAACTCGCCGCGCTCGACGCCGACAAGCGCGGCGAGGTGGTCGCCTACCTGCTGGCCGAACACCTGGCGCAGGTGATGGGTGTCGCCGCGGACACCATCGACCTGACGGTGCCGGTGCCCGAACTCGGCCTGGACTCGCTGATGGCGGTGGAATTCGGTGCGATGGTGACGAAATCGCTCGGCATCGACCTGATGACGATGAACATGGGCCGCTCGTTCAGCCTCGAACAGGCCGGTGCGCGGGTCGCCGCGGTGCTGGTCGGCGAGGCGACGGCATGAGCGAATCCGCCCGCGACCTGGCCAGGAAACTGCTGAACGGCTCGGTGCCCTCGCCCGCGCCTGTCGCCCGCCGGCGTGGTCCCGGCCGCCAGTTCGCCGATCACCCCGAGGTGGCGGCGATGGCCCGCAAGCGCGAGCTGATCGCGCAGACGCACGCGCGGTTCGACATGCCGAACCCGGTGTTCCTGCTGCGCGAGAGTCCCAACGACACCGTGATCCGGTGGCAGGGCGGGGAACTGGTCAATTTCAGCGCCTACAACTACCTCGGGCTGGCCAATCATCCGAAGGTGATCCAGGCCGCCAAGGACGCGCTCGACACCTACGGCGCGTCCGCGTCGGCCTCGCGGATCATCGCCGGCGAGATCCCGCTCTACAGCGAGCTCGAGCAGCGGCTCGCCGGGATGTACGAGGTGGGCGACGCCCTGGTGTCCACCAGCGGCTACCTCACCAACGCGGGGGTGATCGGCTTCCTGCTCGGCGGTGGCGATGTCGCCGTCTGCGACTCGCTGATCCACCGCAGCGTCAGCTCGGGGGTGCGGTGGTCGGGCGCTCGACAGCTGACGTTCCGGCACAACGACCCCGACTCGCTGCGCTCGGTTCTGCGGATGGCGCGCGGCGAATTCGACCGCGCGCTCGTGGTGCTCGAGGGCCATTACAGCATGGACGGCGCGATCGGCCGCGTCGCCGAGATCGCCGCGGTGGCCAGGGAATTCGACTGCGCGGTGCTGGTCGACGAGGCGCATTCGCTGGGGGTGTTCGGCGCGAGGGGCCGCGGGGTCCGCGAGCACTTCGACCTGCCCGGCGACGCGGTCGACCTCTGGATGGGCACCCTGTCCAAGGCGCTGGGCAGCTGCGGCGGTTTCCTCGCCGGCGACGCCGAGCTGATCGGGGCGATGAAATTCGCCGCGCCCGGGGTGTCGACGCTCAGCGGCGGGCCCGCGCCGTCGACCATCGCCGCCGCGTCGGCCGCGCTCGACGTCCTCGACGCCGAACCGCAGCGGCTGACCCGCCTGTGGGCCAATGCCCGGCTGTTCCACGCGCTGCTCACCGAGCTCGGACTGGACCTCGGGGTGTCGGAGGGCACGCCGATCTGCCCGGTCCTCGTTCCCGAGGAGCACCGGGCCGGGTACGTCGCGTCGCGGCTGCTGCAGCACGGGATCTACGCGGGCTCGATCACCCCGCCCGCGGTGCCGGTCGGCAGCGAGCGGCTGCGCTTCTTCCTGACCTCCGAGCACACGACGGACCAACTGCGTTACGCCGCTGCTCAACTGGGCGAAGCGGTCGCCGACGCGCGGGAGCTCCCCGGCCTCACCGGCTGACGCGCGCCTCGGGGTGGCGTGCCAGGGGGAACGCGATCGCGTAGCGTGTTCGGGGTTGTCAGCATGATGGCCGACGGATTGAGGTGCTTCGTGGGCGGATCCGAGCACGCTGCGCGGCTCGTACGTTTCTGGCAGACCGTGGAACTGTTCGGTCCGCATCGAGTTCCCGACGTCGGCGCGCTGCCCGACGCCGGTCTCGTCGTCGAGCTGGCGGCCGACGAGCCGGCGCCGTGGGAGGACCTCGCCGCCCTGCCCGACGCGCAGAGCGGGCGGGTGTGGCAGTTCGTGGTGTTCGGCGGCCTCTTCGGCATCGGGCGGGCGCGCGAGGCGCTGGTCCGGGCGTTCGGCGAGGACCGGCTCGAGACCGATGCCCGGCGGGCCGGGACGACGGCCGCCTTCGCGGTGACGCTCACCGAGGACGGCGTGGTGGTCCGGGATTCGGCGCGGCTGTCGGGCCTGGCGTGGGCGGTCAACCGGTTGCGCTCGCCCGGACCGGCCGACAGCGGCTGGGTCGACGGATTCGACTCCGACTCTGCGGCTTTCACCGCGGCCTTCGACACGCTGACCAGAGAGGCCGCGCTCGAGGACGCTGACACGCCGCAGCCACCGCGCTGGCGGGCACTCGACATGGCGGGCCGCGGGGTCGGGGCCTCCCTGCTGGCCGCGGGCGGGGTCATCTCACCTGGTTTGGCGGGGATGTCGGCGCAGGCCTTCGCCGAACGGCTGCTGCCCCGCGACCCCGAGGAGCCGGTCGAGGCGCCGCGGCTCAGCGGTCGTGATCTCCAGACGTTCACCGGCGAACTGTGCTCGGCTCTCGGTATCCGCTCCGAACTGCGCGCGGGTGGCGTGCGGGTGGCGTGCCTGCAGGTGCCCGCGCGCGATGCCGAGAACGTCGCCGCGCAGGACCGGCTCAACAGCGGCCTCACCGATGACCTCGCCCGGTTGGCCGCCGCGGTGGAGCGCGGCGACATCGGTGACGCGCTGCGGGACTACCTCGCGGCCACGCAGTCACTGCCCGTCGAAGATCGGATCGACGTGCGCGACCGGCAGGATGTCGTCGTCGAAGGGCTGCTCCCCCAACGGATTCCGGACGGGCGCTGGCCGGGTGACCCGCTCGTGTCGGGCCAGCAGTTCGCCGTCGACCAGGCCATGACCGAATTGCGGGACGGCGCCGGGATTTTCGCGGTCCACGGCGCGCCGGGAACAGGGACCACGACGATGCTGCGCGATCTGCTCGCCGGCATCGTCGTCGAGCGCGCCGCGCAGCTGGCCTCGTTCGACGATCCGCTGGCGGTGTTCACGGGGGTCACCGAGCAGGTGCGGATCGCCAAGAACTACACGGTCGGCGCGCATCGGCTCGCGCCCGAGGTCACCGGATTCGAGGTGGTGCTGAGCACCGGCGGTGAGCAGGCCGCGGCGCAGGTGGTCACCGAGATCCAGCGACGCGACGCCGTCGACGGGACGGTCGATCATTTCGGCGAGCTCGCCGATCTGCTCGGTGACGAACCCGCGTGGGGCCTGGTCGCGGCCGCGCTGGGCGAGAACCGGCGGACCTTCGGCGAACGCTTCTGGTTCGGCGAGCGCTTCGCCACCGAACGCAAGATCAGCGCGACCACCAGCGGCATGCTCGACCTCCTCAAACACGCCGAGGCCGAATCGGATTCGGTGCCCGACTGGGCCGCCGCCGTCGCCGACTTCGCCGGGCGGCGCGCGGAGGTGCACAGGTTGGCGCAGGAACGCCAGGACGTCGCCGACGCCGTCGCCGAACTGCCAGGGACGCACGAGCGGTTACAGGCGCTGTCCGCCGACATCGCGAACGCCGATACCGCGCACGCGCATTGGCGGGAACGGCATCAGCTCGCCACCGAACACCTGCGGGCCGCGCAGGCGACGCACCACCGGGTGGGCAAGCTGCTCGGCGAACACGGTGGGCAGAAGCCGGAATTCCTCACCTCGCTGTCGACGGGATTCCAGGCGGGGCGACGGTGGAGCACCCGCAGCAACGAGCTGCTGCGGGAACGGCACATCGCCGAATCGGAGATGCGGCGACGCCAGGCCGAGGTCGAGTACACGCGCGAACAGTGGGCCCAGGCCGCCGAGCACGGACGCGCGCTCATCCGCGATCATCTGGCGTTGACCGAGCGGCGGGCCGCCGCCATCGAGGTCATCGAGCGGGCACGCGAGCACTGGTCGCACACCATCCCCTTCGGTGACGTCGCGGCCGACGACGAGCAGTTCCAGCTCTGCAATCCGTGGGCCGACGAGCAGTACGCGACCGCGCGCCGGGAACTGTTCCTGGCCGCGCTGCGGCTGCATCGCGCGTTCCTGCTCACCGCGGCACCCCGTGTGCGCGACAACCTGATCGTCGCGATCGCCCTGATCCGCGGCGACCTGGCCGAGGAACCCAAGCCCGAGACCGTGGCCGCCGCCTGGCAGACGCTGTTCCTCGCGGTGCCGATGATCGCGACGACCTTCACCGCGATGCCACGCCTGTTCGCCGGGCTCGGCCGGGAGGCGCTGGGCTGGCTGTTCGTCGACGACGCAGGGCAGGCGGCGCCGCAGTCGGTGGCCGGTGGCGTGTGGCGGGCGCGGCGTGCGGTGATCGTGGGCGATCACCGCCAGCTGGGACCGGCGCAGACGCTGCCGACCTCGGCACAGGAGGCGCTCGTGCGGCAGTTCGGGCTGGACCGCGAGTGGATGCCGGATCTGGCCTCGGCGCGGCGGGCCGCCGATCGCGGCGTGCGCCACGGCACCTGGCTGACCCCGGCCGACACGGCCGAGCCCGTCTGGGTCGGGACGCCGCTGCGGGTGCATCGGCGCAGTGACCTGCCGATCTTCGAGCTCACCCATCGGCTCGCCTACGACGACGACCTGCTCGTCTTCGGCACCCCGGAACGGCCGGAGTTCCCCGGGCAGAACCGGTGGATCGACGTCAGATCCGCACGGGCTGAAGGGAACTGGATACCCGGTGAAGGCGAGGCCCTCGCCGAACTGCTCGGCGAGCTGGCCGAGGACGGCGTCGCCGCAGGCGACATCAGGGTGCTCAGCCCGTTCCGCGATGTCGCGCACGGCGCCAGGGAGGTGGCGCACGCGGTGTTCGGGCCCGAGTTCGCCGCGAACCAGGTGGGGACCGTCCATGGGATGCAGGGGAATTCGGCCGAGGTGATCGTGCTGATCCTGGGCACCTCCCCCGCCGCGGGCGGGTCCCGGCGGTGGGCCGCGGCCGATCCGAGTGTGCTCAACGCGGCCGTCTCGCGGGCGCGGCGGCGGGTGTATGTGATCGGAAATTACCGATTGTGGAGCAGCCAGCGATATTTCGACGATCTCGCCGCCCACTGGCCGGTCCGGGTCGAGCCTGCGCGTCAAGCGGTCAGCCGGTAGAAACGCCAGAAGCCGAAGTCCTCGATCGGGAGCACCTCGACGGTGGTGAATCCGGCCTTCTCCGCGTACTCGGTGAGGGTGGCCTGCCGCATGACCGTGCCGGTGCCCGCCGATTTCGGGTGCGCCTTGCCGTCGGGCAGGCAGATCAGCAGGCTGAACCCGTACATCAGCCGGTCGATATCGCTTGCCGGAGCGGTGAATTCCGGGGCGACGGCCTCGTCCATGATGATCACCGCGCCGCCGGGGCGCAGGGACCTGCGCATGGCGGTCAGCACCTCCACCGGGTGCGGCATGTCGTGCAGGCATTCGAAGGCGAAGGCGGCGTCGTAGGTGGATTCCGGCAGGTCCTTCGCGGCGTCGGCGTGCTCGAAACGAACGCGGTCGGCCAGGTCGCGGGCGTTGTCGCGGGCCATGGCCACCGAGGGCGGGTCGATGTCGTAGCCGTCGATGGACAGTTCCGGATAGGCGCGGGCCAGCGCGATCGACGACCAGCCGCCGCCGGAACCGATGTCGGCGGCCCGCGCGCCGGACCTCGACAGCAGCGCGTGCACGTCCTCGATGCCGGCCAGCGCGTCCGCCAGGCGGTGCTCGAACCAAGGCCGGTTCATGTCGGATTGCGATTCGCGCATGTCGGCGCCGTATTCGGACCAGCCGACCCCGCCGCCGTCGCGATAGGCGCGGACCAGAGCGGGCAGCTGGACGGCGGCGCCGGCGAACATCCGGGCCAGCGGGGCCAGATAGTCGAGACTGTTCGGGTCGGTGAGCACCTCGGCGGCGCCGGCGGGCAGCCGGAACTTGCCGTCGTCGACCACCAGGATCCCGGTCGCGGCCTGCTGCTCGAGCCACTCCCGCGCATAGCGCGGATCGCCACCGGCGCGGCGGGTCAGCTCGACCGCGTCGGCGGGACCGCCCTCGGACAACGCGCGGTACCAGCCGAGCCGATCGCCGAGATGCACGGCGAGAATGTCGACGGCGCCCAGCGCGGCACCGAACAACCGCTCGGCGACCTGCCCACTGGTCGGCTCCGCTGCACTCATCGCGATCCTCCTCGATCCGTTGTCACGAACTACGGGTCACGCGGCCGAATGGTTCAGCCACGATTCGATCACCGGCATATCCATTGCCGAGCGTTTGCGGAACACTGATGGTCGCGTGTGTTCCAGGATCGGAGTCATCATGAGAGCAGTCTCATTACTCGGATCGGCCGCTTGCGCCGCGATTGCTCTCGCCATCGCCTTGCCGACGGAAGCCAGCGCTGATCCGATCACCGACCTGCTGTGCAACAGCGGATCGAGTCAGTTCTGCCCGCCGCCACCACCGCCGCCCGGCGGGGACTGTCACTCGTCGTACGACCCGTGCGTCCCGATCACCAGTGACGTGGATTGCGCGGGCGGCGGCGGGAACGGGCCCGCGTACACCGGCAGGGTTCGGGTCATCGGGCCCGATGACTACGGGCTCGACGACGACAACGATGGGATCGGGTGCGAAACCAGCTGAAGCGTCCAGCGAATCAGCTGGAGCGCGCCCTACGGTGAATCGAACAGCAGCGCACCGGATTCCACCGTGGAACCGGTGGTGCCGCTGGTGATCGAATCCTTCGCGGAGTCCATGACGACGATCGGGCAGATCGGCGAGTAGCCGGTCTTCGCGATCTCGGTGGGGTCGAAGGTGACGATCGGGGCGCCCGCGACGACCTCATCGCCCTCGGCGGCCAGGAGTTCGAAACCCTCGCCTTTGAGCTTGACCGTGTCGATGCCCAGGTGGACCAGCACGCCCGCGCCACCGCCGAAGACCACGAAGGCGTGCGGGTGCAGCTTCAGGATCTTGCCCGCGATCGGGGCTGTCACGGTGAGGGTGCCCCGGGTGCGGTCGGGGTCGATGGCGACGCCGGAGCCGACGATCTGACCGGCGAAGACCGGGTCGGGGACGTCGGCGAGGGCGACGACCTTGCCCGCCAGGGGTGCGAGGACGGGGACGCTCACAGGATGTCCTCGATGTCCTCGGCGAGGGTGTCCGCCTCGGGGCCGACGACGACCTGCACAACGGTGCCCGACTTGAGGACGCCGTGCGCGCCCGCCGCCTTGAGCGCGGCCTCGTCGACCTTGCCGCCGTCCTTCACCTCGGTGCGCAACCGGGTGATGCAGGCCTCGATCTCGACGATGTTCTCCGCGCCGCCCAGACCCTTGACGATCGCTTCCGCTTTGGACATGTGTTCTCCCTTTCCGCGGTGGTTGCCGGTTCCAGTATGGGAGCCTCGAATGTGCGCCACGTCATATTTCGCGGTTGACATCCGGCAGCCACCTGGTCAAACTTACAACTGGTTATGACCGGACAGTACCCGTCAGGGTGACCGGTTCACAACAGTTACCCCGGACAGGCCCGCACGTCTCTCCGGCTCGCCGAGACCGCCGGAGCACCCGGCACGAAGAAGGTCGACATGACTGCCGTTACCGACAGCCCCAAGCAAGAATCGAAGGTGTTCGCGGGATTGCAGCGCCTGGGTCGCAGCCTCATGCTGCCGATCGCGGTGCTCCCCGCGGCGGGCATCCTGCTGCGGATCGGCCAGGACGATCTACTCGGCCGGTTCTCCGCGCTGGAGAGCACCGCCGCGGTGATCTCGGCGGCGGGGCAGGCCGTGTTCACCTGGCTGCCGCTGATCTTCGCGGTCGGCATCGCCATCGGCTGGGCCAAGAAGGCCGACGGGTCGACGGCGCTGGCCGCTGTCGTCGGTTACATGGTGATCAACGGTGTCTTCGAGGCGATGTCGCCGATCGTGCTGGAAGGCAAGACCGATCCGAAGGGCGCGCAGGCGCTGATCAACTACGGCGTGCTCGGCGGCATCGTGATGGGCCTGCTCTCGGCGATGCTGTGGCAGCGGTTCTACCGCACGAAACTGCCCGACTTCCTCGGCTTCTTCAACGGCAGGCGGCTGGTGCCGATCCTGACCGCGGTGACCGGTCTCGTCGTCGGCGTCGGCATGGCGTTCATCTACCCGGCCTTCAATTCCGCGCTCACCTGGGTGGGTGAGACCGTCGCCGACAACACCGTCATCGGTGGCGGCATCTACGGCGCGGCCAACCGCCTGCTCATCCCGACCGGCCTGCACCACATCCTGAACTCGACGGTGTGGTTCCTCGTCGGCGACTACACCGACGCCTCCGGCCAGCTCGTGCGCGGTGACCTCAACCGGTTCTTCGCCGGCGACCCGACCGCGGGCACCTTCATGACCGGCTTCTTCCCGATCATGATGTTCGCGCTGCCCGCCGCCGCGCTGGCGATCTGGCGCAACGCGCGCCCCTCGCAGAAGAAGCTGGTCGGCGGCATCATGCTCTCCACCGGGCTGACCGCGTTCGTCACCGGCATCACCGAGCCGCTCGAGTTCTCGTTCATGTTCGTGGCGTGGCCGCTGTACGTGGTGCACGCGATCCTGACAGGCACGTCGATGGCGCTGGTGAACGCGCTGGGCATCCACGACGGTTTCACGTTCTCGGCGGGCGCGATCGACTACCTGCTCAACTTCGGCAAGGCGACCGACGCGTGGCTGCTGATCCCGATCGGGCTCGGCTACGCGGTGATCTACTACCTGCTGTTCAGCTTCGTGATCAAGAAGTGGAACCTGCGCACGCCCGGTCGCGAGGCCGAAACCGATGACGAGGTCGGCGCGAACGGCGACGCGGTGGCCGAAGCCGACCCCGCGCCCGCGGTGACCGGCGATACTCGGACCGAGACGCCGACGGTCACGGAGGCCGAGGCGAAGCCGGACAAGAAACTGGAAGGTGAGTGAGACGCCTGATGGGCGAACAGGTGATCCGCGGTCTCGGAGTCAGTCCCGGCGTGGTCGTCGCGCCGTGGTTGCGGTTCGGGTCGCAGCTGGCGACCTCGCCGCAGGACCCGGTCGGTGGCTCGGTCCCCGAGGAACTGGCCAGGGTCAAGGAGGCCCTCGGCGGGGTGGCCGACGAGATGCAGGCCAGGGCGAGCCGGGTGAGCGGGGTGGCCGCGGAGATCCTGTCCATGTCGGCGACGATGGCCCGCGACCCGGGCATCGTCGCCGCCACCGAGAAACAGCTGGCCGACGGCATGCCGACCGCGCACGCGGTGCACCTGGCCTTCGAGGGTTTCTGCGCCAAGCTGGAGGCGCTCGGGGGATACATGGCCGAGCGGGCCACCGACCTGCGCGATATCGGTGGCCGGACCGTCGCGGTGCTGCTCGGTGAGCCGATGCCGGGCATCCCGGAGCCGGGACATCCGTTCATCCTGGTCGCACGGGACCTCGCGCCCGCCGACACCGCCATGCTCGGCGACAGCGACGTGGTCGGCCTGCTGACCACCGAGGGCGGCCCGACCAGCCACACCGCGATCCTCGCGAAATCGCTGGCGCTGCCCGCGGTGGTGAACTGTCCCGACACCGACCGGCTGGTCGAGGACACGCCGATCCTGCTCGACGGCGGCACGGGAACGGTCGTGCTCGATCCGAGCCCGATGCGGCAGCAGGCCGCGCTCGACCAGGCGGCCGCGGACCGGGAACGGCTGGCCTCGGCCAGCGGGCCGGGCAAGACCGCCGACGGCACGCCGGTGCAGCTGCTGGTGAACATCGGCACCGTCGACGACGCCGAGAAGGCCGGGCCCGTCGACAGCGAGGGCGTCGGCCTGTTCCGCACCGAGTTCATGTATCTCGGCAAGGCGAGCGCGCCGAGCCTCGACGAACAAATCGCTTCGTACACCGCGGTGCTCGAGCAGTTCGCCGGGCGCCGGGTCGTGGTCCGCACGCTCGACGCCGGATCGGACAAACCGCTGCCGTTCCTCGACCTGGGCACCGAGGAGAACCCGGCCCTCGGCGTGCGCGGACTGCGGATCGGCACGGTGTTCCCCGACACCCTCGCCACCCAGCTCACCGCGCTGGCCAGGGCGGGCGAGGCGACCGGCGCCGACCTGTGGGTGATGGCGCCGATGGTCGCGACCGCCGACGAGGCCGCCGGATTCGCCACGCTCGCACGGGAATCCGGTATCCGCAAGGTCGGGGCGATGATCGAGATCCCGGCGGCGGCGCTGCGGGCGGCGGATCTGCTGGTGCACCTGGACTTCGTCAGCATCGGCACCAACGACCTGAGCCAGTACACCTGTGCCGTCGACCGGATGGCAGGCGGCCTCGCGCACCTGCTCGATCCGTGGCAGCCCGCGGTGCTCGACCTGATCGCCATGGTCGGCGCGGCGGGGTCGGCGGCCGGGAAATCGGTCGGCGTGTGTGGTGAGGCCGCGTCGGATCCGGCGCTGGCGCCGGTACTGGTGGGACTCGGGGTGACGAGCCTGTCGATGTCGGTGCCTGCGTTGCCCGCGGTGCGGGCGGCGCTGTCGGCCGTGGACGTCGAGATCTGCCGGGACGCGGCCGACGCGGCGTGTGCCGCGCGGAATCCGCAGCTCGCGCGGGAAGCGGTCGCGGCGATCGTCGGGCGGGCATGAGCCGCACGACCGTGGGTGCGGGCCGGGCCGAAGTCCGGCGCGCTGTTCGGGCGGCGTCGGTTCGGGCGGGCGCCGCAGGCGCACCGCTCCGACGTGTGCGCCGGGTCGCGACCTGGTTTTCGGCGGTCGCGGCCGAACTCGATGGTGGTGCGGAGTGATCGTCACAGCGGGGACGGTCGTGGGGAAGGTGTCGTGGTGAGTGCGGACGGAGTGGTTCGCGGGCGGCTGGCCGGTGCGGGGATCGCCGACGGCGTGGTCGAATTCGTGGACGGCCGGATCAGCTGGGTGGGTGCGGCGGCGGATCATCCTGCGATGGAACGGCTTCCGGCGGCCACGGACGAACTGATCATGCCGGGGCTGATCGACGTGCATTGCCACGGCGGTGGCGGCTTCGGGTTTCCGAACGCCGATGCGGCGGGTGCGCGGGTCGCGGCGGCCGAACACCGCGCGCAGGGCACCACCGGCTTGCTCGGGAGCCTGGTGTCGGCCCAGCCCGAGGTCCTGGTTCGGCAGGCCGGGTTGCTCGCCGATCTCGTGGAGGACGGCACGCTGCTCGGCATCCACCTCGAGGGACCCTTCCTCAACGCGACCCGCTGTGGCGCACAGGATCCCGCCGCGATCATCCCCGGTGATCCCGCCCTGTTCGAGCGCGTGTGGGAGGCGTCGCGGGGCACCGTGCGGTCGATGACGCTGGCGCCCGAGACCGCCCACTACCCCGATCTGCTCACCGCCATGCGCCGTCACGGCGTGCTGCCCAGCCTCGGGCACACCGATGCCGACGCGGCGACCACCTCGGCGCGCATCGCCGACGCGGCGGGTGGCCCGATCACCGCGACGCACCTGTTCAACGGCATGCCGGAGCTGCACCACCGCTCCCCCGGCCCCGTCGCCGCCTGTCTGGCCGCGGCCGGGCGCGGGGACATGGTGCTCGAATTGATCGCCGACGGTGTGCATCTGGCGGCGGAGACCGTGGCGATGGTGTTCGACACGGTGGGCCCCGACCAGATCACGCTGGTCTCCGACGCGATGGCGGCCGCCGGGCTCGGCGACGGGGACTACCAGCTCGGCGCGCTCGATGTGCGGGTGCGCGAAGGGGTTGCCCGGCTCGCCACCGATGACGGTCTGCCGGGCGCCATCGCGGGCGGGACGGCCCGGCTGCTCGATGTGCTGCGGTGGACGGTGTTCCGCGCCGGGGTACCGCTCGACGACGCCGTCACCGCGGCGACCCGCACGCCCGCTCACGTGCTCGGTCTCCGCGACCGGGGCACGCTCACCGTCGGCGCCCGCGCCGACCTGCTCGTCACCGACCAGTCATTGCAGCCGCGGCGGGTGTTCGTCGCCGGAACGGAGGGAAGCTGATGGAAATCGTGATCCGGGCGGACGAACACGAGGTGGCCTCGACCGTCGCCGACATCGTCGGTGGCTATGTGGAACGCGGCAACGCGATCCTCGGGCTGGCCACCGGGTCCTCCCCGCTGGGCAGCTATCAGGAGCTGGCGCGCCGCCACCGGGACGGGAAGCTCGACTTCTCGACCGCGAGCGCGTTCCTGCTCGACGAGTACGTGGGACTGCCGAAAGAGCATCCGCAGTCGTATTTCTCGGTGATCCGCTCCGAGTTCGTCGATCACGTGAACCTCGATCCCGGGCGGGTGCTGAGCCCGAACGGCGAGGCGGGCGACATCGCCGGTGAGGGCAGGCGCTACGACGCCGCCATCGCCGCGGCAGGCGGGGTGGACGTGCAGTTGCTCGGCATCGGCACCGACGGGCACATCGGTTTCAACGAGCCCGGCTCCGCGCTGACCTCGCGGACCAGGGTCAAGACGTTGACCGAGCAGACCCGCAAGGACAACGCCCGCTTCTTCGACGGCCCGGAGGACGTGCCGCACCATGTGCTCACCCAGGGCCTCGGGACCATCGGCGAGGCAGGGCATCTGGTGATGATCGCGCTGGGCGCGGGCAAGGCCGACGCGATCGCGGCGGCGGCGGAAGGGCCACTGTCGGCGTTCTGCCCCGCCTCGGTGATGCAGTGGCACCGCCACGTCACCGTGGTGATCGACGAGGCGGCGGCGAGCAAGCTGAAGCTGGCCGACTACTACAAGTACGCGCTGGCGAACAAGCCCGCCTGGCAGTCGTTCTGAGATGACCGCCCTCGAATTCGCGGTCCAGGATGTGGCGGGCGCGCGCGGCGCTTGCCGGGCCGGCGCGGATCGGGTGGAACTGTGCGCGGCGCTGGGCGCGACGGGTGGTCTGACGGCGAGCATCGGGATGATCGAGGCGGTGGTCGCCACCGGGGTGCCGGTGCACGCGCTGATCCGGTGCCGGGCAGGTGGTTTCGTATATCGCGATGCCGAGGACGTCGCGGTGATGAATGCCGATGCGCGCGCGGCGGTGTCGGCGGGTGTCGCGGGGCTCGTCGTCGGGGCGCTCACCCCGGAGCGTCGAGTCGACGTCGACACGCTGCGGCGGGTGCTGGAGGGTGTACCGGTGGAGGACATCGAGCTGACCTTTCATCGTGCGATCGATGTGATCAGCGACCGGGCGGCCGCCGTGGACACACTGGTCGAGCTGGGGATGACGCGCGTGCTCACGTCCGGTGGCGCGGCCCGCTGCGCCGAGGGCATCGCTGAACTCGCCGCCATGGTCGATCACGCCGCGGGCCGGATCCAGATCATGGCCGGCGGCGGGATCACCCTCGCCGACCTGCCCGCCCTGCACCGGACCGGAGTCGACGCCGTGCACCTGTCGGCGCGCCGGATCGTGGCCGACGACGGCGGGCCGGGTGGTGGTGGCGCCACCGGTCACGAGCAACTCGATGAGGACGTGGCGTCCTCGGTCGCCACCGGACTCCGGCAGCTGGACGGGATGCACCGCTTCTGCCTCTGAGCGGAAGGGACGCTGCCTACGGCTGGGTTACGGGAACGCCGCCAGCCGTGGACAACCCGGCGGCATGACGATTGCGAAACCGACCAGCCGAGGCGGCCGCCGCCTACGACGACGCCGCCCGGGTATCGCACCTGCCCACCCACGCAGTGTGCAGGACACCTATCCGCTCACCTGTCGGCGCGTCCGCCACCGGTCGGCGTCTCGACGCCGACCGCCGCGACTACTCCCGTTCCGCGAGGACTACGCCCGTTCGGCGAGAATGAGTTCCGCTTCCCCGGGAGTGCAGGTGAACGCCGCCTGGACCGCGGCGACCGCCTCGGCGTGCTTGCCGGCGGCGACCAGGCGATCGATCTCGGTCCACCGCTCCTCCGGCGGCGCCACCGAAAGGTCGAGCCGGCGTTCGAGGCGTTCCCACATGCGGGCGACGGTCGGGTCGTCGGCGAGCAAGCCGCCGAGGTGGGCCTTGAACGCGGGATGTTCGGTGCGGTACATGCCCATCCAGCTGCTGTCCGGCGGACTGGCCTCGGCGTTGGCGGTGCGGTCGGCCAGTTTCAGAATGACGGCGGGCGGGTGCGCGGCGATCTTGCCGTACGCGTTCAGGTTTCGGGCCTTGCGGTCGGGACCGACGCCCGTCACCGCCCAGACCAGATCGAGAATCTCACGGCCGAAACGGGATTCGATCTCCTCGGCGGTGACGGGCGTGTCCTCGATGACGTCGTGCAGCCAGGCCGCGGCCGCCAGTGCGCCGTCGTAACCGAAATCGTCGAGCACGGCGCGCACCGCCGCCAGGTGCATGACGTACGGCCGATCGCCGTAGCGCTGCTCGCCGTGTGCCGCGATGGCGAATACCTGTGCGTCGGTTTCCCGCTGATCGAACTTCATCCCACACCCCCGTGCTCGATATCGATCGTGTCGGGACCGACCCTAGCCGAGGGCACCGACAAGCAGCGCGGATCAGACCGACGCCCACTCGGCCGCAGGAAAAGTGGCGGCGCTTCGAGCGGCCCCGGCCGGATCAGTGGCGGCGCAGATCCGGCCACGGCGGGCGGCGCAGAATCGCCAGCGCCGCGATGACGCCGGTGAGCAGACCGATCCACTCACCCAGCTGAGCGATGCGGTTCGCGTCGACCGCGGGAATCCAGTCCGCGCGCCCGTCATGGACGACGAAGATGCCGACCGGACGGGCCGGGCGCCCGAAGCCGCCGCCGCGGGCCACCGTGATCACGGTGCTGCCGTCGGCGGTGTCCAGTGGCTCGCCGAACACCGGCGGTGGCGTGGTCACCACCTGTTCGAGCCGATCCCTGATCGTCATCCGAACCCCCGTTCGTGGCTACGGCACTGCTGAGGAACACTACGCCGAGCCCGGACGCACCACGGCCGTTCCCGAGGGCTGCCCCACCACGCCACCCGCGCTTGGCATGATGAGGACTGCCGAGCCGCGACGAGAGGTGCCGAGCCATGACCAGCACACCGGACGACATCCTGACCACCCCGTGGTCCCGTTCCTTCGGCCTGCGGGTCCCCGTCGTGAACGCGCCGATGGGTGGCGCGGCGGGCGGGCGGCTCGCCGCCGCGGTCAGCGCGGCGGGCGGGCTCGGCATGATCGGGATGGGCAGCGCCGGATCGGTGGCCGCGCTGGAGCGCGAGCTGGCCGCCGCCGGCGACGCGCCGATCGGGATCGGACTGGTCGACTGGGTGCGGGAACGGGAACAGGGTCTGCTCGAGACCGCGATCGGCGCGGGGCCACGGCTGCTCTCGGTGAGCTTCGGAACGGACTTCTCGTGGGTGACCACGGCGCGGGAAGCCGGAATCCCCACGGTCACCCAGGTGTACGACGTGCCGGGTGCGCACCGCGCTCAGGAAGCGGGCATCGACGTGCTGGTCGTGCGTGGCGCCGAGGGTGGCGGGCACGGCGCCGACCGGCTCGCCCTGCTGCCGCTGCTCGACGCCGTGCTCGAGACCGCGACGGTGCCGGTGCTCGCGGCAGGTGGAATCGGTTCGGGGCGCACGCTGGCCGCCGTCCTGGCGGCGGGCGCCGCGGGTGCCTGGCTGGGGACCTGCCTCGCCGCGGCCGAGGAATCGCTGCTGCCGGAGAACGCGCGGCGGGCGATGCTCGCGGCCGACTCCACCCACACCGTCGTGACCACCGTGTTCGACGAGGTGCTCGACCTGCCGTGGCCGCCGATCTACCCCGCCCGCGTCCTGCGCAACGACGTGACCGATCCCTGGTCGCGGCCGGAATTCGACGAGGCACGGCCCAGCGCCGAGATGGTGCGCGCGGCCATGGAATCCGATGATGTGACCATCGCGCCGGTGGACGCGGGGCAGGGTGTCGGGCTCATCACCCACATCGAACCCGCCGCCGCGATCATCGACCGGATGTGCGCGGACGCCGCGGAGCTGCTGCGCCGCTGACCCCGCCCGCGCACTACCCGATCGCGCCGACCGCCCGGGCCGGGTCGTTCAGCCATCCCTGGTCGAGCTGGATCGTCTCCTCGGTCCGCCACCTGGCGTGCCAGATCGGCACTCCCCCGGTGAGATCGGTCTCGCGCGCGGTCGTCAGCACCGGCAGTTCCAGACGGGCTGCCCGGACGGTGACCGCGGCGTTGGCCGGCGCGTGCGACCAGACGTCGTCGACGACATCGGTGATGCGGATGCCGAGGCGATGGCCTGCGGTCAGGCGGGCGTCCTGCCACAGCATCCGGATCCGCGCCTGGTCGGTGACCGGCGCGATGCCGCGCGTCATGACGGTCGCGCGGCCGTCGGGTGCGATGTCGTAGAGCTCCAGGGCGACAGTGGCATTCGGTGGTCCGGCCAGCTCCATGGTCGCTGTGGCACGGCCGGACAGGTGCACGGAGTCGGTGACCGGCGCCGAGACGGACCAGATCTCCCGGTCGGGGCCGGGCAGCAGCCCGCGATCCAGATAGACGCCGGTGCGCAGATCGACCGTGACGCGGCGGGCATCGACCGGCGGCCAGACCTCCTCGCTGCGCCACCCGCCCTCGAACTGCCCCACGGTGACCGGCGGTCCGGGCACCTCCACGTCGGCGCCCGCCACGTGCCGGTCCAGGAACGCGGCCAGCTCGTCGTTGAAATGCGGTGTGCCGCAGCGGTTGCGGCAGTCCGAGTGGCCCCACTGCCCGAACCAGCCGCGGTGCTCGCCCGGCCCCATCGCCTGCCAGGCATCGATGACCCGGTCGGCTCTGGTGTTGGAGTCGAGGAAGCTCTGACCGAGGAACAGCGGAATCGTGTTGCCGCGCAGGTCCTCGACGACATCGCGATCGCGCCAGCCCGGATTGGCGGGATCGTGGTCGGTGGTGAGGGCGAGGTAGCTGTCCACGCAGGCCTGGGTCATCTGAACGGCGTTGGCCTGGTATTCGGGTGAGTCGTCCCAGCGGCCCGGGGTGTGCGCGATGGCGAGGTGTTCGGGGCCGGCGAAATCAGCGGGACGCAGACCGTCCTCGGTCAGCGGTTTTCCGCCGAACTTCCACGAGATGCCCTGCATGTACAGGTAGGTGTACGGGTCGACGACCGGTTCGAACGCCGCGACGGCGGCCAGGCCCTTCGGCTTCGCGGCCAGGGCGAGCATGCCGGTCCAGCCCTCGTAGGAGGTGCCGACCACGCCGACCCGCCCGGTGGACCACGGCCTGCTCGCGGCCCATTCGACCGCGGTCGCGACGTCGGCCTGCTCGCCGGGGCCGCCGAAATCGGGACAGCCGTTCGATCCGCCGAAGCCGCGCAGATCGGCGATCACGTAGGTGTAGCCCGCTCTCAACGCCCACTCCACGGGCAGGTTGTCGGTCGAGGGGCCGCCCTCGGGGCGTGGCTGGGTCAGGTAGGCGGTGTGCGACCGGTACGGGCTCGCGGTCAGCAGGACCGGTGTCCGCGCGTCGTCGGCCAGACCCGCCGGTCGCAGGATGTCCAGGTGCAGGCGCGTGCCGTCCGCGGCGGTCACGTACTCCTGTGTCCACGTGAACGCCGCGTTCACCGGCTCTGCCGACACCGGCGTCGCCGTACCCAGCACCAACGCCACACCGGCGACCACTCGCGCCGCCATCACACCCCATCGCACCAGAGGACTATCGCCGTCCGCCGCCCCCGCGTCCAGCCCCGAGATCCAGGGGCCGGGGCGTGTCGCGTCAGGGCTGGGGGCGGACGGTGAGAATCTGCTCGGCCACGCCCACCGGGCCGTGGATGTCGTGCAGGACGGTGCTGGTCAGCCCCTGCCCGGCGGTGCCGAAGGTGACGCTGGTGTCGAGACCGGTCCAGGATCCCGCCGGCTGCCGGTACAGGTGGATCGTGAGGTCGAGGTTGGGGAACATCCACTTGGTCGGCTCCTGCCGCACCGCGATGCCGTTCGCGGTGTCGACCAGGGCGATGAACGAGGCCAATGGCTCGGCCGTCTCCCCCGCTACGAGCGTGAAGGGCGACCGGATCCAGGCGGTGGTCCGGCCCGGCTGCGGACGGTCGACGGGGCGGAAGTCGACCGAGGCGATGTACCCGCCGGCCCACACCGAGGTGAGCGGCCACGGCGACAGCGTGTCCGGCGCGGGCAGCCGGTCTGGTTCCCCACCCGCGACACTGTCGGTGTTCTGGGTGCTCAGCATCCAGGCGCGGGCGGACACCACGCTGCGCCCGCCGATGGTGACGGTGGCCTCGACGAGCTCGATCGTGCGCCCCGGTCGCACGGTGCGGACCTCGATGTCGAACTCCTCGAAACCGATCACGCCCAGGATGTCGAAACTGATCCGGCTCAGCACCAGCGCGGAGTCCGCGGGCCGGGCGCGCTGGATCTCGTGGACGATCAGGCCCGCGACCGGACTGAAGTGCTGCTCGTCGTCGTTCCAGGCGCCACCCGCGTGGGCGGTCGGCACGAAGCGGTGGGTGCCGATTCTCCGGAAGTAGCTGGTCGCGGTCGTGTCCGTCACATTTCTCAACCTACGGGTCGATTTTTCATCCCACTAGTTGATTGAGCGTCCTTGTGGTTGATTTCACAAGGTCGCGGTCGCGACTGATGGGTCGATTCACCGGGCGCATCGAGGACGGACCGGCGAACGCCCCGGATATGATCGGCCGATGACTTCGATCGCGGACGAGAGCGTGGCGGCCGGTGGTCGCGCCGCGAGACGACGCGATCGCCGCAAGGCGGAGATGATCGACGCGGCGCTGCAGATCCTGGTGAGCAGCGGCTACCAGGGCATGCGGTTCGAGGACGTCGCCGAACGCTCCGACATCGCGAAAGCCACCCTCTACCACTATTTCTCCAGCAAGGACGTCCTCGTCGCGGCGGCGCTGGAGAAGCTGACCTCCGATGTGCTGACCCACCTCGGCGACGCGCTCGACGCCGCGGCCGGCCAGCCGGCGACCGAGCGGCTGCGTTCCCTCGTCGCCGCGCAGCTGCGCGTGCTGACCGTGCTGTATCCCGAAGTGGGCACGCTCTTCTCGTTCCCCGCGCCGTGGCCGGCCGAGCACACCGAGTCGATCAAGGCCATGCGCAGACGACACGACCGGATCTTCCGCGAGGTCGTCGACGAGGGCGTCGCGGCAGGCGAATTCGATTGCCCCGACCCGGCGGTGGCACTGCACTGCCTGCACGGCATCCTCAACCACGCCTCGATCTGGCTCCGCCCGGACACCGACCCCGAGGGTCGCACCCGCGACGCCGTCGTGGACGAGGCGATGCGGCTGTTCGTCCGCGGCTAGCGGAGATCGCCTCGATGCGGCGATCTCGGTGCGGATTTCGAGGGTGTCGGACCCGAGGAGTAGGTTCTCCGGCACAGGTGGGGACATCCCCTCCGCAACGGGAGGGAATCGCCGTGACCGAGCCGAGAACCCATCACTATCAATTCGCGCACCAGGTGCTGCCGAACCTCGCCCAGCGCCTCGGCGCGCGCATGGTCACCGACGAACCGCCGCTGGGCTACACCGACCAGCTGAAAGGCCTGTGGGACAACGTCGGCGAGCGCCTGCCCGCCGAGGATCGGTTGCCGAGCGCGGGCATCGCCGGGCACCGTATCGATGCCGACGGCCTCCAGCTGCTCCTGGTGGAACTGCCCGCCCCGGCCGCGCCCGCCGAAGCCCACTTCGTCGCCGTCGTCCTGCCCGAGAATTCCCACGACGTCCGGGTTTTCACCCTCGAACGCGCCGCGTTCCAACCGGCCGATCGCGCCGACGCGACGATGCTCGGCTCCTGGGCCGACCGCAGCCACTTCAACCTCGGCCCCGGCCCCCACCCCGAGCCCACCGCTTTCATCGCCGCGATCCACGCCAAGCTCGGCGCCCGCTAGGCGCGCTACCGCGTAGCTGGGACCGCAGCTCAGCAGTCGCTCGGGGCCGGTTTCGCGCTGAATCGGTCGGCCAGGTAGCTCAGCACTGTCGGCAGGCCGAGCATGGCTTCGGTCCCGTGCTCGCCGATCGGATTCTCGACGCGCCGCACGGGAGCACCTGCAGCGCAATACTTTCCGGCCAGGGCTCGCACCGGGTCGATGGGCGCGAACTCGTCGGCGATCGCGTGATGGATCAGCACCGGCACGCTGGGCGCGCCCGGACGGAACAGGGGGCTGGCCCGGCGCACGACCTCGCTCAGCGCCGGGTTGTTCGTGATCGAGCCGGGCCGGGCTTCCAGTGCCGCGGTATCGAGGAAGGGGTACTTCAGAGCGGCGTCGAGCAGGCAATCATTCTGGCTCGCAGCCAATTTCGCACGGCCCGATTCGTTGAGGTACTGAGCGAGATCGGCATCCGGGTAGGAGCGGTGCAAGCCCACCAGGCCGACCACCGCCGCCCCGCCGAGGGGGCTACCGCTGAAGCCGGACATGGTGGATTCCAGATCGGCGATCGTCCCGCCCAGCGCCACACCGGCCAACGGCAGCTCGGGCGCGTAGTCGGCGTGCGCCTGCGCGGCGATTGCGGTGGCCTGCGCCCCACCGGAATAGCCCCACATGCCGATGGGCGCCTCGGGATCGACCGCAGCGGGCTCGAACGCCCTCGCCGCGCGAATGCCGTCGAGCACGCCGTGCACGTAACCGTCGGCGCCGAACAGATCGGAGTCGGGCCCCTGGTAGTCCGGAACGACCATCGCCCAGCCCTGCTGGAGGGCGAATCGAATCATCCCCGTCTCGGAATACGCATTGCTGGGGACCCCGGCGATCCCGCCGCGCAGCGCGTACGACGGTGCGCACGTCGCACCGACACCATCCTCGGCGACCTGGTACGACAGCAACGGGCGTGGACCACCACCCGCCCACTTCCCGTGCGGCACGAGAACTGTCGCGACGTAGGCACGCGGCGCACCGTGATTGTCGGTCGTCTTGTACTGCACCTGCCACGCGTCCGCGGCCAACGGCGATCCGAACGACTCCGGTTCGATCACCCGTGACGCGAGCACCGTCCCGTCGGCCGCACCCGCGAGCCCAGCGGGCTCGGCATAGAACGAATCGTGTTCCGGTGCAGGCACTGCCACAGCCCACCCCGCGCACGCCGTCACCAACGCGATCACCGCGCCGACCGCCATCGCACCCCTCGTCGCGTGCCCTGACACCCACATGCCCACTCCCCGAGAACCTGTTCCAGTCTGCGCGAGAGAGCGTACTGGCCCGAAGGAGCAGGGACGCCCGAACGCGGAAGGGTGATCCGAAACGCGCCGGAGGACGCGATCACCGAACGGCCCGGCTCGGTGTTCGCGGCCGCGCACCGGGAACCTGGGCCGATGCCCAACCGCAGGTAGGACGCCTGTATTCACACGGAAGGCACGACCTTTGTCGGCAGTTCGGGTGTGTGCTCGAAACAGGGAATGTACTGTGACTGCCTTCAGGGGGCTACGCGGGAGGGCGCCCATTCAAGGAGGGAAGTCGACGAATGGGCAGCGTCATGCCGTACCGAATTGCAACGTGTTCATCCAGGAGGCGCGGTCAGCTGCGTTCGGTTCTGATCGCGATTTCGGCCGTATTGTGGTGCACGAGCACACCCATGGCGGTCGGTCATGCGGATCCGCTGACGACTCCACAGAACGACGCGTTCTACATTCCGCCGTCTGGCTGGGACTCGGAAACGCCTGGCACCATTCTTGATTCGCGCCCAGTCGAAGTGGCCTCGCTGGGTCCACAGGCGCAGGACGCCGATGCGTGGCAGTTGCTGTATCGCACCACCGATACCGACGGCCAGCCGATGGCGACCGTGACGACGGTGCTTCGTCCGCGCACCGGGCAGGTCAAAGGATTGATCAGCTATCAGCCCGCCACGGATGCCTCGGCGCCGCAGTGCGCGCCCTCGTTCGTCCTCAGGCAGGGAGCGCCGGACAAGTACGACGCCTCATTGGACTTCATGCAGATCGACCAGATGTTGACATCCGGTCACGCGATTTCCGTCCCCGACTGGGAGGGGCCGAAGGGGGCGATGTTCACCCCGCGGCAGCCGGGTTACGCGGCGCTCGACGGAGTGCGCGCGGCTGAGGCTTTCGCGCCGCTCGGCCTGGCCGGCACCGATACTCCCGTCGCGGCGATGGGCTATTCCGGTGGGTCCTACGGCACCAGTTGGGTCGCGCAGATGCAACCGACCTACGCGCCCGAGCTACGGCTGGTAGGAGTCGCCATGGGTGGCTGGACGGCACCCATCGCCCCTTACCTGGCGACGCTCGACGGCGGTCCGTTCTCCGGCTTCCTGCCATCGCTGCTGCCCGGCATGATGCGCGCCGATCCGGTGCTGGCGGCCGCATTCGACAAGTATCTGACGCCGGCGGGACGCGCCCTGATGGCCGCGGGCGACAGCAAATGCGTCACGCCGAACGTGGCTCAGCACGCGTTCGTGCGGATGGACGACCACCTGACGATCCCCTTCTCGCAACTGCTGGCGGAGGTACAGGGATCCTTGGTCGCGCTGGACTTCAGCCCCGTGGCCTCGACCCCGCCGCTGTTCCTCTACAACGCCGTTCACGACGAGATCGTCACCATCGCGGCGCCCGACAAGGCGGTGGCACAGTGGTGCGCGGCGGGGGCGCCGATCACCTATACGCGAGACCAGCTGAGCGAGCACGTCAGCCTGCAGATGGCGGCGACGACCGCGGTCCTGCGCTGGATCGACGAACGCCTCGCCGGGCAGGCCGCGCCGGACGGCTGCTCGACACGCACGGTGCAGTCCATGGCGCTCGGCACCCCCGGACGCGGCCCACACAGATGAGTCCGCCCGTTCCGTGATCACGGAACGGGCGGACTCGGGTCTTGCCGCGGACCTCAGTCCGTCACGACGATTTAGACGTCGTAGTACAGCTCGAACTCGTAGGGGTGCGGACGCAGGTTCACCGGGGCGATCTCGTTGTCGCGCTTGAGCTGGATCCAGGTCTCGATCAGGTCCTCGGTGAAGACGTTGCCTTCGGTGAGGTAGTCGTGATCGTTCTCCAGGCGGTCGATGACCGCGGACAGGCTGGTGGGGGCCTGCGGGATGTTCTTGGCCTCCTCCGGCGGGAGCTCGTAGAGGTCCTTGTCGACGGGGGCCAGCGGCTCGATCTTGTTCTTGATGCCGTCCAGGCCGGCCATCATCATGGCGGCGAAGGCCAGGTACGGGTTGCCCGAGGAGTCCGGCGCGCGGAACTCGATGCGCTTGGCCTTCGGGTTGTTGCCGGTGACCGGGATGCGGACCGCGGCGGAGCGGTTGCGCTGCGAGTACACCAGGTTGATGGGGGCCTCGTAGCCCGGCACCAGACGGTGGTAGGAGTTGATGGTCGGGTTGGTGAACGCCAGCAGCGACGGGGCGTGGTGCAGGATGCCGCCGATGTAGTGACGCGCCAGATCCGAGAGACCACCGTAGCCGGCCTCGTCGTGGAACAGCGGCTTGCCGTCCTTCCACAGCGACTGGTGCACGTGCATGCCCGAGCCGTTGTCGCCGAAGAGCGGCTTCGGCATGAAGGTGACGGACTTGCCTTCCTGCCACGCGGTGTTCTTCACGATGTACTTGAACAGCTGCAGGTCGTCCGCGGCGGACAGCAGGGTGCCGAACTTGTAGTTGATCTCGGCCTGACCGGCGGTGCCGACCTCGTGGTGACCGCGCTCGAGCTCGAAGCCCGCGTTCTGCAGGTTGGTCGAGATCTTGTCGCGCAGGTCGACGTAGTGGTCGTACGGGGCGACCGGGAAGTAACCGCCCTTGTTGCGCACCTTGTAGCCCAGGTTGCGCGAGCCGTCGGGGTTGAACTCCTTGCCGGTGTTCCACGAGCCGGAGACGGACTCGATCTCGTAGAACGAGCCGTTCATGCCGGAGCCGTAGCGGACGCCGTCGAAGATGTAGAACTCGGCCTCGGCACCGAAGTAGGCGGTGTCGGCGATGCCGGTCGAACGCAGGTACTCCTCCGCCTTGCGCGCGATGTTGCGCGGGTCGCGGGAGTAGGCCTCACGGGTGAACGGGTCGTGCACGAAGAAGTTCAGGTTCAGGGTCTTCGCGGCACGGAACGGGTCGATGCGAGCGGTGCTGAAGTCGGGGAGCAGCAGCATGTCCGACTCGTCGATCGACTGGAAGCCACGCACCGAGGAGCCGTCGAACGCCAGACCCTCTTCGGCCAGGTCGGCGGTGAACGCCTTGGCCGGGATCGAGAAGTGCTGCTGGACGCCGGGCAGGTCGGAGAAGCGGATATCGACGTACTCGATGTCCTCTTCCTTGATGTACTGGATGACCTCTTCGGCCGTGCTGAACGTCACTTGTTCTCCTTACGGATCGGTTCCCAGCCGTTCACGATGCATGGGTTCGTCGCGACCTGACGGTATGGACGCGGTGTTTCCCTACAGTCAAGGCTGTGTTTCGCCAGTGTTACGCGTGCCGGATTCCTGGTGATGTCTGCCATCCGGCCGCGACCTGCCTGCCCATCCTGCCATCCGCGACCGGGCGCAGCGACGTGACCTCCACCAATGCGCGTTCTGGGCCGCCTCTATCCTGGGAGCCATGGCACGCATCACCGGCACCTGGCTCTCCGGCAACCCCGCCGAACCGGGTGACGAGGAAACATCCGGCTACCCCGGCGAGCTCTACGGGCTGCCCAGGGAGGGCGCCGGCTCCCTCGCCCCGACCTGGCGCCGCGTCGTCGCCCTGTTCGTGGACTGGTTCATCGCGGTCGGCGTCGCCGCGCTGATCACCCGCAGCTTCGCCTCCTCGTCGATGCCGCTGCTGGTGTGGTTCGTGATCGGCGTGGCCGCGGTGACGCTGTTCGGCTTCACCCCCGGCCAGTACTTCCTGCGGCTGCGCGTGGTCCGCATCGACGCCCCGGTGGCCGTCGGTTTCGTGCGCGCGCTGGCCAGGCAGGCCCTGCTGGTGTTCGTGGTGCCCGCGCTGTTCACCGACGCCGACGGTCGCGGCATGCACGACCAAGCCACCGGCACCGCCCTGGTCAACGCCCGCTGACCGGGCGCGGCGCGGCCGCCACGGCCTTACGCTGTGGCCGTGTCACTGAATCCGGCCATGCTGGCCGTCCGCTTTCTGCTCGAACTGATCGCCGTCGTCTCCTTCGGGGTGTACGGCTGGCGGGCGTTCGACTCGCCCTGGCGCTATCTGCTCGTCGTCGTTCTGCCGATCGCGGCCGCGGTGCTGTGGGGCACCCTCGCCGTTCCCGGCGATCCGAGCCGCAACGGCGAGGCACCGGTACCGGTCCCCGGTCAAGCGCGTCTGCTCGTCGAGTTCGTCGTGCTGTTCGGCGGCGCGGTCGCGCTGTGGGCCGCCGGGTTGCCCCGGCTCGCGCTGGCCTCGGTCATTGTCCTGGCCTGCTACCACCTGCTGGCTTACGACCGGATTCTGTGGCTGCTCAGCGGGCGGACCGCGCACTCCTGAGACGACACGAGCCCGGTACCTTCAGGTACCGGGCTCGTCGGAAGCCGAGGTCAGCGGCGGCGGATGGCGCGCTGCATGCCCTTCATCTTGGCGCCGGGGGGCATCGGGCCCTTCGGCATGGCGGGGCCGCCACTGCGCGAGGACAGCGCCGAGAGCCTGCCCTCGATCTGGTCGATCCGCTTGACGTCGATGTTGCGCGGCAGCTTGGTGAGGAACTTCTGCAGATCCTTGAGCGGGGTCTGGCCCTCGTCGTTGCCGACGATCACCTCGTAGATCGGCGTGTCACCGACCAGGCGGGCGGTGCGCTTCTTCTCCTGCTGGATGAGCGACTTCACCCGCTGCGGGGAACCCTCGGCGACGAAGATGACGCCGGGCAGGCCGATGACGCGGTGCACCGCGTCGAGCTGGGTGGTGGCCGCGACGCCGTTGGCCACGCGCCACTTGCCCTGCAGGTTGTCGAGCACCCATGCCGCCGCGCCCGCCTGGCCCTCGGCCTTGCGGTAGACGTTCTTCTGCACGCGGCGTCCGAAGATGATGAACGCGAACAGCACACCGAGCAGCAGACCCAGCGGCAGCAGGAACCACTGCATGTCGAAGATCAGACCGATGAGGAAGAACACGACCGTGGTGCCGACGAGCGCGCCGATCATCAGCGGCAGCAGCGCCTTGTCTTCCTTGCGCTGCATGTTGAACGCCTGCCACAACTGCTGACGCCGCTCGCGTGATGCCTGCTTACGTGCCGCTTTAGCCGCGGCCTTGGCTTCCTTCGACGGCTTGCCGCCCTTGCCTCCTGCCATGTATGTCAGCTTAGATGGCGCCTTCGGCGGCGAACGGGCCGGGCACCGGCGAGAATGCCAAGGTGCACCCGATCATCGAGAACCCGAGCAGCTCCCCCGTCACCGTCGGCGTCACCGACGAGGTCGCCGAGCGTCTGGCCGCGGCGCTGCGCTGCGCGACGGTCTCGACCGAGGATCCCGCCGACACCGCCGACGCGGAGTTCGTCCGGCTGGCCGGCCACCTCGAGGCCGCGTTCCCGCGCGTGCACGCCGAACTGACGCTGACCACCTTCGGTCACAGCAGGCTCTACCGCTGGGAGGGCACCGAGCCGGGGCACGTCTCGGCGATCCTGCTCGGCCACCAGGACGTGGTCCCGGTCGACGACGCGCAGCGCTGGACCCATCCCCCGTTCGCCGGGGTGGTCGACGAGGAGTTCATCTGGGGCCGCGGCGCCATCGACGACAAGAGCCGGGTGCTGGCCGTGCTCGAGGCCGTGGAGTGGGCGCTGGGCGCGGGCATCCGGCCGCGGCACACCCTCTTCCTGGCCTTCGGGCACGACGAGGAGGTCTTCGGGGACGGCGGCGCGGTCCGGATGGCCGAGCACCTGCGGGCCGAGAACGTGCGTGCGGATCTGCTGCTCGACGAGGGCGGGGTGATCACCGACGGAGTCGCCGACGGCGTCGACCGGCCGGTCGCGAGCATCATGCTCGGCGAGAAGGGGTACGCGACCGTGCGGCTTTCGGTCACCGAGACCGGCGGGCACTCCTCGATGCCGGGCAGGCAGACCGCGGTAGGCAGGCTCGCGCGCGCGGTGGCACGGGTGCAGGATCGTCCGATGCCGCTGCGGCTGACCCCGGTGATCGCCGACATGCTCGCTCGGATGCGGGTGGCCCTGCCCGAACCGCACCGCAAGCTGCTCGAACTCACCGACACGCGCGGGCTGGCCACGCTGGCCGCGCCGCTGGTCGCCCGGATCCTGGCGGCGGCCCCGAGCACCGAGGCCATGGTCCGCACGACCACCGCGCCCACCGTGATCCGCGGTGGGGTGAAGGCCAACGTGTTGCCGCAGAGCGCCGAGGCACTGGTGAATTTCCGCATCCTGCCGGGTGATTCGGTGTCGGCGGTGCTCGCGCACTGCCGCAGGGTGATCCGGGACATCGGCGTGGCGATCGATCTCGTCGGGGCAGCGTCGGAGCCCTCGCGGGTCACCGGTCCCGGCCCCGCCTACGAGCTCATCGCCGAACTCGCCGCCGACCTGGTCCCCGGGATCGTCACCACCACCGGCCTCGTGCCCGGCGCGACCGACTCCCGGCACTACGACGGCCTGGCGGAGACGCGCTGCAATTTCGCGCCGATCGTGCTGACGGCGGCGGATCTGGCACGGATCCACGGAACCGACGAACGGATCTCCCGGCTCAACTACGCTCGGTTGATCGAATTCAATCGGCGCCTGATCGCACGACTCGCGGCGGCGTCCGCCCAGGGAGAAGGAGCGCGCCGATGACGACCGACACGGGCGAATTCGTCAGTGCCGAGGGCCGGATCGCCTGGCGCGCGTGGCTGCCGGAATCACCGCGGGCGCTGGTGGTGCTGGTGCACGGTGTCGCCGAGCATTCGGGCCGCTACGAGTACGTCGGGGACCACCTGGCCGCGGCCGGGTTCGCGGTGTACGCCCTCGATCACGTCGGACACGGCCGGTCCGAGGGCGCGAAGGCCAATATCGGCTCGCTGGATTCCGCGGCCGACAATGTGGCGACGATGCTCGCGTTCGCGGGCATCGCGCACCGCGGGGTGCCGTGGTTCCTGCTCGGGCATTCGATGGGCAGCCTGGTGGTCCTGCACCTGGTCACCCGTGGCCCGGTCGAGGTGGCCGGGGTGGTGCTCTCGGCGCCGCCGCTGGACATCGCGGTGGGCAATCCGCTGCAGCGTCTGGCCGCGCCACTGCTCACCCGGTACGCCCCGAATCTCGGTGTGCTGGCGCTGGACTCGGCGGCGATCAGTCGCGATCCCGAGGTGGTGCGCGCCTACGACGACGACCCGCTGGTGTACCGCGGCCGCCTACCCGCCCGCACCGCGGTGGAGATCCTGCGGCACACCGACCTGGTGAAGAAGCGGCTCACCACGCTCACCGCGCCACTGCTGGTGTTGCACGGCACCGCGGACTCGATCGCCGCGCCGACGAGCGCCGACCTGCTCGAGCGGGGCACCGGCTCGTCGGACGTGACCGTCATCCGCTATCCCGGCCTGTACCACGAGGTGTTCAACGAACCCGAACGCGATCAGGTGCTCGGCGACCTCGTCGCCTGGCTCTCCGCACACATTACCGACGAGTAACTTGTGACCTAGTAGACTCCGCGCATGGCAACCACGACATCCGTCGCTTTCATCCGCGCCAGCTGGCACAGCTCGATCGTCAACAAGGCGCACGAGGGCTTCCAGGCCGAATTCGCCGACCTCGGGCTCGATCCCGCCGCCGTCGAGGTCTTCGACGTGCCGGGCGCCTTCGAGATCCCGCTGCACGCCCAGCGGCTGGCCCGCACCGGCCGCTACGACGCGATCGTGGCCGCCGCGCTCGTCGTCGACGGCGGCATCTACCGCCACGACTTCGTCGCCACCGCGGTGATCAACGGGCTGATGCGCGTCCAGCTCGACAACGATGTGCCGGTCTTCTCCGTGGTGCTCACCCCGCACCACTTCCACGAGCACAGCGAGCACGTGGACTACTACACCAACCACTTCGTGACGAAGGGAGCCGAGGCCGCCCGCGCGGTGGCGAACACCCTCAGCTCCCTGCGATCACTGCCCGCGGCGCCCTGAGCTACTTGAACTGGCTCAGGCAGGCCTGCTCGCCGTCGAGGACGCCCGTGCGGAACGCCTCGAGGCGCTGGTAGCCGCTGGCGACCACCTTGCCGTTGACGTCGGCGGCCGCGAGGCCGTCGGCGAGCAGACCCGACACGGCCTCGTCGAGGTCACCGGCCGACAGGCGCGGATCACTGCTCGGCTCACTGAGTTTCGTGGTCAGCGCACCGGACAGGCAGGCCGTGCGCAGGCCAGCCGACTCGGCGCCGGTCAGCGACAGCTTGCGGTCCTGCTGCACCGCGAGCGCGTAGCGCGACACGAAGACCACCGCCGCGTTGTAGTCGCCGGTGACGACCGCCGACAGCGGCTCCTCCTTGCCACTGGCGCCCTCACCGGCGCGCTTGGCCATCGCGGGCAGGTCGGTGCCGATGGTGTTGCTGCCGGGGCAGTACGACACCGGCTCGGTGGTGGTCGTCGAGGCGCAGCCGCGGGTGACGCCGGTGTAGTCGAACT
Source organism: Nocardia sp. NPDC050717 (assembly GCF_040654275.1). Classification (NCBI taxonomy): domain Bacteria; kingdom Bacillati; phylum Actinomycetota; class Actinomycetes; order Mycobacteriales; family Nocardiaceae; genus Nocardia; species Nocardia sp. NPDC050717. The sequence goes on from NZ_JBFAHR010000020.1 coordinate 38,497, forward strand.
TCGGCGCGTTCTTCACCGGCATGGACTTGCCGAGCTGGGTGGCCAGCGAGCTCAGGTTCTCCTGGTTCACCGGCAGCTGCTGATCGCGCTCGCCCTCTTCGAAGGTGACCGGCAGGCCGCCGCGGCGCTTCTCGATCTCCTCCTCGTTGATGCCCTTGCAGGAGCCCGCGCCCTCGGTGTAACCCATCTGCACCGCGGTGACCCGCTCGAAGGCCGAACCGTGCACGGCGTCAGGATCGTTGGGGTCGCGGTCGCGCACGGCGACGGTGGCGCCGAGCACACCGTTGAGGCCGTCGGTGGTGTTGAGGGTGAAGTGCTCGGAGTTGCCCTCGGCGACGTGGCGCAGGAAGACCCCCGCCAGGCAGTCGGCCTGCTGTTCCTTCACCAGGGCATCGGTGAGGAAGCCGCGCAGCAGATCGGCCTGGGACTGAATGGCGTGGCCGTACTCGTGGGCCAGCACCATCACCACCGCCATCTCCTTGTACTTGTTCACCAGCAGCGGCAGCAGGACGGTGCGGTCCCAGCCGATGGTGTGGTCGAGCGGGCAGTACGCGGCGTTGACCAGCTTGTAGGTGCTGCTCTTGCAGAACTGCACGGCCTCGGCTTCGGGTGCCTTGGCCGACCAGGAGATGTACTTCGACGCCGGCTTGAAACTGCCGCGGAAGGTCTTGGAATACTCGGCCTGCCAGTATTTCTCGATATCGGCGATCGCGTTGAGCGCGAGCTTGTCGATCGCGCCGTTGTCGCCGTTCTCGGCCTTCTTGTCGGTGTCGGGCACACCGGGCCGCGGGCCGCTGGGTCCGGTGCTGGACGCCGCGCCCGCCACCTCCCACGGGTTGTCCATCGCGGGCACCGCCTGGTCGCTGGCCACCGTGGTGGCCGAGCAACCCGAGACGAGCATCCCGACGCTCACCACCGCCGCGGCCACGGCCGTGCCGAATCGCCGTCTGATCATTCGCTGTTCCTCCCCGGGGAATAACTGACGCGGACGCCTGGCGGTCCGCAGTCGAGCGGCTCACATGGTAGACGACTTCGGTCAGCTGTCCATGCGCACCGAAGCCAGCACCGCGCGGTGATCGGTGCCGGGAATGGTGAGCGTGCGAACCTGTTGTGCCACTCCACCTGCGACGAGAACGTGATCGATGCCGATCACCGGACCCCACCGCCGATCCGCCGGGAAGGTGAGCAGGATGCCGTCGCCGGTCTGGTCGGCGGCGGAGGCGAACGGCCCGTCGAGCAGTGCCCGGTAGGCCGAATGATCCTGGGTGGCATTGAAATCCGCGCCGACGATCGCGGGTGTGCCTGCGCCTGCGAGGATCTCGTCGACCCGGCGCATCTCGGCCGACCACGCGGCGAAGTCCAGGTTCGGCGGAATCGGGTGGAAGGCGAACACCGGGATCGGGCCGCGCTCGGGATGTTCCATGGTGGCGGAGATGTTGCTCATGATGAAGCCGTCGTACTTCACGGTGTCGCGCAAGGGGTATCGGCTGTAGATCCCGGTGCCGCCGCCACCGGACTGCGCCGGTTCCAGGTAGGTGTAGGGCAGCAGGTCTTCCAGTCCGGCGGCCCGCAGGCGCTCGATCGCGCCGGTCGTCAGCTCCTCGGTGGTGAGCACGTCGACGTCGTTGTCGCGCACGGCCGCGACGACCGCGGCGGTGTCGGCCTGCCCGAACAGCAGATTCGACTGCAACACCACCAGCTCCGGGCCCGCGGCGGCCCTGCTCTCCGGAATATAGGACGGCACCACCAGCCACAGCACGCCCGCCAGCACCACTCCCCCGGCGACGGCGCTGCGCCAGCTGCGCGCGATCAGCAGCAGGATCAGCCCGACGACGGCGCCGAGCATCAGCCACATCGCCCCCGAGGCCAGCAGCACCATCGACTTCTGCGACCAGTCCCCCACGTGCAGCACGATTCCGGCCACCGCCGTGACGACCGCGCCCCACCCGAGGACGAGCAAGGCTCGTTCCATCCATTCACGCATCATGCGCTCACCCTAAGCAGCCCGCATTACCGCCCACTTATGACGACCTTGAGAGATCTCTGTGGCCCCTACACTGGGTGCACGGAAGGGACGCGACATGTACATCGAGGAATTCACGGCGGCGGGCCCGCTCACCGAGGACGCGGTCGAGGCACTGGTGGCCGTCGCCGGGCGCTACACCTCCGCGCTCACCCTCACCGTCGCCGAGCGCACCGTGCAGCTGCCGGTGCTGCCCGTCTGCTGGACCGAACTGCCCCTGCGCGCAGGCACCACCGTCACGGTCGAAGCCGCGCGCGGGTACCGACCCGTCGACACCGAGGACCGCGCCGCGCTGCGCGACTTCGTCGCCACATTCCAGCGCGCGACCGCGGCCTAGAGCGGCAGTCCGGCCTCGATCCAGTTGTAGGCCTGGATCTTCCGGGACGCGGGATCGTTGACGACCTGGTTGATCAGGTCGTTGATCTGCTCGGTGGACAGCGGATAGCCGTAGTGCTCGGCGGCGCCGGCCGAGGCCCACAGCGAGGCGAACAGGCCGGGACCGCCGAGCAGGTGCGCCAGCGCGGTGGCGACATCGTCGACCACCTCGATGACACCGTGCACCAGGGCGATGGCGATGTCCTCGTCGCCGGGCGCGGCGCCGGGGGCGAGTGCGCCCGAGGCGATGGCGCGGCGCGCCAGCCAGTCGCGCGGCACCAGCGGCGCCGGTCCGATGGTGTCGCCCAGGTAGTAGCGCCACTCGCCCGGATTGCCCTGGTCGAAGGCGTGGATGTAGAAGGTGCGGGTGAGTGCCCAGAGCGCGATGTAGCGCAGCGAGACCTGCTCGGCTTCCAGGACCGCGTCGGGGCCGTCGGCGCGGTCGCGTTCGAGCAGATTCCAGGCGAACTGGAACCAGACCTGCTCGGAGTTGCCGACCCAGGTGGCGGGCAGGCGCTCGGCCAGCGCGGCGACGTCGGCGGCCGGGCCGTAGAGGCCGGTGTCGCCGGAGGCCTCCACGCGCAGGTTGTCGACGTAGCCGCGCAGGGCGTCGACGGAGGTGAAGACGGCGTAGCCGAGCTGGGACAGCCGGTTCAGGTCGGCGTTGGCCGGTTCGAGTACCAGCACCACCGGCATGCCGACGCCCGGCTGCAGGCCCTCGGGCCAGAACGCCTCGGCGACAGCGAGTTCGCGGCCGGTGACCGGATCGGAGACCTCGCTGTCGAGCAGCGGGAAGCCGAACCCGTCGGCGACCAGGTCCTCGACGAGCGCGTTCACCAGGTCCACCGCGGGATCGCCGAAACTCACCCCGGCCACGCCGACCGTGTGCAGGGTCGGGCGGTGCAACTTGCCGGTGCGCAGCTTCTCCAGGAAGGCGTCGGCGGCGGCGGAGAGCAGCAGTCTGCGGGCGCGCAGGAACTCGCGGTAGTTCTCCACCCGCCACAGCGCCGGATCGGTCGGAATCCACTGCGAGGCCAGCACTCCCGGATGGCGGCGTTCCACCTCGGCGAGGTAGTCGGCCGGTTCGCGCTCGCCCAGCTCGGCCTCGGAGCCGGGGCTCAGGAAGCAGAAGTTCGCGATGGCGTTGATCTCGTTGCGCTCGTATCCCGCGTCGCGCAGCGTCGTCTTCGGGAACAGGTAGTGCACCTGCACCGGGGCGCGCTCGCCGAGCTGCTCGATGCCCAGCTCGGAGCCGGTGCCGAGGTCGCGGGAACCGTCGACCCTGGTGAGCAGGTACAGCAGCGGGTAGAACCGCGAACCACGGGTGGCACCGCCGAAATCGTCGGCGCACAGGTCGAGCGAGCCGCCGCGCAGGCGTTCCAGCGAGGCGATGAGAGCGTTGATGCCCCCGCGTTCGAGAGTCTCGTAGTCCTGCTGCAGGAAGGTCTCGGTGGAGCCGCTGAACCGGCCCCACAGCGCGGAATGGATGTACCAGTACAGCACCCGGTCGCGATGCAGGTCGTCGTCGAAGCGACCGCCGTTGAGAAACAGCAGGCGGGTGACCACCGGAACGGCGTAGCGGCCCATCAGGACTCGATCGTGATCGAGCCCGAGCCGACCGGCCACGGTGTCGAGGAAGGTGTCGACCTGGGTGGCCGTGGCGGCGAGGGCCTGCTCGAACTCCGCCGGCGACAGATCGCCGAGCGCGTCGAAGTGGGCGCGGCCGTTGCCGACCGCGATCACGTTGCGCAGCAGCCAGTCCAGGGTGAAGGTGTAGCCCTCCTTGTCCCAGCGGATCAGGTGATCGCGCAGGTTGCCGCGGGCCTGCGGCCACTGCGCGCACAGCGTCGCCAGGGCCAGGTCGCCCTTGGACAGCTTGGTGCCGCCGGAGTTGACCCGGTTGAAGATGTCGACCACTTCGTCGACGGTGCGGTCGGAGCCGGTGATGGTCTCCACGTTGAACTCGCGGTGGGTGATCTCGCGCAGCTTGTTCAGCCGGTCCAGGTAGGCGGCCAGCGTCTCCGGCTCGACCTCGGTGAACCGGGGCAGGTAGTGCACCGGTCCCTGCGCGAACAGCTCGGTGACATCGATCCAGGTCGGCGCGGTGTCGCGACCGGGCACCTGGAACTCGAAAACCTCACGGTCCACATCGAAGTGGAGTCCGGTGAAGGCCACCGCGTCGCCCTCGAAGAACGACGGCGCCCGCCCGCGGATGATGCCGTAGAGGGTGGTGATGCGCTGCTGGCCGTCGAGCAGCAGCTGCCGCAGCCCCGAACCCCCGCCCGCGCCGCGCACGGCGATGTCCTCGGATCCGGTCTCCCACACCAGCAATCCGCCGACCGGATACCCGAGGTACAGCGACCGCATGAGCCCGCGCACCTGGTCCCTGTTCCACACGTAACCGCGCTGGAATTCGGGCAGCAGCACCGCTCCGGAGTCGATCTGGTCGAGCAGGGAGGACAGACGTGTCACGGCAGCCTTTCGATCGCGATCCGGTAGCGCAAGCGCTCCATCGTTGCACGGATCGTACCGACATACACCGACGCGCCAGCGGCCGAACAGAACTCGCGCTCGCGCGGCCGCGGGGCTACTGGCCGGTCACCGCCGCGCGGAAGGCGTCCGAGGCGTAGAACGGCGCCAGCCTGCGGCGGATCACGGTGTCGAGATAGCCGCGCTCGTCGAGCTTTCCGAGTACCGACGGCCCGAACCGCAGGGCCTCCTCGATGAGGTCGGCGCGGCTGATGCCCAGCTCGGTGAGCAGCTCGGCCAGCGGGGTGTCGCCGTACTTGTCGAAGACGTGATCGATGCCCTCGTCGAGCAGGGCGTGGAAGTAGTCGGTGTCGCGGAAGGTGCGCCAGAACTCGAAGGTGAGCACGACCGCGTCCTCCACGTCGTTGGCCGAGACGAGGTCGCGGAACGAACCGATGGCGTGCCCGGTGTGTTTGCGCCAGGTCTCGCGGGCGGTGTCGAGCAGGACCTCGTCGGCGTCGTCGCGGTTGCCGCGCAGCACGAAACGCGCGCCGGTCCGGGTGATCCGGCCGACGCCGTTCTCGATGACGGGCAGCGCGGGCTCGGCCAGCCGGGCCAGCGCGCCACGCAGCGAGCCGGCCAGACCGTGCCCGTCGGTGTTCCTGTTCTCGTCGACCGCGGCGACGACCGCGCGCTGCACGGCTTCGACGCAGGCGTCGACGGTGACGGGGCTGCTCAGCACCAGGCGAACGAGGCGGTGGGTCACCTCCATGTCGGCCACGGCCGAGACCAGCTCGTCGAAGCGCCGGTTGTCGACGACCTCGCCCACCGGAATCTCGTCCTGGGCCTGGTGGTGGTAGAGCCGGGCGGCGATCTCGCCGACGAGTTCGGGGATCGCGCCCTCGACCGGGATCTGCACGGCGTACTTGTGCGCCACGCCCTTGATCTGTTCGCGGGTGACCGCCTCGGCCAGGGTCAGCTCCTGCGCCTCGGCGAGCAGGCCGTCGACCTCCTCGGTGGCCAGTTCGAGGAATCCCACGGGCTGCAGCAGCTGGTCCTTGGTGAAGGCCACGTGCGCGTCGAGCACCCGCAGGGCGAGGTCGTGGTGTCCGGCAGGCTGGTCGTTGGTCGCACCCATGCGCCCAGCGTGTCACATCCACCGGGCGAGAGCCGCGACACGCGGGCAGACTCCGCCCAGATCGCGGTGTCGAGAGCCGCATTGCACAGTTTGCCGGTGAGTATGGCATACTGGGCTGCTGAGACTGGGCTGATCACAGAGATCGCCATGGCTCACCTACGGAAAAGACTTAGAAACACCATGACTCAAGGCACTGTTAAGTGGTTCAACGGCGAGAAGGGCTTCGGCTTCATCGCCCAAGACGGAGGCGGCCCCGACGTCTTCGTGCATTACTCGGCCATCAGCGGCTCGGGCTTCAAGTCCCTCGAAGAGGGTCAGCGCGTGGAGTTCGAGGTCGGCCAGGGCCAGAAGGGCCCTCAGGCTCAGGACGTCCGCTCCATCTGATTCGGGCGTGATCCTGAAAGGCCCCGCACCTTCGGTGCGGGGCCTTTCTCGCGTCTCACACGCCCCCGAACACCCGCTCGACGACCGCCTTCGCGCGCCGCGTGATCCGCATGTAGTTGTCGAGGAACTCGCTGCCGTCGTCATTGGGCCATCCGGCGACCTTGGCCACCGCCGACAGCAGCTTGCCGGGGCCGGGCAGCTGGTCGGTCGGCTTGCCCTTGACCAGGACGAGGGCATTGCGCGCCGCGGTCGCGGCGAGCCACGATTCCCGCAGCAGCGCAACGTCTTCGGGCTCCAGGATGCCTTCGGCCTCGATGACGTCGAGCGTCTGCAAGGTCGAGGTGTTGTGCAGCGCGGGCACCTCGTGGGCGTGCCGCAGCTGTAGCAGCTGGACCGTCCACTCGATGTCGGCCAGGCCGCCGCGGCCGAGTTTGGTGTGCGTGGCCGGGTTGGCGCCGCGCGGCAGCCGTTCCGAATCGACGCGGGCCTTGATCCGGCGGATCTCGCGGACCGCCTCGGCCGACACCCCACCGGCCGGATACCGGATCGGGTCGATGACGTGCAGGAACCGCACCCCCAGATCCTGATCGCCCGCCACCTGGTGCGCGCGCAGCAGCGCTTGCACCTCCCAGGGCTGGGCCCACTGGCCGTAGTAGGCCTGATAGGCCGCGAGCGTGCGGACCAGGGCGCCGTTGCGCCCCTCCGGGCGCAGCCCGGCGTCGACCTGGAGCGGCGGATCGGTGCTCGGCGCCCCGAGCAGGCGCTGGACCTTCTCGGCCACCCCGTTGGCCCACTTGACCGCGGTCGTCTCGTCCTCGCCGGGGCGCGGATCGCACACGAACAGCACGTCGGCGTCGGACCCGTAGCCGAGTTCCATGCCGCCGAGGCGGCCCATGCCGATCACCGCCATGTCGGCGGGGGCGGGTCCGCCGCGTTCGGCCTCCGTCGCCCGGATGACGGCGCTGAGCGCGGCGTCGAGCACCGCCACCCACACCGATGACAGCGCGGCGCACACCTGCGGCACGTCGAGCATGCCGAGCAGATCCGCCGAGGCCACCCGCGCCAGTTCGTGCCTGCGCAGCGACCTCGCCGCCGCGACGGCGCGCGCCGGATCGTCGTAGCGGGCCGCCGCGGTCTGGATGCCACGGGCGACGTCGACGGGTTGCGGGCCGAGCAGTTGCGGGCCACCGGGTCCGTCGGCGTACATCCGGATGGTCTCCGGCGCGTTGATCAGCAGATCGGGCAGGTACTCCGAGGAGCCGAGCACGATCATCAGGCGCTGGGCGATGGCGCCCTCGTCACGCAGTTCGCGCAGGAACCAGATCTGGTCGTCGAGGCCCTCGGAGATGCGGCGGTAGGCGAGCAGGCCGGCGTCGGGATTCGGTGTGTCACCGAGCCATTCGAGCAGGGTCGGCAGCAACAGGGCCTGGATACGGCCCTTGCGTGAGACGCCGCCGGTGAGCGCCTTGAGGTGCCCGAGCGCGTTCTCGGGGGCGCCGTAGCCCAGCGCCGCGAGCTGACGGACGGCGGCGTCGGGGCTCAGGCGCAGCGCGTCGGAGTCGAGCCGGGCGACCGAGTCGAGCAGCGGGCGGTAGAAGAGCTTGGCGTGCAGGCGCCGCACCCGCATCGAATTGCGGCGGATCTCGGTCTCGAGCACGCCGACGGCGTCCTGGCGGCCGTCGGGCCGGATGTGCGCGGCGCGGGCCAGCCAGCGCATCCCCTCCTCGTCGTCGCCGGCGGGCAGTGTGTGGGTGCGCTTGAGCCGCTGCAACTGCAGCCGGTGCTCGAGCAGGCGCAGGAACTCGTAGGAGGCGGTGAGATTCGCGGCGTCCTCGCGGCCGACGTAGCCACCCGCCGCGAGCGCGGTGAGCGCCTCGACGGTGTTGGTGACGTGCAGCGCGTCGTCGACCCGGCCGTGCACCAATTGCAGGAGCTGCACGGCGAATTCGACATCGCGCAGGCTGCCCGCGCCGAGCTTGAGCTCACGCTCGCGCAGGTCGGCGGGGACCAGGTCCTCCACCCGGCGGCGCATGGCCTGGACGTCGGCGACGAAGTCGGGGCGCTCGGAGGCCGTCCACACCATCGGCATCAACGCGTCGCGGTACTGCTGCCCCAGCTCCAGATCGCCGGTCATCGGCCGGTTCTTCAACAGCGCCTGGAACTCCCAGGTGCGGGCCCAGCGCTTGTAGTACGCGAGGTGGGAGTCGAGGGTGCGCACCAGCGCGCCCGCCTTGCCCTCGGGGCGCAGAGCGGCGTCGACATCGAAGAAGGCCGAGCTGCCCACGCTCATCATCTCCGCGGCCAGCCGGGTGGCGGTCGCGTCGGCGGGCTCGGCGACGAACACCACGTCCACATCGCTGACGTAGTTCAGTTCGCGCGCACCGCATTTGCCCATCGCGAGCACCGCGAGCCGCACCGGTACCGGCCCGTTCTTGCAGACCCGCGCGATCGCGACCGACAGCGCCGCCGTGAGCGCGGCGTCGGCCAGGTCCGACAACTGCCTGCCGACCACCTGGTAGGGCGGCACTGGCTCGTTCTCCACGGTGGCGGCCAGGTCGGTCGCGGCCAGCAGCATCAGCTGATCGCGATACCTGCCGCGCAGCAACGCGATCGCCTCCGGGCCCGCGATCTCGGCCCGGAACAGCATGGGTCCGGCGTTGGGTCCGGTCTCGGGTTTCGCGCCGACCGCGTCGAGCAGATCCGCGATCACTTCCTCGCGCTCGGGAAGATGCTTGCGGCGCAGGATCTTCCACGCCTCGGGCGTGGCGACCAGATGATCACCGAACGCCGTCGAGGAACCGAGCAGCCCGAACAGCCTGCCGCGCAGGGTCGTATCGGAGCGGATCACCGAATCCAGTTCGGCCCAGCCGTCACCGAGCGATTCCCGTAACCGCAGGAGGGTGGCCAGCGCGAGATCGGCGTCGGGCGAACGCGACAGTGCCCAGAGCACGGGCACGCCGTCGACATTGTCCCAGCCGAGCTGGTGCAGGGAATCGGCCGCCGTGGGCTCGAGCAGGCCGAGCCTGCCGACGCCGGGAACAGCGGAGCGGGCAGTCGGTGGCCGGACCATGCCCTAAAAATACCTCTTCGGGGCCACCGTCACAGGCTCAGGTATTCCTCGAGTTCCCAAGGCGTGACCTTGCTGCGGTAGTCGGCCCATTCGCGGCGCTTGTTGCGCAGGAAGAAGTCGAAGACGTGCTCGCCCAGGGTCTCGGCGACCAGTTCCGAACGCTCCATCGCCTGCAGTGCCTCGTCCAGGGTGCCGGGCAGCGAGCGGAAGCCCATGGCGCGGCGCTCGGCGTCGGTCAGCGACCACACGTCGTCCTCGGCCTCGGGCGGCAGCTCGTAGCCCTTCTCGATGCCGCGCAGCCCGGCCGCGAGCAGCACCGCGAAGGTCAGATACGGGTTGCAGGCCGAATCGGGGCTGCGGATCTCGACGCGGCGCGAGGAGGTCTTGTTCGGGGTGTACATCGGCACCCGGACCAGCGCGGACCGGTTCGACCGGCCCCACGAGGCCGCCGTCGGCGCCTCGCCGCCGTGGATCAGGCGCTTGTAGGAGTTGACCCACTGGTTGGTGATGGCACTGATCTCGGGCGCGTGCTCGAGGATGCCCGCGATGAACGAGCGCGCGGTCTGCGAGAGGTTGTCCGGGTCGTCCAGGTCGGCGAAGGCGTTGTTCTCGCCCTCGAACAGGCTCATGTGGGTGTGCATGGCCGAGCCCGGGTACTGCGAGAACGGCTTGGGCATGAACGTCGCGCGCACGCCCTCGTCGATCGCGACCTCCTTGATGAGGTAGCGGAAGGTCATCACGTTGTCGGCCATCGACAGGGCGTCGGCGTAGCGCAGGTCGATCTCCTGCTGGCCGGGGGCGCCCTCGTGGTGGCTGAACTCGACCGAGATGCCCATCGACTCCAGCGCGTCGATGGCGTGACGGCGGAAGTTGGGGGCGGCGTCGTGCACGGCCTGGTCGAAGAAGCCGCCGTTGTCGGCGGGCACCGGCTTGCCGTCCTTGAGGCCGTTCTCCAACAGGAAGAACTCGATCTCGGGGTGCACGTAGCAGCTGAAGCCGACATCGGCGGCCTTGTTCAGCTGACGGCGCAGCACGTGGCGCGGGTCGGCCCAGGACGGGGAGCCGTCGGGCATGGTGATGTCGCAGAACATGCGCGCGGAGTGCTGGTGGCCCTTGGAGCTGGCCCAGGGCAGCACCTGGAAGGTCGACGGATCGGGCCGGGCGACCATGTCCGCCTCGGACACGCGCGCGAAGCCCTCGATGGCCGAGCCGTCGAAGCCGATGCCCTCTTCGAAGGCGCCTTCGAGCTCGGCGGGTGCGATGGCCACCGACTTGAGGTAGCCGAGCACATCGGTGAACCAGAGCCGTACGAAGCGGATGTCCCGCTCTTCGAGCGTCCGCAGCACGAATTCCTTCTGGCGATCCATAGGGGCGAGCGTAAGCACCCGGCGTTAAATCCGTGTTACATCGCTGCTCGGGTTTGCGATCACGTCATCTTCCGCGCACATCTCACCAGCCCTGACGGCGCGCGGAGATCGGCACGCCGGTCTCAGCAGGTGAGTCCGGGCTCGGGCGCGGCGAGCTCGACCAGGTAGTCGATCACCGCGGAATCGAGGCAGCGATCGCCCGCGACCAGGGCCGCGGTGTGCCGGTTGCCGCGGAAGGTGATCAGGGCGGCGCCGAGCTGATCGGCCAGGTCGACACCGGCCTGGTACGGGGTGGCCGGGTCCTCGGTGGTCGAGACGACGACGGTGGCCGGCAGGCCGGGCGCCGACACCCGATGCGGCGTGCTGGTGTTGGGCACCGGCCAGGCGGCGCACAGCTCCAGCGGGGCGGCGCCGGTGCCCCTGCCGTCGTCGAGGAACGGGGCGGCCCTGCGGTATTCGGTGTCCTGGCGGCCGACGATCGCGCGATCGGTGACGCGCGGGTCGTCGACGCAGCGGATCGCGTTGAAGGCGTCCTGGATGTTGGCGTAGCTGCCGTCGGCGCGGCGGCCGTCGTACTGGTCGGCCAGCTGCAGCAGCGTGTCGCCGTGGCCGTCGCGCAGTTCGGTCAGGCCCTGGGAGAGCACGTTCCACAAGTCGTCGGTGTAGAGGGCCTGCTGGACGCCGGTGATCGCGTCGCCGTAGCTGAGGCCGCGCGGGTCGGCGGTCGCGGCCGGGGTGTCGGCCAGCGGGGCCACCAGGGCGCGGAACCTGGCGACGGCCTGGGCCGGATCGGTACCGAGGGGGCAGTCGGGGTTCTGCGCGCAGTCGGCGGCGTAGGCGTTGAACACGCCCTGGAACCCGGCGGCCTGGCGCAGCGACTCCTGCACCGGGTCCTGGGCGGAGTCGACGGCACCGTCCAGGACGAGGGCGCGCACGTTCTGCGGGTACTTCTCGGCGTAGGCCGAGCCGAGCCGGGTGCCGTAGGAGTAGCCGAGGTAGCTCAGTTTCGCGTCGCCGAGCACCGCGCGCAGCACGTCCATGTCCTGGACGACCTCCCTGGTCCCGACGTGGCCGAGCAGGTCGACGCCGCTGCGCTGGGCGCACCGGTCGGCGTACTCGCGGTTGTCGGCCTCGGCGGCGGCGATGCCCTCCGGGGTGTTGTCGATCGGCGGTTCGGCGCGCTCGGCGTCGGCCTGCTCAGGGGTGAGGCAGACGATCGCGGGTAGTGAGGAACCGACACCGCGCGGATCGAACCCGACCCGGTCGAACCGCTCGGCCAGCGGCGTGCGATTGCCGACGGCGACCGTCGAGAGCCCGGAGACACCGGGCCCGCCGGGGTTGAGCAGCAGCGAGCCGATCTTCTCCCCCGACGCCGGGATCCGCGACAGCGCGATCTGGGCGGTCGGGCCGTCCGGCTCCGCGTAGTCGATCGGCACGGTGATCCGGGCGCATTCGGTTTTCGGCGGCAGCCGGTCCTCGGGTCCACCGAATCCCTCGCACGAACCCCATTCGAGCGGTTGTTCGTAGAACTTCTCCAGACCGGCGGGCGGCGGCGGCAGCTCCGCGCGCGAGGCGCTGTCGTCGGTGACCGCGCACCCGGACACGGTCAGCGCGCACAGGGCGCCGAAGAGCACGACGAGCCGGCCTCGCTGCACAGTGGGCCCACCTTTCCGCGCCGCACGGCGCACAACACGATGCGCCCGATCCGCTCGACTGGGCTGGTTTCACGGTAGCCGAACCGGGGCTGTGACCGATCACACCGGGTGCTGCCCTTAAAACGGTTCGGCCCGAGGTGGCACACTGGTTTCGTCAGAAAAACCCGGGGACCCGATTCGGGCCTCGAGGAACCAGACGAAAGAGGGACGATGATGTCCGTATCCGCTGAGCAGACCCCTGCCTACGGTGCCGCTCCCGCCGAGACCACACGCCGCAAGACCCGCGTCCAGCATCTGCAGCAGATGAAGGCCGAGGGCGAGCGCTGGTCGATGCTGACGGCCTACGACTACTCCTCCGCGCACCTGTTCGAGGAAGCGGGCATTCCGGTCCTGCTGGTCGGCGACTCCGCCGCCAACGTGGTGTACGGCTACGACACCACCGTGCCGATCACCGTCGACGAGCTCATCCCCCTGGTGCGCGGCGTCGTCCGCGGCGCGCCGCACGCGCTCGTCGTCGCCGACCTGCCCTTCGGCACCTACGAGTCCTCGCCGCAGCAGGCGCTGGCCACCGCCACCCGGTTCATGAAGGAGGGCGGCGCGCACGCGGTGAAGCTCGAGGGCGGTGAGCGCGTCGCCGAGCAGATCGCGCTGATCACCGCCGCGGGCATTCCGGTGATGGCGCACATCGGGTTCACCCCGCAGAGCGTCAACACCCTGGGCGGGTTCCGGGTGCAGGGTCGTGGCGACGGCGCCGAGCAGCTCATCGCCGACGCGCTCGCCGTGCAGGAGGCCGGCGCGTTCTCCGTCGTCATGGAGATGGTGCCCGCCGAGCTGGCAGGCCAGGTCACCCACAAGCTCACCATCCCGACCGTCGGCATCGGCGCCGGCGCCGACTGCGACGCCCAGGTGCTGGTCTGGCAGGACATGGCGGGCTACACCAGCGGCAAGACCGCCAAGTTCGTCAAGCGCTTCGGCAATGTCGGTGACGAGCTGCGCTCGGCCGCGGCGGCCTACGCCGACGAGGTCCGCCGGGGCACCTTCCCTGGCCCCGAACACAGCTTCTGAGTAGTTGGAGCGCTGGCGCGCTCGTGTCGCGGCCCCTTGGTCCCGTCGATCAGGCACCGTCGCTACGACTTCGTCGTTACGCCACGGCGCCTGATCGACGGGACGGCCGCGACCGGCCACTTCGTGGCCGCCGCTCCTCGGGGTCGCGGGTGCGGGTCGGGAAGGCGGCTGGGTTCGGTTCGTGATGGCAGACTCGATGACGACATCCGTCGACACGAGTAGAGGTTTCGATGCCGCATCGCCGTTGGAAGATCCGCACCGGGCTGGCGCTGGCGGGCGCGCTCGCCGTCGCGAGCCTGACCGCCTGCGGCGGTGTGGAAGTCACACCGTCGGATGAGGCGAGCAGCACCACCGCGGCGCCGAGCAGCACGCCCGGCGCCGCGACCGGTGACGCGGCGATCAGCGACGCCACCGCGGCCCAGCTGTGCGACATGCTGCGACCGGAGCTGTCCAACTTCCGGGTGCAGGGGCCGACGCTGGGCCGGCTCTCGCTCAACGCGATGGTGCTCGACTGGACGGTGCGCAACGCCGGGCTCGGCCAGCAGGTGCTCGCCGACAAGAAGGTGATCGACCGGGTCACCACCAAGTCGTGCCCGGATGTGCGGACCGAGGCGCTCACGGCGCTCGAATTGCCCGACCTCGCCGCGGGATTGGTGCTCTGATGCGCGAGCTCTACCCCGAGATCGAGCCGCACGCGCACGGCCTGCTCGACGTCGGCGACGGCCAGTCGGTGTACTGGGAGATCAGCGGCAACCCCGAGGGCAAGCCGGTGATCTTCGTGCACGGCGGTCCCGGTGGCGGCACGGGCCCGCTGCAGCGGCGCTTCTTCGACCCCGACCTGTACCGGATCGTGCTGTTCGATCAGCGGGGCTGCGGGAAGTCGCTGCCGCACATCGCCGACGGCGCGAGCCTCGAGTTCAACACGACGCCGCACCTGATCGCCGACATGGAACTGCTGCGCGAACACCTCGGGATCGAGCGGTGGCAGGTGTTCGGCGGCTCGTGGGGTTCCACCCTCGGCCTCGCCTACGCCCAGGCCCATCCCGAGCGGGTCACCGAACTGGTGCTGCGCGGGATCTTCCTGTTGCGGCGCAAGGAGATCGACTGGTACTACAACGGCGCCGCGGGCAACGTGTATCCGGCCGAGTGGGCGAAGTTCCTGGCACCGGTGCCCGCCGAGGAGCGCGACACCGATCTGGTCGAGGTGTATCACCGGCTGCTGCACTCCCCCGACGAACAGGTGGCGCTGGACGCCGCGGTGGCCTGGTCGACATGGGAGGGCGCGACCAGCTCGCTGCTGCCTGCCCCGGACCGGATCGCCGAGACCGGTGAGGCACGCTTCGCGCTGGCCTTCGCGCGGATCGAAAACCACTATTTCCGGCACGGCGGGTTTCTCGACGAGGGACAGTTGCTGCGTGACATGGACCGGATCGCGCACCTGCCCGGCGTCATCGTGCAGGGTCGCCACGACATCGTCTGCCCGGCGGTGAGCGCGTGGGACCTGCACACCGCGTGGCCGGGCTCGACGCTGCACATCGTGGAGGACGCCGGGCACACCGCCCACGAGCCGGGAATCACCCATCGCCTCGTCGAGGCGACGGATCTGTTCGGGAAGCGGGGCTGAGTTCATGAAGGCCGGAAAAGCCGTCGTCGCGGCACTGCGTGAGGACATCGACCGGCTGCTGGCCGCCGAACCGGACGTGCGCGCCGACGCGGACGACTCGGTGCACCAGATGCGGGTGGCCACCCGCCGCCTGCGCAGCGTGCTGCGGTCCTATCGCGACGCCTTCGACGCCCATCAGGCGGCCGCGACCGTCACCGAGCTGAAGTGGCTGGCCGATCTGCTCGGGGTGGCCCGCGACGCGGAGGTACGCGCGGACCGGTTCCGCGAGTTGCTCGCAGCGCACGACGAGGTCCCCGAGGAGGTGACCGCGGCGCTGGTCGGCGCGTCGCGCAACGCCTACTCCCGGGCGCACGAGATCGTGCTCACCGAACTCGACAGCATGCGCTACCGCCACCTCGCCGAGACGCTCGAGACCTGGCGGACCGCGGCCCCGCTCGATCCCGAGCAGGCGCGCGAGAAGGCCCGTCCGGTGTTCGAGCACGTCCTGCGCCGCGACCGCAAGCGGTTGCGCAAGATGATCTTCGCCGAGCCCACGTCGGCCCCGGCCGAGCGGGTGGAGCTGCTGCACGATATCCGCAAGGGCGCCAAGCGGTTACGGTATTCCTGCGAGGCGGCGGGCGAGGTCCTCGGCGCTGCCGCCACCGACCTGGGTACCCGCGCCAAACGCCTGCAGAGCGTCCTCGGTGACCACCGCGACGCCGTCGAATCCCGCGAGCACATCATGGCGGTCGCCGCCACCGCGCACGGCCCCACCGCCACCCTCTACGAACTCCTCGCCGACACCGAGGAAGCCGCGGCGGGCCGAGCCCTGGCCCGCTATCCCGCGGCCGCGGCCCTGGTCTCCACCGCCGACTGAACC
This sequence comes from Nocardia sp. NPDC050717, assembly GCF_040654275.1. NCBI lineage: Bacteria > Bacillati > Actinomycetota > Actinomycetes > Mycobacteriales > Nocardiaceae > Nocardia > Nocardia sp. NPDC050717. The sequence continues at coordinate 54,526 of NZ_JBFAHR010000020.1, forward strand.
GGCCCGCGCGCAACGGCCACCGCGGCGACGCGCCGCCCTGCCCTGGTCACCGGCGGCGCGAGGCTTGGTCGTGCGCCGCACGATGTGTGAGACTCCAGCGAAAGGCACTGTCCCCGAAGAGGAGTCGACGGCCGCTCGTCCGCGGAGTGTGGTCAGTTCGCGGGGTAGGCGAACTCGATGGTGCGGGTGACGGTGTCGGCGGTGACGAGGCGGACCGGGACGTGTTCGCCCTCCGGGGGTTTGCCGGTGCACCTGGCCAGGATCGGCGGCTCGACGACGAAGATCTCGGCCCCGCGGGAGCCGTTGGCCTCACGCAGGACCAGGGCGTCGAAATCGGTGCCGACGCGCGGGGTCAGGACGGTCGCCTCGGTGAGGTCGACGCAGGCGCGGTCGACCTTGTTGGCCACCGAGTCCGTGCGGCGCAGGGTGTCCGCGGCAGCCGCGAGGCCGTCGGCGACCCAGCCGGGGACCTCCGTGCCCGCGCAGTAGGCCAGGCAGATCTCGGTGGTGAAGCGGTCGGCGAGGCGGCGCAGTGGCGCGGTGACATGGGCGTACGGCGCGCCGATGGCGCTGTGGGTCAGCTGGTCCTCGGTCGGGTCGGTGAGCTCGCCGAGCAGCGTGTAGCTCGCGCCGCGCAACAGGCTCGTCGCCTCCGACATCAGCACCAGGGCGGCCGGGGTGTTGGGATCGAGCCCGGCCAGCATCCGCCCGACCGGCACGTCGGCGGGCCAGTCGACGTCGAGCGCCGCGGCCGTGCGCCGCATCGAGGCGATGGCGGAATCCGGCGGCGGGGGCATGGTGCGCAGCAGGCCGAGCGGAGTTCCCCTGTGCTCGAGCATGATCCGCGCCGCGCACATGCCGGTGAGCAGCGAGACCTGTTCGTTCCAGTCGTCGGCGGCGGTGCGTGGTTCGAGTTCGAGGCGCCACTTGTCGCCGTCGCGCACCACGTCCTGGGAGGGCAGGCGCAGCGAGATCGCGCCGCGGTCGAGCCCCACCTCGATCCGCAGGCGGCCGAACTCGGGCAGCGCGGCCAGCGAGGGGTGCAGGGCGCCCGCGTCGGCGGCGGCCTGCACCTGGGCGTAGTCGAAGCGTTCGCGGGAGCGCACGAGCGCGCGCGTCACCGAGAAGGCGAGCGGGGCCGCGGTGTCGTCGAGTTCGATGGTCCACAGCGCGGCGGGCCGGTCGACACCGGGCAGCAGGCTGGCGGTGCCCTCGGACAACACGGTCGGGTGCAGCGGGACGGTGCCGTCGGGCAGGTAGAAGGTCTGGCCGCGGGATTCGGATTCGCGGGCGAGCGCGCTGCCGGGCACGATCACGGCGCCGAGATCGGCGATCGCGTAGTGCAGGGTGAATCCGGTCGGCGTGCGTTCGAGATGCAGCGCCTGGTCCAGATCCATGGCGCTGGGCGGGTCGATGGTGACGAACTCGATATCGGTCCGGTCGACCCGGGTGCCCGCGAACGCGTCGACCGCGTCGCGGGCATTCGAGACGGCCTCGGCCGGATAGTCCGAGGCCAGCCCGAATTCGGAACGGATGGCGCCGAAGTCGACCGGCGCCGAGACGATCCGCTGATGGAGTTCCATCCTCGCAGGGTAGCGAGTGCCTACTGCAGCGCCAGCATGGTGCCGTTGAGCTGATCGAGCGGGCCGTACACGGTGAAGGTGACCCGACCGTTGGGCACCGCGGTCGACACGGTCGCCGCCGCGTCGAGCGCCTGACCGAACGAGGCCGCCGACGGATGCGGCAGACCGGCGACGGTCAGACCGAACCGGGTCTGGTGCACCCAGGCGGTATCGGCCGGGCTGAGGTCGACCTGGACCCCACCCGCGAGCGGGGTCACCGCGACCGCATTCGCCGATCCGGCGCCCAGGGACGAGAGCACGGCGGCGGCTCCGGCGATCAGCGCACCGGCGACAATGGAACGAACTACCCGCATGTAAATAAGACCTGCTTCCGGGATCGAATGTGTGTGGGCCCGCAACCGTGGCCTCGAGCCCTGCCGACGGCGAACACTCTATGACCTCGATCACGTTCCCGGCGACTTCCCGCGCATATTCACCGACTCGACACGCCTCGGGCCGCAATTGTTACTGTGGCGGCGGCACTCCCGGCATACGCCGGGCGGTGTGGCACCGACGTCGATAAATGGGAGTTCCGAACGCATGTCGTCGCTGATTTTCGATTACCTCTTGCCGATTCTCGGTCCTGACGCGGCCTCGTACTGGGCCCAGATGCTCGTGATCAACCCCCAGTAACGCCCCGGTTCGATCGAGCACCTGTCGCCTCCCGTTCACCTCACGGGGGGCGACTTGTTTTCTGGGGCGCTAGCATCCCGCTCCGTGAGTAGAACAACCGCCGCCATCGCGGCCAGCGCCACCGTCTTCGCCCTGCTTCTGGCAGGCTGCGGCGAGGATTCCTCGGCTTCCCCCGCCACCTCGACCACCGCCGCCCCCGCCACCAAGGTGGACGCCACCAAGGCGGGCATGTTCGTGGTGAGTTACCGCAACGCCTTCCCGAAGCTGGCCGAAGGCCGTGACGACGCGGCGGTCGCCAACGTCTTGAACCTGACCTGCAGCGACATCAAGGCGGGCAAGTCCGAGGCCGACACCGTGGCCGCGGTCGTCACGTACTCCAAGAACGGCGCGACCACCGCCACCAACGACGAGGCGAAGACGATCTACGAGACGGTCAAGCTGATGTGCTGAGCCCCGCGGCGCGACGAAAGCGGCGGTTCCCCTGGGGGACCGCCGCTTTCGTCGCTCGCGCGCGGACGAGCCGGCCTGTAAGCCGGATCCTGTCCCCGGTTCGCACCGGGGGGCGACCATCCATCTGGACACACCGTCGCCGGGTGCCTCGAGCGGTCCACCCGCAGGCTCGGGCGAGCAGCCCTCGAACACCTGCGCAGCCGCACCGCGAGGTGCGACCTTCGACCTTGCTCCGGGCGGGGTTTACCGAGCCGCCCCGGTCACCCGGGGCGCTGGTGCGCTCTTACCGCACCGTTTCACCCTTACCGCACGTGCTGTGCGGCGGTCTGTTTTCTGTGGCACTGTCCCGCGGGTCACCCCGGGTTGCCGTTAACAACCGCCCTGCTCTGTGGAGTCCGGACTTTCCTCGGCACCGGGCAGCGACACCATAGTGCCCGTTCCCGTCACCGCGGTCGCCCGGCCGACTCGTCCGCTCGTACAGGATACTCGGTACCTTTGTCACTCATGGAACGTGTCGACGTCAGTTTCCCCTCGGGTGAGCAGCAGTGCGCTGCGTGGCTCTATCTGCCCGACGGTGCTCCCCGGCCGCGACCGTTGGTGATCATGGGGCACGGGCTGGGGGCCACCCGCGAGATGGGGTTGGATCGGTATGCGCGGCGGTTCGTCGCGGCGGGAATGGGGGTGCTGGCGTTCGACTACCGGCATTTCGGGGCCAGCGAGGGGGCGCCGCGGCAGGTGCTCAACATCGCCCGGCAGCGCGCGGACTGGAAGGCGGCGATCGCGTACGCGCGCAGCATCCGCGGCTTCGACGCCACGCGGATCGCGTTGTGGGGCACGTCCTTCGGCGGCGGCCACGTGTTGTCGGTGGCGCCCGACGACGACTATCTCGCCGCGGTCGTCGCGCAGGTGCCGTTCACCAGCGGCTGGGCCTCGGCGATGGCGAAGGGCCCGATCAGCCTGACCAAGGTCAGCACGATCGCCGCGACCGACCTGCTGTTCGGCCCGCTGCGGCGCGAACCGGTGCGGATCCGGCTGGCCGGGCGCAAACGCGCCGCGGCCCTGATGAGCGCGGCCGACGTGCCGGAGGGTTTCGGCAGGCTCGCCGAGGAGAGCGACACCTATCGGCCGAAGGTCGGTGCGCGGGTGGCGTTCTCGACGCTGTTCGATTCGCCGGGCCGCCGGGCGAAGGCGCTGAAGGTGCCGGTGTTCTACGCGATCGCCGAGAACGACTCGGTGGCGCCCGCCGCGCCGACCCGCAAGGCCGCCGAGCGCACCAAGCACGCCGTGGTCAAGCAGTACCCGGTCGGCCACTTCGACGTGTACTTCGACGACGTGTTCGAGCAGGTCGTGCGGGACCAGACCGACTTCCTGGTCTCCGTGTTGCGCCCGTGACGGGCCGGTGCCCCGGCGCCCGATCCGGCCTGCCGCCCGGGGTGGTTGGGGCACCATGGAAGCCATGGAACAGCTCAGCTCGCGCACGATCTACACCAATCCGTGGATGCGGCTGCGGGAGGACACGATTCGCCGCACCGACGGTTCCGTCGGCATCTACGCCGTGGTCGACAAGGTCGACTGGGCGATGGTGATCCCGTTCGACGGGGAGGGATTCCACCTCGTCGAGCAGTTCCGGTACCCGCTGGGCGAACGCTACTGGGAGTTCCCCGCGGGCACGCCACCGCAGGGCACGGCGCCGTCGCCGGTGGAGCTGGCGCACAACGAGTTGCGCGAGGAGACGGGGCTGCGGGCCGGACGGATGACCCCGCTCGGCGTCCTGGCGACCGCGCCCGCCTCGACCAGTCAGCGCGGACACTGCTTCCTGGCCACCGACCTCACACCCGGTGAGCCACAGCGCGAGCCGGAGGAACAGGACATGCGTACCGCCTGGTTCTCCCGTGCCCGGTTCGAGGCGATGATCCTGCGCGGCGAGATCATCGACGCCCACGCCGTCGCGGGCTACGGCCTGCTCCTCATGCACGAGCGCGGCCTCGGCATGTCGTGATCAGCAGGCGCGCACGCACAGGGGCGCGACACCCGAGCCGGTGTCGCGCCCCTGTGTGGTCGAGCGGCGGATCAGAGGGGCTGGAAGCCTGCGCCGACGCCACCCGCCCGGTTCAGCACCTCGAGGATCACCCCGATGGGCTGGAAGTAGGCGGGCGAATGCAGCGGGTTGGCGCCGTTGGTGCACGGGAAGTCGAAGTCGACCGGGCCGAGGCCGGTGAGCCTGCCCTGGTTCATGCCGACCAGACGATCGCCGACGACGACCGGACCACCGGAATCGCCCGGCTGCGAGCAGTACTGGTTGATCGAGGTGCCTTCGAGCTCACCCCACACCACGCCGCAGCTGCGACCGCTGGTGCGCCCGTCCGAGCACACCGTGGCGCCAGGGGCGGGCGGCTCGCCGATGCCCGCGACGGTGGTCTGGCCGACGGTACGAACCGGAACGACCTTCGACGCGTCCAGCTGCAGCACCGCGAAGTCGAGGTACTCGCCGTCGTCGGAGAAGGCGACGGTGCCGATCACACCCGCCTGCAGCGCCTGCTCGGCCCCCACCCTGGCGCCGGTCGGCGCGCAGTGGCCCGCGGTCAGGCCGACCAGCCTGCCCGCGCTGTCGTGGCCGATGGCGGTCAGCGAGCAACCGGAGTTGTTGTCGAAGACGATGCCCGAGGCCGCGCCGAGCACCACGCTCGGTTCGGCCGACACGCTGCCCGCACCAGCGGACGCGGTGAGCGCCCCCGCGATGGCCGCCGCGAACGCCGCCATCCGTAGAAACCTCATCAAGTACCTTTCTCGATGGCCGCGGCATTCCGCACGCCCGAGAACCTTTCGGGCGCCGGGGCGTCGTCGTTACGCCGAACCGCGAACCTGGGCGACCGTACCGCGCCCCGGCGACACCCGCCTAGCTCAGATACGAAACGTCGTTGACGAGGCGGACCGAGGCGCCGCCGTCGGGATAGAACTCGGCGATGCACAGCGAGGCCAGATCCAGGTGCAGCCGGTACAGCAGCGACGGGCCGACACCGAGCGCCAGCTGCAGCAGCGTCTTGATCGGGGTGACGTGGCTGACCACGACGATGTTCTGCCCCGGATACAGCGCGACCAGATCCCGCCGCACGCTCTCCACCCGCTCGCGTACCTGGTCGAAGCTCTCTCCGCCCGGCGCGGGAATCGAGGAGTCGCCGAGCCAGTCGGTGTGCAGCTGCGGATCGCGCTGGGCGGCCTCGGCGAAGGTGAGACCCTCCCAGTCGCCGAAATCGGTCTCGATGAGGCCGTCCAGGACGCGCAACGGCACGTCGAGCGCCGCGGCGGCGGCCTCGGCGGTGGCGCGGGCGCGCTGCAGTGGTGAGGTGACGACCGCGGCGATATCACCCTTGGCGGCAAGCATTTTCGCGGCGCGCTCGGCCTGCTGGCGGCCGAGATCGGTGAGCGGTGGGTTGCCGCGCCCCGAATAGCGGCGCTCGATCGACAGTTCGGTCTGGCCGTGGCGCAGCAGCAACAGCCGCGTCGGCCTGCCGAGCGCGCCGGTCCAGCCGGGCGCGCTGGACGGAACACGCTGCGCGGCACCGCCGTTGAGCGCCGGATCGCTCTCGGCCTGTTCCGCTCCCCCGGAGCCCACCTCGGCCTCGCCCGTGGCGGCCACGGTCACCTGGTCACCGGGGGCGTGCCCGGCGGCGACGGCCTCGCGCACCGTGCTGACGAGATCGCCGTCGTCCATGGCTTCGTTGGCCAGCCGGTCGGCATGGGAGTTCTCGGCACGCGGGATCCAGGTGAAACTCACCCGGTCGAAGCCTGCGACGAGGGACCGCGCCTGCTCGACGAGCGGAATCATCGACGGGTGCTTGACCTTCCAGCGCCCCGACATCTGCTCGACGACGAGTTTGGAGTCCATCCGCACCGCGACGACCGTGGCACCGAGTTCGGCCGAAGCCGCCAAACCCGCGATGAGACCGCGGTATTCGGCGACATTGTTGGTGGTGACGCCCAGGTATTCCTTGCGTTCGGCGAGCACCCGCGCGTGGTCGGCGTCGAAGACGACGGCGCCGTAGCCGGCCGGGCCGGGGTTGCCACGCGAGCCGCCGTCGGCCTCGACGATCACCTCGGTCATCGGCGCACCGCGTCGATCACAGCCCGGATTCCTTGGTGCGCACCATGATCGCGCCGCATTCGGGGCAGCGCAGGACCGCGTCGGGCGCGGCCTTGGCGATGCGCTGCATCTCGCCGCGGTCGATCTCGATCCGGCAGGCGCCACAGCGACGGGCCTGCAGCAGGGCGGCGCCGACGCCGTGCGCGGCGCGCTGCTTGTCGTAGATCGCGAGCAGCTCGCCGGGGAACAGGCCGAGCAGGCCCGCCCGGTCGGTGTCGCAGCGCTGCTGGGCGACGTCGAGATCGGCCATCGCCTCGTCGCGCAGGCGTTCGGCGTCGGCCAGGTCCTGTTCGGCCTTGCTGAGCCGGGCACCCGCGTGATCGTGGTCGGCGGCCATCGCCTCGCGCTGCTCCATCACGGTCAGCAGTTCGTCCTCGAGCACCGAGCGGCGCCGTTCCAGGCTGCCCAGCTCGTGCTGGAGTTCGGCGAGCTGCTTGGCGGCGACGGTGCCCGCGGTGAGCATGCCGCGGTCGCGGTCCTCGCGCTTGCGGACGGCCTCGACCTCACCCTCGAGCTTGCGGATGTCGCGATCCAGATCGTCGATGCCGATCTCCACGGCGACGGCGGCGTCCTTGTAGCCGTTGCGTTCGGCCGCCAGGCGCGTCACCTCCTGCTGCTCGGGCAGCGCGTTCCTGCGGTGCGCGATCCGCGTCAACTCGGCATCGACAGCGGCGAGCTGGAGCAGCTTGGACTGGACCGACGGTTCGACATTCAACGCGCACGAACTCCTGAACACTGTGGACGGATGGGTTGATCAACCGTACCGCGCCGCGGGGGTCCCGCATGCCATGACCCGAAGACCCGGGCACGGGCGGGAACCGATCGGGGTCGCGGTGCGTCCAACCCGGTATGACCGAGGCACATTCCCCCACCGACCTGGTTCTGCCGCTGCGGCCGCACCGATTCGACCGCTTCGCCGAGGAGCGGCAACTCCAGCTCACCCTGGCGACCGCGCTCCCCCCGGTCTGCCCGGCGCACGGACTACCGGCGACCGGGCCGAAGGAGGAGTACCTGCGATTCTGGGGCAAGCCGGGCTCGTACCGGCAGGAGGGCATGGGCCGCCTCCTGTACGAGATGGTCAAGGGGGCGGCGCTCGGCCAGCTGGTCGCCCACAGCAACGAGCCCACCGCGCTGGTGCGAGCGACCTGGCCGGAGTGCGAACGGTGTGTGGCGCGGGCGGACGCGCGCGTCAAGAAACTGATCGTCTACTACGTGGGCAGTCTGTTCCCGTTGCTGCTCGGCGGGATGCTGTACGTGGCCCACCCCTCGGCCGTCACGCTGCTCACCGGCCTCGCCGGTGTGGTGATCCTGTTCCTGGCCGTGCTGCTCGGCCCCACGGCCTTCGCCCGTCTCGATCGCTACCTGGTGGCCGCGATATCGCCGGACGCCGGGTCGCTCACCGTGCGTGCCCATCCGGAATTCGCCCGCGCCTGGTCGGGTCTGGCGCAGCGGCTGTGAGCGGGCCGGTCAGCCGGTGACCGTCCACGGATCGGTGCGCAGGGCGGAGACCCGGGTGCTCAGGCCGGGCAGCGCGGTCCGGACGAGCTGTTCGGCCTGGCCGCACCAGGGGAACTCGGTGGCCCAGTGCGCGGCGTCGATGAGGGCGGGGCCGCCGCGGCGCAGGTGCTCGTCGACGGGGTGGTGGCGCAGGTCGGCGGTGAGATAGGCGTCGACGCCTGCGCGGACGGCCGCGTTCAGATAGGAATCGCCCGCACCGCCGCAGACCGCCACCCGCTCGATGACGCGGTCCGGATCGCCGGCGGCGCGCACGCCCCAGACGGTGCGCGGCAGACCGACCCCGACGCGCGCCGTGAATTCGCGCAGGGTCTCCGGTCGCGCGAGTTCACCGATGCGGCCCAGGCCGAGCGAGGACGGCAGGGACGCGCGCTCGGTGACGTGATAGGCCGGTTGCTCGTAGGGGTGCGCCGCGCGCAGCGCCGCCAGGACCGCGGGGCGCGAGCTCGGCGGCGCGACGACCTCGACCGCGTCCTCCGCGACGGTCTCCACCTCGCCGACCACCCCGATCGCCGGGTTCGCGCCGGGCACCGGCCGGAACTGCCCGGTCCCGGTCGTGTACCAGGCTGCTTCCCGGTAGTCACCGATCGCGCCCGCGCCGGCGGTGAACAACGCCGACATCAGTGCGGCGGTATGCGTCCGCGGCACCTGGATCACCCACTTGTCCACGGGGGCGACGGGTTTCGGGTCGAGTGGGCCGGTCACCGTGAGGCCCACGGCGGCGGCGAGCGCGTCGGAGACGCCGGGGTCGGCGGAGTCGGCGTTGGTGTGCGCGGAGAACAGCGCGCAGCCGGAGCGGATCAGCCGGTGCAGCAGCGCGCCCTTGGGGGTGTCGGCGGCGACGGTGTCGACGCCGCGCAGCAGCAGCGGGTGGTGCACGACCAGCGCCTGGGCGCCCCACTCGATCGCCTCGTCGACCACGGCGGCGGTGGCGTCGACGGCGAAAACCACCTTGGTCACCTCCTGCGCCGGGTCACCGCACACCAGCCCGACCGAATCCCACGATTCGGCCAGCTTCGGCGGGTACGCCGCGTCGAGCACCTCGATCAGTTCGGCCAGGTCAGGCACCGCCGCCTCCTTCGTTGTCGTTGGTCGGTTTCACCACAGCGCGGCCCGCAGGCCCTCGATCAGCCGGTCGACCTCGGCGGGTCCGCGCACCGCCACCCGCAGGTGGTCGGGGCCGAGGCCGGGGAACGTGTCGGCGCGCCGGACGGCGATACCGCGGTCGGCCAGGTGCTTACGGACGAGCGCGCCGTCGCGCACGGCGAGCAGCAGGAACGGGCCCGTCGCCGGGGTGTGCACGTCGACGCCGAGGGCGGTGAGGCGCTCGATCATCGCGGCCCGCTCGACCGCGATCCGATCCGCCTCGCACCGGGACTCGGCCACGGCCGCTGGCGCGGCGGTCGCGATGATCGCCTCGAGCTGCAGTGTGCCTAGCGGCCAGTGCGGCCGCCCCTGGCTCAGCCGGGCCAGCACCTCCGGTGCCCCGAGCGCGTACCCGCAGCGCAGTCCGGCCAGTGCCCACGTCTTGGTGAGACTGCGCAGCACGAGCACGTCGGGGGCGGACAAGTCGGCCAGCGACTCCGGCTCGGCCGGGGACAGGGGCCCGGCGGACGCGGCACCGGCCGACACGCCACCAGCGGACACGGCACCAGCGGAGGCGGGACCAGCGGACGCCGGGATGGTGGGCCAGGGACCAGCGGCACCGGATCGCGTTGCCGGGCCGCCCGCAGCGGCGGGATCGGCGAGTCCGGATCGACCGATCGCCGGCGCGAACCCGGCCGGACGACCGGGCGCCGCGGTCAGCGTGCCGGGATCGGCGACCGCGTCGACGAAGGCTTCGTCGACGACGACGAGGCGGCCCGGCCGGCGCAGCGCCTCGATGGTGGCGGCGGGGTGCAGGACCGAGGTCGGATTGGTGGGGTTGCCGAGGACCACGAGGTCCACGTCCTCGGGGACCAGCGTCGGGTCGAGCGTGTAGGGCCGTTCCAGGATCACGCGGGTCACCGGCACGCCCGCCTCACGCAGGGCGAGTTCGGGCTCGGTGAACGACGGGTGGACGACGGCGGCCAGGCGCGGTGCCAGGCGCGGGAGCATGGCGAAGCCCTCGGCGGCGCCCGCCAGCAGCAGCACTTCCTCGGGCGCGCGGCCGTGGCGGGCGGCGACGGCGGCGCGAGCGGCGGCCTCGTCCTCCGCGCTCGGGTACCGGCCGAGGTCGTCGAGACGCCCGGCCAGCCGCGCGCGCAACCAGCCGGGCGGGGCGAGGCCGCGCACGTTCACCGCGAAATCGAGCATTCCGGGCCGCGCCTCCACGTCGCCGTGGTGGCGCAGCATCGCGGGGTCGACGGAGTCCTGGAACACAACTGAACACCCTACGTGGCGGCGATTCGGCGGCACGGGCGACAATGGCAGCCGTGGGTCCAGTTCATGTGAGCTTCGTGTGCACCGGCAACATCTGTCGCTCGCCGATGGCGGCGAAGATGTTCGAGGCGCATCTGTACCGTGCCGGTCTCGCCAATCGGGTGCGTGTCACCAGCGCGGGCACCGGCTCGTGGCACGTGGGCGCTCCCGCCGATCCGCGGACCGAGGCGACGCTGCGGCGGGCGGGATACTCCACCGAGCACATCGCGGCGACCTTCGGTCCCGAGCATCGCGACGCCGACCTGATCGTGGTTCTGGACAGCGGCCATGACCGGGAGCTGGCCCAGCGCGGCGTGTCGAGCGATCGGCGCAGGCTGCTGCGCAGCTTCGACCCCGCCGCCGACGGCCGCGACGTCCCCGACCCCTACTACGGCGACCAGTCCGATTTCGACCTGGTCCGCGATCAGATCGAGGCCGCCATCCCCGGCCTCCTGGACTGGGTACGCGCCGCGCTCGACGCCCGCGCCACCGCCGACGCGGGCCGATGATCCGCAAACTCGCCTTCCTGCTGCGCCCGAGCTGGCTCATCCTCGCGGTGATCGTCGCGGCGTTCGCGTACCTGTGCTTCACCGTGCTCGCGCCGTGGCAGCTGGGCAAGAACACCAGCACCGAGCATCGCAACCAGCTCATCGCCGACTCGGTGCGGGCCGATCCGGTGGACGTCACCGGCATCATCGACGGCGACCCGGCCGCGCACACCGAGTGGCGCAAGGTCACCGCCACCGGCTCCTATGTGCCGGATTCGACGGTGCTGGTGCGCCTGCGCCACCTCGACGGTGCCCCCGGGTACGCGGTCCTCGCCGCGTTCCGGCTCGACGACGGCCGCACACTGCTGGTCGACCGCGGCCTGGTCGCCGCCGTCGACGGCACTCGGCCGCCCGCGATCGACGCCCCGCCCGCGGGCACCCAGCGGCTGGAGGCCCGGGTCCGGGCGTCCGAGGGTGTGGTGGCCGACAAGCCGCCGAGCACCCAGGACGGCTATCGGCAGGTGTACACGGTCGACACCGGCCAGGAAGCCAGTGTCCTCGGCACCGCGCTCACCCCCATCCCCACCGGCACCGACAAGGGCGGCTACCTCCAGCTCGCCGAGGGCCAGCCCGGCGCGTTCACCCCGGTCCCGCTCCCCCAGCTGGACGCGGGCCCCTATCTCTCCTACGGCCTGCAGTGGCTGGCCTTCGGCATCATGGCCCCGCTCGGCCTGGGCTATTTCGTCGTCGCCGAACTCCGCGCCCGCCGCCGCGACCGCGCCGAGTCCGCCGCACCGGCCGCGCCGGAGTCCGCCTCGTTGCCCGAAACCCCCGCGCCGCCGACCACGGAAGCCCGTCTCGCCGACCGCTACGGCCGCAACCGCTGACGCGGCCGACCAGCCCGAACACCCGATCCCAGCGGCGCCGCAGCACTCCCACCCGGACCGGCCCGAACACTCCGTCCTAGCGGCGCCGCAAAACTCCAGCGACGAGCGCCGACACCACCAGCGCCCCGACCTGCACCGCGTCCGACATGCGCACCGCGCGGCGGAGATCGGCGGTGGTCGGTGGGGGGCCGTCGCCCAGGGTCGGCCGTAGTTCGGCGCCGTGGCGGTACTGGGTGCGGCCGCCGAGGCGGACGCCGAGCGCGCCTGCCATCGCGGCCTCGACCACACCGGCGTTCGGACTGGGATGCCTGGCCGCGTCGCGGCGCCAGGCCCGCCATGACGCGGCCGGCGTGCCACCCACCAGCGGCGCCAGCGCGACGGTGAGGATCCCGGTGAGGCGGGCGGGCGCCAGGTTGGCGAGATCGTCCGTGCGGGCGGCGGCCCAGCCGAAGTTCTGGTAGCGCTCGTTGCGGTAGCCGATCATCGCGTCGAGGGTGTTCACGGCCCGGTAGCCGAGCACGCCGGGCACCCCGGCGACGGCGCCCCACAGCAGCGGCGCGACGGTGGCGTCGGAGGTGTTCTCGGCGAGGGATTCCAGGGCGGCCCTGGCCAGTCCGTCGGCGTCGAGCACCGAGGGGTCGCGGCCGCACAGCGAGGGCAGCAGCTCGCGGGCACCGGCGAGGTCGCCGGCGTCGAGCCGGTCGGCCATCGCCTGCCCGGCACGGGTCAGGGAGCGACCACCCAGCGCCGTCCAGGTCGCCAGGGCGGTCGCGAGCGCCCCGCCGCGGGCGGCCAGCACACCGATGCCGAGCACCGACCCGACCGCCACCACCTCGTGCAGCGCGCCGGCCCGCCGGTCGTCGGCGTAGGTCGAGCGCTCCAATGCCGTTGCCGCCGAGCCGAATCCGGCCACCGGATGGAACCGGCGCGGATCGGCGAACACCCGGTCGAGCGCGAACCCGAGAACGAGACCCACCGCCGTCGAATTCACCCTCTGCACCCGCACGAGTAAACCCTAACGGCCCCGCCGACACCCACGAGCCCGCCCACAGGACGCGGCTTTCCGGCATACCCCCAAGTCCGGGCGGCCAGCCTGGAGCACAACCGGCGCGGTCCGGCGACCCGATTCCGCCGACCGCCGGCGCGCGAGCGAACCGGGAATGTCACACCGCATCCGGTTGGTTCGTCCTCTCTGCAAAGCACTTTCTACACTCCCCCGAGCAGGGCCACGACGACCGAACGGCGACCACGATGACCGACGCACCGCAGCACTCCGACCAGGCCGAACTGGCCCGCCGCTTCGAGGAACACCGCCCCTACCTGCGCCGGCTCGCCTACTCCACGCTGGGCAGCATCAGCGACGCCGAGGACGTGGTCCAGGACGCGTGGCTGCGGCTGCAACGCCACCACGAGGCGGGCAAGGCCGCCGAGATCGACAATCTGCGCGCCTGGCTGTCCACGGTCACCGGCCGCCTCGCCCTCGATCACCTCGGTTCGGCCCGCGCCCGCCGCGAACAGTACGTCGGCGAGTGGCTGCCCGAGCCGGAGGTCACCGCCTGGGACGACCCGGCCGACCGGGTCTCCCAGGACGAGCGGGTCACCACAGCGCTGCTGGTGGTCCTGGAATCGCTCTCGCCCGCCGAACGCACGGCGTTCGTGCTGCAGGACGTGTTCGGCATGAGCGGTCCCGAGGTCGCCGAGGTGGTCGGCCGCACCCCGGCCGCGGTGCGGCAGCTGGCCTCACGCGCCCGCAAACACGTCGAGTCCGGCACTCCCCGCTTCCCGGCCTCCCGGGACGAGCAGGAGAAGGTGGTCTCGGCCTTCGCGCTGGCCTGGCGTTCGGGTGACCTGAGCTCGCTGCTCGGCGTGCTCGACGCCAACGTGGTGCTCACCGCCGACGGTGGCGGCAAGGTGCCCGCCGTGCGGCAGCCGCTGCGCGGCGCCGAACTCATCGCCAAGGCGCTGCTCGGCTGGTACCACGGCCCGTCGGCCGCCGAGGCATGGGGCCGCGCGGTTCTGGTCAACGGGGCGCCGGGGCTCGTGGTGTTCGACGGTCACAACATCGGCGTCTTCTCGTTCGTGGTCGACGCGGGCCGCATCGTGGCCATCAATGTCGTCCGCAACCCCGACAAGCTGCGTGACCTGCCGACCGAAGGGGTGCCGGACTGGTTCCTCGGCGGGAACGACTGACCGCTCAGACGGTGAGCGAATATCCGTGCGCGGCGGCGACTTCGGTCGACAGGAGTTTGCCGTCGTGCGCGGTGAGCCCGGCGGCCAAGCCGGGATCGGCGGTGCACGCACCGCGCCAGCCCTTGTCGGCGATGGCCCGCGCGAACGGCAGGGTCGCGTTGGTGAGGGCCACGGTGGAGGTGTGCGGGACCGCGCCCGGCATGTTCGCCACGCAGTAGAACAGCGAGTTCGCCACGGGGAAGGTCGGATCGGCGTGCGTCGTCGGCCGGGTGGAGGCGAAGCAGCCGCCCTGGTCGACGGCGATGTCGACGAGCACCGACCCCGGGCGCATCCCGGCGACGAGCTCGTCGGACACCAGTTTCGGCGCCTTGGCGCCCGGCACCAGCACCGAGCCGATCACCAGATCCGCCGCGAGCACGGCTTTCTCGATCTCCAGCGCGTGCGAGGCGAGGGTGCCCACCCGGCCCGCGAAGCGGGCGTCGAGTTCGCGCAACCGCGCCAGATTGGTGTCGAGCACGCTCACCCGCGCCCCCATGCCGACCGCGACCGTCGCCGCGTTGGTCCCGGCCACGCCACCGCCGAGCACCACCACATCGGCCGGGCGCACCCCGGGCACGCCGCCGAGCAACACGCCCTCGCCGCCCATCGGCGCCATCAGGTGATAGGCGCCGACCTGGGTGCCGAGCTTGCCCGCGACCTCACTCATCGGCGCGAGCAGCGGCAGCGAGCCGTCCGCGGCGCGCACGGTCTCGTAGGCGATCGCGGTGATGCCGGACGTCAGGATGGCGTCGGTGCACTCCTTCGACGCGGCCAGATGCAGATAGGTGAACAGCACCTGGTCGCGCCGCATCCGCGGGTATTCCTGCGCGATGGGCTCTTTCACCTTCAGGATCAGGTCGGCCTCGGCCCAGACCTGCTCGGCGTCCGCGCCGATCGTGGCACCGGCGGCGACGTAGTCCTCGTCACCGAAGCCCGAACCGGTGCCCGCCCCGGCCTGCACGAGCACCCGGTGTCCGTGCGCGGCCAGTTCGGAAGCACCGGCCGGCGTGAGCGCGACCCGGAACTCCTGCGGTTTGACCTCGGCAGGTACCCCGATTGTTCCCGTCATCCGCCCAGCTTAGGACGCACGCCGACGGGAGTCCGGCGGTTACCGATCGCGTGTTGTCACGGTGTCGCGGCGGGCACTGGCCGGGTCGCCTCGGCCGTCCTGGTTTGCGCATGAGCGCCGTCGAGCGCTCAGACGGCGAACACCTCGCCCCGCACCGGAATCCGGAGCCGGTCGGCGAGACCGGCGTACCCGAAGGCGCGTTCGAGATGGTCCAGCGATTCGGTGAAGTGGGCCCAGCCCTCCGCGTGCACCGCGACGACGATCGCGTCGCCGAGCGCTTCGGCGGCCAGCACCGCGGTGCGCGCGTTCAAGGTGACATCGCTGTCACCGAACCGGCCGACATTGGCGGCGCCGATATTGAGCACCGCGACGTCGATGCGCCCGATCCGCGCCACGATCCGCTCGACCAGCTCCACCGAGGCGTTGTCCCCGGAGACGTAGACGGTCGGCTCCCCCGCGGCACGCAGGAGGAACCCGGTGACGATGCCGCTGAGCGGTTCGCACCCCTGCGGCCCGTGCAGGGCGGGTACCGCGACGACCTCGACGGCGCCGAGCGTGACGCTCTCCCACGGCCGCAGCCCGCGCACGCCCGCGATCCGCCCCGCGGCGTCGGGTGTGGAGAGCACCGTGTCGACCCGGCCCAGCAGTTCACGACCCGCCGTATCGAGGTTGTCGGCGTGCTGGTCGTGCGAGAGCAGCACGACATCGATCGGCCCGACGGCCTCGATCGGCACCGCGGGTCCGCTGAGCTTGTGCAGGGTGACCGGGCCCGGATAGTCGCCGGGCTCGTCGAAGGTCGGGTCGGTGAGCCAGGTCGTGCCCGCGTAGCGGAACCGCAGGGTCGGGCCGCCGACGTGCACGGCGTCCAACAGGGCGGGGCTGGTGACGATTTCGGTCATACCGACCACTCTGCTCGACCGTGGCGTCGACCGGAGAGTGGCCGTCAGGCCGCGCATCGCTAAGATCGGGCCATGCGTTCGGTGGCCGTCATCGCGTTCGACGGAATCAGCCCCTTCCACCTGTCGGTGCCGACCCTCGTCTTCGGCCGCTCCGGGATCGGCGTCGCCGGCGACCTGCCCTACGACGTGCGGGTATGCGCCGAACAACCCGGAACCCTGTCCACCGCCGCGGGTTTCGACATCACCGTGCACCACGGCCTGGACGTGGTGGCCGACGCGGAGCTGGTGGTCTTCCCCGGCTGGCAGCGTGACAAGCCCCTGTCCCCCGCCCTCGCCGCGGCCGTGCGCGCCGCCCACGCCGGCGGCGCCCGGCTCGTCGGCCTGTGCCTGGGATCCTGGGCGATCGCGGCGACCGGCCTGGCCGACGGTCGCGAGGTGACCACGCACTGGGCCGCCGCGACGGCGATGGCCACCGCCTACCCGCAGGTGCGGGTGCGCGCCGACGTGCTGTGGACCGACCTCGGTGATGTGATCACCTCCGCGGGCGTGGCCGCAGCGCTGGACTGCTGCCTGCACATCGTCCGCGGCGACATCGGCGCCCGCGCCACCACCGAACTGGCCCGCGCGCTGGTCACCGCGCCGCACCGGCCCGGCTCCCAGGCCCAGTTCATCCCGATCGACCCGATCGACGACGACACCGACGACCCGATCGAGCACGCCATGGTCTGGGCGCGCGGCCGCCTCGGCACGGCCATCGACCTCGATGCCTGGTCACGGGCGGCGTTCATGTCGCGACGCACCTTCACCCGCCGCTTCCGTGAGCGCACCGGCACGAGCCCGCAGCGCTGGCTGTTGCGTCAGCGCACCGACCACGCCCGGCTGCTGCTCGAGTCCACCGACGACACCGTCGACCGGATCGCCCGCGACACCGGTTTCGGCAGCGCGGTGAACCTGCGCCACCACTTCCATCGCGCGCTCGGCACCTCTCCGGCGGCCCACCGTGCCCAGTTCCGCGGGACAGCGCGATAATCGCGACCATGATCATCAAGGTGGCCGGGTTCGCTCCGGAGATCGACGAGACCGCATGGATCGCGCCGAACGCGACCGTCATCGGGCGGGTGCGCCTGGCCGAGGAGGTCGGCATCTGGTATTCGGCGGTGCTGCGCGGCGATCTCGAGGAGATCGTCCTCGGCGCCCGCACCAATATCCAGGACGGCTGTGTGCTGCACGCCGACCCCGGTTTCCCGCTCACCGTCGGCAGCGGAGTCTCGGTGGGCCACAACGCGATTCTGCACGGCTGCACCATCGGTGACGACGTGCTCGTCGGCATGGGCGCGACCGTGCTCAACGGCGCGGTGATCGGCGCGGGCAGCCTGATCGCGGCCAATGCCCTGATCCCCGAGGGTGCCCAGATTCCGCCCGGCTCGCTGGTGGCGGGCGTGCCCGGCAAGGTGCGCAAGGAGCTGACCGAAGCGCAGCAGGACGGGATCAAGCTCAACGCCGCCGTCTATGTCCACAATCTCGCGGCACACCGCACGGCCGAGATCTTGTGAGACGTCACACTGATCAAGTGACCATTAGGGAAACCTGATAGCATTTGCCCTGCGTATCGCGTCCGGCCAGGAGTTCGGCGGCCGGCACCGGGTACGCGAGGCAGGAGGTTTCACGGTGGCATACAGGCAGACCGGTGTGCACCTGGCGGAGCGGCGGCTCAGCGTCGCCGATATCGCCGCCCAGCCAGGCGGAATCGAGGCACTGCAGTGCCGGGTCCACGAATTACGTTCCCGCGGCGCCGACTTCGCTGCCAACGCGATCGAGCGGGAGATGGCCGCGCTGGATTTGTCGCCACAGGGATAATGGGGCGATGCCCACCGTCTCGTCCATCCTCGCGCGGATCCTGGAAAAGCCCGTCACCGACGGGGAGAAGCTGCTCGACAGCGCGCTGTCGGCGTTTCTCGATTTCGGCATCAAGCGCACCAGCATGGGTGAGATCGCCCGGCGCGCCGGCATCAGCCCGGCCACCCTGTATCGCCGCTTCGAATCCAAGAACGACCTGGTCGAGGCGGTCGGCGTGCGCGAGGCGCAACGCTACGTCGCCGAGATCGACGCCCGGGTCAGCGCGGTCACCGAGCCCGGCGAGCAGCTGGTCGAGATCTTCGTGGCGTTCGTGACGACCATCGCGGGCAACGAACTGCTGCGCCGGTTGCTCGGCACCGAACCGGAGATCATCCTGCCGCGCCTGACCACCGAGGCGGGCCCCATCCTGGCGGTCGGGCGCGGCTATCTCGCCGACAAGCTACGCGAGCTGCAGGCCACCGCGCCGGTGCCGGAGTTCGATCCCGACCTGGTCGCCGAGATCATGGCCAGGCTCGCGCTGTCGCTGGCGCTCACTCCCGACGGTCTCATCCCGCTCGACGACGCCGAGGCCGGTCGCGAGTTCGCCCGCCGCACGCTGCTGCCGATGGTCGGGATCCACCGCGCTCACTGAGCGGGCACGCCGAAGGCGGCGGCCACCGCCTCGTCGATGCCTGCCCGCGCCACGGGCACGTCGTCTTCCACCACCGCCCTGACCCGCTCGACGATCGCCGCCGAGGCGGGTCGCGCGGGGTCGGGCAGGGGCAGGCGCGCCACGTACTGGGTGATCCAGCGCCGCCGTCCCGAGTAGAGGCGGTTGCCGCACACCGCGTCGTAGAACCGCAGCCCCAACGCCGAATTCGCCACGCCCATCAGTAGATACGCCAGCTCGGTGGCCTGTGCGTCGACGCCGAGATCGGTGAGCGAGATCCAGTAGCAGTCCCCGTTGACCACCGCACCCGACCGGTCGAGGGCGAAGCGCGGCCGTTCGCTGATGTCGGGGAACACCAGTTTCGGCGCACCCCACAGGTGCGGACGCTGCGGCACCCAGATCTCGAACCATTTCCGGCCACCGTCGAGGACGTACCGGCGGCCGGCGAGCACCTGCTCGTGCGAGCGCAGATACTCCGCCGCACCGGGGAATTCGGCGAGATCGATCGGCGTGCGGCGCGGTTGCAGGAGGTCGTACGGGTACAGCACCTTCGTCCCTCGCTCCCGGCCGATCCGCCACGGTTGCAGATCATGGTGCGTGATCAGCTCGCGCAGCAGTTCCGGTTCCGGGGTGGGGTCCATCTGCTCCCACCGATCCGAGATGAACACCCGATCCGCGGTCGTCTTGATGCCCACCCGGATCCGCGCGGTGTCACCGAAGGTGCGCCAGGTGCGCTCGCCGATCCGGTCGAGCCAGCGGTCGACGGCAGGCCTGGACATGCGCCACGCGGCCTCCACCGCCCGCTCCTGCCGCCGCGGCTCCTCGGCACCGGTGGACAGCACGCCGACCTCGACGGCGAAGACCCGGCCACCGGCCCCGACCAGGCAGGCCCTCTCGCCGGTGAGCGCGTCGAAAAGGTCCGTGGCGCAATCCGGTTCGGCACCGGGCTCCTCGTAGACCGAGACGTAGCGGCAGGCCTCGTGCGCCGGGGCGCGGGTGGCGATCGTGATGGCGGGCAGCACCGCCGCGGCGAAGAGCTTGGTGTCGCCGAGGTCGTAGAGTTCGGCCGGGTGCAGGTCCGCGGTCAGGATCCGGCGCAGATTGGCGCCCGCGCGCGTGGTGAGAAACCGGTTGGCGCACAGCAATCCGAGCACGCCCCGCGCCGCGAGCAGCCGCGGCGCGACCGCGACGAACGGGTGGGTGAGATCGATCCGCCCGCGCAGACCGAACCGTTTGCTCAGCAGCTGCGCGGTCGAGCCGCCGAGCTGCTGGGTGCGCACATACGGCGGATTGCTGATGATCAGGTCGAACGAGCCGTCGGCGAGGCGCGCCGACGCGGCAAGGAAGTCACCGGAGTGACAGTCGATCTCGATGCCCGCCGCGGCCGCGCGCGCGGCGGTCTCGGCCACCGCTCGCCGGTCCAGGTCATAGCCGGTGAGCCGGACCGTGACGCCCGGTGGCGCCTCGCGGTGCACCGCCAGCAGGAGTTCGCCGTCCCCGCACGCCGGATCGAGCACCCGCAGTTCACCACCGTGCGGCGCGTGCAGCAACGCCCGGCGGGCCAGGAATCGCGCCAGCTCGGGCGGTGTGTAATGCCTGCCGTGCCGTTTGCGCTCGTGCGCGTCGCGGGCATGCGAAGCCATGGGCTCGATTCTGCCCCGCGACCTCGCCGACGCGGCGCAGGCGCGAGGCACGGTCGCGGACCAGGTCGGCGACAACCCCATTGAGCAGTGGCTATCTCCTTCCTGCTGTCAAACCGTGGTTTGCGCCACTGCGACTCCGCTGGAGGGCGTTCCCGCCCCTCGGTAACGTCGGTCCGATTTCAATCGTGTGATGTAGGCGAAGACGAGGACGATGTCGAGATTCACCACGCTGACGGCGGTTCTGACCGCCGCGGCACTGTCCCTGCTGCCCGCGGTGGCACAGGCGGACACCCCGCAGTACGCGCCGACCATGCTCATCCTGGACGCGTCCGGGTCCATGCAGCGTCCCGATCAGGGCGGCACCATGATGGACGCCGCGAAGCGGGCGGTGCGCGCCTTCGTCGAGTCGGCGCCCGCCGAGTCCTCGGTCGGGCTCACCACCTACGGCACCGGCACCGGCAACGACGAGGGGGACAAGGCCGCGGGCTGCCGCGACGTCCAGGTGCTGCGGCACCCGGACACGATCGACAAGCCGGCGCTCACCGCGGCTGTGGACGGGATCACCGCCCGCGGCTGGACCCCGATGGGCACCGCGCTGCGGCAGGCCGCGGCGGCACTGCCCGCGCAGGGCCCGCGCTCGATCGTGCTCGTCTCCGACGGTGACGACACCTGCGCGCCGCCCGACCCGTGCGAGGTCGCCGCGGAACTGAAGCAGCGGGGCGTGGATCTGGTCGTGCATTCGATCGGTTTCGCCGTCGACGAGAAGGCCCGCGCCCAGCTCACCTGCATGGCGCAGGCGACCGGCGGCACCTACAGCGACGCCGCCGACGGCGCCGCGCTGGAACGCATTCTGCCCAGGGTCAGTTCGGGGGCGCTGCGCAACTACCAGGCGACCGGCACCCCGATCACCGGCACCGCCGAACACGGGACCGCCCCGGTCGCGAAGCCGGGCCAGTACCTCGACACCATCGGGCAGCACGAGAAGCGGTTCTACGCCGTCGACGTGCCCGCAGGCGCGACGGCGTACTTCACCGGGATCGTCTCGTTCCCGCGCGCGGCCGCCGGCGCAGGCACCGACGGGCTGGCCGTCCTGGAACTGCGCGTCTACGGCCGCGACGGCACCTACTGCAACCTCAGGGAGCGTGAGCTCGAGAGCCGCAGCGGCGACGGCGTCGCCTTCACGATCAGCAACACGCTGGAGCGGGCCACCGAGACGGCCGATGGTGCCGACCCCTGCAAGGGCGGCGGCCGCTACTACTACGAGCTGCATTGGGACGTGGCCCCCGACGGCATGCCCGCCCGACTACCGGTGGAACTGCTGGTCGGCATCGAACCTGGCGTCACCGATCCCGGTCCGAACCCGGTCACCGCGAAGATCGAGTTCGCCGATCCGGCGGGCCCGGCCGAGCCGGTCAGCGGCGGCGGTTCGTTCACCGTCGCCACGCCACTCGACGGCAGCGGCGAGTACACGGACACGATCCAGAACGGCGAGTACGTCTTCTACAAGGTGCGCCTGGACTGGGGGCAGGGGCTGGCCTATCGGGTGCGGTTCGCCGAAACGGGCGGTGCCGGATACACCACCGCCACGAACATCACCACGACCCTGTACTCCCCTCTCGGCGGCCAACTCCACGAGGACACGACCGCCTACACCGGACGGCAGGACGCCGAACTCGCGGGCGCGACCGTGCCGATCCGCTACGCCAACCGCGACGCGAACTCCGGGGACGTCCAGCGGCAGTCGGTGGCCGGGTGGTACTACCTCGCGGTCAAGGTCGGCATGCCGTCGGGCGTGACATCGCTGCCGCCGACGCCGATCACGCTCGACCTCACCGTCGCTGGTGCGCCCGAGCCGGGACCGACCTATGTGACCGGTAGTCCCGACGTGCTCGGTGAGCAGGCGCAGCCGGGCACCGAAAAGGCTGTCGCCGTGGACGGTTCCGGCTCGTCCACGCCGTGGGTGGCCCTCGTCGGGATCGGTGTCGGCGTGGTCGCGCTGTTCGGCATCGGCGCCGCGCTCTGGGTACTCGCCCGGCGCCGCGCCTGATCCACCCCCGGAACCCGCCCGCTTCTCGTGTCCGCGGGCGGGTTTCGCGTTTCCGGCCCACCTGTTAGCCTGGTCTCAAAATGAGACTAGTTCTCCGCTGCGTACAAGGGAGCCGGGCGATGACGCCGACCGATCACGACACCGACGATTTCGCGGCCCTGCGGCGCCTGGCCGACCAGCGGTGGACCTGTCGGCAATTCCGGCCCGACGAAGTCGACCGGGCGACGATCGAACAGCTGCTGAGCCTGGCCCAGCGCACACCGTCGTGGTGCAACACCCAGCCCTGGCAGCTTGTGGTGACCAGCGGCGAGGGCACCGACCGGCTCCGCAAGGAACTGCTCGCCCACATCCAGACGAGCGGCACCGCACCGGATTTCGAGTTCCCCGCGCAATACGCGGGCGTGTATCGCGACCGCAGGCGCGCGTGCGGGTTCCAGTTGTACGACAGCGTCGGGATCGCCAAGGGCGATCACGAGAAGACCATGCGTCAAATGGTGCGCAATTTCGAGTTCTTCGACGCGCCGCACGTCGCGATCGTCACCTCCGAAGCCGATCTCGGCGTGTACGGCGCCGTCGACTGCGGCCTCTGGCTGGAGAGCTTCCTGCTCGGCGCCCAGGCGCTCGGCCTCGGCGCGGCCCCCCAGGCCGCCCTGGCCTCCTACGCCCCTTTTCTGCGCGAATACTTCGGCCTCCCCGACCACCGCAAGGTCGTCTTCGGCGTCTCCTTCGGCTACCCCGACCTCGACCACCCCGTCAACGCCTTCCGCACCGCCCGAGCCCCCCTCACCGACCAGATCACCTGGCACACCAGCTGACCAAGATCACCACGCTCTGGTGCAGGCCGGTTCTCGGCCGATGCTCGCACCACAGCGTGGCGATCAGGTGTCCAGTGGCTGGGCCGAGCGCGGGGACGAGGTGAGGCCGGGGCCCGGTTCGGGGGTGATGTCGCGGGCGGTGAGGGGGGAGTCGCAGGTGTCGCAGGTCAGGCTCGTATGAGCCTCGCCGGTGCATCCGCGATGGCGGTATTCGACCGGTGGGCCGTCGGGGGCCATGTACGCATCGCCCCAGTCGCGGATCGCCATGAGAATCGGGTAGATCGCGTGCCCCTTCTCGGTGAGGCGGTACTCCTCGTAGGCGCCGTCTTGCGCGGGCCGCTTCTCCAAGATCCCGTGCTCGATCAGGCGATCCAGCCGATCACCGAGGCGGCTCCGGGAAATCCCGAGGGCACTCTGGAACGCGTTGAACCGCCGCACCCCGGTGAAGCAGTATTTGAGGATCAGCAAGGTCCACCGATCCCCGAAGATCACCAACGGCCGCGTGATCGAACACGGGACATCGGCGAGTTCCTCATAGCGCACCCTGCCATTATGCGCGCGACCCGGCGAGCTAGGCGTTGTCGCGCAGGGACAGGATCATGCTCCGCAGGATCCGCAGCGCGTCCGACCGCTCGGCCTCGCTCAGCCCGGCGACCATTCTGAGCTCGACGGACCGGACCACCGCGGTCGCCTCCTCGAGGCTGCGCCTGCCCCGGGGCGTGAGCCGCGTGGGCAGCACTTTGCCGACCGGCGCGGCCGCGGGCCTGGTCACGTACCCGTCGCGTTCCAAAGCCTGGAGCAGCACATTCATCGTCTGCCGGGTCACGAACGCGCCCCGCGCCAGCTCGGAATTGGACAGGCCGGGCCGCTGCGCCAGCAGTTCGAGGCAGGCGTAGTGCGTGATGCTCATCCCGAGTGGCCGCAGCACCTCCTCCATGGCGACGCGCAGCGCGCTCGACACCTCCTTGAGGAGATAGCCCAGCGACGTCTCCAGGTCGACACCGTCTTGACTCATGTCAGTATTCTGACATAGCGTGGCGTGTGTCAGAAACCTGACATGAAACAGAGGAGCAACACCATGCCAGTCACCGGACCCGACTTCCTCTCGCTGCAGGCGCGTGACCTCGACGCCTCGCGGGCGTTCTACGAGAAGTACCTCGGCCTCGTCCGCTCACCGGCCGGACCGCCGCACGCCGTCGTCTTCGAGACGAAGCCGATCGCGTTCGCACTGCGCGACCTCGTCCCCGGGACCGATCTCGCCGACGCCGCCCACCCCGGCCTCGGCGCCGCGATCTGGTTGCACGCCACCGACGTCCAGGCCATCCACGACGCCCTGGTCGCCGACGGCCACGCCATCGTCACCCCACCCGTCGACGGCCCTTTCGGGCGCACCTTCACCTTCGCCGACCCCGACGGCTACCGAATCACCCTGCACGACCGCGCCTGACCCACCCGAAGGACCGCCACTACGCCTGGCGGCTCGCCGACACGGCAGCCCTTCGAGCCCGGCGCTGCCGCTTCCACTCCACGACCTCACCCAGCGGCACATCCGGCCGCTTCCGCCAGCGCGACGCCGGCCCCTTCGCCAACAGCTCGACGTCACACCGCTCGGCGGCGGCCAGGTCCACCACCCCGACAGCACCGGCGAAGAGACCTTCCCGCCGCCGATCGACCCGATTCCGCATGCGCTTGCGACGCGGAATGTTCTTCCGCGAACTCTTGTCGTTCTCGCCATAGCAGTTACGCCGATCCTTCGCGTAACTGAGCGCCTTCTTCTCCTGCGGACTCCGCCGAACCACCGATCCCCCATCGCTCGTCGTTGCGGCGGCCACACTACGCACCAACCCACCGGACCGCACCCGAGTTTCGCCACCGACACCGCGCCCACCGGCCGAAATTCGCTACAGCTACTTCGCCGTGTACGGCGACACCATGGCCGCCTCCACCATGACCGAGCGGCTGAGGATCGACCCCGACGAGGTTGCTGTGCTGGGTAGCAAGTCCATGGAGCACCGTATTCCGCGCAGCCATCGCTGGAAGATCGTGCGGCGCAGCTCCGAGAGCATCGATGAACAGCTCGAGCAGTTGGTCGACCGGCTGGAACCGTTTCGGCACCAACTGACTTCACTGCTGGGCGAGCCGGGTGTACACGCCTCGATGCAGGTCCTCCGGCATTACGGCGACCCGGACGGCGTCCACGGCGCACCGGACGGCACGCCGTTCACCGAGTGCCAGGACTGGCCACGACCGCTGGGATGGCACCTGTCGCTCCGTGTTCTGCGATTTCTGGTCGCGACCGGCGCCGATCAGTGCCCGCATCCGATCTCCGCGCATACGTTGTGGGAGCCGGATCGGATCTGTGGTGGCTGGATGCACTGCCAGGAGGTCGCGGCGGCCGTCGGTCGTCGGGTCAGAGCGGGATGTTCTTGTGGTGGCTCTTGCGGGCCGGGGCCGAGGCGAGGGCGGCGGCGATGATGCTGCGGGTCTTGGCGGGGTCGATGACCTCGTCGACGACGCCGATGGCGACGGCGCGTTCGACGCCGCCCGCGATCTTCTCGTGTTCGGCGGTGAGGCGCTCGTGCAGGGCTTCGCGCTCGTCCTCGGGCGCGGCGGCGAGTGCCTTCTTGTGCAGGATGCCGACCGCGGCCTTGGCGCCCATCACGGCGACCTCGGAGCCGGGCCAGGCGTAGACGGCGGTCGCGCCGAGCGCACGGGCGTTCATCGCGATGTAGGCGCCGCCGTAGATCTTGCGGGTCACCAGGGTGACGCGCGGGACGCGGGCCTCGGCGAAGGCGTGCAGCAGCTTCGCGCCGCGGCGCACCACGCCCTCGAGCTCCTGGCCGACGCCGGGCAGGTAGCCGGGTACATCGGTGACGACCACCAGCGGGATACCGAACGCGTCGCACAGGCGCACGAAACGCGAAGCCTTCTCAGCGCTTTCGGAGTTCAGGCAGCCGCCCAGGCGCAGCGGATTGTTGGCGAGCACACCGACCGTGCGCCCACCGAGCCTGCCGAGACCGACGACCATGCTGCGGGCGTAACCACCCTGCAGTTCCTCGAACGAGGATTCCCCGTCGACGTTGTCGAGCAGCTCGTGGATGATCGGCTTCACGTCGTAGGCGCGCTTGGCCGACTCCGGCAGCATCGCTTTGAGATCGACGTCGCCGTGCTCGGCCGCGACCAGGTCGAACTCGCCCTGCTCGGCGAACATCGACACCAGGCGCCGGGCGCGGTGCATCGCGTCGGCCTCGTCGTCGGCGGCGATGTGGCACACGCCGGACTTCTTGAAGTGTGTGGTCGGCCCGCCGAGCGTCTCCATGTCGACGTTCTCGCCGGTCACCGAACGCACCACGTCCGGACCGGTGACGAAGACACGGCCCTCGGGAGCCATGATGACGACGTCGGTGAGCGCGGGACCGTAGGCGGCGCCACCGGCGGCGAAGCCGAGCACCACCGAGATCTGCGGCACCAGACCGGATGCGCGGACCATCGCCTCGAAGACCAGGCCCACCGCGTGCAGCGCCTCGACCCCCTCGGCGAGGCGCGCCCCGCCGGAATGCCACAGGCCGACAACGGGAATGCCCGATTCGATGGCGGTGTCGATCGCGTCGACGATGTGCTTGCAGCCCGCCACGCCCATCGCGCCGCCCATGACGGTCGCGTCGGAGCAGTAGGCCACGGTACGAACGCCGTCGACCTCGCCGATCGCGGCCAGGACGCCGGACTTGTCACGCGGGTGCAGCGGCAGCACGGTACCAGGATCGAAGAATCGCTGGAGCCGACCGAGGGGGTCACGCGGATCGGTCGTCGCGTCGTTGAACGCGGGAGCAATGATCGTCATCGCATCCTCCTACCTTCGTTGAGATTCATGCCGCTGCCGCGGCTCGTATACCGAAAACACCGGTGGGGCCGACCCATTCAGTTGGGCGACCCCACCGGGGATCGTGGAGCTGTTCCGATCGGCGCGGCTAGGCCCGACCGAAGGCGAGCGCGACATTGTGCCCACCGAAGCCGAAGGAGTTGTTGATCGCGTACTCGATTTCCTGGTGCCGGGCCTGCCCGTGCACCACATCGAGATCGATCTCCGGATCCTGGTTGTCCAGGTTCAGCGTCGGCGGGACGACCCCGTCCCGGATGGCCAGCACGGTGAGCACGGACTCGAGCGCGCCGACGGCGCCGATCGAGTGGCCGAGCGCCGACTTCGGCGCGTACACCGAAGCGTGGTTGCCCACAGCCTTGTTGATCGCGTTGGCCTCGGCGGTGTCGCCGATGGGGGTCGCGGTCGCGTGGGCGTTGATGTGGGTGATGTCCTGCTTGGACAGACCGGCGGTCTGCATCGCGCGGGTCATCGCCCTGGCCGCACCGGTGCCCTCGGGATCCGGCGCCACCAGGTGGAAGCCGTCGGAGGTGATACCGGCGCCGAGCAGGCGCGCGTGGATGGTGGCACCGCGAGCCTTCGCGTGCTCCTCGGTCTCGATCGTCATGAGCGCGCCGGCCTCGCCGAAGACGAAGCCGTCACGATCCTTGTCGAACGGACGCGAAGCACCCTTGGGATCGTCGTTGCGCGTGCTCATCGCCCGCATCATGGAGAACGCCGCGATCGGCACGGAGTCGATGAAACCCTCGACACCGCCGGTGACGACCATGTCGGCGTCACCCATCACGATCATCCGCCACGCGTTGGCGATGGCTTCCGAACCCGACGAGCACGCCGAGACCGGAGTGACCACTCCCGCCCTGGCCTTCAGCTCGAGCCCGACGACAGCCGACGGACCGTTCGGCATGACCATCTGAACAGCCAGCGGCGAGATCTTGCGATAGCCACCGTTCTTCAGCTTGTCGACCGAGTCGATCAGCGCGTCGCCGCCACCGAGGCCGGTGCCGATCGCGACGCCCAGGCGGTCGGGGTCGACCTCCGGGCTGCCCGCGTTCTTCCACACCTCGCGACCGAGGACGGTCGCCAGGCGCTCGACATACGCCATGCGGCGGATCTCGACCCGGCTCAGGAGGGTGTCGGGGCTGACTTTCAGGTGACCGCCGATACGCACCGGCAGGTCGTATTCCTCGATGAAGGAATCCTCGAGAACGTCGATTCCGCTCTCACCGTTGAGGAGTCCCTTCCACGTCGCATCGACATCACCCGCGATCGACGTGGTCGCCGCCATGCTGGTGACGACGACGTTGGGGAAATTCCCGTTCAAGGTGGAAGGAGTGGTCACTGGTTCAGCCCTACTCGGCGTCGAACTTGGCCTTGAGCTCCGCGGCGGCGTCGGAGTTCTCCGCCTCGAGCTTCTGGATGTAGGAGACGGCGTCACCCACGGTCTTCAGGCTGGCGAGATCCTCGTCGGGGATCTTGACGCCGTACTTGTCCTCGGTCTGCACAGCGATCTCGACCATGGACAGCGAGTCGATGTCCAGGTCGTCGACGAAGGACTTCTCGATGGTCACCTCGGAGGGTTCGATACCCGTAACCTCTTCGATGATCTTGCCGAGTTCTTCGACGATCTGTTCCTGGGTCAGAGCGGCCACTTTGGTGGCTCCCTTCTTGTTCTCGTTTGTAGGGTCTGAAACGGTCTCGCACCTCGTCGTGCGCGACCGCCGGGGGGAAAGCTAGCCGGAGATGGTCAGCTCGGCCAACGCGGGGAGGTCTTCGGGGGTCTTGAGCGCCAGATTCGGCGTGCCCTTCAGTTCCCGTTTGGCGATTCCGACGAGGGTGCCCGCCGGAGGCAGTTCGGCCACGGCCGACACACCCGCCGCGCGGACGGTCTCGGTGCACAGGTCCCAGCGCACGGGGCGGGTGACCTGAGCCGCGAGCTTGTCGATCGCGTCGGCGCCCGAGGTGACCGGCTTGCCGTCGAAGTTCGACAGCAGCGTCCGGATCGGGTCGCTCGGCGAGATCTGAGCGATGGCATCGGCGACAGCAGCCTGGGCCGGGGCCATGAAAGCGGTGTGGAACGCACCGGCGACGGGCAATGCGCGGACCCGTGCCTTCTCCGGCGGGTTCGCGGCGAGCTCCGCCAGAGCTTCCAAGCTGCCCGCCGCCACGATCTGGCCGACCGCGTTGCGGTTGGCCGGGACGAGATCGAGTTCGGCGAGCCGTGCGAGCACGGTGGCTTCGTCACCACCGAGCACCGCGGACATGCCGGTCGGCTGCAGCGCACAGGCCTTGGCCATCTCCCGGCCGCGAATGGCGGCCAGGCTGACCGCCTCGTCGGCGGTGATGACGCCGGCGACAGCGGCGGCGGCGAATTCGCCGACCGAGTGTCCGGCGACGATGGTATCCGCCGGAATCGTCTCGGGGGCGATTTCGGCGAACGCCAGCAGGGCGGCGGCGACGACGAGCGGCTGGGTCACCGCGGTATCGACGATCTCCTCGGCCGTCGCGGTGGTACCGAGACGGACCAGGTCGAGGCCGGCGGCCTTCGACCACAGCTCGAGGCGGTCGGTCGCACCGGGAAGGGCGAGCCAGGGCGCGAGCATGCCGGGTGTCTGGGACCCCTGTCCAGGGGTGAACAACGCGATCACTCCCTAAGAAAACACTGTGACCCCCGCCGCAAGAGATGTCGGCGCGAATGAAGCTTGCGGACGCGTTTTGTAGGGGTCCCACAAAATCCGAGGTGGGGTGTCCCGATCGACCGATTCCCCGATCTCGTTACAGGGGCTCGAAGCCCACTGGGGAAGGCGGGGTTTCTGTGACGGGGGGTGACGATTCGTTATGGGTTCGTGTCAAACGACCCACTGTCGCCGCGATCCGGAGCACATAAGCGTCTCGGGGATTCATCGGATCACGTCCGGTGATCTCACCGATTCGTTTGAGTCGGTACCGAACGGTATTTGGATGGACGTACAGCTGACGCGCGCATGTTTCTACTGCTCCGCCACAATCCAGGTAGGCGTCGAGTGTGTCGGATAACGAAGATCCGGCAGCAGCCAACGGGAGCACAAGATACTCGTTCAGCGCCTCTATCGCAGCTCTATCGCCCAGCAGAGCGCGTTCGGGCAGCAATTCCGACGCGTGAACGGGCCTTGGCGCGCCGCGCCAGCCCACGACGGCCTCCATGCCGGCCAGCGCCTCGATCGCGCTGGCGTGCGCGGCGCCGAGGGTGCGCATGGTCGGGCCGATCACCACCGGGCCGTCGGAGAACACGTCGGCCAGCAGATCCGTCAGGAACGGCGAGGCGATCCCGGCCTCCCCGCCGAGGTGTCCGCTGACCACCATCACCAGCCGGGCGCCCTGCACGACCGCCAGCGCGGCCCTGCCGTGCCTGGTCGCGATCGTGTGCACGGCGCCGACCGTGGAGACGCCCTGATCGGCGGGCGGGGTCCCGACGAGCACGGTGGCGGGCGCGGTGGCGTCCCAGTTCAACGTGGCCGCCCGCGACAGCATGTCGGGACCGGTGTCGCCGCGGACCACCGCGTCGACCACCAGCGCCTCCAGCCGGGTGTCCCACGCGCCGCGCGACTCGGCCGCGCTGGCGTACACCGAGGCGGCCGCGAAACCGAGCTCACGCCCGTATCGCAGCACCGCCTCGGTGAGCGCCACCAGTTGACGGTCGTTGCGCGCCAGCGCGGGCAGCCACTGCTCGAAGAAGTCCATGGCCACCCGCACCATGTCCACGGTCTGGCGCAGCGTGAGCCGCCGCGCCAGATCCTGCGGGATCACCTGGAACGCGTCCAGACTGAAGCGGATGTCGGAGTCGGGATCCTGCAACCACTCCAGGAAGTTCACGACCGCCGTCTGCACCAGCATCTGCACGCCCGCACGCTGCGCGGCGTCCAGATCGGCGAAGAACGGCAGCCGATCCTGCATCGACCCCACCGCCTCGGTGGACAGCCGGCCCGAGAACTGCTTGACCCGCTTGAGCAGCGTGTCGGGCAGCGGATCGCGAGTCTGCCGATTCGGGGACAGTGCCCCGGTCGGCAGATAGACCTCGTGTTCGCTGGTGCCCTCGGTGATCCGACGGGGCCGCGGCGGTTTGCGCTCCACAGTCCTATCGTCCGCTACGCGAGTTCCTCGGCCGCGTCCGCACTCGGCTTCGGCGCGGCGGCCACGTCGTCGATGCGATACTTCGCCGCCGCTTCCACCGCCTTCGACTTGTCCAGCGTGCCGTCCTTGACCAGGCCCTCGAGCACCGCGACCACGATCGACTGGGCGTCGACGTTGAACACCCGGCGGGCGGCGGGGCGGGTGTCGGAGAAGCCGAACCCGTCGGTGCCGAGGGTGGTGTAGTCGCCCGGCACCCACTGCCGGATCTGGTCGGGCACCGCGCGCATCCAGTCGGTGGCGGCCACGACGGGTCCGCGCGCCGCCGCCAGCGCCTGGGTGACGTAGGGCACGCCCGGATCGGTGTCGGGATGCTTGAGCGCCTGGATCTCCTTGTCCAGCGCCTCCTTGCGCAGTTCACCGAAGGAGGTCACCGACCACACGTCCGCGGCCACGCCCCAGTCCTGCGCCAGGATCTCCTGGGCGCGCAGGCCGTCGGGCACGGTGACACCGGAGACCAGGATCTGCGCGCGCACCTCACCCTCGCCGCCCTGCTGGTACAGGTACAGGCCCTTGAGCAGCCCGGCCACATCGATGCCCTCGGGCTCGGCCGGCTGCTGGTACGGCTCGTTGTAGAGGGTGATGTAGTAGAAGATGTTCTCCCCGGCGAACGCGCCGTCCTCCGGCGGGTTGGTGCCGGGCAGCTGCCCCTGTTCGGGCGTGACGCCGCCGTACATCCGGCGCAGACCGTCGCGCATGATGTGGGCGATCTCGAAGGAGAACGCCGGGTCGTAGGTCACCACGGCCGGGTTGGTCGAGGCCAGCAGCAGCGAGTGCCCGTCGTTGTGCTGCAGGCCCTCGCCGGTGAGCGTGGTGCGGCCCGCCGTCGCGCCGAGCACGAACCCGCGGGCCAGCTGATCGGCCGCCGCCCACAGCCCGTCGCCGGTGCGCTGGAACCCGAACATCGAATAGAAGATGTAGAGCGGGATCATCGGCTCGCCGTGGGTGGCGTAGGAGGTGCCCACCGCGGTGAACGACGCGGTGGATCCGGCCTCGTTGATGCCCTCGTGCAGGATCTGCCCGACGGCGCTCTCCTTGTAGGCGAGCATCAGTTCCGCGTCGACCGAGGTGTAGAGCTGGCCGTTGCGGTTGTAGATCTTCAGCGTCGGGAACCACGAGTCCATGCCGAAGGTGCGGGCCTCGTCGGGAATGATCGGCACGATCCGCTTGCCGATCTCCTTGTCCCGCAACAGCTCCTTGACCAGGCGCACCAGCGCCATGGTGGTGGCGACCTTCTGCTTGCCCGAGCCCTTGCGCACCGAGCGGTAAGCCTCGTCGCCGGGCAGCGTCAGCGGCTTGGCCGCCGAGCGGCGCTCCGGCACGAAACCGCCGAGGGCCTGGCGGCGGCTCAGCATGTACTGGATGGCCGGGTTGTCCATGCCGGGGTGGTAGTACGGCGGCAGGTACGGATCCTTCTCCAGCTCGGCATCGGTGATCGGGATGCGCTGCAGATCGCGGAAGTCCTTGAGGTCCTGCAGCGCCAGCTTCTTCATCTGGTGGGTGGCGTTGCGGCCCTCGAAGTGCTTGCCGAGGGTGTAGCCCTTGATCGTCTTGGCCAGGATCACCGTCGGCTGGCCCTTGTGCGCCATCGCCGCCGCGTAGGCCGCGTAGACCTTGCGGTAGTCGTGGCCGCCGCGCTTGAGATTCCAGATCTCGCTGTCGGACATGTTCTGCACCAGCGCCTTGGTGCGCGGGTCGCGGCCGAAGAAGTGATCGCGCACGTAGGCGCCGTCGTTGGCCTTGTAGGTCTGGAAGTCGCCGTCGGGGGTGGTGTTCATCAGGTTGACCAGGGCGCCGTCGCGATCGGCGCCGAGCAGCGCGTCCCACTCGCGGCCCCAGACCACCTTGATCACGTTCCAGCCCGCGCCGCGGAAGAACGACTCCAGCTCCTGGATGATCTTGCCGTTGCCGCGCACCGGACCGTCGAGCCGCTGCAGGTTGCAGTTGATGACGAAGGTCAGATTGTCGAGTGCCTCGTTGGCGGCCACCTGGATCAGGCCGCGCGATTCCGGCTCGTCCATCTCGCCGTCACCGAGGAAGGCCCAGACGTGCTGGTCGGAGGTGTCCTTGATGCCACGGTCGTGCAGATAGTGGTTGAACCGGGCCTGGTAGATGGCGTTCATCGGGCCGAGGCCCATCGACACCGTCGGGAACTCCCAGAAGTCCGGCATCAGGCGCGGGTGCGGGTAGGACGGCAGGCCGTGGCCGGGTCCGCCGTGGCTGTACTCCTGGCGGAAGCCGTCGAGGCGCTCGGCGCTGAGGCGGCCCTCCAGGTAGCCGCGGGCGTAGATGCCGGGCGAAGCGTGACCCTGGATGTAGATGCTGTCACCGCCGCCGGGATGGTCCTTGCCGCGGAAGAAGTGGTTGAAGCCCACCTCGTAGAGCGCCGCCGAGGACGCGTAGGTGGAGATGTGGCCGCCGACGCCGATGCCGGGCCGCTGCGCGCGGTGCACCATGATCGCGGCGTTCCACCGGATCCAGGCGCGGTAGCGGCGCTCGACCTCCTCGTCACCGGGGAACCAGGGTTCGTTCTCGGTGGGGATGGTGTTGACGTAGTCGGTGGAGGTGAGCGCGGGAATCGACACCCGGCGCTCGCCGGCGCGCTCGAGCAGCCGCAGCATCAGATAGCGGGCGCGGCCGGGGCCTTCGCGATCGAGCATGTCGTCGAAGGATTCCAGCCATTCACTGGTCTCCTCGGGGTCGATATCGGGAAGATACGACGCCACTCCCTCGCGGATCACCCGGACGCGTTCACCGCTCGTTCTCGTGGCGGCGTCGCTGCCCGCGGCGGGTTCGTTCGCGGAATTCGCTGACACAGGGTGGATCAGGTCGGTCAAATCTGCTCCTCGTACAGGGGGCTGAACTGCTTGTTGGCGTCGCTTTCCCCGGGCCTGCCCGCTAGGTGTGCGGGCCACCCGTCACGAACGTTTCGGGCGCACCCCCATCCTTACCGAAAAGGTGGCGCAGGTCATCCTCTCCAGCCAGGTACTGGGCGGTATACACCGAAGTCGGCGTGTGCGCGTGGACCCGCCGACCCCGGGTTGCCGCCGCGGTCCACGGTCGGCAAGGATCCACTAAGTTCGCCAGGGGAAGCGCAGGAGCGGGATGAGAGGGATCGGACGACGATGAGGGTGCTGGACGCACGCCGCTTTGGTCTGGCCTGTGCCACCGTCGCCGTAGCCGCCGGCCTGGTGGTGGCGGGGTGCGGCAAGCAGGTGCCCGGTACCGCGACCACCGATGCCGCCGAGGTCGCGGCGTACAAGACCGCCGCCGCCGCGTCGTCCTCGGCCGCCGCGTCGTCGAAAGCGGCCGCCGCGCAGGCCAAGGCGATCACGGACAACTGCACCCAGTTCCCCATCACCACGGGCGCCGGGGTGACCGCCTTCAACGACTTCGTCACCGCGCACGACGGCAATGCCCCCGATTACGCCGCCAAGCGCGAGGCCGCGGCAGGCACTCTCGACAACGCCGCCACGAAGGTGGAGACCGGCGTCACCGCCGCCGCGGGCGCGCTGCCGCCGGAACTCGCCGAGAAGTTCACCGCCTATGTCGTCGCGGCGCGCGAGCTGTCCGCCGAGACCAGGAAGATGACCTACACCTCCCAGGTGGCCAAGCTCAACGACGCCAGCCGAAAGATCAACAAGGCACGCACCGAGGTACACGACGCCTGCTCGAGCCGCTGAATTCGTCCCGCCGACACGCGGCACACGGTCCCAATTCATCCGATCGGCTTGCGCTGCGGCCGATAACCATGTTCGCTTGCACCTATCTATTGTCGGCAGTTTAGGGAGGACACCACCGTGGTCGCCGCGGCGGACGCGCAGAACTACGCTCAGAAGCTTGGCATTTCTCACGGCTTGGTCGTTCAGGAATTGGGCTGGGACGAGGACACCGACGACGACTTGCGCGCCGAGATCGAGGAGGTCAGCGGCGGCGAGATGGTCGATGAGGACTCCGACGAGGTCGTGGACGCGGTCCTGTTGTGGTGGCGAGAAGGTGACGGCGATCTGGCCGACGAGCTGATGGACGCCATCGGCCCGCTGTCGGATGAGGGCTTCATCTGGGTACTCACCCCCAAGACCGGTCACTCGGGCCATGTCGATCCGAGCGAGATCGCCGAAGCCGCGCCAACGGCCGGCCTGACCCAGACCTCGACCATCAGTCTCGGCAGCTGGACGGGCTCGCGCCTGGTTCAGCCGAAGGCACCGTCCAAACAGCGCTGAATTCGCCGTTCGCTAAGGTCTCAGCCGGACGAGAACGCTCGGCTGAGACCCGACACGACGGAGGATTCGCCCTATGCCGCTAGAGGTTGGCACTCTCGCGCCGGACTTCACGCTCAAGGATCAGAACAACCAGCCCGTCACGCTGTCGGACTACCGCGGCAAGAAGAACGTACTGCTGGTCTTCTATCCGCTCGCCTTCACCGGCATCTGCCAGGGTGAGCTGTGCAAGGTGCGCGACGAGCTGCCCAAGTTCCAGAACGACGACGCCGAGATCCTCGCGATCTCCGTCGGCCCGCCACCGACCCACAAGATCTGGGCGGCCGAACAGGGTTACCTGTTCCCCCTGCTGTCGGATTTCTGGCCGCACGGCGCGGTCACCCAGGCCTACGACGTCTTCAACGACAAATCCGGTTACCCCAACCGCGGCACGTTCGTCATCGACAAGGCCGGCTACATCACTTTCGCCGAGATGAACGGGCCCGGCGAGGCCCGTGACCAGGCGGCTTGGGAGAAAGCCCTCGCCGCGCTAGATTCATAGACCGATCCCGCCGGCACGCCCGGCGGGACCCGGGGCGTATAGCTCAGCGGTAGAGCACTGGTTTTACACACCAGCGGTCGGGGGTTCGATCCCCTCTGCGCCCACACACCACGATCGTCAACCCGGCAGGCCGACTTCGTCGGGGGACTTGTCGGTGCGGATTCCGCGGAAACTCGGGTGCCGCAGCAGGCCGTCGCCGCTGATCTCGCGGTATTCGATGTCGGCCACGAAGACGGGTTCCACCCACCACGCCGCCCGTGTCACCGTCGGGGGCGGTGGATCGTCCAGTGGGCTGGTCTCGCGGCGGACTTCCTCGAGCGCGGCGCGGATGCTGCGCCGGGCCTCGGTGGTGAATCCGGTTCCGACGCCGCCGATACAGTGCAGGTGACCTTCGGGGGTGTGGCCGGCCAGGACCAGCCCGCCGAAGGTGGCGGCGTTCGGTCCGGTGCCGGGGACCGCGCCGACGATGACGGCCTCGGTGGTGGCGCGCAGCACCGTCTTGATCCAGGCCGACGAGCGGCGGCCGGGCTCGTAGCTCGAGTCGATCCGCTTGCTGACGATGCCCTCCAGCCCGTTCTCCGCCGCCGCGTGCAACAGCTGGTCGGCGTCGGTGTCGGCCAGTGACCAGTTCGGCGGGACACGGACGCGGGCGCCGTCGTCGATCCGAACCCCCGTCAGCTCCGCGCGCCGCGTCGAGTAGGGATCCTCGAACAGGATGTCCTCGTCGAGGGCGAGTAGGTCGAACGCCACGTAGTCCACCCGCACCTCGGCGATCAGCGCGGACAGGGGACGTTGGACGTGCATCCGCCGCTGCAGACGCGCGAATGACGGGGCACCCCGGTCGTCGGGGGCTATGAGCTCACCGTCCAGCAGCATGCTGCGCCCCGCGGTCATCTCGGTCAGCGCGCTGACGACCTCGGGATAGGAGCCGCTGATGTCCCGCAGGTTCCGGCTCCAGAGACTCACACCACCCTCGGCGCAGCGGGCGATCGCGCGGACACCGTCCCACTTCATCTCCGCGCTCCACCGCCCTGGCGGCCGCGGCGGCCGTCCGGGTTTGGCCAGCATCGGTGCCGGCACCGCCAGACCCACAAGATCAAGGGTAGACCCGTCGCACCCTCACGTGAGTGCCTGCACAATCCCGGACAGCACCCGCCCGATCAGGCGGGCCACCGCCCCCGCGCCCTCGACGAGCACGGTGACGACCACCTCGACCCCCATGCCCCCGTCTTCGTACCCACCATCGGACCGGCGACGACGCCGCGACCTCCGGCGTCCAGATGCGATTTCCGCTGCAGGAGCGACTCTTTCGTTCGACACCCCACCACCGTAGGTCGGTCACCTTTCGGAATTCTCAACGCGTTCATATCCGGTCGAGGATCGCGGCCCGGCGCGCGCCATGGCGCGCAATCGGGTCTTCCGCCCCGTTCGATCGAGTGGTAGCTTGGCAATTCAACATCAAGTTACTGGCCGGTAACATGTCTTGCCGGCCGACGACTTACCGCACGGGGGGCCGCACAATGTCCACTGCCACGATCACTCTCGGGATCATCGGCACCGTCATCACCTTGCTGTGCTGGGGAACGCTCGTCCTCGGGGTGACCCGGATGATCCGCGTCCTCCGTGCGGGCCGACCCGACCGCGCGAGGCTGCGCCCCTTCCTGCCGCGCGCGCGAACGGTCGTCGTCGAGGTCGTCGCGCACACGCGGATGAACAAGTTCCGCACCGTCGGCTGGGCGCATTGGCTGGTGATGATCGGGTTCCTGCTGGGGATGGTCTTCTACTTCGAGTCCTACGGACAGACTTTCGACCCGACGTTCGGCTGGCCGATCATCGGTGACACCTTCGGCTACCACCTGCTGGAGGAGATTCTCAGCCTCGCCACCATCATCGGCATCGTGACGCTGATCGGAATCCGGCAGCTGAACCACCCGCGGCGTCCCGAGCGGCTGTCCCGGTTCAGCGGGTCGAATTTCGTTGCGGCGTATCTCATCGAGACGATCGTGCTCATCCACGGGCTGGGCGATGTCCTGGTCAAAGCGGGCAAGATCGCGACCTACGGCGGTGGGCACCTGTCGTCCGACCTGTTCACCATGCAGGTCGCTCGTCTGCTTCCCGCGAACCCTCTGATGATCTCGGTGTTCGCGTTCGTCAAAATGCTCGCGGGCGCCGCGTTCCTGTACCTCATCGGCCGCAAGCTCACCTGGGGTGTTGCGTGGCACCGGATTTCGGCGTTCTTCAACATCTACTTCAAGCGGGAGGCCGACGGTGGCGTCGCCCTCGGCGCGGCCAAGCCGATGATGTCGCACGGCAAGGTCCTCGACATGGACAGCGCCGACCCCGATGTCGACACGTTCGGTGTGGGTAGGGTCGAGGACTTCACCTGGAAAGGCTTGCTGGACTTCACGACCTGCACCGAGTGCGGTCGCTGCCAGTCACAGTGCCCGGCGTGGAACACCGGAAAGCCGTTGTCGCCCAAGCTACTGATCATGTCGCTGCGCGATCACACGTATGCGAAGGCGCCGTATCTGCTGGGCGGTGATGGGGTGCCGTCGGCCGCGCGTGCCGAGGCGGAGCGTCCCCTGATCGGTGCCGAGGACGTCCACGGCGTCATCGATCCCGAAGTCCTGTGGTCGTGCACCACCTGCGGCGCCTGCGTCGAGCAGTGCCCCGTCGACATCGAACACGTCGACCACATCATCGACATGCGCCG